>CAXQGL010000057.1:0-17182 GCA_964223495.1 Candidatus Nitrosopumilus sp. | reverse complement strand
ATTCGAGGCTTGGCATCCTGCCATGCACAGGGCAGTCAGAAAGAGGAGGCGGCTCATGCGATGAAACTAGGCATGAAAAAACCCGCTCCGTGTGGGAAGCGGGTTTGTTTTGAAGTAGCCCGTAGGGGATTCGAACCCCTGCTACCAGGATGAAAACCTGGCGTCCTAACCCCTAGACGAACGGGCCAAAAGGGTGCGCAAAGATAGTGTCCGGAATGAATCCGACAAGGCCATGCGAGAAGTGGGTCAGCCGAGGTAGGCGCGGTACATCCAGACCAGCTTTTCCTGCTCGCGGATGTAGTCGCTCATGAGGGCGTTGGTGCCCTCGTCACCGGCCTCCCCGCTGAGGTGAAGCAGGGCCCGCTCTCGGAGCAGGATGACGCTGAAGGAAGCGACGCAATGCTTGAGCGCTTCGACCCCGTCGGTCACATCCTTGACGACGGGAACCTTGCTCACGGCGAGGTATTCCTCATGCGTGTGGACGGGCTGGCCGCCGAGGGTCAGGACGCGTTCGGCGACCTCGTCAATCTTGAGCTGGAGGTCGCTGTAGAGCTCCTCGAACTTGGCGTGGAGCTCGAAGAACTCCTTGCCGCGGATGTTCCAGTGGAAGCCGCGCGTGTTCATGTAGAAGACGGTGAGGTCGGCGAGCAAGTCATTGAGGCCGGCCGAAAGCTGGGCCGCGGCCTGGGCATCGAGTCCGATGGGAGTATTCGTGTCCATTTGGATTCGTTTGGAGGGGGTCAATAGGCGCGGGCGAAGAGGACGCGGCGGGCGCTGGGGTTGCCGGTGCGGATGCAGGTGCCGGGTGTGGTGTCGCCGTTCAGCGGGATGCAACGGATGGTCGCCTTGGTTTCCTTCTTGATCAGGTCCTCGGTCTCGGCGGTACCGTCCCAATGGGCGCTCAGGAAGCCGCCCTCCTCTAAGCCGGCGGTGAATTCGTCCCAGGTGTTGACCTCGCGGGTGCCCTTCTCCATCCTGTCGCGGGCGCGCTCCAGCAGTCCGACCTGGATCTCCTCGCGCAACTGCTGGACGTGGGCGATGATCTCGCCGGCCGGGATGAAAGCCTTCTCGCCGGTGTCGCGGCGGGCCACTTCCACGGTGCCGTTCTCGGCATCGCGGGGCCCGATGGCCAAGCGCACCGGGACGCCCTTGAGCTCGTATTCCGCAAACTTCCAGCCCGAGCGCTTGGTGTCGTCGTCATCGAGCTTGACGCGCAGACCGGCGGCCTTGAGGTCGTCATGAAGTTTGGCGCAGGCCGTGTTGACCACCTCATTGGGCTCACCGCCCTTCTGTATGGGCACGATGACCGCCTCGATCGGGGCGAGCTTCGGCGGCACCACGAGGCCCTTGTCGTCGCTGTGGGTCATGATCAGGGCCCCCATCAATCGGGTCGAGACGCCCCAGCTGGAGGCCCAGACGTGCTCCTGTCCGCCGTCCTTGGTGGCGTAGGTCACATCGAACGCCTTGGCGAAGTTCTGTCCGAGGAAGTGACTCGTGCCAGCCTGCAGGGCCTTGCCATCCTGCATCATGGCCTCGATGCAGAAGGTGTCGTCCGCACCGGCGAAGCGTTCGCTCTCGGTCTTGACGCCCCGGACCACCGGCATGGCCATCCATCCCTCGGCGAAGTCGGCGTAGACATGGAGCATCTTCTCCGCTTCGGCGATGGCCTCATCCTTGGTGGCGTGGGCGGTATGGCCCTCCTGCCAGAGGAACTCGGCGGTGCGGAGGAACAGGCGCGTGCGCATCTCCCAGCGCACCACGTTGGCCCACTGGTTCACCAGCAGCGGCAGGTCGCGGTAGCTCTGGATCCAATTTTTGTAGGTCTTCCAGATGATGGTCTCCGAGGTCGGCCGGACGATGAGCTCCTCCTCCAGCTTGGCGTCCGGGTCCACGACCACGCCCTGGCCGTCGGGGTCGTTCTTGAGGCGGTAGTGGGTCACCACGGCGCACTCCTTGGCGAAGCCCTCCACGTGGGCGGCCTCCTTGCTCAGGTAGCTCTTCGGGATGAAGAGCGGGAAGTAGGCGTTGACGTGGCCGGTGTCCTTGAACATGCCGTCGAGCACATCCTTCATCCGCTCCCAGATGGCGAAACCGTATGGCTTGATGACCATGCAGCCTTTGACGTCGCTGTGCTGGGCGAGGTCGGCCTCGACCACGATTTCGTTGTACCACTTGGAATAATCCTGCTCGCGGGGGGTCAGCTTCGCCATGTCGTCGTGTTTGGTACGGTGTTTGCTTCTTACTGAGCGTCGAGGCGCGAAAATAAGCCACCTCCGGTGCTCATCCCGTGACCTCAACATCTTGTAACTCCGGACATTCACCGTAATTTCCAACTGTCGATGAAAGCATATTTCCCCCTCCTACTCGCCCTGCCGCTCTGGCTCACCTCCTGTTCCAATGGTCTGGAACTGATGGGTGAACGCTACACGGAAACGGATGAATTCTATCTGGCTGGTGGGGAGTCCCACATCGGGGATGATGCCATCGAACAGGCCCGCGCCGAGCAGTGGGCCGACCAGTACGGCGAATTCGGGGACAGTGAATACGACGATCCCTACGCGGCCTACCTCGGTGACCGGAGGAGTACACAGAGCCGTCTGTGGAACCGATATACGCCGGGATGGACCCAGGGATTCGGCTACAGTCCGTTCGCCTCCTCCGGATTCGGATACGGTGGGTACAATCCCTACAGCCCATTCGGCAACACCTATGGCTACAACAACATGGCCTTCATGCCGGGCTATGACGCGTGGGGCAACCCGATCGGCGGATTCGGCAATCCCTTCGGATTCGGAAACTTCGGAGGCGGCAATTGGGGCTACGACCCCTGGGGAGGAAGCTTCTGGGGAACCCCGGGGTATGGCTACATGGGAGGCTACGGATATGGCTACAACCCTTACTTCGGCAACATGGGTGGCTTCAACAACCCTTGGGGCGGATTCTGCGGCACGGGAGATGGGGCCAATGGCGGAGTAAGCACTTTCACACCTCCCCAGCCGAGGCCCAACCTGGGTCAGTTTACCGGTATGGGCATCATCGGAAATGGCAGCCAGGCCGGTGGATCGGATGGCGGGGCTCCCGTCCCGGATGTCGAACCTGCCGGAAACCGCCGGGCCACCCGCGGATATACGGAAGGCAAGCGCGAGGATACCGGACGCCGGCTTCCCGCCTATACGCCCGACCGCCAGGAACCCCAGCGTGACGTCATCGATACGCGCCCAAACCGGAATTCATCAGGCAACTCGCGATTCAACCGTGGGTCCAACTCCCGACCGAGCCAGGACATCACGCCTTCGCCCTCCCGCGGACGCGATGATTTCTCGGCACCTGCCCCGCGTCCTTCTTTCAATGCACCGAGCAGCCCGAGATCGGGCGGCAACCGGTCCGGTGGCACCCGCAGCAGTGGAGGCCGTCCCGGCCGTGGAGGCTGAACCCTGAATTTCTTACGATATGATGCAGAATTTCAGCAGAGGACTCCTCATGCTCGCCTTGGCCTGTACCCAATCAGTCGCAGCCCAGGGATTGGCGGATGTGATGCGATACAGCCGACAGGACCCGCTCGGGTCGGCACGATCCATGGGAATGGGGGGCGCCATGACAGGCTTGGGCGCAGACCTTGGTGCGATATGGTCCAATCCGGCAGGACTGGGCATGTACAGGTCGAGTGACCTCGCCTTCAGTCTGGGTGTCGGTGCCGGGGGGGCGAGGACCGATTACCTCGGCAACCGCTCGGTCGCCGCAGAGCCCCACCTCATCGTAGGTCAGCTCGGGGCTGCACTGACCATGCCCCTCCGCGATCCCGATTTCAAGCGAGGCACCTTCGCCATCGGATATACGCCACTCAAAGACCTGCATCAGCGGGCCGAATGGAGTGGTGAGGCCGAGGCCAGCAGCATCACCGAGCAGTTCGCCCTCCAGGCGCAGGGCACCAGCTTCGACAGCCTTTGGTACTACTACCCCTTTGATGCGGAACTCGCGTGGTACACCTACATGATCGACACCCTCTCAGGTGCGACCGACCAATATGCTCCGGCATTCTCAAGCGACCGGGTGAGGCAATCGCTCCGCAGGGACCGCACAGGACGGATGGGCGAGACGACCATTGCCTTCGGCACCTCATACAAAGAGCAGTTGCACATGGGGCTCAGCATCGGCATCGTCTCCACGGAAATGGAGCGGGTCGATGTGTATTCGGAGTCCAAGATCCTCGGCCCATCCACCATGGAGCAGCTGACCCTCAACGACCGCCTGGAAATCTCGGGCTCGGGCGCCTATTGGTCCTGCGGACTGATTCTGCAGCCCGCATCGAGCCCGGTACGGATTGGATGGAGCTACCGGAGCGGAACGGTCCTGAGCATCGATGACTTCTATCAGGTGGATGCCTCGGCCCGGTTCTCCGGATCCGGTTCCTTCGAGGCGGCCAGCCCCTCCAGCTTTGTCCAGTATCGCATCCGCACACCGCGCCGTCACCAGCTCGGCATGAGCTGGACCATGGGCAAGGTCGCCGTTCTGAGTCTGGACTACGGCCGCTCGGACTATGCCGATGCCGAGTTCACATCGAATGACTTCCTCGAATCGGATGTGGCGGCCATTCAACAGCGGATCGACACGACGCTGCTCGTGGAGCAGCAATTCCGGGGCGGGCTTGAATTCCGGATCGACGACACTTGGCGATTCAGACTGGGCGGTGGATACCGTACGGCTGCCGCCGACCCCCTGGAGGACAACAACGGCGTGGTGGATGGCAGTCTGCTCGAGGACAGTGCGGAGGCCCTGCATTGGTCCTTCGGCGGTGAATACCGCAACGACCGCTGGTACGCTGGAGCCACCTATCGGCACACCTCATCCGAGGATGCCCGACGGCTTTACGGACTCGGTCCTGAAGTGGCTACGGGCCGCACGGGATTGGGCCTGCTCATGCTGAGCATCGGAGCGCGGTACTGAACAGCGCGAGTGCCCCTTTGGGGCGAAACCGTGCAACGTAGGGTCCGGAATCAGGCCTTCGCCTTGGACTTCGACAGCTTCTTCTGCACCGCCTTGTCCATCTTCTCGGCTTCTTCGACGGCAAGTTCCTGGTCCACCAGGATCCGGCCGCTGTGTTCGTCCACGATGATCCGCTTCCGGGCACTCACGTCGAGGATGCGCTGCGGTGGAATCTTGATGTAGCTGCCCGCACTGGCGTCGCGCTCGATCGGCACGACAGCCATGCCGTTCTTGGCACCACCGCGAATCCGCAGATAGGCCTGCAGCAGGCGGTCATCGATTTTCTCGGCCATCTCCCCACTCATGTCGTTGAGGATCTCCTCTTCAGCACGGGTCTCGGCGATAATCTCATCGAGCTCGGCCCGCTTGGTCTTGAGGTCTTCGGCGCGCACGTCGAATTTGGCCTGTACCTCCGTGATGATCTCGCCCTTCTGCTCGAGTTGGGCTTCCGCCTCACGGATGCGCTTCTCGGAGAGCTGGATTTCGAGGGACTGGTATTCAATCTCCTTGTTCAGGGACTCGAACTCGCGGTTGTTCCGCACACTGTTCTGCTGCTCCTCGAAACGCTTGATCATGGCGCCGGAGTCGATGATGGACTCCTTGCGCTCCTTGATGCGGTCGTTGATGCCGTCAGCCTCGGCCTTGAGGCGCTCGAGGCGCGATTCCAGACCGGCGATTTCGTCCTCAAGGTCCTCGACCTCGAGCGGGAGTTCACCGCGGACGACACGAAGGCGGTCGATTCGGCTGTCGATGAGCTGAAGGTCATACAGGGCGCGGAGCTTCTCTTCTGCGCTCGTGGCTTTGGTCTTCTTGGCCATCAGGATACGTGAATAGGGTTGGTGCGGACTTCCGACAAAAGGACTGCGAAATTAGGGAATCCATGCTTGAGGTCAGCCAATTGTTCCACAAGCCATTGAGATATGCCGCCCTCCGCTTCCGCATGGCCGATATCCGCGATGGTGATCCGGCCTTCAGTTCCAAAGAACTCGTGGTATTTGAAGTCGGACGAAAGGAACACATCGGCCCCTGCACGAAGGGCATCCGAAAGCAGGAAACTCCCGGTCCCTCCGCACAAGGCCACCTTGCTGATGGTGCCTTTCGGAGGAACCGTATGCCGGACCACGGGTGCTCCGAATGCAGCCTTGACCCGCTCCACGAACAGTTCCCATGTCATGGGCTCGGGAAAGGACCCGATTCCACCACTCCCGGCCGTCGGATGCACGTTGTCAAGCAGCATGACATCGTGGGCGACCTCCTCATAGGGATGGGCCTTGTGCATGGCGGACAAGACCCTGCGGACATTCCAGCGTTCGACCACCATCTCGATCCGTGTCTCGGCCTCCGCATGACGCTGACCGTGCTTTCCCACGAATGGATTTGCCCCTTCTCCTGCCCGGAAGGTGCCTTCTCCTCCGTGATTGAAACTGCACTCGTCATAATCCCCGATTCGGCCTCCTCCGGCATCGAACATCGCCTGCCTCACCGCATCGGCGTGGTCCACCGGAGCGAAGGTGACCACCTTGGCGAGTGTTCCTCCGGCAGGACGCAGCACCTGCATTCCCTCCAGACCCAATTTGCGGCACATCATGGCATTGACGCCGTGGGCCACATTGTCGAGGTTGGTGTGGATGGCATACAGTGCGATGTCGGCCTTGAGCGCCGCCATCACCGTGCGTTCGACCTGGTTCCGACCGGTAATGCGCTTGAGCGGTCGGAAAATCAAGGGGTGGTGGGACACGATCATGCCCGCCCCCTTGGCCTTGGCCTCTTGCACGACTTCCTCGGTCACATCCAGCGAGACGAGGACCTTTTCCACCTCACCACCGGGAGCGCCCACGAGGAGGCCGCTGTTGTCATAATCCTCCTGCAATGCGGGTGGAGCGAGTTGTTCCAGGATATCGATGATGTGCTGAATGCGGGGCATGGGGCGAATTTCGGGACTTCCACACGGGGCAATCCAATGCAATGTGGCAATTTCGCCAACGATGGCCATGTCGCGCACATCCCTTGACAATCAGATTCAGGCCCGAAATGGGGTTCCTGTCCTGCGCGATCGTTGGTGGTGGGGCCCGGCTGCAGCGATATTCAAAACGGTCGTAAGGCTGCGCCACCTCGCCTATGATCTCGGACTGAGGGGATCCAAGGAAGGTGCCCTGCCCTCTGTCGTGCTGGGCAACATTACCGTGGGCGGCACCGGGAAGACCCCGCATGTCAAGTCCCTGCTGCAAGCCCTGCAGGCAGCCGAACCCGACCGCAGATGGGCCATCCTGTCCCGGGGATATGGCCGCAAGAGCAAGGGGTACCGCACAGTCCAACGCGACGGCACCCCGGAGGAATTCGGCGATGAACCGCTCGAACTGGCGCGCCGCTTTCCACAGGTCCACGTCGCCGTCTGCGAAGACCGCAGGGCCGGCATCAAGGCCATTCGAAAGACGGGTGCGGCGGACGCCGTGATCCTCGACGATGGATTCCAGCACCGACGGCTCAAGGCCTCCTATTCCATCGTGTTGGTCGATGCCACCCAGCCTGTGGACCGGGACCACTTCCTTCCGAGGGGGCGCTTGCGGGATATGACCGAACGGCTGTCCGCAGCCGACGCCATCATCATCAGCCGATGCCGGGACGTCCTGACGAGGGGTGACCTGCGCTTGTGGCGCCATCGCCTGCAGCTGAATCCCGACCAGCTCCTACTGCACACAGGCATCACAGTCGAAGGCCTGCGCAACATGCACACCAAGCGCTATGCGGCCTGGCCACGGAAGTGCATCGCCGTTTCCGCCATCGCGCACCCGACCCAATTCGAAGTCGCCCTCTCCCGGAATTGTCAAGTGGTCCGCCATTTCGCCTATCCCGACCACCATCCCTTCACACCGGAGGAGGCCCGGGAGTGGGCCGCCGCCGCAACGAAAGGCCCCGACATCGCCGAAGCGATCATCACCACCGAGAAAGACACCTCCCGCATCCATGCCCTGAAGATGGCCCTCGATGTCCCGGTGCTGGTGCTGGGGATGCAGGTGAAATGGTGGGATGAAGATGCCCTGCGGGAGCTGTTGACTTCCATCTCCAAACGGGTTGATGCTTCCACCGCTGACCCGGATATTTGAACCATGCGCCCATCGTGTAACCCCTCCCTGCGGAAACCACTGTTCCTCATAGCCCCCTTGCTCACCGTCGCCATCATCGGTTGCGGAGGTCCGGGAAACGGAGGAATTTCCGGACACCTCGAAGGCGCTGAAAACGCCACCGTCAAACTCGCCGGCGTAGGCTCCCGGGGATTCGTGGACCTCGACACCGTGCAGGCCGACGCCACAGGCGCTTTCGCCATAGCCCAGGAATCCCTGCAAGGCCTGGCATTGGACATCTACAGGGTCTCCGTGGACAAGAGCCATTTCTTCGTCATTGCCGACTCCCTGTCCAGCCTGCAGGTGGAAGGCACCCTGCCTGAAAATGCGGGCATCATCACCGACCTCAGCATCTCAGGCGACCAATGGACTTCGGGATTCACGGATTTCCTCCGCGATGTCATGTCGAAGAATGACTCGCTTGCCATCCTGAAGAAGACGGCCGGTGGCTCCACCGGGGCTTCGGTCCAGGAGCAGATCGAGGCAAAGAAGGATTACGACGCCCTGCGCGAACAACTGACCAATTATGTCCGACAGACTGTTCGGGCGCACAAGAACGACCCCATCGGACTGATGGCGCTCGAGCACCTCGACCTGTCCGCAGACCGGGTCCTCGCCCAACAGGTGATTGACAGCACCCGCACCCTGATGGGACACAGCAAGGCCCACCGCAACCTATCCCAACGGGTCAGCACCCAAGCCAAGCCACGCCAGACTTCCCGCCGCAATGACCTCATCAAGCCGGGCATGGCCATGCCCGACATCACCTTGACGGATCCTTCTGGAAAGGAGCGGTCCATCTCGGACCTCAAGGGCAAGGTGGTCCTGGTGGACTTCTGGGCGAGTTGGTGCGGTCCCTGTCGCCGGGAAAACCCCAACGTGGTGCGCGCTTGGAAGGATTTCAAGGACCGCGGATTCGAGGTTTTCAGCATATCCCTCGACAAGGACGCCACCAAGTGGGACCGTGCCATCCAACAGGACGGCCTCATCTGGCCCAACCACGTGAGCGACCTGCGCGGCTGGAACAGTTCGGCGGCCGAGCGCTACGGCATCAGCAGCATCCCGCACGCCATCCTGATTGACCGGGATGGGACCGTGGTGGCGACCCATCTCAGGGGAACGCAACTGGAGTCGGAACTCGAACAGTTGCTCTGATTCTCCACACCAGAGCCCCCCACCTTGGCCCTCCATTTCGCATCGGACCTGCACCTCGGCGCCCCGGACGCCAGCGCCTCCCGCGAGCGCGAACGCGCCTTTCTGGGCTGGCTCGACGCCGTGGGCAGTCAGGGTGAGGGCCTGCATCTCGTCGGAGACCTGATTGACTTCTGGTTCGAATGGCGCCATGTGGTGCCGAAAGGCTCCGTGCGGCTGCTGGGCAGGATTGCGGATCTTGTGGATGGAGGACTCGAAGTCCATTGGCACCTCGGCAACCACGACATGTGGACGCGGGGCTATCTCGCCGACGAACTCGGGGTCCATGTACATGCCGACCCGGTTGATGTCACCGTGGCCGGGCAACGCTATCTCGTCGGCCATGGGGATGGTCTTGGGCCGGGTGACCGCAGGTACAAGGTGCTCAAGAAGCTTTTTCGAAATCCAATGGCCCGATGGGCCTTTGCCCGCCTTCACCCGAATGCGGCTTTCGCGCTTGGGTCCCGGCTGAGCCGGAACAGCCGCGCCTCAGGTGCCGAAGCCGCGGCCCAATATGATGGTCCGGACGGTGAATGGCTGCATCACCACTGCCGCCAGGTGCTGGACCAGGAGGCATTTGATGGCTTCATCTTCGGCCACCGGCACCTGCCATTGGACCTTGAGGTCACGAGCCATGATGGAACCCGGAAGGCGCGGTATCTCAATACGGGGGATTGGCTCCATCACCGGACCTATGTGACCGTGGACGATGACGGGGCCCGGCTGCTGCATTGGCGCTGAAAGGGTCGCAAAACAACACCGCCGCCATCCCGAAGGACCGCGGCGGTGCCGAAGGATTTCAAAACGGAAGGATCAACGGACGATCACGCGGGCACTCTCGATGTGCTGGCCTTCCTCAGCTGTGATGATGTAGAGCCCCGGAGCGAGATCGCCCACGGACACTTCCACCTGGCCTCCAACCGTGCGTTGGGGCGATACTGTCCTCACCGGACGGCCATTCATGTCGTACAGGCGCAAGGTGGGTTGGGACCATCCCTCGCCCAGCCTGACCGTGACGGCCTCGCCTTCCGCAGGATTCGGGAAGACCAGCAGGTTGCGCTGGGACACGGCCTCCGCGAATGGCGTGTCATCGGTGCCGAGGTAGGTGTCGCTTCGGAAAATGCCACGTCCATGGGTGCCGGCGTAGATGGCACCGTTGTTGGTCACTTCAGACCATTCCATCGGCATGTGCCATTGCTGTTCCATGGAGAATACCGGGCTCGCCACGCCATCGGCCGTGGACACCATGCCGAGGTTCTCGACCGTCCAGTTCTCACCGCCATCGATGGTCTGCCAGATTCCGTGCTCCGTACCTACGAGAATGGTGTTGCCCGTGGGGTCTCCCTGATCGATGATGGCATCGTAAACCGGCATCTTGCTCAGGTCATTGTTGCTCGCAAACCAGATGCTGTTCCAATCGGGGCTTTCGTCAAGCGCGTTGAAGGTCTCCTGCACCTTTCCTCCGGAAACGCTTCCGTATCCGCCCACCGTGGCCACCACGTGGTTGGGATCATTTGGATCCACCGCAACGCCGGTCACTACGGCCCCCGTGGCCATGATCTGCGTGCGGGTCACCCCGTCGGGCACATCACAAGTGCCATCGTGGTCCCAGACGTTGTTCAGGCCACTGAAGCGGTAGAGCTTGGAATCCCATCCCGAAACAAAGATGTGGTTGCCGGCCTCAGGGTGATCACCCACCGCGAACTCAATGGACTTGGTGCCGGAGCCCGCAGGCGCATTGCCGAGGAAGAACCAGCGTGGCTGCGCATTGAAGTTGAGACCGTTGCGCGTCATCCAAACGCCATTTCCTCCATTGAAACCAATCACAGTCATGGTTACGTAGGGGTCCTGTACCTCTCGCACCTCGTGAACATCGTACAGGGTATCGGCCGCGTATGTCCATGTCGTATCACAGATGGTCACGATGGACGTATCTCCGTCCTCGATGACTTCGACATCGTCACAGTCGTAGATCACGGTGAGGTCCTGGTTGTCCAACCAGGGGTATTCCGTGTTCTCCACAGGACCGGTCTCCGACACGATTTCCGGACGGATCAGGACGTCCCAGTAACGGAGGGGCTCCTCCAGCGTGTATTCGAAGGCACGGTTCAGATTGGCCGTCTCCATCGTGAAGGTGCTGTCATTGATGGTCTGGTCGAAGGGATTGACGAGCGGAACGGTCATGCCGCTGTTCTCGTCGTAGAAATCCTCGTAGAGGTTCATGCAGGTGTAGAATCCACCGAGATCCCCATCGTCGTCCAACAGGTCGACGAGGCAGTTGTCATAGAAGGAACCCGCCTGCGTGAAGGGGGCGCCCGTAACGTAGAATCCGCGGCCGAGGTTGCCGTTCTGGGAAGTGGCGAAGAAGGGGATGCCTTCCTGAAGACCGGTGGCCTGGGACATGGCGCAGTCGAAACCGTCGCCTCCGAAGACATCCGCAGCATCGAGGTCATTGAAGAATGAGCCGTTGCCCGGAATCAGTGATGTACCGTTGTCCTGGGACCCGCCCATCGCCTCACTGGTCGGACCATATGCGATGCCGTAGAACTGGGTCAGCTGGAGTCCGCGGTTGCAGGCCGTGTAGGTGTTGCCTCCGTCCTCACTTCGGAAAATGCCGCCATCACCTGCGATGAACATGTTGCCACCCGGGGTGAAAATGATTTCATGAACGTCGGCGTGGACGTAAAAGGGACTGGCTGCGCCACCTCCCATCGAAGCAGCCTGCTCGGCCTGATAGGATGGGCCACAGCGCCAAAGCGCCTGTCCACCAACGTAGGCCTGTCCTGGATCGCCCTTCTTCACACCGAGTGCGAGGTCATAGCGCGCTTGGTTGTTCGTCGGGCAGATGTCATAGCCTTCGACGCCCGCAGGCCAGATTTCATCCCAGGTGATGCCGCCATCCCCGCTGTGGTAGACGCCGCCGAACTGGCTGCCGGAAGTGGCCAGCAGCGCATAGGCCTGTTGTGCGTCATCCGGGCTGATGGCCACTCGGCAGCGGCCGAAACCCTGTTGGATCACCGGATCGTTCGGGCTTCCGGAGACCGTGGTGACGGAAGTGAAGTCCGCACTGCGGTATACACGGCCATTCGAACCGCTGAGCAGCATGTAGCTGCCATCCTCCGCGATTTCGATGTCCTGTATGGCCACGGTTCCGGTGATGCCGTCGAGCACGTTTTCGGTCACTACTCCATTCTCGATGTAGCCTACACCCTGAATTCCACCGTACCAGACGCGGGACGCGACATTGGGGTCGGCCACGAGCGCATCGGTGGCGCTCCAATCGCCTCCATTGAACAGGCCGGGATCCGTGCCGTCAACCCGGGTCCATGACGCACCCATGTCCGTCGAGCGGTAAATGCCGTCGCCCCGGAAACCAGAACCACCCACACCACTCACGCCATCAAACTGGGTGCCGGTTCCCACGTAGAGGTCGCCGTTGCCTGCCATGGCGATCGAGCCCACCATGGCGGCCGGGAAACTCGACACGCGCTCCCAATTGTCTCCTTTGTTCCATGAACGCCACAGTCCCCCGCTGACACCTCCCGTGAAAAGGTGAAGCTCATTGACAGCGAGGATGCAGCGTGTGCGGCCACCCACGTTGTCGGGGCCCATGGCATTCCAATAGTGGCCCGCCGAGCTGCGGTTGGCAGACTGCACGGCGGCGATTTGCCGGGTCCGCTCTCCGAGTTGGCGGAGGCCTTCGTGGTTCATCTCGCCGGTCTCGATGTCGGCGCGCAGGGCCAGCAGCACCTGCTCCATGCCGGTGGCATCCGCCGTGGCGGCCGTCACTTCGGCTGCACGGGGGGCGTAATCGGCCCGGACGGCAGTATTGTTCTTGAGGAATGCCAACGCGCACAGGCTGCAGGCGATGGCGGACAGGAAGACGGTATTCTTCATTGTGGTTTGGTTGCCTCGTAGGAAGGCGGAATTTAGTGCATGAACACCAGCTGGGCCGCATGGGTTCGACGACCGGGCGTCTGCGCCCGAGCAAAGGGCATGAAATCGCCTGTGGCGCCCTCAGATGACGTGCTTCTCGGCGTGATAGCTCGAACGCACGAGTGGGCCGCTTTCGACATACATGAACCCCATGGCCAGTCCTTCCTCCCGCAACATTGCGAAGACATCGGGATGCACGAATTCAGCCACCGGAAGATGCTTCGGCGTCGGCTGCAGATATTGGCCCAGCGTGAGCACCTGGCAATCCACCGATCGCAGGTCCTCCATGGTCTCGCGGACTTCCTGCACGCTCTCGCCCAATCCGAGCATCACACCGCTCTTGGTGCGGATCCCTGCCTTCCGCAATCGCATCAGCACTTCCAGGCTGCGGTCGTATTTGGCCTGAATGCGCACTTGCTTCGTCAGCCGGCGCACAGTCTCCAGATTGTGGGACACCACTTCAGGTGCCACGTTGATCACCTGCTGCAGGTTTTCCCATTTGCCTGCGAAATCGGGTATCAGGGTCTCCAGGGTTGTCCCCGGGCTCTGTTGCCGAATCGCCCTTACGGTCTGGGCCCAGATCCCGGCCCCGCCGTCAGCGAGGTCATCGCGGTCCACTGAGGTGATCACGGCGTGCTTGACCCCCATGAGCTTCACGCTGTTGGCCACGCGACCAGGCTCGAAGGGATCCACATCATCCGGCCGACCCGTCGAGACGTTGCAGAAACCACATGAGCGGGTGCACACGTTGCCGAGGATCATGAAGGTGGCCGTACCCTCTCCCCAGCATTCACCCATGTTCGGGCAGTTGCCGCTCTCGCAGATGGTGTGCAGCTTGTGTTCACTCACCAGACCGCGCACTTTGCGGTAGGCTTCTCCCGTGGGCAGTTTGACCTTGAGCCAAGGAGGCTTGGTCGCACGCTTGGGCTGACCCTCGGGACCTGTAGATGGAGGCGTTGCCTGCGTCATGTCTTGAATTTCTGTCGTCCGAAGGTCCAGTTGGCAAAGAGCGTGAAGTAAAACCGCTCGTTTTGATTGAACTCCTGCGCCATGATGATGATCCTCGACGGGAAAACATCCAGCTGCGCCCCCACCGACAGCATCCGCAGGTCCTCCCGACGCCCCCCATATTCAAAGTCAGCAGCAGCCTTGAAGAACGCCCCGGGATGGGGGGTCAACTCGAGTATGCCGTTCAAGGCTCCCGCACGGCCATAGATGTCGTCCGTTCCGTGCTCATCGGGGTTGTAGCGTTCCGTCAGCAGGTAGGTGTACGGGATGTTGGGATATCCGATTTCGAGATAGACCGGCTTGGTGAATCCGACCACGCCTCCCACGGAATAATGCCATCCGACCGATACGCCTCCGTTGCGCAGTTTGGGCGTGGCCACGGTGCGCTTCCCCCAGCCCAGTCTCAGCATGTAGAGGGCATTGACCTTGCCGTAGACATAGCTGCGCGCCTGCTCGTAGACGGGGTTGAAACTGCGCACCTCCTTGGCATGTTTCATGCTGAACATCTCTAGGGTCCAGGTATTGACCTTGCCGACCCCACGGTATTTGCCCCTTTGCAGGATGCCGCCCATGCCCCGGGTATGCAGGGAAAGGCCTGCCTCGAACCGATGTGTGAAGACGGTTTTGGGGCCATCCTCTCCTTCCGGAGCCACATCCGTGCCCTGAGCCTGGAGACCGATGGATGAAAGGCAGAGCCACACCGCACCCAGGACGCACCGAAGTGCGGCCGTCGAAAGCCGAATGGGTAATCTGCGGATGATCATGACCCTACACGAAATTAGCGCACGATGAAGTATGACCTTACCTATCCTGAACCCCTCAGAACGCGCTCGGTTCACAAGGGGAATGGACAAATTCTCCTGACCGATGCCCCGACCGACAACGGCGGTCTCGGAGAGGCCTACTCGCCCACAGACCTTGTTGCGGTCGGATTGGCGAGCTGCATGATGACCATCCTCGGTCTGCGGGCCGCCGAACGCGGGCTGGAAATCCACGGAATGGAAGCGATTGCCGAAAAGAAGATGAGCCCGAACCCCAGACGCATTGGACGCGTCTCGGTCGAGCTCACCGTGAGATTGACAGGCGGTACGGAGGAAGACAGGAACTGGCTGCGGGAGGAGGCCCTCGCCTGTCCCGTTGCCCTGTCCCTGAATCCCGATCTCGATCAGGTGGTGGACATCTCCTTCACCTGAACGGCGGGATGCCATGGATCACTCCACGGTAGGACATTCCACCGCCTGGGGGCGGCTGTTTTCGAAATCGACACCATTGTAGGCGTCACAATACTGGTAGGACAGCGTGCAGCTGCTCAACCCGATGCTGAAGAGAAGGGCGATGGCCCCGAATTTGAAGTGCTTCATGATGGATGGATGTGGGTTCGTGAAGTACACGGAAAGCCATACGGTGCGAAATCCGTCAGGGTTACGTTTTGTCTTCCCAACTTGCTGCCGCGTTGCGCGACGTTGAATTCCATCCAAGGTCCGGCAGAAGGACAATGGCGGCCGAACCGGCTGCATCCGCATCCCTGATGCAAGGTTTGCGCATCGGTTTCCTGACAGCCCCGGTGGTCCTGTTCATCTTCCTGCTGGTTGGGTGTCAATCCACCAGCACCCTGGGAACGGATGCCCAGCGTCCATATCAATGGGAAGACCTTCCGCACCATCCGTCCTATGCTTGGCACCGGCACCGTTCGGACTCCGCTACGGTGTTCATCCAATTGCCATCGCACGAACCCCTGTATTTGAGGGAGAACCGCGATCTGCCATTCCGCTATTCACTGAAGCTCTCCCTCGTGATCCAACCGACCGAGTTGCCCGAGGGGGACACTTTGAATCTGGTGGATCGATTCACGCAGATTGACTTCCGTTGGCAGGGAGAAGCCGATCCCGACCGCCAAGAGCTCACGGCACGGTTCACTTTTCCCCTGCCCCTCGGGAGATATCGGATTTCACACACCCTCATGGACCTGCATCGCGGCGCCCAGGTTTCGGGAGCATTGCTGATGGATGCCTGGCTGCCTGATGCGCCCGTTCGTGCGCTGCCGTTCAATACCGCAACAGGTGAACCCGTCTGGGACATGCAGCTGTCCGCGGATACCGAGGCGGGACTGCTCATCCCACCGGACCAGACCGCCAGGTCCTGGGCACATTCCTTTCTCCCTCCGGTGGACACGTTCCCCAGCGCGCCCTTCCTCGACAGAACACCGGCGGTACTGGAATTCCCGGAATACGGCATGTCCATGGTGCCCTTGCCGGCAGAAGGGCAGGGCGTGCAGCTCCCTCCGGGAAATTGGCGTGGATGGGGCCTGCTCCGATGGTCTGCGGAACCCGGCATCCACCGTTGGTCCACCCAGGATGATGGCCGTCCCCGAGCGGTCATCCTGCCGGCGCGACGTCCGCATTTCCCCGTCATGCGCGATGTGGAGGAAATGATCCGGGCTACGCGCTACATCGCCACCCGTGATGAATACCGCACCATGCGGGAAGCCCGTGACCTGAAAAAGGCCCTGGACACTTTCTGGATGCAATTCTCTGGCAGTGCAGAAGAGGCGCGAAACCTCATCCGCACCTATTATGGCAGGGTCCATGAGGCCAATGTGCACTTCAGCGGATTGCGGGAAGGCTGGCGCACGGACCGGGGCATGGTGATGGTGGTCTTCGGACACCCGGACCGCACCCGGAGGGACAGGTACGGCGAGACCTGGATCTATGGTGAGGAGGGAGACATCAATGCCCTCATATTCCGGTTTTCCCGTCGACCGGCAGGAGATGACTTCAATGTCCTTGAACTCGAACGCTACCCTGGTTTCCGCAGCCCTTGGGAAGCCATGGTCTCCAGTTGGAGACGGGGCAAAATCCGCAGAAGATGAACAGACGCCCCAAGCGCACTGATGACCGGATCATCGGATGGCATCCCATCCTGGAAGCCCTGGATGCCGGCAA
>CAXQGL010000056.1:0-92781 GCA_964223495.1 Candidatus Nitrosopumilus sp. | reverse complement strand
CGCGTGAACATCGAACTGGTCATCAACAAGACCAAGTCCGGGTTGCGCATTGCCATGCTGGAGGACGGCCATCTGGTCGAACTCCACGAGGACAAAGGCGACCAGGAATATGCGGTCGGGGACATCTACCTCGGCCGGGTCAAGAAGGTGCTGCCCAGTCTCAACGCGGGTTTCGTGGACGTTGGACATCCAAAGGATGCCTTCCTCCATTATCTCGATTTGGGACCTCAGTACCGAAGTTTCAAGAAATATGCCCAGCGCTCCATCAAGGGAACGCAATCCACGGCTGACCTCGCCAACTTCAAGTTGGAGGCGGACATCGACAAGAAGGGCAATATGAAAGACGTGGTCTCCGCGAGCCAGAATGTGCTCGTGCAGGTCGCGAAAGAGGCCATCTCCACCAAGGGTCCCCGGTTGACGACCGAGGTCACCCTGGCAGGCAGGTACCTCGTGCTGGTCCCGTTTTCAAACAAGATCAGCATCAGCCAACGCATCCAGAAGGAGAGCGAGCGAAAGCGCCTGCGCGTGCTGTTGCAGAGCATCCGTCCGGAGAATTGCGGGATCATCGTCAGGACCGTGGCCCAGGAAAAGGGGGCTGCAGACCTGCATTCCGATCTCGAAGAATTGAGCAACCGCTGGAAGGAGCTGCATGCGAACCTGCGCAATGCCAAGCCCCGTCAGCGCATCCTCGGTGAAATCAACAAGACGAGTTCCCTGCTGCGGGACCTGTTGACCCCCGATTTTTCCCAGATCCTCGTCAATGATCCTGACGTGGCCAATGAGGTGCGTGAATTCCTCGCGGGCATTGCACCCGACAAGGTGGACATTGTCAAGGAGTCCAAGGCAAAGGACGTGTTCGACGACCGCGGGGTGCACCGGATGATCAAGGCCAGTTTCGGCCGGCAGGTCAACCTGCGCAGCGGGGCCTACCTCATCGTGGAGCATACCGAGGCCATGCACGTCATCGATGTCAACTCGGGCGGGCGCAAGGCAGGTGCGACCTCACAGGAGGAAAACGCCATTGCGACCAACCTCGAGTGTGCCGACGAAATCGCCCGTCTCTTGCGTCTGCGCGACATGGGCGGCATCATCTGTGTGGACTTCATCGACATGGGTGAGACCGCAAACCGACGCCAGTTGACGGAGGCGCTCAGGAAGGCGATGAAGCCGGACAAGGCCAAGCACAATGTTCTTGCTCCAAGCCGCTTCGGCGTCGTTGAGATCACAAGGCAGCGGGTCCGCCCGGTCACCGACATCAAGACGGCGGAGCAATGCCCGTCGTGCAATGGAACGGGCCAGGTCACGGCGAGCATCCTGGTGACGGACGCCATCGAGGCCGCGCTCGGCGCCGCCGCCGACCGGGGAATAGGCAGCACGACCCTGATGCTGCATCCCATGGTCGAAGCGTACATCACGAAGGGATTCTGGAACAACCAGCTCAAAAGCTGGAAGAAGTCCTTCGGGATGAAGATCCATGTGGAGAGCAATTCCTCGATGGAGCTGCTCGAGCATCACATCTACGACTCGAAAGGGGAAGAGATCACCCTTTGAGGCCTTGCGGACGGAGTGGTATTTCCTTGGGATAGGCCAGGAAATACCGCTCCACCGTCATGCTGAGTGCACTCAGGTTGAGGTGGTCTGAAGCCGCTGCCACATCGCGGACCGTTCCATCCTTGTACAACATGGTGATGCCGTTGGATGCGGTGGAGTAGGCCCTGTTGTCAATCCTGTCGTGCAGGACGAAGAAGGAGGCGTCCTCCAAGGTCAAGCCATAGGCCTTGGAAACGGCGTCGAGCCGCTCTGCGATGTCGTCCTGGTCGAAGGGTTCGTTGCGCAGTTCAATCTTGAAAAGTCGCCGGTCGATGAGCCCCGTGCACATCCTTGAGAGGACGGGGTCAGGATGGTCCTGCCAAGCCTTGATGCAGCAGATGACGTCATTGTCGTCAAGGGCACAGAAGGCGGCGAGCACCTCGGTATCGGCCATGAAACGCGCACGGTCGAGGTCTTCCCTGAGAAAAGGCGCGAGGGCGGGGGTCGACCAGACCTCTTCTCCTCTTCGGGCAAGTTCTCCGGCACGCTCCAGGATGCGCATCATCATCCACTCCGCAGCGAGTACCGTCTTGTGGAGGTAGACCTGCCAATACATGAGCCGACGCGAGATGATGAACTTCTCGATTGAATAGATGCCCTTCTCCTCCACCACGAGTCGGCCTTCGTGCACGTTGAGCATCCGGATGATGCGTTCGGAACTGATCATCCCCTCACTGACACCGGTGAAGAAACTGTCCCGACGCAGGTAGTCCATGCGGTCCATGTCGAGCTGGCTGGAGACGAGGTCGTGCAGGAAGCCCTTGGGATGGTGGTCGTTGAAGATCTCGATGGCCACGTCAAGCTTTCCGTGGAACTGGTCGTTGAGCTCGTTCATGATGAGCGTGCTCATCTCTTCGTGGTGGACGCCGCTGACGATGGAGTGTTCCAATGCATGGCTGAAGGGCCCGTGCCCCACATCGTGCAGCAGGATGGCCAGACAGGCTCCCCTATACTCCTCCTCCGTGATGTCCACGCCTTTCTCACGCAGAGAATCGAGGGCCTCCTGCATGAGGAACATGGCCCCCACCGCGTGATGGAAACGGTTGTGCACCGCTCCGGGATAGACCAGGTGGCTCAACCCGAGCTGGCTGATCCTCCGAAGGCGCTGGACCCACGGATGATCCATGATTTCCGTGAAGTCGGCGTGGCGGAGTTGAATGAACCCGTAAACAGGGTCATTGAGCAGCTTGGGTCGGGCAGCCATGGGCGAAAATTGGCACCTTTCTTTGCATTGGCGCCGCTGGCACAAAATAATTGCGAGCATTTGCCATTGAAGCAATCACATGACGCGCACTCCCCACATCCTCTGGGCCGACGATGAGATCGACCTGTTGAAGCCGCACATCCTCTTCCTGCAGGGCAAGGGATATGAAGTCACCGGTTTTACGGATGGTGCGGCCCTGCTGGAGGCATTGGAGGATGAACGCATTGTGGACGTGGTGTTTCTCGACGAGAACATGCCGGGACTCACCGGATTGGAGACGCTGAAGCGCATCAAGGAACGCCGTCCGCACCTGCCCTGCGTGATGATCACGAAGAGCGAGGAGGAGCACATCATGGAGGAGGCCATCGGTTCCAAGATGGCCGATTACCTGATCAAGCCGCTCAACCCGAACCAGATCCTCCTCTCCCTCAAGAAGATCCTCGATGAGAAGCGGCTGGTGGGAGAAAAGGCGATGAGCGATTACCAGCGCGAATTCCGCGAGCTCGGCATGCGGCTGATGGACCGCTTGGGCCGGGAGGATTGGGAGGACATCCACAAACGGCTGGTCCATTGGGACCTGGAGCTGTCGGCATCCGGGGACCAGGGCATGGCCGAGGTGTTGAGGATGCAGCGGGTCGATGCCGGGCGGCAGTTCGCCAAATATGTGACCTCCCACTACGGGGACTGGATCTCGGATCTGGACCGTTGTGATGATGAGGAGGACCCCCTGCTCGCACCGCGGGTCATGTCCCAGGCGGTCAAACCCCTGCTGGAGCAGGGACGCAAGACGCTGTTCGTGCTCATCGACAATTTCAGGTATGACCAGTGGCGTGCCCTTGGTCCGGCCTTGGCCGGCAGTTGGCAGGTGCAATCGGAAAGGATGCATTGGAGTTTCCTTCCGACAGCGACCCAGTATGCGCGCAACGCCATGTTCGCCGGAATGGTGCCGCACCGCATCGCACAGGTCCACCCCCAATGGTGGAAGGACGAGCAGGCCCAAGGCTCGAAGAATGCCCATGAGGCCGAACTCCTTGGAGCACAGCTCGAGCGCTGGGGGTTCAGTGGGACATGGGGCTACCACAAGATCACCGATCTCGCCGCCGGAAGGAAACTGCTCGAGGGGTTCCACCAGATCAAGGACCGCGACTTTACGGCCGTCGTCTTCAATTTCGTGGACATGCTGAGCCATGCCCGGACGGAAAGCGAGATCATCAAGGAGCTCGCCGAGGATGAGGGCGCCTATCGTTCGCTCACCATGAGTTGGTTCGAGCACAGCCCGCTTCGGGAACTCCTCGACCGGGCAGCCGAGGAGGGCATGGACGTGGTCCTGACCTCGGACCATGGCACGGTCCAGGTGGACAATCCCGTCAAGGTCGTCGGTGAGAAGGAGGTCACGGACAATCCGCGCTACAAGACGGGGCGCAACCTGCGTCACGATGACGATGTATTCGCCGTGACCGACCCGGAGGCATTCGGATTGCCCAAATCCCACCTGTCCAGTCGCTACATCTTCGCCCAGGAGCGCGACTTCATGGTTTACCCCAACAACTTCAACCGGTTCGTGCGGTACCTGGAGGGCACGTTTCAGCATGGG
Source organism: Candidatus Nitrosopumilus sp. (assembly GCA_964223495.1). Classification (GTDB taxonomy): domain Bacteria; phylum Bacteroidota; class Bacteroidia; order Flavobacteriales_D; family Sanyastnellaceae; genus UBA8752. Next base: position 88,393 of record CAXQGL010000056.1, on the reverse strand, counting down.
GGCATCTCGATGGAGGAAATGTTGGTGCCGTTGGTGCATCTTCGTCCCCGATGAGCGCCGTGGACGATCCCGCACAGACGCCCGGCGGACCGGTTGCGGAGGGTGGAGAGAACCTGCTGCGCTGCATTTGGCGTTCCGGTCCTTTTGGTTTGTCCCAACTCGGGAAGGTGACGGAATCTTTCCGACAATGGGTGGACTGGGGTGATGTCATCGCCATCCAGGCCCCCATGGGCACCGGCAAGACCACTTTCGTGGCGGCCCTCGCAAAGACCATGGGTGCCATCGATGATGCCACCAGTCCCACTTTCGCCCTGTGCCAGGAGTACCCTGTTCAGCAAGGGCTCCGCGATGAACAGCACATGCTCCGGCACCTCGACCTGTACCGGATCAACAACGAATCTGAATTGCGTGACCTGGGGTGGGATGAGTTGATGGAGGATGGCCGCGCGTTGACCCTTGTGGAGTGGCCGGAACGGGCTGCGGATCATTTTCCCGAAAACGCCAAGTTGCTCCGTTTGGAGCGTCAACCGGACGGACTTAGGCTGGCTGCTTTGTGGGAAAAGGAATCCGTGTAAATTCCCCTGACGTCCGACACCGCCGTGGAAACCAAGGAACGCATCCGCCGGCTGGCCTTCCAAGCCGCCCTTTCACCTCAAGAGGAACTCCTCGCCGTACCGACGGGAGAGCACTCCCTCCGCATCGGAATCCCCAAGGAAATCGTCCTTCAAGAACGGCGTGTGGCCCTCGACCCCGACGCGGTGGGGCTGCTCGTGGCCAATGGCCATGAGGTCGTGGTGGAGACCGGAGCCGGGGTGCATGCCCAGTTCACGGATGCGGCCTACAGTGAGGCGGGTGCCAGGATTGCCCCGGACGCACGTTCGGTCTACGACAACGACATCATCCTCAAGGTGGCCCCGCCTCAGGAGGCGGAACTGGAGCACATGCGGGACCGCCAGACGATTTTCAGCGGACTGCAGTTGGCCACCCATCCGGAAACCACCATCGAGAAGATGATGGACCGGAAGATCACGGCGGTGGCCTGGGACTTCATGCAGGACAGGACCGGCATCTTTCCATTGGTGAGGGCCATGGGCGAGATCGCAGGCACCACGAGTATCCTCATCGCCGGGGAATACCTTGCCCATCCCGAATTCGGAGACGGTTCCATGATGGGGGGCATGACCGGAGTGGCCCCTTCGGAGGTGGTCATCATCGGGGCCGGAACGGTCGGGGAGTTCGCAACCCGGGCCGCCATCGGGCTTGGAGCGTCGGTCAGGGTCTTCGATTCGAACCCGTATCGCTTGCGCCGGCTCAGGGGGGAGATCGGCGGCCGCCTGTGGACGAGCACCCTGCATCCGAAGGTGCTTCGCGAGTCCCTCAAGGAGGCCAACGCTGTCATCGGTGCGGTGCGTCCCCACCTCGGAAGGACCCCGATGATCGTCACCGAGGACATGGTGCGGGACATGAGGGAAGGCTCGGTCATCGTCGATGTGAGCATCGACAGCGGTGGCTGTTTCGAGACTTCCCGCCTGACGAACCACGAAGATCCCGTTTTCGTGGAGCACGGCGTGACCCATTACGGCGTGACGAACATCCCGAGCCGCGTGCCGCGCACGGCCAGCCTGGCGCTTTCCAATCTCTTGGGGCCACTCCTCCAGCAGGTGGGTGATAGTGGCGGAATCGGTCAGGGTCTGGAAAGCAGCCCCATGATCCGAAGCGGATTGTACCTGTACCGGGGCAATGTGGTCAACCGCGACCTCGCCGAAGCCTTCGGTTGGCCTTACAAGGACCTCAACCTGTTGATTGCCGCATTGGATTGATCGGGGTCAGCCCCCAACCCTTTTCCTGATTTCGTGCAGTTTCATCAAGGCCTCCACCGGAGTCAGACGGTCGATGTCGAGGTCCAGCAGGTCCTCCTTGATGTCCTCGAGGACCGGATCGTCCAATTGAAAGAAACTCAGTTGCATGCCGTCCTCCCCGTCCATCGTCAACGGTTGCTTGCCCTTCGCAGCATCGGCCCCATCCTGACGGCCTCCCGCCTGTGATTCCAACCCGGTGAGGACTTCCTCGGCGCGGCGGACGAGGGCTGCAGGCATGCCGGCCAGTTTGGCCACGTGAATCCCGAAGCTGTGTTCGCTGCCCCCCGGCACCAGTTTCCGGAGGAACAACACCTTTCCATCCTGTTGCCGCACGCTCACATTGGCATTGTGGATCCGTGGGAACCGGTCCGCCATCCGATTGAGTTCGTGGTAATGTGTGGCGAACAGTGTCTTGGCCCTGAATTTGGGGTGCTCGTGAAGGAACTCGGCGATGGCCCAGGCGATGCTGATGCCATCATACGTGCTCGTTCCGCGACCGATCTCATCGAGCAGGACCAGCGAACGGTCCGACAGGTTGTGCAGGATGGAGGCCGTCTCATTCATCTCGACCATGAAGGTGGATTCACCCGCACTCAGGTTGTCCGACGCACCGACCCGGGTGAACACCTTGTCGACCACCCCCATCCTGACCGATCGGGCCGGGACGTAGCTGCCCATTTGCCCCATCAGCACGATGAGGGCAGTCTGGCGCAACAGGGCGCTTTTTCCCGACATGTTGGGTCCGGTGATCATCAGAATCTGACGGTGGTCCCGGTCCAAAGCGACGTCGTTGGCCACGTAGGTCTCCCCATCGGGAAGGCACCGTTCGATGACGGGATGCCGGCCACCGACGATTTCGAGTTCCGGGCCCTCCACAAGGGTGGGGCGGGTGTAGCCATGGTCCTCAGCCAATTCCGCGAATCCGAGCAGGAGGTCCAGTCCCGCCACGGCCCGGGCGGTGGATTGGAGCACGGGGAGGAAGGGGTGCAATGCGGTCACCAATGCGGTGAACGCTTCCCGCTCCACCACGTCGAGCCGCTCTTCCGCATGGAGGATGCGCTGCTCCAATTCCTTGAGCTCCGGGGTGATGTAACGCTCGGCCTGGGTCAGGGTCTGCTTTCGGATCCACGTTTCCGGCACCTTGTCCTTGTGCGCGTGACGGACTTCGAGGTAGTACCCGAAAACGTTGTTGAAGGCAATCTTGAGGGAGGTGATTCCGGTCGCCTCCGACTCCCGCTCACGGATGCCGTCCAGTTTGGCCTTGCCGTTGTCCCTCAGGTCGCGCAGCTCATCGAGCTCTCCGACCACACCCGAGGTGATGGTGGCGCCTTTGCCGAGCACCCCTGGTGGGTCTTCGGTCAACTCCGCACGCAGCCTTTCCAATGCGGCATCGGCAGGGTCGAGGCGACCCGCCCACCTCCCGATGACGGGGTCATCGGAGCTGTCCACAGCGAGCCTCAGCGCTTCCACTGCGGTCAAAGCGCGGCGCAACCGTTCCAGTTCCGCGGGTGATATCCGGACGGCCGCCACTTTGGCCAGCAGTCGCTCAAGGTCCCCGATGCGGGTGAGCTCCGCGATGAGGTCCGCCCGCATTTCCGGTTGTTCGAGAAAGGCGGCTACGGCTTCGTGGCGCCGGGTGATGCCCTCGGGTTCGCACAGTGGCTGGGCAATCCATCGCCGCAGCATCCGTGCGCCCATGGGGGTGACCGAACGGTCCATGACGTCGACCAATGCCGTGCCTTCCGGATGCGTGGGCACCAGCAGCTCGAGGTTCCGGATGGTGAAGCCGTCCATGGCGACGTTGCGGCCCCATTCGACCCTGCCCAGTGAAGCGATGTGTGCCAACCGGTCGTGTTTCGTGGTGCCCACGTAGTGCAGCGCAGCACCGGCGGCGATCACGGCCAGCGGTTGGCCCTCCAGTCCGAAACCCTTCAATCCTTGGGTCCCGAAGTGCCCTTCGAGCGTTTCCCTGGCGAAGTCGCCCTGCCAGACCCAGTCATCAAGCGGGAATCGATACCCTGTCAGGGCGAGCGACTCCGGTTCCGCATGGCGCAGGTGCAGGGTCTCCTTGGGCCGGAAAGTCCGGAGCAGGGGCGCGATTTCATCCGGGGAGCCTTCACCGGCGAGAAATTCACCGGTCGAAACGTCAAGGAAGGAGACCCCTGCCCGCTCCCGTTTGTGCTGTCCCCTTCCCTCGAGGACGACATGCACGGCGGCGAGCCAGTTGTTTTCGCGTGCTTCGAGGACCTGGTCATTGAGGGCGACCCCCGGCGTTACCATTTCCGTAACCCCACGCTTGACAATGGTCTTGGTCGTCTTCGGGTCCTCCAATTGGTCGCATACGGCAACACGGTGCCCGGCCCGGACCAGTTTGGGCAGGTAATTCTCCAGGGCGTGGTGGGGAAAGCCGGCGAGTTCCACCTCGGATGCAGCACCATTTTTCCGGGCGGTCAGGACAATGTTGAGGACCTTGGCCGCCGTGACCGCGTCCTGTCCGAAAGTCTCATAGAAATCACCCACCCGGAAGAGCAGGAGTGCATCGGGATGCTGGGCCTTGACGCGGTTGTATTGCGCCATCAAGGGCGTTTCCTTGGTGCCCTTCTGCCTGACCGTTTTCTCCTTGGCCTGCGCCATGGAGGATCAGGATGCGACCTTCAGGCGGCCCTCGTCGCTGTCATCGAACTGTTGACGGGCGTATTCGGCGGTGACGCGCAGTGCGTCCACGCCTTCCTTTCCGGGAAGTTCGAACATGGCATCACTCAGAACGGCCTCGCAGATGCTCCGCAACCCGCGCGCACCCAGTTTGAATTCCACCGCCTTTTCCACGATGAAATCGAGGGCATCCGCATCGAATTGGAGGGCAATTCCGTCCAGTTCGAAGAGGCGCTGGTACTGCTTCACCAAAGCGTTCTTGGGTTCGGTCAGGATGCGGCGCAACGCACCGGGCTCGAGCGGGTCCAGATGGGTGAGGACCGGAAAGCGACCGATGAGTTCCGGAATCAGGCCATAGCTGCGCAGGTCCGCGGGCGCTATGGCGGACAGCAGGGACTCTGGGCGCTCTCCGTTCTCCGTCTTGAAACCGATGCTGGAAGTGGCGATGCGGCGTTCGATGTGTTGGTCGATGCCACTGAAGGCACCCCCACATATGAAGAGGATGTTCCGGGTGTCGATGGTGATGAGCTTCTGTTCCGGGTGCTTCCGGCCACCCTGTGGCGGCACATTCACCTCGGCACCTTCGAGCAGCTTGAGCAAGGCCTGTTGGACCCCTTCACCACTGACGTCACGGGTGATGGAGGGGTTGTCACTCTTGCGGGCAATCTTGTCGATCTCATCGATGAAGACAATGCCGCGTTGCGCCTTGGCCACATCATAATCAGCGGACTGCAACAACCGGGACAGCACACTCTCGACATCTTCCCCCACGTAGCCCGCCTCCGTCAGGATGGTGGCGTCCGCGATGCAGAAAGGCACCTTGAGCAGGCGGGCAATGCTCCGTGCCAACAGCGTCTTGCCCGTGCCCGTTTCACCCACGAGTACGATGTTGGATTTCTCGATTTCAACCTCGTCATCCTCTGCCGGGTGGGCGAGTCGCTTGTAGTGGTTGTAGACCGCGACGCTCAGGGTGCGCTTGGCATTTTCCTGCCCGATCACATAATCATCGAGGAAGCGCTTGATGTCCGCCGGGCGCTCCAATTGAAGTCCGGGATCGAACGCATTGTCGCTTCCGGCATGCCGCTCCTCCTTCACGATGGCGTCCGCCTGCTCGATGCAATGGTCGCAGATGTGGCCCGTCACCCCCGCGATGAGGATGTCGACTTCCGACTTCTTGCGCCCGCAGAACGAGCAATTGATTTCGCGATCCGCCATGTTGTTGTCAGTCCTGCTTCCGCTCCAGCACCTCGTCGATCATACCGTAGGCCTTGGCCTCCTCGGCGATCATCCAATAGTCCCGGTCACTGTCCTCGTAGACTTTCTCGTAGTCCTGGCCGGAGTGGTGGGCGATGATGCGGTACAGTTCCTCCTTCAATTTAAGGATTTCCCGCGCGGTAATCTCAATGTCGCTGGCTTGACCGCGCGCACCGCCCAGCGGCTGGTGGATCATCGTGCGGCTGTGCTTGAGGCCGGTCCGCTTGCCGGCGGCCCCGGCACAGAGCAGCACGGCACCCATGGAGGCGGCCATGCCCGTACAGATGGTGGCGACGTCCGGACGGATGTACTGCATCGTGTCGTAGATGCCAAGACCGGCGTAGACGCTGCCTCCCGGTGAGTTGATGTAGATCTGGATGTCCTTCGTCGGATCCGTGGATTCGAGGAAGAGCATCTGGGCCTGGATGATGTTGGCGATGTAATCGTCCACTCCGGTTCCGAGAAAGATGATCCGATCCGCCATCAGGCGGGAAAAGACGTCGACTTCGCGGAAGGGCATCTGCCGTTCCTCGATGACCGTGCGGGTCATGTTCTCCGGACCGTGGACGGCGGAGATGTAGTCTTCAACGTGGTGGCTGGTGAAGCCGCGGTCGTGGACGGCGTACTTCAGAAATTCCTTGCGCGTGCTCATCATGGTATGGACCGAAAGTTAGCCCCCACCGACGACAGGACCGCCACCCGATCTCAGAGGGAACGGACGATTTCCATCCACTCTTCGTGGGAAACCTCCTTCTCTTTGATCTTGGCCAGTTCACGGAGTTTGTCGATGGCTTTGCGCTCGTAGATGGACTCGGCAATCCGGCGCACCTCCTTCTGTTCGGTCATCATCTGGGCCACCATGGGATCCAATTGCTCGGCTTCCAATGGGATGCCGTATTGGGCGTACTGAGCCTTGATGGCATTGCCCGCTTCCAACTTGATTTCCTCGGCGTCCACCTCGATGTCGTGTTCATCGATGATGTGATTCTGGATGATCTGCCACTTGATGCCCTTGGCGTATTCCTCGAATTCGGCCTCAATCTCCTCCGCCGTGATCGGCTTCTCATTGGCCACCTGGATCCACCGCTTGAGGAAATCCTCGGGAAGGGGCGGATTCAGCTTGTCGACGACCTCCTCGACGAATTTCCGGCGGAAGACGCGGTCCCCGTCGCGCTCGAAGATGCGTTCGAGGTCCTCGCGCACCTTGGTGCGGAACCCCTCTTCATCGGTCACCGCGTCCTCACCGAACAACTTGTCGTAAAGCTCCTCGCCGAGTTCGGCCGGTTCGATGTGCCTGACTTCCTTTACCGTGAAACGCAGGGGATTCTTGAAATCGGCCGCGGCCTTGGCGTCGAGGCCGAGCATCCGGGCGAGGTCTTCCGCGTCGCGGCTGACGTGCCCCGGATGGACGACCACTTCGGCACCCTTGACCAGGCCTGTCAATGCCTTGGCGGTCTTGGCGTCCTTCACGGAATCCATGCTGATCGTACCCTCGTGCAAGACGCCGCCGGGCTTGATCTCGTCACCCTCCATCTCCACGAACTCCCCGACCACCAGACAGTCCTCACCAATTTCCTCACGCTCGGACATTTTGCCGTACCGGCGCCGCAGGTCGCCGATCTGTTCATCGATCAGGGCTTCATCGATGCGCACCTTGTGGTTGACGAACTTGGTGAACCAACCGAACTTGATGTCCACCCTGGGACTCAACCCGATGTCGTAGCGGAAGGTGAACACGTCGGGCTTGTCCCAATTGCCCTCGGAGTCGTTCTCCTTGGCGGGGATGGGCTGGCCGAGCAGGCGCAGTTTCTCCTCGCGGATGTAGCCGTCCATCCGCTCTCCGAGGAGCTTGTTGAGCTCATCGGCCAGAACCGCTTTGCCGTACTGCTTGCGCACCAATTGGATGGGCACCTTTCCGGTCCGGAATCCAGGCATCTTGACCTGCTTGCGGTAGTCCTCGAGGATGCCGTCGACCTTCTCCTTGTAGTCTTCGGGGTGGACCTTGACCGTCAGAACGCCATTCAGGGCGTCGATGTTTTCCTTGGTGATTTCCATAACGTTGCTATCGTGCTCGGGTCTTGAGTGCGGGCGGAGGGGCTCGAACCCCCACACCTTTCGGCACCAGATCCTAAATCTGGCGTGTCTACCAATTCCACCACGCCCGCAGGGGCCGCGAAGATAGGCCGGAACTCAACGTTGACGAAGCCCTGGTTCACGACCGTGAAACCCCTGTGCAGCCGGGCTCTGCGCGGGTCAGATTCACGCCGTGTCCGCATGGAATCCAATCCGAATGCCGCGCCACCTGAGCCGCATGTTGCTGCAGGTGATCGTGTGGGTCACGTGCTGTATGTCCGAAGGGGCGCTGTGCCAATCTGCGGAATGGATGGGGTCGTTTCGCGCCGCTGCTCCGGGAGCGTGGTCATTGGCAGGGGCAGGGCACATCGGAATGGGCGGGCCGAACCGTGCCGTTTGCCTGGCAATGCTCGGTTGTGCGGGGCTTGATCGATTGGCCATCGATGTGGCTGTTCCCCTCAACGTGGCCATGTTCTGGGGAGGAGGATTGGACTGGCGAAAGGGCGGGGTGGTTTCGGCCGTGCTGTCGGCGTCAAGGCAAGGCATGGCTGGCCGCATTTCCGTGCCGGTCGTTCAGCCTGCCGCGCATCCCCATGCCCCGACTTGGTGGATCGGGACGGAGGTTCCTTTCGGATCATGTTGTCCGGGACGGATCACCTTGCAGTGGACGCCGGGAAGATGGCCCCGGCTGACATTGACGGCCTGGGGCAAGGCGTTCCATTGTGGGATCGGAAGCGATGGGGCCTGGGTTGGATGGACAGCCCCAACATCGTCTCATCAACCTGCAATCACGGTGCATTTGGGCATCCTGCGTGGGGACATTCCCTGGAGTGGACTGGACGTCGGTGTTCACAATGGGTTGGGTTCCGACCCCTGGCATTGGCTGCCGAACCAATGGTTGCGCTGAGCATGTCAAGATCGGTCCGTGCTGGTGTCGCGTTGCACTTGTCCGTGGCGGGATGGTGCGTTTTCTGGACGGGCGCAATGACGGCATCGGCACAGATGTCCGACAGCCCCCTCCCCGAAGCTCCGCTGGTGGCGATTGCATGGGATGCAGGTTGCCTTAATGCGGAAGAATGCACGCGTCTGTCCGAGGCCATGGAACGTTCCGGAGCGTCTGTTTGGACACAACAGGCGGTGGCGGCAGAGTTGGCCACTTCAAGGGTGGACGTCGTCATCCCATGTCTCACGGCCATCCTCGAATGGAGACAGGCCTTCGCCCGGGCCATATCCGTTCCGGAAAGGCAGGACGGCGGAGGGTTGTTCTTCCGTTTGGACACCCGGTCCATGGAAGAAGGAAAGGCGCGGGTGCAGGGGCGCATCACCGGACGCCTGCGATATCCCGATGGGCTTGACATGGGGTTGAGGACGACATTCGGGACCGAGGGTCCTGAGGCAACCACCGGGTTTGTGCACGGAACCCGGGCGAGGACCGAATGGTGGATCGGGACTGTGACGGGCAGATTCGGTCAGGGGTTGGTGCATTGGACCCCGGGTGCATTCGATGACCTCGGGGGAATGGAGGGCAGCCACCGCATCGGTTCGGGCATTCGGCCCACCGGATGGCGCGGTCGTGGTGTGTTGGATGGGATGGCTTTTCGCCGGCAGCCTGCGGCGACCGGAAGCCGGGTGCGTCCGGATTGGATTCTCTTGGGCCGCATGTGGCCTGAAGGTCTATGGTCCGCGTCGCTTGGGCATGAGAACAGACATGGCGGATGGTTGGTCAGGCTGCTTGAATCAAGGACTGGTCCTTGGAATGCGGTCGCCGGCATGCACGGCGGTGGGCAGTACGGTGGCTGGAGCTGGAGATGGGGTCTTGCCGGGTTTCGAAGGGGCTGGGAGGGAAGACTGAGCCTGCTGCGTTCGTGGTCCAGGCATTTCGAAGGGCATGCACTCCTGAGCCGGGAGCATCCCGATCATCCCCGTTGGTCCACTGGTGAAATGAGGGCCACACCGCTTGATGCCGGCACATTGCCCGGAATGGAATCCACTGGAGGAATCGCGTTCTCCGGTCTTTTCCGGGGATGGGTACGGTTGGGGTTGCGATGGTCCGGGCCGCCGCCGTTCAGGTTGCGCAGGACAAGTGCCGTCCGACTGGAAAGAGGCGCCATTCGGGTGCAATTCAGGACCACCCGGGTGGTGGATGCCCGAGGTCAGTTGCCTTCGCAAGGCATCGCGGTTGCGCCTGAATGGTCGTGGGAATGCAGGAGACAGGACAGACTCCCTTTGCCGGCAGATGGCACGTGGAGGGCGCATCTGGTCGTCGCGGGAAGTCAGTATGGCCTTGGGGCGGCATGGGCGTTGGTCCTGGGCTGGAAGGGTGCGCAGGGCCGCTCCATCAGGATGGGACTTGCCCAGACATGGGGACCGGCAGATGCTCCGGCCCGGTATGTGCAGGGTTGGGATGGCCGACCGGCTGTCGCCCTTTCGGACACGGGAGCGAGAGGGTACTTCCGCTGGCAATCGTCGAGCGGGGCATGGCGATGTGGTTTTCAATGGTTGCTCAAGGCGGAGCGGCAGCATGAACGGCCCTTGGCGACTTCTACGGGAATCAACGCGGTAAGGGTGGAATTCCGGCCACATCGGATATCGCGGCGATGGAGGTAGCGGCTATATTGCCGAACGTCGCGAACCAGATCGCCTGCAGAGGTCCGGTCCGAAGGCGCAGATACCGATTACAATGGCAACCACCTCAGACATCAAGAACGGCCTCTGCCTGCGCCACCAGGGCGGGCTGTATCAGGTCATCGAATTCCTTCACAAGAAGACCGCCCGTGGTTCAGGCAACGTCTGGACCAAGATGAAAAACCTCGAGAATGGCAAGATCATAGAGCACTCCTACAACACCGGGGCCAAGATCGATGTGATCCGGGTGGAGACCCGGGAGCATACCTATCTGTACGAGGACGACATGGGGTACAACTTCATGAATTCGGAGACCTTCGAGCAACTGAGCCTGGAGAAGCACCTCATCGACAATCCGCAGTTCCTGCAGGACGAAATGAAGTGCCTCATCGTCTTCCACGCGGAGGAGGAGCGTCCGCTGAGTGCCACCCTTCCGAGCCACATTGAAGCCGAAATCACGTATACGGAGCCGGGAGTGAAGGGCGACACGGCAACGAACACATTGAAGCCGGCCACCATCGACACCGGGGCGGAGGTGCGGGTGCCATTGTTCATCAATACGGGCGACCGAATCAAGGTGGACACCCGGACGGGCGATTATTCGGAGCGGGTCAAGAAGTAAGCCTCCATGGCTGCCGATCTCAGGACACAGAAGCGCCTTGGGCGCCTTCGGCAGCAGGCGGACGCCCTTTTGGAGCTGACGCAGGCCATCAACAGGAATGTGCCCGACAACGAGTTGTTCGGGCTGTTCCAGAACAGCCTGGAGGCCATGGGCGTCGGCAAGCTGGCCCTGTTCTGCCTTCCCCAAGGGGCTGAGGCGTGGGGCTGCATGGTGGAATGGGGCTACCCCGCACAGCTGCCCCAGATCGAAGACCCCGAGGAGGTGCTGTCCGGCAAGGCCCACGCGATTGTCGACGGAGACAAGGCGGTTGAATTCGATCTGGCCATCCCGGTCGAACACGACGGCGAGGTCATTGCCTATGTGGTGATGGGCGATCGCGAGGAAGGACGTGGGATGAGCCCCTCCATCCGCTATGTCCGCTTCATCACCACCCTCACCAATGTCCTGGTGGTCGCATTGCGCAACCGGGAGATGACCGCTGAACGCATCCGAATGGCCGGAATCGAGAGGGAGTTGGCCCTCGCTGGCGAGATGCAGGGCATGCTGTTGCCCAGTGTTCTGCCCAATGATGTGCACCGTTCATTTTCGGCACGGTACCGCCCGCATCACCATGTGGGAGGGGATTACTACGACGCCGTGCCACTGGCGGGCGGCAAGATGGCCATCGCCATGGCGGATGTGAGCGGAAAGGGCATGCCCGCGGCATTCCTGATGTCGAATTTCCAGGCCCATCTCCACGCCCAGCTCGAGCGGTACGATGGCCAGCTGGAAGCCCTTGCCCAGTCACTCAATGACCGCGTCTTCAGCAGTGCACAGGGCGAGCGTTTCATTACGCTTTTCCTCGCCGTCCACGATCCTGATTCCGGAACGGTCTCCTACGTCAATTGTGGCCACAATCCGCCGCTGTTCGTGCCTGCCCAGGGAACCGCGACTTTCCTCGGGGAGGGGTGCCCGGGACTGGGCATGCTGGACCGGTTGCCGCAGGTCGGTGCAGGCACGCTGGTTGCAGAGGGCGGGTCCACGCTGGTCTGCTTCACCGATGGTCTCGTGGAGCAGGAGAACGAGGGCGCGGAAGCCTACGGTGAATACAGGCTGCAGCAATTGGTCGAGCGCGAGCGCGCCGCAGGGACCGAAGCCCTGAATACCGCCATCATCGTGGATTGGGAGCAGCACCGGGGGACGGCCGATCCTGCGGACGATACGGCCCTGCTGACCATCCGTTTCTCCTGATTTCGAGGTCCATGACCACGAGGATGGCCAGAAAGCCCCAGAAGGGGGCACTCGCCTTGTCCGTATCGAGGTAATTGTTGAGTACCCCATGGATGAAGTAGGTCATCAGACCCAGATACAGTGAAAGCGCCCATAGGGCGCGCCAGCGGTCGTGATGACGAAGTGCCCGGTACGTCCTGAAGCCCATGTTGCAGCAGGCGAGCAGCAGCCCCAGAACGATCACGGTGCCGGGAATGCCCTGCTCGGCCAATGGACCCAGATACTCACTGTGCGCATTGCCGCGGTCCGCATTGTTGGTGGAGATGATGGTCCTGTGTTCCGACCGCTGATGCGGTGCGTAGACGAACTGATAGGTCCCCGGTCCCCATCCGACAAGGGGCCGTTCGGACCAAAGGCTGAGCGCGCAGCTCCAACGGTTGATCCGTTCGAGATTGGAAGCGTCGCTCGACACGTTGCTGATGGATTCGACGTGTTCCGTCAGGTCATCGGAGGAATCCTGATCGTTGCGCTCGAGGGAGATCAGCAATTGGTCCCAGGACAGGAAGAGCAGACCTGCGGCGACAATGCCGCCGAAAATGAGGGTGCGGAGTTTGACGCCCAGCATCATCAAGGCGCCCAACGCCGCTGCTGCCGCGACGGATACCCAGGCCGCCCTCGTGAAGGACAGGATCAGTCCCGCCGTGAGGACGAGGAAGGCGAGGGCCAGTCCAAGCTTGGCGATGGCCTGGCGGTTCGGTTTCAGGAGCAGGGCCAAGACCGGAAACCAGAACATGGCCAGGACGGCACCGTAACTCGTGTGGTCCTTGTAGAAGGGCTCCATGACCCAATGGCCCGCTTGCTTGTCGAAACCGTAGCCCGCGTGTCGGATGACCGTGTAGATGATGACGCCGAGGAGCGGAACGAGGTAGAGCAATACGAATTGTTCCTGCCTCCTGCCTGATGTGACGATGGGCACGAGCAGGAAGAAGAAGCCGGCCACGAACCAGGCCCGTGCAACGGTGAATTTGAGGGACACGACAGGGTCCCATGAAAGCAGCGTGGTGATGGCGAGCCAGATGAACATCAGCTGGATCCATCGGGTCACCGGATGCCCGTCCAGCCCGGGCGTCAGGGGAATGCCCCGGATTCTGTCGAGGGCGAAGAGGAGCAGCAGCCCGAACAGGATGGGCTCCGTGGGAAGGTAGAAACCGACACCCCCCAGTTCGAGCTGTTCTAGGTTCAGGCTCAATGGAACCGTGGCCACCAGACCGAGGAGCAACAGGTCTTTCCGCGCCAGCGACAGGGCAACGATGCCCACCACGAGCGGCAGCGCTGCGAGGAGGAATTGCTCCTTCGCGATGGCGGCGGACAGAAGCAGGGCAAACCCCAGCACCACCTTGAACAGGGGTCCGGTCAGCCGTTCATCCACGCGCGCGGCATCGGTCGCCTGGCGGGAGGGGGTCATGCTACGGCGTCCCGCATCAGAAGGAACACCAGGGCGGAGAGGGCCACCGATATGGCGCCCATCACGGTCAGGAGCCAACGCACGGGACGTGCCTTCTTGTCGGCCGCCGCGGCCCGGTCGACCACGAAGGCGGCCGGGATCTGGGACTCCGCATCTAGCTTGTTGAGGTCGAATCGCTTTTTGAGCACGGCCTCCTGCTCGAAGGCATCCTCCAGTTTCGTGGTGAGCTGGTTGAATTCCGTCGCATAGGGCGCCAACCGCTCCATTTTCCCTAGGATGTTCTCAGCCCGGCCAGGCTGGCCTTCGGCCAATGCCGTTGCGTATTGCTCATTGAGGCCTTCGATCTGCACCGGATAATCGTACACCCCTTCCCTGCGCAATTCGCCGAGCCGATCCTCCATGCGTTCAATGCCTTTCTGGTGCTGCTCGAGGCTTTGTTTGGCGTAACGGAATGCTTCCAAAGCGCGATCATTCCGGAGTTGGTTCGCGACGGAGTCGGTCAGGTTGGCGATGTCGTTCGCCATGTCCCGGGCCATCTCGGGGTCGGTGTCATAAACATCGATCTGTATGGAACCATAGCGCGTCAGGCTCGCGCCGACCTTGCTGGCATATTTCTTGGCCATGTCCGCCTGTGCGCCGGGCTCATCGCGGGTGATGTCATAATGCATCCAGAGGTCGTATTTCTCGATGATGCGGCGGCGGACCCGGTCTGAATTCAGAATCTGAAGCAGCCGTTCGGCGTCCTCGGTCTCACCGTAGGCGAGGATGTCCTCCCGCTTCTCGGATTCGTAGAACTGCGCTCCGATGGATTGCTGCGGCAGGGCGAACAACACAACGGAGGATTGGAATTCCGGCTCGATGAGAAAGGAAGCGGCTGCGCTGAGCATGCCGCCGATGAGGCCGGCGACGATCAGCGGAGTGCGCCAACCCCACACTTTGCGGAGCAGGGTTTCGTCCGGGGCGTGATCGGGTGACTGGTGGTGCTCCATGGTCTGCGTTCGGTATTTCGGTGGGTACCGGAGCGCTAAGATGCACCGGACTGTTGGCCCAACGGTGAATGCGGGCCATCAGGTATGGGTTTAGTTTCAACTTTCACTCGGGGCAAGTCGTAGTTTCGCCGCATGGCGGTGGTGGTGATCAACACGAGGCTCGTCGTGCCGGGGAAATTGGACGGCATCGGCTGGTTTACCCTGGAGACCGTGCAGCGCATGATCACGGCCCATCCGCAGCATCGCTTCCACCTGTTGTTTGACCGCAGGCCTCCGTTGGACTTGTTCCCCGGAGCCAATGTGGAGTGCCATTGGATCTGGCCTCCGGCGCGCCGCCCCTTTCTCATCGATTGGTGGTTCGACTACAGTGTGCCACGCATCCTGAACAAGGTCGGTGCGGACCTCTTCGTATCCCCTGATGGATTCCTGAGCAACCGGACGACCATTCCGCAGATTGCCGTGCAGCATGACCTCAATTTCGAGCACCACCCGGAATGGCTGCCTGATGGGGTGTCGCGGCATTACCGGCGGAGATTCCCGGATGCGGCGAGAAGGGCGGTTCGGGTCGCCACGGTCAGTGAATTCAGTGCGCGTGACATTGCGGAGCGTTATGGCGTGGCCCGTGATCACATCGATGTGGTCTACAACGGGACGGGATCGGCCTATCATTCGGTGCCTCAAGGTGTGGAGGAAGATCACCAGGACCGGGTCATCCAGGCGAGGATGACGGGCGGAAGGCCGTTTTTCATCTTCGTGGGGACCCAACACCCCAGAAAGAACCTCGATGGTTTGTTGTCCGCCTTCATCGAATACCGGAAAATGGGGGGGCAATGGGACCTGCTTCTCGTGGGTTCTGCGCTGTGGCGCCGCAGACGTTTCGATGCGCGCAGGGCCCTGGATGTCCTGGGCGAGAAGGAGCGTCAGCATGTGCACCAATCGGGTTGGTTGCCCCAAGTGGAGTTGGCCAAGGTCCTTTCCGCGGCGGGCGCCATGGTCTTCATCCCTTGGTTCGAAGGATTCGGGATCCCCATGATCGAAGCCTTTGCTGCGGGGACTCCGGTCATCCATGGAAACCGGACTTCATTGCCCGAAGTGGCGAAGGGCGCCGGTTTGGAGGTGGATCCGGGGAATGCGCATTCAGTTGCCGAGGCCATGCTCAGGATGGAACGGGAACCTGCACTGCGGCAGTCGCTCATCGAGCGGGGAATGGACCGCGCCGATGATTTCAGTTGGGACCGGACGGCAGGATTGATGTGGAATTGCATCGAGCAGGCCGCGGCGGACGTGGGCATTTCCCTCGGCAAGGGCGGAACTCATACCCGAAAGACGGCTTGATGCCCCTGCTGGAAGCGCTGGAACCAGGCCGGTTGGAAGCCGGTGTCGATGAGGCCGGACGGGGTTGTTTGGCGGGCCCCGTGACGGCCGCCGCGGTCATTCCTGGCCCTGAAGGTGCCCATTGGGTGGCGCTGGGTTTGGATGACAGCAAGAACCTCAAGGAAGGGCTGCGCGATGTCCTCCGCGAACACATCGAGAAGGAGGCTGCAGCCTGGGCGGTAGGCTGGGCTTCCGTGGAGGAAATTGAGCGGTTGAACATCCTCAAGGCCACCCACCTCGCGATGCACCGCGCCATCGATGCATTGTCCACCACACCCGAATTCCTGCTGATCGACGGGAACCGTTTCCAGTCCCACACACTTCCGCATTCCTGCGAAATCAAGGGGGATGGGCGTTTCCTGTCCATCGCCGCGGCGAGCATCCTGGCCAAGACCCACAGGGATGCGTACATGAAGGCCATGGCCTCCGAGCACCCCCATTACGACTGGGTCACGAACAAGGGATATCCGACCAAGGCGCACCGCGAAGCCATTCGGATTCACGGTGTGACTGCCGAACACAGACGAACTTTCAGGGGAGCGCAGGGTGTGTTATTCGAGTAAGGGGGTCAATTAATGGCCCCCATCGATTTATAATGTGACGATTGAGTTAACCCTCTATCCACAACTCATTGTTTGGCGCACCCGGAGGGTAATTTCAACCCACCAAACCCATCATGCAATTCACCATGAGGAAGTCCCTCTCCATTCTGTGGAGCATACTGATGCTCTCCACCCTTGCCCAAGCCCAAGACTGTTCACTGTTCTTCAGTGAGTATGCCGAAGGCTCATCCAACAACAAGTACCTCGAGATCTACAACCCGACCCCATCGGACATCAACCTCGGAGGATACGCCTTTCCAAACGTCAGCAATGCCCCGACCGTGGTGGGCGAATACGAGTTCTGGAACAGCTTCCCTGACGGCGCAACCATCGCCTCAGGTGGAACTTATCTCATCGTCCATGGCTTTGCGGATTCTCTTTTGCTTACCCTCGCAGACCATACTTTCAATTTCCTCTCCAACGGAGATGATGGATTCATGCTGGTCCAAGGCACCGAAGCTTCCTACACGGCAGTCGATGCCATCGGAGATTTCAACGGCGACCCGGGTTCAGGCTGGGACGTTGCTGGAGTTTCGACGGCCACCGCCAACCACACTTTGCGCAGGAATTCGGACATCTCCATCGGAAACGGAGGTGATTGGGTGACCAGTGCGGGAGACAGCCTGTCCAGTGAGTGGATCGTCCTCGAAAACGACTACGCGCTCAACAACGGCCTCGAAGGGTACGGCACCCATGTCTACACAGGTGTTACTTGCCCTGTGACGACCACATCGGGCTGCACCGATCCCGAGGCCACCAATTACAATCCGAATGCGGGCGTCGATGACGGCAGCTGCACTTACCCGGCCGAAGTCACCATCAGCACCATACAGCAGGACATGGGGGCAGCGGACGACGGTGCATACAACGGTCAGGTGGTCGACGTGCGGGGCATCGTGACCGGGGTCTATGGCAGCAATACGTCCATCCAGGATGGAACGGGTGCCTGGAGTGGCATCTTCGTCTATGTCAGTGGTGGACTGCTCGACGGCAGTGGAACCCAGGTGGCCCTCGGTGACAGTGTGATCGTCACAGGAACTGTGGGCAGCTTCAATGGAGGCACGCAGTTGACCTCCGCCACTGCGACCATCCTCAACAGCGGAAATGCGCTCCCGGCCCCGACCGTCCTTTCTACTGCAGACGCAAATCTGGAGGAGTATGAAGGCGTGCTCTGCCAAGTGACCGGCGCCATTACCGGCGAACTCAACAACTTTGGTGAATTCACCATCGACGATGGCTCGGGCAACCACACCGTGGACGACATGGGATATGACGGTTTCACGGAGCAGGGCGCCATGCTGGGCGATTCCTACCGGATCACCGGGGCCATCAACGGCGGATTCGGCAACAGCATCGAGCCGCGCGACGCCAACGATTTCCAGAAGCTCGGCTGCACCAACCCCGCTGCCGACAATTACGACGCTGACGCCATCATCGACGATGACAGCTGCAACGTGGTGGACGGGGCCATCGCCATCACCACCATTCAGCAGGGCCAAGCCCTCGAGCCCCCGGTGTTTACGGATTCCCTGGTGACCATCAGCGGTATCGTGACGGGTGTCTACGGCAGCCTGTTCAGCGTACAGCAGGGACAGGGCGCATACAGCGGCATCTACGGATTCAATCCGGAAGTTGCCGTTACCGTTGGTGACTTCGTCAGCCTGACCGGTGTGATTGATGAGTACTTCGACCTGACGCAGATTGTCGGTGTGGGTGGCAATCCCATCACCACCGCCATCTTGAGCCAGGGCAATGACCTGCCGACCCCTGAGGTGCTCGGTACCGCCGCCGTCAACATGGAAGAGTGGGAAGGTGTGCTCGTGCAGACCACCGGGGCCGTTTCATCTCCTGACCTCGGCAACGGGGAGTGGGGCATCGATGACGCCTCGGGAGAGGTGCGGGTCGACGACCGCGGCTGGGATCATCAGGCCACCGGTGAGGTGCTGATCAATGCCCAGTTCCAGGTGACGGCTCCCCTGCACTACAGCTTTGGCAACTACAAGTTGATTCCCCGCGAGGAGGCCGATGTACTCCTCTACGGATGCACGTTGCCCAACGCGGACAACTACACCCCGGGATCCGACATCGACGATGGATCGTGCACCGGCAGCGAGCCGTGCGATCTGTTCATCAGTGAGATTGCCGAGGGTTCATCGAACAACAAGTATCTGGAGATCTACAACCCGACCAACGGTCCGGTGAGTCTCGCGCTCTACACGATTGCCAACCAATCCAATGGTGCCAACAACACCGATCCAGCGGCGGCAGCCTGGGATTTCTGGAACGACATCTTCCCCACCGGAGGATCCATCGCCGCCGGGGAGACGTTCCTGATCGTACACCCGAGTGCTGCTCCAGCATTGCTCGACAGCGCGGATGCGACCTGGCAGTACATCTCCAACGGTGACGATGCCATTGGCCTCATATACAGTGCCACGGCCTCCTTCGGAAACGGCGGTGACTGGGAACTCATCGACGTGGTCGGTGAGCCCTACGGTCTGGATCCGGGTTCCGGTTGGGACGTGGCCGGTGTCACCAACGCCACGCAGAACCATACCCTGCGCCGGAAGTCCGACGTGTCCTACGGCAACGGCGGCGATTGGGCTGCCTCCGCCGGCACGAGTGCCGAGGACAGCCAGTGGATTGTCCTGGACAATGACTATGCGCTCAACAACGCGCTTGAAGGATACAACAGCCATGATTTCACTGGCCTCTGCGCCGCCGATACCGAAGGCTGTACCGACCCGCTTGCCCTCAACTACGACCCCACGGCCACGGTGGATGACGGCAGCTGCCTGTTCATTCCGAATGTGACCATTCAAGAGATCAACGAGGGGCTGACGTCCGGCATCGTGACCACCACGGGCATCGTGACGGGGGTTTACCTGACCGATGACGGTTCCTTCGGCAACCAGGCTGCCTTCACCATGCAGAATGGCACGGGTGCCTACTCCGGTTTCTGGGTCCGCGGGTCGGGCAATACGCTCGAGTCCATCGGCAACGTCATGGTGGGCGATGAGGTGGAGATCACCGGTTCGCCGGACAGCTGGTACGGCAACGACTTCTTCCCCAACCCGACCATCACGGTGCTGTCGTCGGGCAACCCACTGCCTGCCGCGGAGGTGCTCGCCACAGGCGATGTCAACCTCGAGGAGTGGGAGGCCGTGCTCGTCACGGTCACGGCGGAATGCGACAATCCCGACCTCGGTTTTGCGGAATGGTCCGTCAACGACGGTTCGGGAGGAGCCCGGGTCAATGACCGTGCCTATGACGCTTTCGGAGCAGGCGTCGTCGAGGCGGGGCGCACATACCGTGTGACCGCACCGACGGGCTACGCATACGGCAACTGGAAGATCGAGCCCCGCGACTCCACCGACGTGGTGCGCTTGGGTTGCACGGATGCTTCCTTCCCGAACTACTGGCCGCTGGCCAACGAGGACGATGGCAGCTGTGCCAACATCCCGGGTTGCACCGATCCCGCCGCGGACAACTACAACCCTGACGCGACCTCCGACGACGGCAGCTGCATCATCACGGGGTGCACCGACCCGACCGCCCTCAACTACGAGGCCAGCGCCACCGTGGCAGACAACGACCTGTGCTACTATACCCTCCCGAACATCATCGTCAACGAGATCCACTACAACCCCTGCGATGCTCAGGGCGGTGATTTCGATTGGGAGTTCGCGGAGTTCTACAATGCCGGTGCTGAGGCTGACATCAGCGGTTACGAAGTGTGGTTCGCCTTCTCCGACCCCACGTCCATTTCCTTGGCCATGACTTTCCCGGAGGGCACGGTCATTCCGGCGGACAGCTACTTCCTTGTGGTGCCGGGACTGGTGGCCCAGTCGAACTACGAGGCCATGGGCATCACGACCTTCCTCATGGACAACGGAAACTGGGGCAATGGCGGCGGCACCGCCCAGCTTCAGGATGCCTACGGCAACATCGTGGATGCCGTGACCTATGACGACGCCGCACCGTGGCCGTCACAGGAGATCAGTGTCCTGGGCAACGTGCTTGCTGCGAGCCCAGACGGCGGATGCGCTTCCCTCGAGCTGATCGCCACTGACCTGAACAACGACGATCCGGACAATTGGCAGAACAGCTGGGTCGACAACGGGACCCCGGGAGCGGCCAACAGCTCCGCCTTCGGCTGCACGGATGGTCAGGCATGCAACTACTCCGACCAGGCACTCTTCGATGACGGCACTTGCAATTATGATTGCTATGGTTGCACGTATCCGGAGGCGACCAATTACGACGAGACCGCCACGATTGATGATGGTACTTGTGAGGTGTCCACGGCCAATCCTTGTCCGACTGACTTGAACGGCGACGGCACCACCTCGGTGAGTGACCTTCTGATCCTGCTCGGTGCATTCGCTACCGACTGCGAATAAGCTCCGGGATTTTGAATCTGGAAAGGCGGCGCCGCAAGGGGCCGCCTTTTCTTTTTGACGACATTCACGGCCGGCTTTTCAGATGATCCAAGGTTCCAGATCAATCCACCCGATGGCATGACCACCCTGATTCAAGCGTTCAATCTACTGGGGGCTCTGGGGCTGTTCATATATGGCATGGTGGTGATGAGCGGCTCGGTGCAAAGGCTCACCGGAAGTCGCATGAGACGTGCCGTCGGCAGGGTGACACGCAAGCCGCAGCGCGCATATTTTGCCGGCCTCTCCCTGACCGGCCTCCTGCAATCCAGCAGCGCCGTCTCCGTCATTGCAGTCAGCTTCGTCCAGGTGGGACTGATGCGCCTGTCGGAGGCTTTTTTCCTTTTGCTGGGGGCCAATGTGGGCACGACCGTGACCGGGTGGCTGGTCGCCCTGTCCCTGAGCAAGCCTTCCTTGACCGGCCTGTCCCTGCCCTTGCTCGCCTTGGCGTTGCCCCTGCTCTTCTTCAAGCGACGCAGGACCCGCACATTGGGAGAAGCGATCATCGGGTTCTCACTCATGTTTGTGGGCCTCGGATTGTTGAAGGAGGGCGTGCCCCCCATCACAGAGGCAGGCCTGGCGGAATTTCTGGAGTTCATCAAGGTGGGCGGAATCGGATCGGTGATGGGTGCGGTGCTCATCGGCATCGTGGCCACGGCGGCATTGCAGAGCTCGTCTGCCGTGATGGCATTGATCATCACGCTCGCCGCCGGAGGGGTCGTTTCCGAATTCACAGGCGCCGTTGTGGTGCTCGGAGCCAACATCGGCACGACCTCGACCGCCATCCTGGCTTCATTGGTGGCAGGGCGCGAGGCGCGCCGGGTGGCCACGGCACACCTCCTGATCAACCTTATTGGAGCGGCTATTTTCCTGCCGATGCTGGGGCCCTTCCTCGGTCTGGTGCACTGGTTTCTGGAGCCCTCCGGTGCTGGGCCCGCTGAGGTGCCGGTGGTCCTCGCGCTGTTCCATACCCTGTTCAATCTGCTGGTTACAGGGGTTTTCGGCCTGTTTCCCAAGCCGATCCTATGGATCTCGAGGAAGCTGATTCCGGGAGAGGGTGTGCGCGATTTCCGGTCGCCCTTGGTGACGGTGAGCGCAATGGATGCCCCGGAGCTGCAGGTATTGGAAGCGCAACGGGAGGCCGAGCATCACCACGAATTGAGCATCAAGATGACGCGGGAACTCATCCTCTTGATGGCCATGATCGACCGAGGAAAGCGCGAACGGGCCTACGAACAGATCACCGAATACAAGAGCCTCAGCGGGCGTTATGAATCGGAGGTGAAGGCCTTTCTGGAACGTCTGGCACGCAGCAAGATCTCGGGAGCAACCTATCGTCAGGTCCAATTCCTGCTGGAGTGGTCCACCGACATCAGCCAGATCGTGGAGCTCCTCCATACCTTTCTTGAGGCCCAGATGGAGCGCGGGCGCAATGATTTGTTCTTCGCACCCAAACAGCGGAATCGCCTGCTTTCCATGCTCGAGGAGCTGGAACTGGCACTCGAGGCCATGGGGCCATTGAACGGCCCGGTCGAGCTTGGCAGGAAATCGGCGCGTGACCACCTGAATAGGGTCGAGCTGCACCTCGACAGTGCCAACGTCATCCGCGATCAAATGAGGGCCAAGAACCTCGAGGACGCCCGGAAGGGACGTTATTCGGTGGAAAGCGGCATGGCCTTCACCGAAATGGGGAACCTGCTTGAGGAGGTGGGGCTCAGGATGAGCATCCTGACCTCCAAATACAAGGAGATCTTCATGGCTTCGTGACCGGAGCCGTGTACAGCGTATTGCTCACTTGAAGGTCGCGGTCCACGATGTGCACACCAAAGCGGAGGGTGTCCCAAGCGGATGTCAGGTAGTAGCGGGGCTCCAGACTGACGGAGATGGTCCCCCGCTGTGCCTTGTTCTGACCGGTGGGCGCTACGAGCGGTGCCCGGTAATGGAAGGGGACTTGTCCTAAATCAGGGTCCAGTTCTATGCTGGTCCAAGCACCATCCCGCCATTCCTGATAGTCGCAGAAGACATTGTGGTGAAAGGGACAACCCGGGCAGAAGGCCTCCGTGGTGTCCGCTTGTTCGAGCCCGAAGTTCCCGTCACCATCCTCGAAGCCGAGCAGCAGCGTTCCCGATTCACCGGCGATGATGAGCTCGATGGAGGTGAGGGATGGCTCAGGGGGCAGCGATACGGGGGGCTCGCATCCCAACAGCACTGCGGCCATTGCAACAAGAAGGAGGGGGGTCCTGAATCCTCTCGAAGACGGTCCGTAGGGAGTGTGCATGATGGGAAATTAAGCCGCAATTTGCAGCCGATGGCCCGCAGGAACTTCGCTTTGGAAGATGTTGTGACCCCGACCGGATCGTCGGATGGGATGGCACTTTGGCATCGGGTGAGCCGGTTCATCGCGGAGGAGGATGGGTCAGCCGAGGAGCGGTTCGGTGCCCTCGCCCTCGACATTTTCCAGTACCAGTTCGGACACAACCCGGTCTATCGCCGTTGGTGCGGCCATCTCGGCTGGACGGAAAAGCGGGTGGCAGCCACTGCGGATTGGATGGACATCCCGACCATGCCCGTGGAGTCATTCAAATGGGAGACCGTCAGGACCGGGGACATTGGAGAATCACTGGATCCCTTGACTTTCAGGACCAGCGGCACCACGGGTTCTCGACAAGGGGTACACCATGTGCACACGCCAGGCCTGTATCGCCTCTCTGCGTGTCATGGATTCCAATCCATCTTCGGGCCACCGTCCGATGATGGTGCTGTGTTGTTCGGGCTCCTTCCAGGTTACCTCGACCGGCCTGACAGCAGCCTGGTCCATATGGTGGGGTTGCTCAGGAATGCAGGGTGGTGTGAGCGGGACGGCTCACCGGAAGGAGGCTTTTTCCTGGACAATGTGGAAGGCCTTTTCACGGCAATGGAGGCTGCCGTGGCAGCGGGCCGGACCGTGGTGCTCATCGGTGTCACCTGGGCGCTGGTCGATGCTGCTCGGGCTTGGTCGGCTTCGGGCCGGAAGGGCGTCGGAGATGCCGTCCACATCATCGTCACAGGCGGCATGAAGGGCCGAAGGGAAGAGTGGGTTTCCGAGCGGGTGAGGGCAACATTGTCCGAAGGCTTCGGAACCGGGCGCATCGGCGGGGAATACGGCATGACCGAATTGCTGAGCCAGGCGTGGTCGCTCGAAGGTGGGCTGTACGGGACACCGCATTGGATGCGGGTGCGGATCAGAAGGACGGATGACCCTTTGACCGGCGCTGCAAAAGGAGGCACGGGCGGCGTGGACATCTTGGACCTGGCCAATCTGGGCAGTTGTGCCTTCCTCTCCACCCGGGATCTGGGACGCTTCGTCGAAGGCGATGAAATTCCCGCCGGGAGTTTCGAAATCCTCGGACGCTTCGACGATGCGGAAGTCCGTGGATGCAATTTGCTCATTGCCTAGCCCGATGCTTGGCATCCTTCATCCCGGAAACTAGTTTCGCGCCACCATGGAATCCGTGATTGCCTTGCTTGGATTCAGCCTCGCGGCCTATTCCGTGGTGGGCAACGACAGCATTCAGACCCTCGGCACTTTTCTGACCTCGAATGAGGACAAGCCGTGGTGGTTGCTCTGGCTCTTTGCGGGCGGCATCATGGCCATCGTGGTCACCATGGGTTACCTCGGTCTCGGTGAATACCTCGGAGGCAGGGGAGGAGACCTCACCTTCGGCAAATACGCCGGGCTGTTCCAGGACCCGGACAAGCCGATCGATTTCCCCCGCATCACGATTTGGTACATCCTGCCGCCGTTGGCGCTGCTCGCCATCACAAGGCTGGGCATCCCGGTGAGCACGACCTTCCTGGTCCTCACCTTTTTCGCGCCCAAGGCCCTGCCCAAGATGCTGGTGAAGAGTCTCGGGGGATACGGGGTCGCCTTTCTCTTTGCCATCCTCGCCTTTGTGGCATTGAGTCGCCTGACCGAGCGCTTCTTTCTGCAACATCCGATGAAGGATGGCCATGGCCTCATGCAGGACAAGCGCTTCTGGACGGCGCTGCAATGGATGGCCACCGGCTTCCTGTGGAGCCAGTGGCTGACACAGGATCTGGTCAACATCCTTGTCTATCTGGGAGATCCCGCCGAAGTCCAAATGTGGAAGTTCGCCTTCGCCCTGACCGTGCTGATCGGCATGCTGGGCTACATCTTCTACCAGCGTGGGGGGGAGATCCAGAAAATCGTCCGGGTCAAGACCAACACCTCGGACATCCGCTCCGCCACCTTCATTGACCTCTTCTACGGTCTGGTGCTGCTGACCTTCAAGTTCGATACGTTCGGAATCGGAGCCAAGGTGCCGATGAGCACCACGTGGGTCTTCTTGGGCATGTTGGCCGGTCGCGAGGTTGCGCTTCGCATGCGCCTGCATGAATTGGACCGCACCAAGGTGTGGCCCATGGTGCTCGGCGACCTGGGAAAGGCCACGCTTGGTCTAGTCATCAGCGTCCTGCTCGTCGTCTTCCTCTACCTCGTGGAGGGGAGGGACATGGCCGCACTGTTCGGCTGATGCCGAAAAGAATCAATTCACGGCCCGGACGAGGTAGTAGTTCTTCTTGCCCCGCTGCAGCAGGATCAATCCCGAGCCGATGCAATCGTCCAACGTCACGGTCCGGTTGGCATCCACCTTGTTGCGGTTCAAGCTGACGGAGTTTTCCTTCAGGGCCCTGCGGGCCTCGCCACCGCTCGACAGGAACGGTGAGTCTCCCCCTGCAAGGAGGTCGATGATGCCCATGCCGGAAGAAAGGGCGTCGCGGTCGACCTCGCGTTGCGGCACACCTTCGAAGACACTCAGCAATTCACTCTCGGGCAGGGCCCGGAGATCGGACTCTGTGCTCTTTCCGAACAGGAGTGCCGTGGCAGCCAGTGCCGTATCGAGGTCCTCCTCTCCGTGGATGCGCCGGGTCACATCGGCCGCGAGCTCTTTTTGCAGCAGGCGGGCACCGGGATTCTCGGCATGTGCCGCCTCGATCTCGTTGATGCGCGCTTCATCGAGCAGGGTGAAGATCCGGATGTACCGGGCCGCATCCTCGTCCGCCGCATTGATCCAATACTGGTAGAATTTGTAGGCGCTGGTCCGTGCCTTGTCAATCCAGACATTGCCACCTTCGCTCTTCCCGAATTTGGATCCGTCGGCCTTGGTGATCAGCGGTGCCGTCAGTGCGAAGGCATGACCCTGTCCCTTGCGACGAATCAGTTCGGTTCCAGTCGTCATGTTGCCCCATTGGTCGCTTCCGCCCATCTGCAGCATGCAGCCGTGCTCCTTCCACAGGTGGTAGAAGTCGTATCCCTGGACCAGCTGATAGCTGAATTCAGTGAAGCTCATGCCACCTTCGAGGCGGTTCTTCACAGAGTCCTTGGCGGTCATGTAATTGACGGTGATGTGCTTGCCGACGTCCCGGATGAAGTCGAGGAAACTGAAGTCCTTGAACCAGTCGAAGTTGTTGACCACCCTTGCTCCTGCGGGACCGTCGAAATCGAGGAAGCGCTCCAACTGGGCCTTCTGGCAGGCCAGGTTGTGCTGCAATGTGTCCAGATCGAGAAACTGCCTTTCGGCGGTCTTTCCGCTGGGGTCTCCCACCATGCCCGTGGCACCACCGACCAGCGCAATCGGCCTGTGACCTGCCCTTTGCAGGTGGACCAGGAGCATCACGGGTACGAGGTTGCCGATGTGCAGGGAGTCGGCCGTAGGGTCGAATCCGACATAGCCCGTGGTCTGTTCTTTCGCGAGCTGCTCCTCGAGTCCCGGCATGGCGTCGTGCAGGAGCCCGCGCCACTTCAATTCGGCAATGAAATCCATGGGCCCGAAAGATACGGCGCCCGGTCGGCCCGGAGCCGCTGTCAGAGGTCTTCCACGAGGGCTTCCATGCGCATGGAACGCGAGCCCTTCAAGAGTATGGTCCTTCCTTCGATGCCCTCCTCCACGAGGGCGGACCGCAAGGCGTCCACATCCTCGAAGGTCCGGTCACCAGGAGCATGTGCGGCGAAGTCGTGTCCCACCACCCAGCATTCCACGGCACATTCCCGTGCCACATCCCGCACCATGCGGTGGCCGTGGGCTGCATGGCTTCCCAGCTCCTTCATGTCTCCCAATATGGCCAGGGGGGCCTCGTGACCCGCCGAAGCGAATGCGCGCAGGGTGGATTCCACCGAACTCGGATTGGCGTTGTAGCAGTCCACGATCACGGTATTCCGCCCCGTTGTCACCGTTTCTCCCCGCTGGTCCACGGGAAGGAAGGCACCGAGTGCGGCATTGATGGCGCCGGGTGAAACCCCGAAGTGCACCCCGACGGCAATGGCAGCCTGCATGTTGGCCAGTTGGTGCTCTCCATGCAGGTGGACTTCGAGGGCCCCCCGACCATCGTGCCAAGGTCCGGGGACTGCACCGGCCGAATCCGACCAATAGATGGGGGCGTCGACGCTCCCGGCGCTGCGCCATGCGTGAGGGGGGGCGTTCGGAGTTCCATACGGCAGTCGTTCCAAGCCCTCCAGGTTGGACAGCGCGATGAGGTCGGGGTCGGCAGCGTGGACAAATGCAGTGCCCCCTTTCGAGGCGAGGTGACGGTAGAGTTCCTGCTTTCCCTTTTTGACCCCTTCAACCCCGCCAAACCCCTCCAGATGGGCCAGACCCACATTGGTGATCATGCCGAATGTGGGTTCTGCGATGGTGCACAGTGCTGCAATTTCTCCTTGGTGGTTGGCACCCATTTCAATCAGGGCGAACTCCGTATCGACCGGAATGGAGAGCAGGGTGAGGGGCACACCGATGTGGTTGTTGAGGTTGCCTTGCGTGGCGTGAACCTTCAATTCCTGCCCGATCACCGCGCGGATGAGCTCCTTGGTCGTGGTCTTTCCGTTGCTTCCCGTCAGTCCGAATACCGGCGCCTGGAAACGCCGGCGGTGTGACCGTGCGAGCTGCTGGAGGGCGTCCAGACCATCCGGAACGTGGATCAGGTGTTCCCCCGTCACGGCGGGGTCGTCCACCACGGCGGCGATGCAGCCCTTCCTGATGGCCTCGAGTGCAAAGGCATTGCCATCGAATCGTTCCCCTTTCAATGCGATGTACAGCAGCCCCGGCCCGCATCGACGGGAGTCGGTCGTGACGCCATTCGATTGATCGAACAGCTCCAGCAGCGGGTCATGGACACCAGGGCCTTCCATGGTTGCAATAAAAAGAGGAACCCCGCACGGCACGGGGCCAGGCGGGGTTCACAATGAACAATGTCCGGTGCTTACTCGCTGCCCATCATGTTGCCCTTGGGTGAACCCACCCTGGTCATGGCGCAACGGAATCCGATGGTGGCGGAACTCTGGTCCTCTTCGAGGAATCGACGCGTACCCGGAATGATCCAGTAGACCCGGTCGTTCCAGCTGCCGCCTTTGTAGACCCTCACGTTGTCGTTGATGAGGGATGTGGCACCGTACTCATAGACGAGGTCATCGCGGTCGCTCAACTCAGGCTGGGCGAAGGAAAGGGAGCTTTCCAGATCACCGTCGAGGTAATCGATGTTGTCTGCCACCTTGTAGTTGCGGCGGTCGAGGTTCTCCTCAAGCGTCACATTGCGGTAGCGCATCTCCCCCGGCGTGGCTTCAATGTGGCTGGTCCAGGTCCGGCGCAGGTCCGGCGCAGACGGCGCCTCACTCTCCTCAATCAGATCGAGGGCCTCGTCCATCTTCGTCATGGCCTCTTCCACCCGCTTCACGTTCATGTCCTCGTTGGCGCTCTCAATCTTGTTCTTGAGGTTGTCGATGAGGTTCTGTCCCTCGGAGGTCAGCGATGGACCGGCGATCTCCTCGTACTCCGTCAATTCGGCCTCGATGCTGGAGATGTCGTACACCACGTAGTCGAGTTTGTCGGCCACGTTGCCTTCACTGTCGAGCAGCTTGGTGGAGAATACATTGCCTCGGAAGGGACGGAATTCCTGCGCATCCTGCAAGGTGCTCGGACGGTAAACGTCCATCACCCATTCGCTGACGTTGCCCGCCATGTTGTACAGGCCGTAATCGTTCGGTGCGTAGCTGTATACGGGAGCAGTGACATCCGCATTGTCGTTCAGCGCGCCGGCCACACCCATGTAGTCACCGCGGGCGCGGACGAAGTTGGCGTTGATTTCACCGTAGAACTTGCCGCGGCTGTCATCATTCCGCACATAGTGACCATCCCAGGGGTAGGTCCTGCGGCTCGTGATGAGTTCCTCACCGCTGTTTCCGATGAGCGAGAGGGCAGCATATTCCCATTCCGCTTCGGTCGGAAGGCGATAGTCGGGCAGCAGGATGCCATCGGTCATGGCGACGTTCCGGTACCCCACACCATTGGGGCGCAGGTCTTTGATGCCATCCGCGGCCTTGGCCGCCTCCTCGTATTGTCCGTCGAGGTAGGCCTCGGTGCTGAAGTAGCTGTCGTCCACCTGGCCGGTAGGGTTGTGCACGAGGAAGCCCTCACGGACCATGATCTGCTCGTTCACCCTGTCCGTGCGCCACTTGCAGAATTCGTTGGCCTGCAACCAGGACACGCCCACAACGGGGTAATCGCGGTATGCGGGGTGGCGCAGGTAATAATTGACGTAGGGCTCATTGTAGGCTCGGGGGTCCCTCCAGACGAGCGTGTCGGGCTTGGCCCTGTCGACGATTTCAGGGAAGCCATCACCGTAGACACGGTTGAGCCAGAAGAGGTACTCCAACCAGTAGAAGTTGGTCACCTCCACCTCATCCATGTAGAAGGAACTGACCGTGACACGGCGGGGAATGTTGTCCCAAGCCCCGGTCAGGTCATCCTCGACCTGGCCCATCGTGAAGGTGCCACCTTCCACGAAGACGAGCCCCGGACCAGTTTCCTGGCCGATGTAGGGGAGTTTTTGGAATCCACCATTCTCCGAGTCGTTGTAGGCCCAGCCTGTGGACCCGGACGCACCACCTTGACAGGAGGTGAGCAGGGTGGCGGTGCCGAGGGCCACGGCACAGAGGAGGAGGAAGGATTGGAGTTGCTGCATCGCTTTCTATTGGGGTTCCTTGCAGGGAATGGGTTCAGAATCCGGGACAGGGTGGGCTCCGGAATTTGATGCGCTTGGCGCGACAATCGAAATTCAATGACATGCTGACCTCATGGGATCCGCCTGTGGCGGGAGTGAGGTCGGACACGGTGACGTCATAGCTGTAGCCGAACTTGATCACATCGGATTGTATACCCAACGTAACGATGAACGCGTCGCGATATTGGGTACCGAGGATGCCGCGGTACCAGATGCCTCCCACGATCGGCCCCTTGCTCACGTACCCCCCGAAGTTGAGCTGTTGGAATTCTCCTTGGCGGCGGTAAAGGATGTTCGGAGAAATGAAGGCGCTCGCGTAACGCGCGTCGCCATCGAGCGGCAGCAGGGCACCGAAGTGCGCGGTCAGCTTCATCGGCAGACGGCTGACGCCAACGACCAGACTCTCGTTGGGCTCGTTGAGGTGGTGCGCAGCAAATCCGAAGTAGATCTTCTTGCTGAAGCCCACAATCCCGGCGCTGAAATCAACTTGGCTCACCTTGCCTCCACGCGGTTGGTCCTGGGTCTCATAGATGAAGCCCTTGCGCGGGTCAATCATGTCGCCAAAGGTGAGTTGGCTCCAATCCAAGGCTTTTTGGAAATAGGTGGCCTCGAAGCCCGCCTTGATGGAGAATTTCCGGCTGATGGCCTGTTGGTAGCTGTAGATGCCGCTCAGGCGGGTGGTGCTCAGCGTACCGCGTCCGGCGCGGTCGTTCATCACGATGAAACCGAGGCCCCCCGAAATGCTGGGGATGTGCTGGTCGTAAGCCGCTGCTGAAGTCACATAGTTTCCGCTCATCGCGGGCCACTGGTTCCTGTAGTTCATGACGAACCTGGGACAACGGGCGGCGCCGGCGAATGCCGGGTTCAGATAGACCGGATTGGAATAGAATTGCGTGAATTCCGGGTCCTGCGCCGACGCTTTTTCCGGCGTCATGGTGCCGAGGCACGCCATCACGAGCGCTACGACGGGAATGCCGAAGGCGCGGAATGCCGCGTTGCGGTTGGGCTGTTGGAGCTTCATGGCCATGCAGTTTCCGGGGTACAAGGTCCCCCGTATAAGAACGTGAAAATTACAAACTTGTGGGAATTGCCGAACATCTTTGCCTTGAAGCAACAAACACGCCAGGCTTGACGTTGTCGCAGCGAGCAATTTCGACGATTCCCATGACCCAAACGATGTGGCAAGCAAAATCGTTGCCTTGTAAGGTCGCAAAGCCATTGCGTCTTCCTTTACGGACAGCTGTGCTCCTGGGTTTCCTTTTGATCCTCAAGGGCGACTTGACCGCCCAATTCGAGTACGACTGGCCCGCACATTCCGCATTGTCCGAAGGCCAATGGTACCGGATCGCCACCGTCCGCTCCGGATTCCACCGCGTGGACACCGACCTGCTGTCCGCACTCGGTCTGGACCCGGAAAGTGTGAATCCTGAGCAGCTGAACCTTTACGGACACGGTGGAGATGCGCTTCCCATCGACAATGCCGTTCCAAGGCCACTCGACCTCGTCCCGGTGCCCATTGAAATGGTGGACGATGGTGACGGCCAGTTCGACGGCAACGACCATTTCATCTTCATGGGAGACGGGCCGGAGGAATGGACCTACGATGACGTCACTGAAGACTGGCGCCATGCGTTGAACCCCTGGTCGGATACCGCATGGTATTTCTTGCGGGTGGATGACTCGGCGCCTTTGCGCATCGAGACGGCACCGACCATGGCAGGCGACCTCGATACCGTGCTGAGCCGCACCGATTTTCACCTTTTTCACGAGCTCGAGCAATCGACCATCATCCGTTCCGGCCGAAACTTCTTCGGGGAAATCTTCGACCAGAATCCGACGCACACCATCCCATTCCAGGTTCCCGACATCACCGATGATCCCGCCCGGTTGGAGGTCAGACTCATGGGGCGTTCGGTCGGAGCGGTCAGCCCATACACGGTCTCGCTCGGTGACAGTGCGTGGACCATTGCCCCGGCGGTGACCGGCTCACAATCCCACGTGCCCCAAGCCCAGGTGGGCATCGGGAGTTGGGAGTGGCAGCCCGTTTCTGAAATCGTGCAGGTCGGCATCACCCTCGATGCGCAGGTGGCGGACGCGAAGGGGTGGCTGGACTATGTGCGCATCATGGGCACGCGGGAAGCTTCGATGTCGGGAGGCACCCAGCAGGAGTTTCAGCGTGCTGGAGCGGTTGCCCCCGGGCGCATCGTAGAGTGGGCCATCGCCGAAGCCAATTCAGTGCAGCGTGTTTGGGACGTCACGGACCCTCAGGCCCCATTCGCAGTGCCGTTCACTGTCGAAGGAGGTGAAGCGCGTTTCCGAGTGACCTATGACTCCTTGAGGACCTTCCGCCTGGGCACGGGTTCCGGTTTCTATACGCCTGCGCCCATGGGCCCAGTGCAGAATACCGATGTCCACGGGATTCCCCAAGTGGACCTCGTCGTGATCACGCCGCCCGGTCTCCGGGAAGCGGCCGACAGCCTCGCGGCCATCCACCATGCCGAAGGTTTGGACGTGGCGGTGCTCGAGCCTTCGTTCATCTACGACTGCTTTTCATCCGGCCGAGTGGATCCCACGGCATTCAAGATGCTGATGAAGATGCTGCACGACCGTGCCGGAGGCAACGACGAAGACGAGCCGCGTTATCTGCAGCTCTTCGGAGATGGAACCTATCTCAACCGCAATCTGCCCCGGTTCGGAAATCTGCTGGTCTCATTCCAGAGTTCACAGAGCCACACCCCCACCCAGAGTTATGTGACCGATGACTACTTCGGGTTTCTGTCGGATGTGGCCTCCGAGCGCCTGACGGACACCCTGTCCATCGGTGTGGGTCGGATTCCCGCGGGATCGCTCACGGAAGCCTGGAATGCCGTGGCCAAGGTATCGGCCTACCTCAGCCGCAATCCCGACCCCGAAGGTGCGGCGTGCCTGACCGCTGGATTGCCCGGAGCCGAACAGGGCAATCCCTATGGACCTTGGCGCAACCGGGTCTGTTTCGTGGCGGATGACTTCGATGGAAGCGGCGGGGCGACCGAAACCGGTCATACCCTGTACAGCATCGGCCATGCCAACACCCTCGAGGAGGAACACGGTGCGTACGACATCCGCAGGATTTTCATGGATGCCTATCCCCAGGTGGCCACACCGGGGGGAGAGCGTTATCCCGAGGTCGAAGAAGCCATAGACCGTCAAGTGAGGGAGGGTGCCTTGCTCATCAACGACATCGGCCACGGCGGTGAACGTGGTTGGGCCCACGAGAGGGTACTCAGCACCTCGACCATCGGTGCCTGGGACAATCTGGACCGGATGCCCCTGTTCTTCACCGCCACGTGCGAGTTGGCGCGGTTCGATGATCCTGAACTGGAAACGGCGGGGGAGATGATGGTGATGAACCCCAATGGCGGGGCCATCGCCATGATGACCACGACGCGTGTGGTGTACAGCTATGCCAACGAGCAATTGAACACCGCCTTCTTCAACGTGGCCTTTGACGCGCCCCCGGGCGGCAAGCAGCGGCTTGGGGACATCCTCCGTCGCACCAAGAATGACCCCGCTGCCGGGGCCTCTTCCAACAAGCGCAACTTCACCCTGCTCGGCGATGTGGCCCTGACGCTTGCCACGCCGGGCATGGAGGTCCGGACCAGTGAGGTCAACGGCATCCCCATCGATGCTTGGGCGGATACACTGAGCGCATTGGAACACGTCACGGTGAAGGGCTACATATCGGATCCGGCGGGCAATGTCCTCACCGATTTCAATGGTTTCGTCTATCCTACGGTGTATGACCAGAAGTCCAATGTGACGACCCTCAACAATGACGGGGGGTCTTCCGGGGTCAGTTACAGTGAGTGGCGGAACCGCATCCATACAGGGGCCGTGTCGGCGGAAGGTGGGGTTTTCGAATTCGAATTCGTCGTGCCGCGTGACATCTCCTACGATCCAGCACCGGGTCGGATCAGTTACTATGCCGTGGATGGAGATGTGGATGCCCACGGGTACACGGAGAACATCGTCATCGGGGGTGTCAATCCGGATGCCCTGGCGGACGACAGCGGCCCCTCAATAGAGCTCTACCTCAACGACACCACTTTCATTTCGGGAGGAACCACAGATTCCCGCCCGGTCCTGTTGGCTTTCCTCCGGGATGACCAGGGCCTCAATACCGTCGGCAACTGCATTGGTCACGACCTGAAGATGGTGCTCGACAATGGGGACGGTACCGTGCTCAACGAGTACTACCAAAGCGACCTCGATACCTATCAGAGTGGACGCGTGGTCTTCCCGATGAGCGATATCCCTGCCGGCCCGCACAGATTGGAGCTCAAGGCATGGGATGTGCACAACAACAGCGCATCCGCGGGTCTGGATTTCGTGGTGGTCGAGGAATTGCAGGTTTTTCTCGACGGGTTGATCAACTACCCCAACCCCTTGGGATCCGGGGGAACCACATTCAGGTTCGAGCACAATCAGGCCTGCGTATCGCTGGAATTGAGGCTGTCCATATACGATGGACGCGGAAACGCCGTTTGGGTGGGTGAGCGGAATGAAACGCCCACCGGTTACCGGGTGGATGGGTGGCATTGGGATGGCAGATCCCCGCAAGGGACTCCACTGGGTGCAGGCATCTACCTCTACCGGCTCGAAGTGGCCACGCCGGAAGGCAGGCAGGCCACCAAGACGGGGCGGCTCGTTCTGCTTGAGTGAACCATTATATCCGCACGCTCGTAGTACTTTCGCCCACACCCATGGATTTCAGGAATTTTCCCATCCACATGGCCCTTTTCATCGGTGCCTTTGCCTTGTCGCCACAGGCGCTCAAGGCCCAATTGACGCAGATCGAGACGGCCGAACAGCTCCAATTGAACACCATCACGACGGCGGTGCCGTTCCTGATGATTGCGCCGGACAGCCGGAGCGGTGCGCTCGGCGATGCCGGCGTGGCGCTGACTCCGGACGGTACGGCGATGGCTTGGAACCCCGCGCGCATGGCCTTCACGGACCAGACCTTCGAGGCGCACATGGGTTATGCTCCTTGGCTGAGGCAATTGGTCGACGACATGTCCCTGGCCTACCTCAGTGGCACCAGAAAGCTCAACAAGCGCCAGGCGGTGGGCATGGCCCTGCGTTATTTCTCCTTGGGCAACATCACGTTCACGGATGTCAATGGCACGGCCATCCGCGACTTCAGCCCGAACGAATTTTCACTCGACTTTGGTTTCTCCCAGAAGTTCGGTGACCGATTCAGCGGAGGATTCACCACGCGTTACATCCACTCCAATCTCACCGGCGGCACCAATATTCTCGGGGCCGACAGCCGTCCGG
The DNA here is from genome assembly GCA_964223495.1 of Candidatus Nitrosopumilus sp. Lineage (GTDB taxonomy): Bacteria > Bacteroidota > Bacteroidia > Flavobacteriales_D > Sanyastnellaceae > UBA8752. The sequence continues at coordinate 52,860 of CAXQGL010000056.1, read as the reverse complement.
GACGAAGCGTCGCCGTGGATGTGGGGGTGTTCCACACGAATGACGATGTCAAGTTCGGGGAACGGGATGGCCGCATGAACTGGGGTGTATGCGTCTCGAATGTGGGCGCCAAGATGAGCTACACGGAGACCGCGGAGCGCGATTTCATTCCGACCAACCTGAAGGCGGGGGCCGCTGCCACCATCTTCCTCGACGATTTCAATGACCTGACCTTCACCCTGGACGCCAACAAGTTGTTGGTTCCCACTGCGCCGGCCTACGGTGAAGGCGATGACGACGACATCATCGTCAGCGGATACGACCCGAATGTAGGTGTGGCTTCAGGCATCCTGCAGAGCTTCTATGACGCCCCGGGCATCGTCGAGCGCCAAGGTGACGGCACCTATCTGATTGAACCCGGCAGCATTCTGCGTGAGGAGCTCAGGGAAATCAACCTCGGGGGGGGCATCGAGTACGACTACAACGGCGTTTTCGCGGTGCGCGGCGGGTATTTCTACGAGCACTTCACGAAGGGCAACCGTCAGTTCATCACGCTCGGAGCCGGAATCAAGTACACGGTGCTCGACATCGACCTCAGCTATCTGATCGCGACCACCCAGCAGAACCCGCTCGCCAATACGCTGAGGTTCTCATTGCGCCTGGCCTTTGACGATGTCATCGGTGGAGGGGACGATGACGACCCCTCCAATTTCTGACGGCGTCAGTTGATGACGGACCTCCGCATAGGATACGGTTACGACGTGCACCAGTTGGCCGCCGGGGAGGAGCTGTGGTTGGGCGGCATCCTGGTTCCCTCGGAGGTGGGCGCGGTGGGCCACAGCGACGCGGATGTGCTGCTTCACGTGGTGTGTGATGCCTTGTTCGGCGCTCGGGCCATGGGGGACATTGGCGCACATTTCCCGGATACGGACCCGGCCTACAAGGGCATTGACAGCAAAATCCTCCTCAGGGAAACCGTGGCCAAGGTGTGCACGGAAGGTTGGAGCGTGGTCAATGTGGACGCCACCATCTGTCTTCAGGCCCCGAAATTGAGGCCGCACATTGACGGCATGCGCGAATGCATGGCAGGGTTGCTCGGAATATCCCTGGATTGCGTGGGAATCAAGGCCACGACCACGGAGCGGCTGGGGTTTGTCGGTACGGGTGAGGGCATCAGCGCCCATGCGGTGGTCCTGTTGGGCCGTTGAGGTGCCTGCGGGCCCGTCATCCGGAACTATATTTGCTTCTTGCAATTCAGGCATCATGACGACCACTACGCCTGCCAAAAAGGCGACACGAAAGGGTAAATCATCGGCCGGAAAGCCGTCCAAGCCCGCCTTCCCGAAAGCCACGTATGTGAAGTGGCACCGCGATATGCTGCTCATGCGCCGCTTCGAGGAGCGTTGCGGACACCTCTACATCCAGCAGAAATTCGGCGGATTCTGCCATCTGTACATCGGCCAGGAGGCCGTGCTTGCAGGCATGGTGGAAGCCATCCGCCCCACGGATCGCGTGATCACGGCCTACCGGGACCACGCCCATCCTTTGGCACTGGGTACCGACCCCAAGGTGGTGATGGCCGAGCTGTATGGGAAGCGCACGGGTTCGAGCAAGGGCAAGGGAGGCTCTATGCACATGTTCGATAAGGAGCGGAACCTGTTCGGTGGCCACGGCATCGTGGGTGGACAGATCGGCCTGGGGGCCGGCATCGCCTTTGCGGACAAATACCGCAAGGAGGATCATGTCACCGTCTGTTTCTTCGGTGATGGTGCTGCGCGCCAGGGCATGCTGCACGAGACGTTCAATATGGCCATGACATGGAAGTTGCCCGTGATCTATGTGGTGGAGAACAACAAGTACGCCATGGGGACGTCCGTGGAGCGCACCACCAACGTCACGGACCTTTCCAAGCTTGGAGCTTCCTACGAAATGCCTGCGGAGTCCGTGGATGGCATGTCCCCGGAAGCGGTCGCCGATGCCATGAAGCGGGCAGCCGACCACTGCCGCAAGGGCGAGGGCCCCTACCTGCTCGACATCCAGACCTACCGCTATAAGGGCCACTCCATGAGTGATCCCCAGAAGTACCGCACCAAGGACGAGGTGGAAGAATTTCAGCAGCGCGATCCCATTGCCCACTGCGCCAAGGTGCTGGTGGAGCAGGGTTGGATGAACGAAGCGCAGTTGAAGGAAGTCGACAAGGAGGTCAAGACCATCGTGGAGGATGCCATTACATTCGCTGAGGAGAGTCCCCTCCCCGAGAAGCACGAGTTGTACGAGGACGTCTATGTGACGCCCGACTACCCGTTCGTAAAAGACTGATTCACAACCTAGATGGCAGAAATCGTTCGCATGCCGAAGCTCAGCGACACCATGACGGAGGGCGTCGTGGCGGAGTGGCACAAGAAAGTGGGTGACCAGGTTGAATCCGGCGAGGTGCTTGCCGAGATCGAGACCGACAAGGCCACCATGGAATTCGAGTCCTTTCAGGATGGCGTGTTGCTTCACGTCGGCGTGGAAAAGGGCGCAACCGCTGCCGTGGACAGCATCCTCGCCATCCTCGGAGAGGCCGGCGAGGACGTCGCCGGGCTTTTGGCTGCGGAGGCTGAGGCGCCCACAGCGGAAGCTGCTCCGGCAGAACCCGCGCCTGCCCCGACTCCAGCTCCGGCGCCTGCTCCAGCACCTGCGCCGGCCCCCGTGGCGGTGGCGCCTGCTCCTGCGGTGGAGGCCATCGTGGCCACACCGGCGGTGCCGAAGCCCTCCTCCAACGGCAAGGTCAAGGCCTCCCCGTTGGCAGCGCGCCTTGCGGCCGAGCGCGGCATCGACCTTGGGCGTGTCGTCGGCACGGGTGAAGGCGGTCGCATCGTCAAACGTGACATCGAAGCCTATGTTCCCGCTCCAGCAGCAGGAATGGGCGCCGTGGAGTCCTCCACGGACCATCCGGTGAGTCAGATGCGCAAGACCATTGCGCGCAGGTTGGCGGAGTCCAAGTTCACCGCTCCGCATTTCTACCTGAAGTTGTCCGTGGATATGGATGCGGCGGTGGAAGCCCGTCAGGCCATCAACGCCCAAGAGGGCGTGAAGGTCAGCTTCAACGATATGGTCGTGAAAGCGGTTTCCCTGGCCCTCAAAAAGCACCCGGCCGTCAACAGCGCTTGGATGGACAATTTCATCCGGACCAATGACCACGTCCACATCGGTGTAGCCGTGGCCGTCGAGGACGGATTGCTCGTCCCCGTGGTGCGCCATGCGGACCGCAAGTCCCTTACCGAAATTGGTGCGGAGGTCAAGGAATACGCAGGCAAAGCCCGGGACAAGAAGCTCCAACCGAGCGATTGGGACGGCAACACCTTTACCATCTCCAACCTCGGCATGTTTGGCATCGAGGATTTCACTGCCATCATCAACCCGCCGGATGCCTGCATCCTGGCCGTGGGAGGCATCAGTGACGTACCCGTTGTGCGCGATGGTGCCGTCGTTCCGGGCAAGGTGATGAAACTCACCCTGAGCTGCGATCACCGTGTGGTGGATGGTGCGACGGGTGCCGCCTTCCTGCAGGAAGTGAAGTCCCTGCTCGAGCACCCCGTGCGCATGCTCGCCTGAATCCGGCGCCGATGCCGGAACCCCTGAGCGCCTCAACCCCCATCGAATTCCTCAAGGGAATCGGACCGAAACGGGCAGAGGCCCTCGTGGCGGACTTGGGCATCAGGACCTGCGGAGACCTGCTGTTCCACCTGCCTTTTCGTTATGAGGACCGGACGCGTTTCCACCGCGTGGCGGAGGCGGTGCCGGGGCCGGTTCAGGTACAGTTGCGCGGTACCATCCGCAAGGTCAAGGAGGTCAAACAGAAGCGAGGCAGTCGGCTCGAGGCGGAATTCATCGATGAGCACGGCGATGTCCTGCCCCTTGTCTGGTTCAAGGGGGCCCAGTGGATTGCGCGCCATCTTCGCGTGGGACAGCCTTGTATTCTCTGGGGCAGGGTGTCCGAGTACAAGGGAGGACGCAACATGGCGCACCCCGAGGTGCTGACCCTTCAGGAGGCCAAATCGGCATCCGCATTGCATCCGGTGTACAGTTCATCCGAACGGCTCGGTCGGTTCGGACTGCATTCCAATGGACTGGGCCAAGCCATAGTGCGGCTGATCGGGCAATTGCGCGACCTTCATGGGCGGAATTGGATTGCGGAGACACTGCCTCCGGAAATCCTGCAGCTGCGCGGCATGCCGGGGTTGGCCGAAGCGCTCGGGCAAGTGCACCAGCCGGCCGATGCGAACGCCGAACGTCTGGGTCGGTTCCGTCTGAAATTCGAGGAGTTTCTCTTTCTGCAATTGTTGCTCGTGGAACACCGCAACCGCCAGACGGTGCAACAGCCCGGGGCGGCCTTCTCAGTGGTGGGTGGGATGTTCAATCGGTTCTATGCCGAGCGCATTCCTTTCGAACTCACGGGGGCCCAGAAGCGGGTCATCCGGGAGATCCGGGAAGACACACGCAACGGCAAACACATGAACCGGTTGCTTCAGGGAGATGTCGGCAGCGGCAAGACCATGGTGGCCCTGTTGACGGCGCTGATGGCGGTGGACAATGGCTATCAGGTGTGCATCATGGCACCCACTGAGATCCTCGCCCAGCAGCACTTCGAAGGATTCCGGGAAATGCTCGGGGACCTGCCGGTCAGGGTGGAGCTCCTGACGGGTTCAGTGAAGGCATCGGACCGGAAGCCCATCCTGGCCGGGCTGAATGATGGCTCGGTGCATCTGCTGATCGGCACGCATGCGGTGCTGGAGCCCGCCGTCGTCTTCTTGAACCTCGGTTTGGTGGTCATCGATGAGCAGCACCGCTTCGGGGTGGCACAGCGTGCCCGCCTGTGGGCGAAAGCGGCCATTCCTCCACACATCCTGGTCATGACCGCCACCCCCATTCCCCGCACATTGAGCATGACGGTATACGGAGACCTCGATGTGAGCGTGATCGATGAATTGCCTCCCGGGCGCAAACCGATCAGGACCGTTCACAGGACGGATGCCCAGCGGCTCGGCGTGTTCGGTTTCATGAGGGAGCAAATTGCCGAGGGCCGTCAGATCTACGTCGTCTATCCCCTCATCGAGGAGTCGGCGCAGCTCGACCACAAGGACCTCATGGATGGCTACGAGAGCCTGACCCGTCATTTCCCTCCACCGGAATATCGATTGAGCATCGTGCACGGCAGGATGAAGGCGGAGGACAAGGACGCGGAGATGCGTCGGTTTGCCGAGGGCACGACCCAGATCATGGTGGCCACGACCGTCATCGAAGTCGGGGTGAACGTACCCAACGCCTCAGTAATGGTCATCGAGAGTGCGGAGCGGTTCGGTCTGAGCCAGCTCCATCAGCTGAGGGGCCGCGTCGGCAGAGGCGCCGCACAGAGCTATTGCATCCTGATGAGTGACAAGGAACTGGGCAAGGAGGCCCGGCGTCGCTTGGAAACGATGTGCCGCACCCAGGATGGTTTTGAAATTGCGGAGGTGGACCTGGAACTGAGGGGGCCGGGAGACCTGATGGGGACCAAGCAGAGCGGCGTATTGGACCTCAAGGTGGCCGATCTGGTGAAGGACCGCGTCCTCCTTGAGGATGCGCGGGCGGTGGCACGCAGGATCTTGAATGATGATCCCGGTTTGGACAGGACGGAACACAAGTTGCTGCGGATCGGGGTCGATCGACTGAAGGCCGCGCGTCCGGATTGGAGTCGGATCTCCTGATTCTGCGGGGGGTCGATTTCTCGCGGCCACAGTGAATTGGGTGAAAATCCTACAAGTGAAAGGTCCTTTGAGCGGATGCGCCTTATAACTTCGTTTGGAATGAACGCAGGTGGCACCATTTTCTGGATGGCGTTGACAGTGGCACTTGGCCTTGCCGGTGCAGGCACTTGGGCATTCCTGGACGGACAGGAGACCACGGATGCTGGCGCCCGAAGCGACTTGATTGTGGACGAGGCGGATTCCGGTGATGCGCAGGATGCGTTGGAACATGAAGTCACGTCCGCACTCGGGGAGGATGATCCGACGCCCGAGGCCGATGTCACCTTCAGTTTTGCCGAAGAGGTGGTCCGATTCGAGTCCGGGACCTATCTGGAGCAGGATGACCTCTTCAATGTGACCTGCCGGTCCGGGTCCGGAGGAAAGGAATGGGAGCATGGCATGGATGCACCCATGATTGGGGCAGTGCTGGTCGACGCCAATGATGATGGTCCCCAGGAGTTTCTGTTGGTGGATTCGAGACAGGGAGTCGGACTGGATCCGGAGGGAAGGCCCATTCCGGGCTTCGTGGTCAATCCCGGGGTGCCCATCACCGCATTCTCCATGGTGGATTACGAGGGGACCGGCGAGGAACGCTATCTGTTCGGCCTGGCCGATGGCCGCATCCTGAATCACCGCAAACTGGGAGAGGCCACACCGGGGTGGCGCCACACTTCGAAAGGCGCCCCCATCCAGAGCATGGCCCACCTCAGGGCAGGCAGGAAGGACTATATCTGTACCGTGGATGCTGCCGGAGTGGTCATGTTGCTCAAGCGAAATGGCCAGCGCCGGCTGCGTACTCCGGTGCAATTGCATCCTGTCTCGGGAAGCAGGGCAGTCGCATTCGAAGTCAAGGCGGACATCGGTTCCAGTCTGATCATCAGCAGGAATGAGGAGGGTCAAGTGGAATCACGCCGATTCGATGACGGCGTGCCCCATGCCGCCTCCACTGCCGAAGCGCAATTGCTCGACATGGCCGAGGGGCGCCTCATGGGCGCCGAATGACAGGCAGAATGACCTTCAGTCCTTGAGGATGGAGCGCGAGATGACGATGCGCTGCACCTCACTGGTGCCTTCGTAGATCTGCGTGATCTTGGAATCGCGCATCAACCGCTCCACGTGGTACTCCTTGACGTACCCGTAGCCTCCATGGATCTGCACGGCCTGGTCGGTGACCCTTCCGGCGACTTCCGAGGCGTAGAGCTTGGCCATGGAGCTGGCGAGGTCATAGTCCTCACCCTGGTCCTTGATCCAGGCGGCTTTCAGACACAACATTCGGGAAGCTTCGACTTCCGTGGCCATGTCGGCCAATTTGAAGGCGATGGCCTGGTGCTGATGGATTTCCTTGCCAAAGGCTTGGCGTTCCTTCGAGTAGGCCAAGGCGAACTCCAATGCGCCGGAAGCAATGCCGAGGGCCTGCGCGGCAATGCCGATGCGGCCACCCGACAGGGTCTTCATGGCGAATTTGAAGCCGAAGCCGTCTTCACCGACCCTGTTCTCCTTGGGCACTTTCACATCCTGGAACATCAGCGTGTGCGTGTCGCTGCCCCGGATTCCCATCTTGTCTTCCTTGGCACCGACCGTGAATCCTTCCATGCCCCTTTCCACGATGAGACAATTGATGCCCCGATGGCCCTTGTCCACGTCGGTCTGGGCCATCACGAGATAGGTGCTGGCGGATCCTCCATTCGTGATCCAATTCTTGGTGCCATTGAGGACGTAGTGGTCGCCCATGTCGATGGCGGTCGTGCGTTGGCTGGTGGCATCACTGCCGGCTTCCGGCTCGCTCAGGCAGAAGGCACCGATTTTCTCACCGCGGGCAAGGGGCGCAAGGAATTGTTCTTTCTGTTCTTCCGTCCCGTACTCTTCCAAGCCCCAGCACACCAAGCTGTTGTTTACGGATACACAGACAGAGGCGGAAGCATCGATTTTGGAAAGCTCTTCCATCGCGAGGACGTAGCTTACGGTGTCCATGCCGCTTCCCCCGTATTTGGGATCCACCATCATGCCCATGAACCCGAGCTCGCCGAGCTGCCGGACTTCATCCGCAGGAAATCGCTGCGCGTTGTCGCGTTCTATGACGCCGGGTTTGAGGACGTTCTGGGCGAAATCGCGTGCGGCATCGCGCACGGCTTTCTGTTCTTCGGTGAGTTCCAGGATCATTGCAGGGAGTCTCGCGGGTTCGGTCCGCAAAGATAGCGTATCCCACGGCCATGGCTGATTCCGCGCGCGGTCCCATGCTGGTGCTCGGCACCATGTCAGGCACGTCATGCGACGGTTTGGACTTGGCCCTATGTGCCATCTCAGCGGATGGACGGACGGTTCGATTGTTGGAGTTCGTTTCCCGGGACTACCCCGAAACTTGGGTGGAACAGCTGCGCGGCCTCGGCTCCTCGGACCCCGATGAGGTGCGTCGATTGGAAGCCGTATGGACCGCTTGGGTGCTGGAGTCGGTAAAGGGATGTCTGAATGAATGGTCGACCAGCCATGGTCGGCCTGCATTGTTGGGGTTCAGCGGCCACACCTGGTACCATGATCCGGGTGGTCGCGGCACTGCAGCCATAGGGGATGCGTCCCTGCTCGCCGAGCAATTGGACATGGCCGTGGTGGCCGATTACAGGGCCGCTGATGTGGCGGCGGGAGGACAAGGGGCGCCGCTGGTGCCGCTCTTCGATGCGCTGGCTTTCCCCGGAGAGGCCTGTTGTGTGAACCTCGGCGGCATTGTCAATCTGACCATGTTGCCTCCCGCTTCCGAGCACGTCATCGCCTGGGATGTGGCCGGGTGCAACCTGCTCCTCAATCGGCAGGCACTCCGGGGAGGGCAAGCTTTTGATGAAGACGGTCGGATGGCGGCATCGGGAACGGTGGTCCACACGGCGCTCGGGGCGTTGGGGAAATGGCCCCATCTCAAGGCCCCCCCGCCCAAATCATTGGCAGCAGAGGACCTCGACTTCCTCCATGGGATATTGGACGGCATCGAACACCCTTCAGACGCGTTGGCCACGGCAGTGGAGTGGATCGCCCTGACGGTGGATGCGGCGCTCCGGAACGCCGCCGTCTCGGGATCGGTCATGTTCACGGGTGGCGGAGTCCACAACCCCATCCTGAGGGACCGCATTGTCGCCCACCTCCCCGAAGGATGGTCCGTCAACATCCCCGATAAGCGTTGGGTCGATGGTAAGGAGGCCGCGGCTTTTGCCTGGCTGGCTTGGCGCACGGCCCATGGCAGGACCACTTCTCTGGCCTCCGTGACCGGTGCGGCAGCCGATGTATGCGGCGGCACGCTCTTCGGTAACTTCGCCGCGACCGGAAATGGATCGGTCCCCCGTTGAACCCCGAGATGAAGGATCTGCTCGACCGCTACAGCCAGCGTCCACCCGAAGTCGTCTTCGAATGGTCGGACCCAGAGACGGAAGCCCGTGGTTGGGTGGTGATCAACAGCCTCAGGGGCGGTGCAGCCGGTGGAGGAACCCGGATGCGCCCGGGCTTGGACAGGGGCGAGGTCATCTCGCTCGCCAAGACGATGGAAATCAAGTTCACCGTCAGCGGACCGCAGATCGGAGGGGCCAAGAGCGGCATTGACTTCGACCCGAACGACCCGAGAAAGGAGGGCGTCCTGCGCCGCTGGTATCAGGCGGTCACGCCCTTGCTCAAGCACTACTATGGGACCGGAGGCGACCTCAACGTCGACGCCGGCAAGGAAGTGATTCCGATGACGGAGGCCTGCGGCGTCTGGCATCCCCAGGAAGGGGTGTTCAACGGCCATTTCAAGCCTGATGAGGCACAGAAGGTGCGGCGCATAGGGCACCTTCGGCAGGGGGTGAGCCAGGTGGTGGAGGATGCCGAATTCCTGCCGGACGGTGGGGGAATCCGCTACCGGGTGGCCGATCTCATTACCGGATTCGGTGTTGCGGAATCCGTCAGGCATTTCTACGCACTGTATGGAGGAGCAGTCGAGGGCAAGCGCGTGCTTGTCCAGGGCTGGGGCAACGTGGGTGCTGCAGCGGCACTGTACCTCGCAAAGCAGGGAGCGGTGATCACGGGCATCATTGACCGGGTGGGTGGAATCCTGCGACCCGAGGGCATGGGACTCGACGATGTACGCTCCCTGTTCCTCGCCAAGAAGGGCAATGCGCTTCATGTGGACGGAATGCTGTCCTTCGAAGAAGTGGCCGGTTCCATCTGGGATGTCGGAGCTGAAGTCTTTCTTCCCTGTGCGGCTTCCCGGCTGGTCACCGAAGACCAATTGGACAGGATGCTGGCACACGGCCTGAAGGTCATCTCGGCGGGAGCCAACGTCCCTTTTGCCGATGAGGAGATCTTTCATGGACCCATTGCCGACAAAGCGGACCGGTCCTGTGCGGTCATACCGGATTTCATCGCCAACTGCGGCATGGCGAGGGTGTTTGCCTATCTCATGGGAGATGGCCATGTCAGCCTGTCCGACGAGGCCATCTTCAACGATACGTCGGATTGCATCCGGTCCGCCATGGAGCGCTGTCACGCCCGGAACCCTGAAACCCATGGCCTTTCCAGCACGGCGATGTCCATTGCTCTGGAACAATTGCTCTGATTCTACCTTTCCATATCCATGGCCGCCATCCTCATTGTCATTTTCGTCGTCGGGTACCTCTTCATCGCTTTGGAGCACAACCTCCACATCGACAAGGCGGCCAGCGCACTGATCACAGGCACCCTGTGCTGGGCAGTCCTGGTATTGGGGTGGCATGAGGCTCCCGCCCACCTTGCGGAGTCCTTCGCGGCGTTCGATCACGGGGGCGCCGGACACGGAGCGCTCAAGGTGTTCTTCGAGCATCGATTGCTCCATCACATGGAGGAAATCGCGAGCATCCTCTTTTTCCTCATGGGGGCCATGACCATCGTGGAGTTGGTGGATGCCCACAATGGATTCGCGGTGATCACGGACAAGATCAAGACGCGAAAAAAGGCCCGGCTCCTCTGGATCATCGGTGTCCTGACCTTCTTCTTCTCCGCTGCCCTCGACAACCTCACGACGTCCATCGTGATGATTTCGCTGCTCCGGAAGCTGATCGCCGACAAGCCGACCCGTTGGCTTTTTGCCGGCGCCGTGATCATTTGTGCAAACGCGGGGGGAGCCTGGTCTCCCATCGGTGATGTCACGACCACCATGCTCTGGATCGGGGGCCAATTGACCACTCCTGTGATCATCGTCAACCTCATCGTGCCCAGCATCGTGTGCATGGTCGTCCCATTGACCATCATGTCCCTCCGGATGAAAGGCGAGGTGGAGCGTCCTGAGGTCGTGGACCCCGATGAGGAAGCCGATCCCACCTCCAAGGGGGAGCGCAACCTCATTTTCGCCATGGGCGTTTCGGGCCTGTTGTTCGTACCGGTCTTCAAGACCGTGACACACCTGCCCCCCTTCATGGGCATGATGCTCTCCCTTGGCGTGCTGTGGTTGACGACGGAAGTCCTGCACAGGTCGAAGAATGCACAGGATCGCAACCAGCTCAGCGTGGTGGGCGTCCTGCGCAAGATCGACACGGCCTCCGTGATGTTCTTTCTGGGCATCCTGCTCGCGGTCGGTGCCCTTCAGGAGGCCGGTCACCTGATCGCCACGGCGGACTGGTTGCGCGTGGCCCTCGGGGATGTCTATCTCATCAACATCGCCATCGGCCTCCTGTCCGCCATCGTCGACAACGTCCCCCTCGTGGCCGCCAGCATGGGCATGTATCCCATCGCCGATCCGGGAGCGACGGAATGGATGGGCCACTTCGTCCGGGATGGCTTGTTCTGGCAATTCCTCGCTTACTGCGCCGGAACCGGGGGCAGTGCCCTCATCATCGGCAGTGCGGCAGGTGTCGCGGTGATGGGCTTGGAGAAGATCGACTTCATTTGGTACGTCAAGCGGATGAGCCTGTTGGCCGTCGCCGGATACCTGGCCGGAGCCGGAGTCTACTGGCTGATGTTCGGGGCAGTGGCCTGAGGCCGCAGGTGTGAACATCGGGCGGGGGGAAACGCGGATGCGCCCCCCTGAGGTGCGCATACTGAAACCGCGACCTTCGACGTTGGACTTCAAGCCCACAGCATGATCGCAACGCACATTCCCTCTTTCGTCCTGATGCGCATCCAGGACCTGACCCTTGGCGGCACCACGGTCGAGGATCAGGGCGGCGCAGACGCCATGACCACCGCAGGTGAGGTCGTCACACGAGACGTCTCCATCATGGAGCTCCTGATTTCCGGTGGTTGGTACATCATGTTGCCGCTGGCCGTGATGAGTTTCATCGCGCTGTTCATCTTCTTCGAACGCTCCATGGCCATCAGCAAGGCGGCCAAGGAGGACAAGGATTTCATGGCGAAGCTCAAGGACTACCTGTCCGCAGGCAACCTCGACAGTGCGCGCAACCTGTGCGAACAGAGTGGAACCCCCGTCGCCCGCATGCTGCACAAGGGCATTGCCCGCATCGGCAAACCGCTGAAGGACATCTCGGCCAGCATTGAAAACGTCGGCAAGCTGGAGATCTACAGCATGGAGAAGAACCTGAGCACCTTGGCGACCATCGCAGGTGCAGCCCCGATGATCGGCTTCCTGGGTACCGTCATCGGCATGGTGAACGTCTTCCTGGACATGGAGAATGCCGGAATGGTCCGGGTGGATGACATCTCGTCCGGCACCAAGCAGGCCATGATCACGACCATCGTCGGCCTCATCGTAGGCATCATTGCCTACATGGCATACAACCACCTTGTGAGCCGGGTCAGCAAGGTCATCCACAAGATGGAGGCCAGCAGCCTTGAATTCATCGACATCCTCGAGGAACCCGCCCGCTGATGAACCTTTCCCAGCGCAACCAGGTGCAGGCCGGGGGCAACATGTCCTCGATGACGGACCTCGTGTTCCTCCTGCTCATCTTCTTCGTCATCCTATCCACGCTGGTGTCGAACGGGGTCAATGTGGACCTGCCACAGAGCAAGGGGACGAGCAGCGCGAGCTCGCGACTGACGGTCTCCATCAAGCCCGACGGCTCCTATTACCTCAATGGCACCGCCATCGCAAGGGCGGACATCGAGCCTGCCCTGAAGGTCAAGTTCGCCGACCAGAACGATCCGGTATTGTATTTGCAAGTGGACCAGGCAGTGCCCACAGGACAGACCGTCGAGGTCATCGGCCTCGCCAAGGCCAATGATTGGAAGGTCATGCTCGGCGCCCAACCCATCCGCTGACCCCCCGCAATGTCAGGATTCGATTGGAACCGCCACCACGCCGATGAGGAACGGAAGGAACGCCGCAAGGCGGCCATCTTCTCCTCGTTGACCTACATCGCGATCCTGGCCGCCTGTTTCTTTTTCGTGGCCTTCCAGGAGGTTACCCCACCGCCCGGAGACCAGTTCGTGGCCGTCGGCATGGCGGATTTCGGAAATGTGGAGGAGGCGGGAGGCGACCGTGAGACCGAGGTGCCATCGGAACAGGTGGAAGAGGTCATCGAACAGGAGGTCAGTGAATCCGTATCCGAGGAAGTGGCCCCGGTGGAGACGGTGGAGACCGAGGAGGTGAGCGAGGTGGATGTGCCCACCCAGGAGGAGCCCGTGGAGACCACGACCGAGGTCGAGACTCCCGAACCGGAGATTTCAAATGACCTGTCGAATGCGCTGAGTCAGATGTTCAGCAATTCGGGTGGAGGCGGATCGGAAGGCCAGCAGCAGGGAACCGGCAACAGTGGTGCCGAGGACGGTCAGATCGAGGGTACCGGCGTTGTTTCGGGAGAATTCGGGGACAGTTTCCTGGAAGGGGGAACCATGATCGGGGAGCCCAACCTCGACCGCAAACCGGATGAGGAGGGCATCGTTCGGATGAAGATTTACGTGGACAAGTCAGGATCGGTAACGGATGCCCGTTTCGATGCTGCGAACAGCACGACTTCCAGCAGCCGTCTTGTGGCGTTGGCCAGGGAGGCTGCTCTGACTGCCAGGTTCAGCAGCCACCCGACCAAGCCGACCCGCATCGGTTGGATCCAGTTCAATTTCGAGCTGGAATGAACCCTGGCCGTCACGCGCCCATCCACCTGTGTGCGTGCGGCATTGTCGTCTTGTGGTGATTGGATGTCATGACCTACGATGAAGTACTGGATTGGCTGTACCGACAGCTCCCGATGTTCCAGCGCAAGGGTCCGGTCCGCTACCGCATCGATCTCGAGAAGACACACGCGCTGTGTGCGGCCCTGGGTCATCCCGAGACGGGGCTTGATGTCATCCACATTGCGGGAACGAACGGGAAGGGGTCGGTCAGCCATGCCGTCTCTGCTGCCCTGACGGCGCGGGGGCTCAAGGTCGGTCTGTACACCTCTCCGCACTTGATCGATCCGAGGGAACGCATCCGGGTGGATGGCCGGATGATACCCCAATCGGCGTTCATCCAATTCGTGGAGGAAAACCGGCAGGTCTGGGAGGATCTGGAACCAAGTTTCTTCGAACTGATGTTCTGCATGGCCCTCTCGCATTTCCAATCGACCGGGGTGGATGTGGCGGTGCTGGAGACCGGTATGGGCGGTAGGCTCGACTCCACGAACATCTTTCCTGCCCCTCTCGTGACGGCGATTACCTCCATTGGCCTGGACCACCAGCAATTCCTGGGCGATGACCTGCGCTCAATAGCAGGAGAAAAGGCCGGCATCCTGAAGGAGGGCGTGCCTTGCGTTCTGGGAATTCTACCTCCGGAAGCGCGTTCCGTGGTTCTGGAAAGGTCGATGAGACTGGGGGTCGAGGTCCATGATGGGCTGGAGGATGAGATTGCGCTACCGGAATCGGGACCGGTTTGGCTGGGTCGCAATCGTGCCGTGGCGCGCAGGATCCTGTCCTTGATACCGGGAATCAAAAGCACGGACGAGGAGTTGCTCCTTTCAGGACCGCAGTCATGGGGGCTCAGGGGACGTTGGCATTGGTGGGATCAGGACCTACTGTTGGACAGCGCTCACAACATTGATGGCCTCAAGGACACCGGAGATGCCTTGGAACGCCTGGGCCGCCCCCTGCGCATCGTTTTCGCCACGGTGGCCGACAAGGATGTGGAAGGAGCTTTGGCCTGCCTGCCCCCGGCTGTCGGGCATCATTGGTGTTCAGCAGACATTCCCCGGGCCATGTCTGTCGGGCAATTGTCATTGCGTGCCCTTGCACTCGGGCGATCAGGAGTGGAACATGAATCCGTACAGGCCGCCTTGGATGCGGCCTTGGAAGCGCGCACGCACGATGAATTGGTGGTCGTCTTGGGCAGCGTCTTCACCGTCGGTGAGGCCCTGGCTCATTTGGACACGAAAGAAGGCTGAATCTCAAGGGCAGCTGCAACCGTAGATGCCGAGCAGGATCAACAGGTCGGTGGTGCCGACGAGGTCGTCGAGGTCGATGTCGGCAGGATGCGGTCCGATCACACCGAAGTTGGCCAACATGTACAGCACGTCTTCCACGGTCTGGGCTCCATCCCCGTCGAGGTCACCGAGGCATCCGCCATAGGGTCCGATGCCACATGTGTTGTTGATGCTGCCGTCGAAATGGGCCTGTGCCAAATCCACAGCTTGCGTTCCGCACACGATGCCCATTTGTCGGCCTCGGATGTCGTCCGTTACCGGGTGGATTCCGCCGTAAATGCGCGACAGGCTGCATTGATCCGAAGCATCATAATACGTGGCCCATTGTAGCGTCACGTCGACGCTCGGTCCAATCTCGAATACGAGGAAGTCGTCCTGGGGACAATAGAATTCTCCCAGTCCACCCGGGAAGAAGGCGTCGCCAGTGATGGCCGTCATGACCTCGGCCGCCGAGCGGCTGAAGGTGGAATGCCCGGAAACGTAACCGGCGAAGGGAGGGGTCACGAAGCTGGGACGTTGGTAGGGCCACCAGTTCTCCGCCAGGATCCAACCCACCCCGGCGATGTTGCCGGCAGAGTCCACCGGCACCTCCAACCCGTTGTCTCCCTCGAAAGTGTCGATGTAGTCCGGGCCTTGCCATGTGAAGACCTTGATCTTGCCGATGTTTTCCCCCAGATCTCCGGCCAAAGGGTCGGTATCGTCCACCAATTCGATGTAGCCGGGGTAGAGCGGAATGCCGTTGGGACTGTAACTCGGCAGGGCGGGATCCGAGGACTGTCCCTGGTCGGCCATGTAGCGGATGGCGGACACGGGACGGGTATAGTCGTAGTAGCCCTTGACACTCCATGCAGCAATGGCGGCATCGTGAACCGCGCCTCCAAGCGTCAGATACGCCTTGACTTCGTATTCCAGTGGGTCAATTTCATCGCCTTCACCCATCCAATCGTACGTGAAATCAGGATGGGACATGACTTCATTGAGGATGCTGAACCAGTGCCCGGGCGGTGTTTCGCTATCGGGGCCATCTGCCCAGAATTCGGCCAGGATCCGAGTATAGTCTCCGAGTGGAACCAACTGCTCCTCATAAGGCAGACCGGTTTGCGGATTCAAATCGTGCCCCGCTCCGGCATCGCCTCCCGTGAAGTAATTGTAGAAATCCCCATAATCGAGAAGGTCATCGGGGAATTCGGGCGCGTTGCCGATCGTGCCAGGACTCGCATCGATCATGACGCCATTGAACGGGTCGTGGTGTGACTGCCAGATGCTCACCATCGCGAAATGGTGCTTGTACATGCTGTCCGATTCGAAGGTTTGATCGCCTCCCGTATACACCGGAGGTCCCGGATCGAGATAGGTCGGCCAGGTCTCACCGTCGCGCTCGTAAAGGTCCAATTGGTCATTCTGAAGTGCGAAAGGGGCAACCCACCCCCACTCGGGGCTCTGGAAGGGAGGTGCGCTTTCCAGCACCTGTCCCGACTGGTCTACGAATCCTTCGATGGCCAAGGGTTGCCAGCGATTCGGATCGGAGATGGTCGGGTTGCCGGGGTCGGATACGACGAGCTGGTCATTGAATGGCTCGTAGTACAGATTGACGTAATCGAATGCCTCATTGGCGCCATCCTGCATTCCGAAGGCAATGACCTGTTCCGCAATGTAGTTGCCCAGGGCAGCGGGGGAGCCGAATCCATAGTTCGTAGACGTCAGCGATGGGTCGTAACCGTTTGCCGTGAAGAGCGAATCGAACCGGGCTTGTGAAGTGACCACCCCTGGACTGTTCGCATACCGGTGGGAGAGCACCCGGTAGGCTGCATAGGAAATGGCTTCCTTCCGCGAGGAAGGGATGTCAAGAAAAGGCAGAATGTTCTCGGGGATGCCATCGAATTCGACCGTATACCCCCCGACCGTCTTTCCGAGAAGATAGGTCTCGGCCACGTCATCATAGACGGCCCAGGCATCGTACATGGCCAAGGAGACGTGGAAGAGGTTGCGGGCATGGATTGGCGGCCTCGCGAAATCCACACGGATGCCCTTCAGCTGTGCTTCAATCCATTCGAAGGCAACGTCGTGTTCGCCTTCCTGCGCCTGAACGGATTGCGGCAACGCCGGTCCGAGAGCCAATAACAGCAAGGCAAACTTGAAAGACGAAAAGGGATTCCTGACCATGTTCTGCTTCGATTCTGTGCCCTATCGAGGCGGCTTATATGCTCACCTTAAATATAGCAAATGGAGAGGGAATGCCTAGGAATGTGGCGTTTCGAGGCACCCGGTTACATCAATCGAGAGGAATAGAAGTGGGCGGTGAGGGACTCGAACCCCCGACCCCCTCGGTGTAAACGAGGTGCTCTGAACCAGCTGAGCTAACCGCCCTGAAGACGGCGCAAAAATAGGCAATGCATAGGCGAAATTGCAGGCATGGAGCGCACTTCGGGAATTCTTGGGTGGTTACGTTGGGTCGCCGGCTGGTGGTCTTTGCCAATCCATGCTCAGGACGGAGCTGAATTCCCGCCATTTCTGGGTTGCTGGGCCACATCCGGGTCTGATGTCAGGGCCTTGGATATCGGACTTGCGGAGAAGAGGGTCAGGGCGGATAGGACCCTGCTGGAGTGGCGGGATTTCGGGGCTGGTGCATCAGATGAGGGGCGGATGCGCTGGACCGCGGTCGCCGACCTCGCGGCCACAGCATCCTCGGACGCGCGCAAGGGCCGGTGGTTGTCGGGTGCCACCCGCGCAGTGTCGGAATGGCGTGGAGGAGCAATCCGAATTTTGGAATTGGGTACCTGTCTCGGCGCCGGGGCGGATCACCTGCTTTCAGGCGCATGTGAAGGCAGTGAATACTGGGGGCTCGAAGGAAGCGAGGTGCTCGCAGGAATCACACGGTCCCGTCTGTCCAGACATGTTGAACAAGGCAAGGTGGTGCGCATCGAATCCGGGCCATTCTCGAAAACGCTGCCCATGGTGCTGGAGGGCGGCCCACAATTCGATGTGGTCTTCATTGATGGGCGCCACGAGGGGGAGGTCCTTCTGGAGCAGATTCGGTCCCTTCAGTCCGCACTGGCCCCTGATGCCTACGTCATCATCGACGACATCCGTTGGTCCAGGGACATGTTCCGGGCATGGCGTGAGCTGTGCGCTTGGCCGGGCGCGGCGTCGCTCGATCTGTTCCGCATGGGCATCTGGATCCGACCCGGCCTGCACAGACCGACCGGGGCCACGATGAGACCCAAATGGTGGCAAAGGGCTTGATTTCCTGCGGCTTCATCGGCGGCATCGGACGCGGTACCTTCGCGCCGAAATGAAGAAGACGGCGCTCATCATCCTCGACGGATGGGGTTTCGGTCAACCCGACCACAACAATGCGGTCCACGTGGCCTCCACCCCTTGCTTCGACGGATTGATGAATGATTTCCCCCATGCCAGTCTGACGACCCATGGTGAGGTGGTGGGGCTGCCTGAGGGCCAGATGGGCAACAGTGAGGTGGGCCACCTGAATATCGGGGCCGGGCGCGTGGTTTACCAAGACCTCCTGCGCATCGACAGGGCCTTGGCGGACGGATCACTCGCCACCGAGCAGGTGCTCCTCGATGCCCTCGAAGCGGCAAGGCCAAACGGCAAGCGGCTGCATCTCATGGGGCTCGTCAGTCAGGGTGGGGTCCACAGCCAACAAGCCCACCTGCATGCGCTGCTCAGGATTGCGGCTGATGCCGGTGTGCCCGATGTGGTGGTCCACGCCTTCACGGATGGACGGGATACGGCACCGGAGCTCGGGGCGGGCTACCTCGAAGACTTGGAATCCGTGTGCACTGAAACAGGAGCATCCATTGCGACCGTATGCGGCCGGTATTGGGCCATGGATCGCGATAAGCGTTGGGAGCGCATCGCGAAGGCTTATCGGGCGTTGGTCCACGGCGAAGGTGCTGCCTTCGAGAGTGCCGCTGCGGTCATGGAGGCCTCTTATGCTGGAGGTACAACCGACGAATTCGTCGAGCCCGCCGTCATCAGCGGCGTGGATGGAAAGATCAGACCGGGGGATGTGGTGCTGTGCTTCAATTTCCGGACGGACCGGTGCCGGCAGATCACGACCGCACTGACACAGGAGGCCATTCCCGACGAGGGCATGTCCCCCTTGGAGCTGCACTATGTGACGATGACGAACTACGACGACCGATTCAGGGGTGTCGAAGTCCTCTACGACAAACCCAATCTGGAGATGACCTTGGGCGAGACGGTCGCCGAGGCCGGTGGGACGCAATTGCGTTTGGCGGAGACGGAGAAATACCCCCACGTCACCTTTTTCTTCAGCGGAGGTCGAGAGGCGGAATTCCCGGGTGAGCGCAGGGCCGTGGCGCCATCTCCCAAGGTGGCCACCTATGACCTGCAACCGGAAATGAGCGCTTCTGGAGTGGCGGATGCGGCCATCAAGGCCATGTCCTCGGAGGCTGCTCCTGATTTCGTCTGTCTCAATTTCGCCAACCCGGATATGGTGGGCCATACCGGGGTCTTCCAGGCTGTGGTCAAGGCCTGCGAAGAGACGGACCGACAATTGTCAAGGGTACTCGAGGCAGGAAGGAATGCCGGATATGCCTTCGTCGTGATTGCCGATCATGGAAATGCGGAGCTGGCCCGGAATCCCGATGGCACCCCCCATACCGCCCATACCACGAACTTGGTGCCGGTCATCGCCATGGGTACGGAAGGAAAGTCTGTGCGGGACGGCATCCTCGCCGATGTGGCACCGACCATACTCGACCTGATGGAATTGGATGTGCCTGCCCAGATGACGGGCAGCACCCTTTTGGTCGGCTGAGACCTATGTCGGAGCCGTTATTGGCGTTCCCTCAGGATCTGTATTGTCCCGCGGAAGGTCATGCCATCACTTCTGTCGAAGATGTAGTAATACGTTCCGTCCGAGCAGCCCTGCGCGTCCCAGGTGGAGTCGTAATCAGGGTCGGAATACACCTTGCCGCCCCAGCGATTGAATACCGTCACACTGCTGCCGGGGTACCCTTCGATGCCTTCGATGACGAAGCGGTCATTCTCTCCGTCGTTGTTTGGCGTGAAGATGTTGGGAACAATGGTCTCGCAGGCTTCGGAGGTGACGTCCACATTGATGCTGGTGCCACATTCGTCCGTGATGACCACGGTCGTGGTGGTATTGCTGCCCCCCACATACATGCTGCCTGTCCCATTCGTGAAGACCACGGTGGAGTCCGTTTCTTGGTTCAGGGGCGTACCATCGAGGCCGGAGAAGGTGTACAGCAGGCTGCCACCATCCACACCGAGTACGCCGGTCTGGTATAGGCAGAAGGTCACATCCTCACTGACGATGGGATCATAATCGGGAACCTCCACGATCCAGGAGGCCTCGTCGGTCTGGCCGCATGCATCCTCGGCACTCACCGTGAACTCCTCGTCGGCACTCGGACTGACATTGGCCGTGCCGCCATCGGAACTGTTGACATTGGGCGACCAATCCCAATCCACCTGACCGCTTCCGGAAATGGCCTGGGTGCCCAAGGTGACGGGATCTCCAGGACAATAGGGGTCATTGAGCTGAAGGATCTCCACGTTCAACGGCGTCGGATTGACCAGGTCAATCGGAATGATGATGGAGTCTCCGCAAACGTCCATGACCGTCAAGGTGATCATCGTTGGATCGGTTCCGGTATAGTTGATGCCGGATGTGGTGTCACCGGTGCTCCAATTGTAGCCGTATGGTGCATATCCCGATGTGACGACGGAGTTGATGTTCACAGGAGGGCACAGGGCCACCTCGTCCGGAACCTGCACCTCAAGGGGTTCGGGATCTTGGATGACCAGGGTGGCCCCCACCAGCGAAGTATCACCACACAGGTTCACGTACAGGTACTCGAGGGTGACGGTTTCAGGGCCTTCAGCGGTATTGTCATTCAGCACGATGAGTGGAATCTGCTGTTCACTCTGTCCGACCTCCATGATGATGGCCGTGTCGATGACCTCGAAGTCCACCCCTTCTTCCGCAGTACCCGAGATGAACAGCTCGAGTGTATCCTGGAAAGTGGTGACCGGACGGATGACGGTGAATGCAGCCTCGTTGCATCCTTCCACGACCACGGTATCGCCGAGGAATACCGGGGCATCCCCAATGCTGGCCGACGCCTCGATCTCGGCGCCGTTGGATTGGAAGGAACCCGCCTCGAGGATCACGATGGACTCCAGCGCGGTGTCGGTACCGTCCGCGATGGCCAACCGGATGTGGTACACCTCGCCGCAGATGACGGCGCTCTTGGCTTCCATCTTGACTGTGTAGCCGTCCTGGCAGATGATGTTGTTGCCCGGGTTGTCGATATAGAAATCACCGTTGATGGCATTGTTGACCGAGCTGATGGTGATGGGCAATTGGGGGTCTGAGCCGGGCACTTCCGCCAGGTTCACCGCATCATCGAGGTAAGGGCCATCGATGCCGGGACCGCTGAGGAAGAAACCGAAAATGTCGTTGAAGGCGGAATTGACCCATTCGAGGTATTCATCCGACCCGAACACATAGTTGAAGGAGATGGAGTCGCCCGTTGCTTCGAAATCGAATTCGATGATGCAGAGGTCGTTGACGCTGCTCACATTGAAGTTCTGGCCGATCAGGGGCGGCACACTGTTGGCGATGTCCAACAGGTCGGGGTCGCCGGACACCTCCTGTCCATCGTCGATGATGTCTTCGAGGCAACCCCCGTTGATGTTGGCGGGGTTTGCGGCCACTTCCGTGCTGAGGATGAGGCCCTGTTCGATGGGAAACTCATCGATGTTGAATCCAGTGATTTCGCCAATCTGGACCGGACTTCCGGTGTATTGGATGTTGGTCGCTTCCACACCGGCCCCGAGCAGGACATCATTGATGTACTGTTCGGGGGTAAAACCACTGGTCACCGTGACCTGGGCCGGAAGGACCAGACCCGTCACGAACATGGTGAGCAGCAGGAGGATTCGGGGGTTCATGCAGGATTCGGTATTGCCAGAGGGACGTTCAACCGGCAAAATAGGGAGGAATGGAACTGAGTGCCGAGGCCGCGATTCTCTGCGAGCCATTCCATCATCCGCAGGTTGCCACCTAACTTGGCCGCATGTCCGCGTTGATTCAGGTCCATGATGTCTGGAAAACCTACCAGGTCGGGCAACAGCAGGTCCATGCGTTGAGGGGGCTGACCCTTCGGGTCGAGCAAGGGGAGTATACCGCGTTGATGGGGCCATCGGGATCTGGAAAGTCAACGCTCATGAACATGTTGGGTTGCTTGGACACCCCCACTTCAGGTCGGTACAACCTGGCCGGCGAAGATGTGGGGACATTGGATGACGACGCCCTGGCAGACATTCGGAATCGCCGGATCGGCTTTGTTTTCCAGACCTTCAATCTGATGCCCAGATACACCGCCCTGGAGAATGTGGCACTGCCGATGGTGTATGCCGGTATGGGCCGCAACGAACGGATGGAGCGGGCGAGTGAGGTGTTGGAGCAGGTCGGGTTGGGGGACCGCATGAACCACCGTCCGAATGAACTTTCAGGAGGACAGCGGCAAAGGGTGGCCGTGGCCCGGGCGCTGGTGAACCGGCCCGATCTTTTGTTGGCGGACGAACCGACGGGCAACCTCGATACGAAGACTTCCATCGAGATCATGGCGCTGTTCGAGGAGATCCACGCGGCGGGGAATACCGTCATCATCGTGACCCATGAGGAGGACATTGCAGCCCACGCCCACAGGGTGGTCCGACTGCGGGACGGTGTCGTGGCGAATGACGAGATGCAGCAACCCATGGAGGCGTGATCCGACGCATCTTTGCACCGCATTCAAATGGATGTCGAGCGTCTTTGATCTGAGCCCAATCCCACAAAAAGAGACCACGTGAAGCGCCATACGATTTCCCAACTGCTCGAAACGACCCTCGTGGGTCAGGAAGTGACGGTGTGCGGATGGGTCCGCACATTCCGAAACGACCAGTTCCTCTCGATCAACGACGGCTCGAGTCTGGCCAACCTTCAATTGGTCGTGAACCGGGAGGACACCGACGATGCCTTGCTGAAGCGGTTGACGACGGGGGCTGCGGTTCGTGCAGTCGGGACCCTCGTGGAAAGCCAGTGGAAGGGCCAGTTGACCGAGGTGGAAGTCGGGGAGCTCGAAGTCCTCGGCGATGCCGATCCGGATGTGTACCCCATCCAGATGAAGCGCCACACGATGGAATTTCTCAGGGAAAAGGCCCACCTCAGGTTCCGGACGAGCACATTCAACGCGGTATTCCGACTGCGCCATGGCCTGCAGTATGCCATCCACGAGTACTTCGACCAGGCTGGATTCCACATGCTGCACACCCCCATCATCACGGGCAGTGACGCGGAGGGTGCTGGAGAGATGTTCCAGGTGACGACCCTCGATCTCGAAAACGTGCCGAGGACGGAGGAGGGTGGGGTAGACCATGACGCGGATTTTTTCGGAAAGCCGTCCAATCTGACCGTGAGCGGTCAGCTCGAGGCGGAGCTCGGGGCCATGGCCTTGGGCAAGGTCTACACCTTCGGCCCCACCTTCCGCGCCGAGAACAGCAACACCTCCCGCCACCTTGCGGAATTCTGGATGATCGAGCCCGAGGTCGCCTTCAACGACCTTCACGATAATATGGACCTGGCGGAGGACTGCCTGCGCTTCGTCCTGAACCGTGTCCTGGAGCGGTTCCGACCCGAGTTGGAATTCCTGGCCAAGAGGGAGGCGGACGCCGAGAAGCAGCTCCCCCAGGACCAGCGCAACGAAATGGGCCTCATCGATCGGTTGAGGTTCGTGACGGAGAATCCCTTCATCAGGATCACCTACACCGAGGCCATCGACCTGCTCCGCAATTCCAAGCCCTTCAAGAAGAAGAAATTCAAGTATCCCGTCGAGTGGGGAGTGGATCTGCAGAGCGAGCATGAGCGCTGGTTGGTGGAGAAGCACTTCAAGCAGCCGGTCATCCTGTCCGACTACCCCGCCGCCATCAAGGCCTTCTACATGCGGGCGAACGAGGACGGGAAGACCGTGGCCGCCATGGATGTCCTCGTGCCGGGCATCGGTGAACTCGTCGGGGGCAGCCAAAGGGAGGAGCGGCTGGAGGTGCTCCAGCAGAAGTGCGCGGACTTCAACATCCCGGAGGACCACGTGTGGTGGTACCTCGATACGCGCCGCTTCGGCACGGCGCCCCACGCCGGTTTCGGCCTCGGCTTTGAGCGGTTGGTGATGTTTGCTACGGGCATGACGAACATCCGGGACGTCATTCCGTTCCCCCGGACTCCGCAGAACGCGGAATTCTGAATGCGAAGCACGCCTGCTCCGGCGTTATATTGAGGACATGCTCAAGCAAAGCCTCCAACAGAAGCTGCAGCAGAAGCTGAGTCCGCAGCAGATTCAGCTGATGAAGCTGTTGCAGGTGCCCACGTTGGAGCTGGAGGCGCGCATCAAGGAGGAATTGGAGGCCAATCCCGCCCTGGAAGAGGGACGCGAGGAAGAAGAGGATTTCGACGGAGCGGAAGGCCTCGACGACGACCGGGGGGAGACCCGCGATGACTTCGACTTCGATTCCTATCTCGATGACCCCACACCGGGATACCGCTACGCGGTGAACAACCATGCTGAACATGAGGACCGGGAAACGGCCTTCGGCGCAGGTGAGACATTCTCGGAAAGGTTGGCGGCACAGGTGGGTTTGAGGCCCGTGAGTGATCGGCAGCGGTTGCTCGCCACCTTTCTCATCGGCAACCTCGATGAAGCCGGATACCTGCGTCGGGACCTTTACGCCATCTCCTCCGACCTCGCATTCGGACAAGGATTGGAGGTGGAGGAGGAAGAGCTCGCCGATGTCCTTGAAATCGTGCAGCAGCTCGAACCGGCCGGTATTGGGGCAAGAGACCTGAGGGAATGCCTGCTGCTGCAGGTGGATCGGAAGCGGGAGGCCGCGGAGGGTGGCGACAATGCCGCCTTGGATCTGGCCCACCGCATCCTGGAAGAGCAGTTCGAGGCGTTCACCAAGAAACACTACGACAAATTGGTCGCACGCTTGGAGGCGACGGAGGATGCTTTGCGGGAAGCCATGGCTGAAATCACCCGCCTGAACCCGAAACCCGGCAACTCGGGAAGCGACAATGCCCGGCCCATTCAGGCCGTGGTGCCGGATTTTCACGTGTCGGTCGAGGGCGATGAGCTCCGGCTCCAGATCAACGGGCGGAATGCACCGGAGCTCCGGGTCTCCAATGAATATCGGGAGATGATGGAAGGCTATGCCGCCGCGGCGAATCCCGATCGGGCCCAGAAGGAAGCGGTCACCTTCGTCAAACGCAAGGTGGATGCGGCCAAGTGGTTCATCGATGCGATCAAACAACGCCAGAATACCTTGCGCGTCACCATGCAGGCCATCCTGCAGATCCAGGAAGCGTATTTCCTGACCGGGGACGAGACCGAGCTCAAGCCCATGATACTGAAGGATGTGGCCGAGCGGATCAACATGGATATCAGCACCGTTTCAAGGGTGGCCAACTCCAAGTATGTCCAGACGCCATACGGCACGTTTCTTTTGAAGACCCTGTTCAGTGAGTCCCTCACCACCGAGAGTGGGGAGGAGGTGTCGACCCGGGAGGTCAAGAAAATCCTGGAGGAGGCGGTGGAGGCGGAGGACAAGCGCAAACCGCTGAGTGATGAGAAGCTGATGCAGGTCCTGCAGGAGAAGGGGTACAAGATTGCGCGGCGTACGGTCGCCAAATACAGGGAACAATTGGGCATTTCCGTGGCTCGGTTGCGCAAGGAGCTCTGATGCACAGGTTGGCCCTGCTCATTTCCTATGTGTTCCATCCCCTGTGGATGCCGCTGATGGTCTTTCTCGCACTGTGGTTCGCGGATCCATGGCTCCAGCTGCCTCCATCCATGATGGTCTATGTGACCTCGATCCTGCTGATCAATGCCGTGGCGCCCGCATTGTCCATTTATGTCCTCCATCGGAGGGGTGCACTCAGTGATCTGGAGGTCTCCCGCCGCAGCGAGCGCCGGGTGCCCTTTCTCGTGGTGATGTTCTATCAGATCCTCGGGTATTACGCCTTGACGCGCCCCGGCGTATTCCTCCCGACCGAATTGCTCTCACTCGTTCTCGCCATGCTGATTGCGCTCGGGGCTGCGATGGTCGCGACACGCTGGGTGAAGATCAGCATACACCTGTTGGCTCAAGGGGGGGCATTGGGCGCCCTGTGGTCCTTCAACCTGATGCACCGCTTGGGATTGGAGGAGGTATTGCCTCTGGGATTCATGCTTGCAGGGCTCGTAGGCTGGTCCCGCATGCGATTGGGCGTGCACACTCCCGGAGAGTTGGCACTGGGCTTCCTCGCAGGTTTCGCCTGCGTCCGCGCCATCGTGGAGATGGGCCTTCATATCTGAAGCATCAGCCCTTCAGCCTTTCCTGCCAACGCCATGCATCGGCAAGGCACTCCTCGAGTGACCGGCGGGTCTTCCAGCCGAGAACATTGGCGGCTTTGGTGGCATCGGCATGGATGGCCGTCACATCACCCGGTCTGCGGTCCCCGAACCTGTGGGGCACCTTCAGGCCGGTGGCCGTCTCGAATGCGGAAATGACCTCCTTCACGCTGCTTCCTTGACCGGTACCGAGGTTGAAGACATCCAGATTTCCGGTTGCACCTTCCAGCCAACGCAGGGCAGCCACATGCGCTTCAGCGAGGTCGCATACGTGGAGGTAATCGCGGATGCAAGTGCCATCCGGTGTGGGGTAGTCCGAGCCGAAGACGGTCAGCTCCGGCCGGATTCCAGCCACGCTCTGGGTGAGGAAAGGCACAAGGTTGGCCGGTGTTCCGATGGGCAATTCACCGATTTCCGCAGAGGGATGCGCACCGATGGGGTTGAAATAGCGCAACAGGGCCACACCGAGTTGGCCCTCTGCGGCCGCGTGGCTGTAGCGCAACAGGGCCTCGCAGGCTTGTTTCGTGTATCCGTATGGGGAAGCGGCAGGTTGAATGGGGGCCGACTCGTTCACGGGGAGTGCATCCGCCTCACCGTACACGGTGCAGGAGGAGCTGAACACCATATGCCGCACCTCTTTCTTGCGCAGCATGTCCACCAGCCGTGCGGTGGAACCGATGTTGTTGGAGAAATACTGCTCGGGTTGGGCGACACTTTCACCCACGGCCTTGTCGGCTGCAAAGTGGATGACACCATGGACGGGCTTGTCGAATACCGCTTCCATCCGGTTCACATCCCCGCAGTCGATGCCATGGAATTCCACCCGGTGACCCAGAATGCGTTCGAGTCCATCGAGCACTTCCGACCTGCTGTTGCGCAGGTCATCCACGATGACCGGCGTATATCCCGACTCCACCAGCGCCACCACCGTGTGCGATCCGATAAAGCCCGCGCCCCCGGTGACGATGATGCGGCGGGCAGAGGAGGTGTCGGTCATGACGCGAATATCGGAAACCTTTTACCCCTCCTCTCCGTACACGCGGGAACGGGGTCCAACAGGGCCCATGGTTCAACCATGTTCACGCATCACTATACACTCGAGTACCTCCAGCAGGTCTTCCAGGGCAACGACGCCATGGTCCTGCGGATCCTCGACGTATTCGAGGAAGAGGTGCCGAAGTACTTCGAAGCGATGGAACAGTTGGGCCGAGAACAACGTTGGCGCGAGCTGCACCCCCTCGCGCACAAGGCCAAGAGCAGCATCGGCATGCTCGGCATGCACGCCTTGCTGGAAAAGGTATTGCTCGTGGAGACGCTCTCGCGTTCCGGCAAGGATGATGTGGCCCTGTCCATGGCCCTTCAGGCCGCGCGCCACTTGCTCGATGCGGGACTCCATGTGCTCCGCAAGGACAGAAGGAACCAGACCGGTCATGGCCTCTCCAAGGAGGGCCAGGCCCGCATTGCATCCTGGTCCGGAAATCGCGGCAATCTGCACCGGGCCTGACGCACCCTGAATAAGTCATTGGTCATGGAAGCGGTATTTTTGCGCCGTGACCCCCGCCCTTTCACCTGACTTCAAGCAATCCGCAGAGGATCACGGAATCGATCCGGTGGAATTGGAGCGGCAGTGGGCCCGCCTCCAGCAAGGACCCTCACATTGTGCGCCCGATGCGCCATGCCAGCGAGGGCACGGCATCCAGACATTGAGCCCAGCCGAATTGGAGCGGCTGTCACGGAAAGGCGCGGCACTCCGGGAGGACCAGGCCGTGAGGCTGGT
Organism: Candidatus Nitrosopumilus sp.; assembly: GCA_964223495.1. GTDB lineage: Bacteria > Bacteroidota > Bacteroidia > Flavobacteriales_D > Sanyastnellaceae > UBA8752. Next base: position 24,551 of record CAXQGL010000056.1, on the reverse strand, counting down.
ACCGGCGAGCGGGGCGGCCAGCCGAATGTTCAAGGCCTTGGCGATGAAGAACGCCGCGGCGGTTGAGCAACTCGATGCGCGCTGGGCGGAATTTCCTTTCCATGCCGCTGCCGAGGCCACCGGCCCGACCTGTTCTGCGCAGGAGCGACTTGAAGCCGTGATGGAACGCCTCGCCATGCCGGCCATGCCGAAAGGGGGGTTGGAGTTTCACCTGTATCCCGACGGGCCGCGCACGGCCTTTGAGGAACACATGCGCGAATGGAAGGCCACGTTGCCCGACGCGCTTGCCCCCATTGTGCACTTCACCTTGCCTGAGCAAGGAAGGGAAGGTTGGGCGGAGAAGCTTGGCAGGTGGGCCGGCACCATCGGTGTGGCGGTGACGGATTCCGTGCAACATCCCTCCACCGACACCATGGCGGTCGATGCTGATGGACGGCCGTTCCTGATGGAAGATGGCGCTCCCCTTTTCCGGCCGGGAGGACATGGCGCGCTGCTGCGGAACTTGTCGGATCTGGCATGCGATCACCCCGGAGCCCTGATCAGCGTGAAGAACATCGACAACGTCAGGCCCATGACCGCACACGATGAGGTCCTGCCCTGGAGAAGGGCCTTGCTAGGACTGGCTGCGGAGCTGGACGATGCCCGCAAGGAGGCGCTGAGGGCCCTGCATTCCGGAAATCCAGAGCCTGCGGCGGAGTGGCTGCGCAAGGGCTTTCGCGCTGCGGAGGCATTCCCGGAAGGACACGCCACACTGGCCAAGGCATTGGATCGACCCTTGCTCGTGGCCGGCATGGTCCGGAATGAGGGAGAGCCTGGTGGAGGCCCGTTCTGGTTGAGGGATGATGAGGGCGTGCTGCGGGCCCAGATTGTGGAGTCCGCGGAGATGGACCTCGCTGATCCGAGGATCGGGAACTGCATTTCCGGAGCGACCCACTTCAACCCGGTGGACCTCGTATGTGCAGTGCATGATTCGGACGGCCGACCCTATGACCTCAGCAATTTTGTGGATGGCCGTCGGGATTTCCTCGTGTCCAAGTCCCATGGAGGGAGGCCCCTGATCGGACTGGAGCACCCGGGGCTGTGGAATGGGGCGATGGGCCGTTGGAATACCCTCTTCGTGGAAGTGCCATCGAGGACCTTTGCCCCGGTCAAGACGGTGTTTGACCTGTTGCGTCCCGCCCACAGGGTGTGAATGCAAAAAGGCCATCTTCCGGAGAAGACAGCCCTTTCACGTGGGAGTTCATTGGACTTTTCAGCCCTTGAGGATGCGGATGGAAACCGTCTGGCGACCGCTCAGGAGGCGGAGGCTGTAGATGCCGGGACGGAGGTCACCGAGGTCATCCAACCGGATGGGACGGTCGACGGGACCGGCGGAGAGGGCCACAGCCTTCACCGGCATGCCTTGATGGTCGAGGACCTGAAGCAGGGCACCTTCCTGGACGGTACCACGCACCTGGATGTTGAGGGCGTTGCCGAACGGATTGGGGAAGGCACTGAGATCAAGTCCGATGCGTCCGTCATCCGTCGCCGTGATGTCTGAAGCCAATGCGGTCCGGAGACCGGCAGCCATGGCCACGTTGTACGGGAGGGACTGTCCATCGATGTAGAGGCGGCCGAAGCTGGCATCGGCTACACCATTGGCGAGCAATGCGATGCGGGCGCCTTCGGGGCAGGTCACCTTGAGGGCCACAGTCTGGTCCTTGCGGACGCTGCCCTTGTCGAAAGTGAGCTTGAGCTCGCCGTCCGTGACATTCTCGTGGGTGAAGGTGCCGGTGGACAGGATGTCGCCGTTCATGAACATCAAGGCGTACTCGAATTCGAAGCCGGGCTCCACGAAAGGCGTGGCAATCTTTGCTTCGATGAACTGGCCGCGTTCGCAGGCACGGAAGGTCTGCAGGAACGTGCCACTGTTGACGGTGAGTACACCGTTGGACTCGCGCTGTGCGGTCACGCACTGACCGGGAACGGCCAGATCGAGACCGGAAGCCGTGCGGGCCACCGCATTGCTGGGGAGGTCGTTGTTGTAATCGGCCTTCCGTCCGTCATTGGCGCCATTCAGCGTGGGTTCTGCACTGCGGATGCCGGCGGAGAACTTGACGTTCTTGCCGACCGCATCGCCATGGAGGCGCACCTCACCGACAAAGAGGCTGGCGTCATCCGTACCCGGGATCACGCAGGAGGCGCCGTTCATGGTGCGGACCACGAGCGTGAACTCATCCAGGTTGAGGGTGGGGATGGCGAGGTTCTCCAGCACCAGGCTCGTGCCATTGTAGTTGGCGGCGGTGAAGGTCTGGAGTGCCTTCGGGGTGAACGTGTCATCCATGATGGCGACATCGACAGTACCTCCGTCAAATTCCACGGCGGCGATCACCTCGATGTAGGAGATGCTGCCCTTGGAACAGGTGCGGAAGCTTTGGGTCAACATGCCCTCTACATACAGGGCGGTGTTGATGTTGTCCTGCTCGACCTTGCACACGTCCGACTGGGGCGCGGCAGCTACGGCAGGTTGTGAAAGAAGGCCGAGAAGGGCCAACGAGAGGAAAATGGAGCGAATCATGTTGAAGAGGTTTGTGTGGATTCGTGGCCCTATACGTCCACTCTTCAAATCCGGTTTCGATTCGGACATGATTTGACGAAAAAACGCAATCAAACAACTGATAAACAGCAGTTTGAAATAGAAAAAAATTAGCTCATCCGGAGCTCGAGCGTCCCTTGGATGTCCGGATATTCGGCCGGATTGTGGTTGGATGCCACGACCAGGGTCCGCCCTGCACGGTGGGTGCGGACCAGCTCGCCATACCATGCAATTCCGGCCTCATCGAGGTGGGAGGTCGGCTCATCGAGGAACAAGGCGCTGCAGTCCGTGGAGAAAGCCAGTGCCAACGCCAGGCGCTGCCGCATGCCGGAACTGAGGTCCCCGACCCGCGTGGTGCCTTTGTCTTCCAGCCGTGCCAGTGCCAAGGTCGCTGCGGCATCCAAGGAGGGCATGGGCCGCCTCAGCCGATGATGCAATGCGATGTGTTCCGCGACATCGAGTTGGGGAATGAGGTCCTGGTCCGGCGCACCATAGGCAATCGCCATGGGCAGGTCCATTGGTGGGATTGTGGAACCGTCCCGTTGGCAGGTGACCTGGCCTTCGCTGGCGCGGTCGAATCCGCACATGATCCTCAGCAGACTTGATTTGCCGCTGCCGTTCGAGCCCAGTATGGCAAAGACGCTGCCCGGGTTCAATTCGAGGTCGATGTTCCTGAGGATCCATTGGCGCCCGTGACGTTTTCCCACGCCATCCGCCTTGATCCCGAGCGGCCCCTGTGTCATCAGAATGGGCCCCGAACGATGCCCTTGTCGGAAGCGCGGATGAAATCGAGGATGATCTCCTTGGCGTCACTCATGGGCAGTTCAAGCTCTGCCACCTTGATGGCCTGCGACATGTTGCCCCCTGTGATGTACAGGGTGCGGTAGATGTCCTCGACCGCGCGCACGAATTCATCCGGGAATCCCCTGCGCCGCAGTCCAATGGCATTGACCCCGATGTAGCTGAGGGGTTCGCGCGCGACCTTGACGAAAGGAGGGATGTTCTTTCGCACCAGCGATCCTCCCGCCACGAAGGCATGTTGGCCGATGCGCACGAACTGCTGCACGGCGACCACACCCTCGATGATGACCCAGTCTTCCACCGTGACATGCCCGGCGATGTTGGCGTTGTTCGCCAGGACACAATGGTCGCCCACCATGGCATCGTGCGCAATGTGCGTGTAGGCCATCAGCAGGCAATGCGAGCCGACCCGGGTCGTCATCCGGTCCGTCGTTCCCCTGTTGATGGTGCAACATTCGCGGATGGTGGTGTGGTCACCAATGACGGCAGTGGTTTTTTCGCCGTCGTACTTCAAGTCCTGCGGCATGCCGCCGACTACGGCTCCAGGAAAGATCCGGCAATGTGATCCGATCCGGGAGCCTCCCATGACCGTGGCGTTGGGCCCGATCCAAGTGCCCGGTCCGATCTGCACGTCTGCCTCGATCGTGGCAAAAGCCTCCACGGTCACACCTTCACCGAGAATGGCTTGCGGATGCACCGAAGCGAGTGGTGATATCCCGCTTTCTATAATGGTCGAATTCATGCGGAGGAGGGAGAGGTGACGCGGTCACGGATGATTTGAGCCAGCATTTCGGCTTCGGAGACGAGTTTGTCTCCCACATAAGCCTTGCCGGTCATGTGGACCAGGCCCCTGCGGATGGGACTCGCCAGTTTCAATTGGAAAAGGATGGTGTCTCCCGGTATGACCTTCTGCTTGAAGCGCACATTGTCTATCTTCATGAAGTAGGTGGACCAATTCTCGGGATCCTCGACGCCACTCAGCGCGAAGATGCCCCCCACCTGCGCCATGGCCTCAATCTGCAATACACCGGGCATCACGGGGTTCCCGGGGACGTGCCCTTGGAAGAAGGGCTCGTTCATGGTGACGTTCTTCAGACCGATGATGCTGTCCTCGGTGCGGTCGATGATCTTGTCGACCAGAAGGAATGGGTACCGGTGTGGCAGCAGCTGTTCGATGTCATGGATGTCCATGAGCGCTTCCTGTCTGGGATCGTATCGGGGAATCCCCAATTCAGCCTGACGCTTGCGCTTGAGCAGTTTGGCGAATTCAACATTGCCGGCATGACCGGGACGGGCGGCAAGTACATGCCCCTCGATGAAGAAGCCTGTGAGGGCGAGGTCCCCGACGATGTCCAGAAGTTTGTGCCGGGCAGGCTCATTCTCGAATTGGAGGGTCGTGTTGTTGAGCACGCCGATCTTTCCAGGTTCGACCTTGAGGTTCTCCTGGCCGCACATTCCTGCGATTTCATCCAATTCCGCCTGGCTGTACTCGCGCTCGGCAAGGACGATGGCGTTGTCCAGGTCGCCTCCTTTGATGAGCCCCTGTTGGAGCAGGGACTTGACTTCCTTGAGGAACACAAATGTCCTGCATCGGCTGATTTCCGGCACGAATTGGCCCCGGTGGTACATGCTCGCATGCTGGGTTCCGAGGATCGGGCTGTGGTAATCCACCATCACCGTGACCCGGAAGTCCGTATTGATGGGAGGAACGGCCAGCATCTCGACCCCGTGGCCATCGTGATAGGTGGTGGATTCGGTCAATCTGAGCACGTGCCGCTCGGCTTCCAATTCAACGGCCCCCACCTCTTCGATGTGGGCCACGAACGGCCAGCTGCTCCCATCCATGATGGGCACTTCGGGGCCATTCATCTCGATGAGGGCATTGTCGATGCCGCAACCATAGAGGGCAGCCAGCAGATGCTCCGTCGTGTGGACCCGGGCGCCGCCCTTCTCCAGGGTGGTGCCACGCCGGGTCTCGACCACGAGATCGCAGTCGGCCGGTACCAGTGGTTGTCCCTCAAGATCGACGCGTTGGAACACATATCCATGGTCCGCTTCAGCCGGTTTGACCGTGATGGTGGATGGCTGCCCGGTGTGCAGGCCGATGCCCTCACATGTGAAGGAAGCGGCCAATGTCCGCTGCATGGTGACCTCGGTGGGGATCTTTTCCTCTTTCATGGAATGCCTCTTGGGATGAAAGGTGGGTTCAATGGGGTGCACCAACCCGCGATGAAGTGGATTTCCTGTTGAACTCCCTTGCGAGTTTGCGCAAGGCGAGTTGCATTTCCTGATGCTTTCGGATGGGCAGCGCAGGGTTGCCCTGCAGGACCTGATTCGGAGTGGTGATGCTGGCCGTGATCCCGCTCTTGGCGGCGATGCGGGTATGGTCCGCAATCTTGATGTGGCCGTTGATGCCCACCTGCCCGCCGATCATGCAATGGGCCCCGATTTCCGTTGAGCCTGCAATCCCGGTCTGGGCTGCTATGACTGTATGGTCGCCGATGCGCACGTTATGGGCCACCTGGATGAGGTTGTCGAGCTTCACGCCTTTTCCGATGATGGTGGAGCCCATGGTCGCCCTGTCTATCGTGGTTCCCGCTCCGATTTCAGCACCATCTCCAATGGTGACGTTGCCCACCTGCGGAATCTTCTCATATCCGGATTCTGTCGGTGCAAACCCGAATCCATCCGCACCGATGATGGCGCCGATCTGCAGGATGCATCCTTCCCCGAGGATGCAACCATCGCCCAGCACACTGTGCATTCCGAGAATCGAGTGCGCTCCCACCGAGCATTGCTCACCGACCACACTGCCCGCTTTGAGCACGACCCCCTTGCCCAGCATGCTGCCTTCACCCACATGGCACAAGGGTCCGATACTGACCCCTTCACCGATGGAGGCGGAGTCGGCGACCACAGCACTCGGATGGATACGTCTGTCTTCGGAAGTTGTGCGTTCGGTATCCGTTCCGAAACGCTGCATCAGTTTGGCCATGGCGGCGTAAGGATCCTCCACGCGAATGAGGCTGGTTCCCGCCTGCAGGGGTGCATTCGGTTCGAACTGTTCCGACACCAGCACCGCGCTGGCCCGGGTGGAATAGATGTGCAGCTCGTAGGCAGGGTTCGCAAGGAAGGTCAGGTCTCCTTCATTGGCTTCTTCAATGCCGGCAAATCCGGAAAGCACTCCGTGTTGCCCACCGTCACATCTTCCGTTCAGCAGTTCAGCTACTTCAGCTATGGATACCTCCATGTCGCGAAATTAAGGCGGACGTACACGATGTGCTCAACGCATACAAGGTTCAAAGTGTTGTGACCTCCTCGTAGGCGTCTGCGAATTCCTTGAAAGTGAGGGCCACATCTTCCACTGGTCGCCCCGGGCCATCGAGCAGGATGACTTGGACCTCACCGCCCGCATTCTTCTTGTCCGTGGCCATCAACGCCCACAACACTTCAGCGGAAGGCGGTGCGCAGTCCAGACCGAGGTGGTCGTCCAGGAATGAGGATAAGGCAGCATCATGCATTGCTTCTGCAGAAGGGCAGGATGGATTTCCCTTGCTCATGGCGAGACAGACCCTGAGTCCAAAGGCCACCGCTTCGCCGTGCTTGATCCCCTTGTCGTGCTCCATCGACCAGCTGTCAATGGCATGGCCGACGGTGTGTCCCAGATTGAGCACGCGTCGGCGACCCGTGGATTCCGTTGGATCCTCAGTAACCACATCACTCTTGATCTGAACGGATTCGAGGATGGCGGATGCAACTTCCTCACGCGGAGCGGTATTGGTGAGCAGCCTATGAAGACGGGAATCGTTTCCCACCTCTGGCAGGGCCGAATCCCTGAGCAGCAAATGCTTGATGTGTTCGGTCCATCCATTGCGCCAGTCGCGCGGTGAAAGGGTATGCAGCATTTCGGTATGGATGCTGATGCCCTCCGGGGAATAGAAGGTGCCGATTCTGTTCTTGAGGCCTCGGAAGTTGATGCCGGTCTTGCCGCCAATGGCCGCGTCCACCATGGCGAGTACGGTGGTAGGGACCATCCACAAGGCGGTTCCCCTGAAATAGGTACTGGCCGCGAATGCCGTCAAATCCGTCACGGTTCCCCCTCCAAGGGCCACGATGAGGCCACGCCTGTCCATGCCCATGCCCTCCAGGCTGTCCCACAAAGCATGCACATGCTCGAGGCTCTTCATGTCCTCACCATGGCCGGAAAGACGGAGGAACTGAGATCCTGGCGGCAGATGCGGCGCGAGGATCGGCAAGCAATGCCGTTCGGTCTCGAAATCCATGACAACGGCGATGGAGGTGGGCCGGCGGTCATCGATCCAATCACGGAGCCGGGAGAAGGTCGGGTCGAGGTGGGTATGTTGTGAAGGGTTGTGCATGCGGAACGCCAAAATGCAACAAGCGGACCGGAGTCCGCTTGTTACTGGAGTGGTACCACCTGGATTCGAACCAGGGACACATGGATTTTCAATCCATTGCTCTACCACCTGAGCTATGGTACCGATAAGGCGGGCAAATGTAGCAAACTTCTTTTGCCTCTCGAAGTGCCTTTTTCATCCAACGTTATCATCGACTCCCGATAGTGCGCGGGAGCATATTACATGTGATTATAGCAGCAGTATAATCGTATAAGCCTAAAAATAGCAATCGTAAAAATCGACGAAAACTTCAAATATGTCGACGAATGAAGAGGTCATTGTGCCGGGGCTTGTTCTGATTTTGTAACCGTAGGCAATTTTTATCAAGGGGGCAATTAAATTCGAAGACCTCTACCGAGGAACCATTTAACCCGCGTTTAACCAATTCGCTTGATATGATGTCCAAGACCATCAACCTGGTAGCAGCTCTGTTTTGCTGTCTCACCACTGTTTTTGCCCAGCAGCAAGTCGCTGTGAATTCCGCCCCTGCCCCTGAGGGATATGATCTCGAAGTTGAGGTCACCAATGAAGACATTGGAATCCTAGTTGGCGCACTCGGCGTCACCGACCTCACGGGATACAGCGTGACCCGTTTGTACGTCACCATGAACAATGAGACCGACTTCATGTCGTCCGTCTCGGGTGACATCACGAATCCCACGTATGTGGAAACGACAACCAGTTTCTATCATGCTGCATTGGGTGCGGCCACTCCGAACGGCATCAACAGTTTGCTGTTTCCGGTGTACCCGGATCTTCCTTTTGATACATGGGTCACGATTGGATTGGAAGGTGTTCCCAATGCGGGCATTGGAGAGGCCAACGTCAGCACGGTGCAATCGAATGATAATCCGTGGGTGACCAACTTCGACCCAGGCGGAGGCCTGCCCGGTGGCAACATTGCCATTGATGACGCCATCGGTGGTGCATGGTATGCCTTGAACGGTGATGCCAATGGTGTTGCTGGTGCGGACCTCAAAGTCCTGATCGGACAGTTCACCACAACAGGTGAATTGAGCGGACAGGTCTACTGCCAGGTCTTCATTGAAGGTGATGGTAGCAACGAGTTCCGTGACACGTTCTACTTCGGAGCCGGTGGTCCGGTCTTTGGTTGCACGGATGAGACCGCTTGCAACTACAACGCCGAAGCCACGGACGATGACGGTACCTGTGAGTATCCTGCCGACCTTTATGGCAGTGCCAACGTCGACTGCCAGGGGGTCTGCTTGAATGACGCCGATGAGGATGGTGTCTGCGACGAGGATGAGGTTCCCGGATGTACCGATGAGACGGCGTGCAACTTTGACGCGGCGGCTACTGACGATGACGAATCATGCACGTACCCTGCCGCCGACAACTTGGACTGCGACGGCAACTGCTTGAATGACGCCGATGAGGATGGTGTCTGCGATGAGGACGAGGTCCCAGGTTGCACGGATGCTACTGCCTGCAACTACAGCGGCACCGCCACGGATGATGATGGTTCCTGCACGTATCCTGCCGCCGACAACTTGGACTGCGACGGCAATTGTTTGAACGATGCGGATACCGATGGAGTCTGTGATGAGGATGAAGTTCCCGGATGTACTGAGACCGGTGCTTGCAACTACAGTGCTTCTGCCACGGACAATGATGGCTCCTGTGAGTTCACGTCATGCGCAGGATGTACGGATGCTTCCGCCTGCAACTATGACGGCAGCGCCACCATTGACGATGGCACTTGTACGTTCACGGATGGCATCTGTGAGTCTTGTGAAAACGGTGAAATCGTGGACAATGACGCCGATGATGACGGCATCTGCGACGCGGACGAGACCGCAGGATGTACGGATCCCGAAGCCTGCAACGCCGGAGATTTCTCGGATACGGACAACAGCCTCTGTACCTATCCTGACGGATACCCGGAAAACATTGTGGATTGTGCTGGCAACTGCCTGAATGATGCCGATGAGGATGGTGTCTGCGACGAAAACGAGGTGGCCGGCTGCACGGATGAGGCATCCTGCACCTTCGACTCCGGTGCCACGGATGACGATGGTTCCTGCCAGTACCCTGAAGACATTTTTGGTGATCCCTGCAGCGGTCAGACCGGAGCCATCCTCGATTGTGATGGAAACTGCCTGAATGACGCTGATGAAGACGGCGTATGTGATGAGTGTGAGTCCGCCGGTTGTACAGACCCTGCGGCATGCAATGCGGGTGACTTCACCGACACTGACAACAGCCTTTGCCTGTACCCTGAAGATGTCAATGACGGCATCACCAACCTTGACTGCGACGGCAACTGCTACAACGACTCGGACGAGGATGGCGTTTGCGATGAGGACGAAATCGTGGGTTGTCAGGACGATACGGCCTGCAACTATGATGCTGCTGCTACCGATGCCGGTGATTGTGAGTATGCCGATGAAGGCTACGACTGCGCTGGTGAGTGCTTGGCCGACAGCGATAGTGACGGTGTTTGCGATCCCTTTGAAGTTGTGGGTTGTCAGGAGGAGGATGCCTGTAACTACAATCCTGCCGCCACCGACGCCGGTGACTGTGATTATCCGATCGACTTGTTCGGTGTGGGCTACGTGGATTGCGATGGAGGCTGCCTGAATGACCTGGATGATGACGGCATCTGCAACGAGGATGAAGACCTCGCGGTGACGGGTGGTGCCATTGAGGTGGCACTGGCCGATGGTGCACCGATCGACAGTTCAGCCGCCCTCCTCGATGACGCGTTGGAGGATCCATCCGACAACCTGATCGAAGGTTTGATTCTGTCCGGTAATGGTGACCTTCTCGTGCCCGCCACGGAAGGCTCTGATTGCGGTTCCATCTTCCTGCCCACGGGTCTCGCATGGGATGAGGCCGGTTACAACCTCAATGTCCTGTCCCAGCAAGTATTGGGTGACTTGATTGTCGGCCATGTATTCCCGGGACTCTGCGAGGAGTTGACCGAGGGAAGCACATACCTGAACTACTATGAGGAAGCCTTCACCTATACCGAACTTGGCGGTGAGCGCCGTCTCGTGAATGCGGACGGTGACGAGTTCATCATCGAGAATGGTGGATACCAGTTCAGCGGCAACAGCTTCTTGTACGCTTTGAGTGCAGTCATTCCGCTGGAAAGCGCAGATCCCTGCCTGGGTTGTGCTTCACTCGAAATTGATGGAGACCTCGCCGATTACACGGTGGAATGCGAGAGCGATCTGGTCGCTGCAACGGCTGCCGATGCTACCGGTTTCGCCTGCAACGACCTCGAACTGGATGAGGTGGTGACGGTGAAGAACCGCTCCGATGGCCGCAACCAGATCTGCACGGGTGGAGGTACCACCCAAAGCTGGAATGCCATCACTGCAGGTGACGATGCCAACTTCAACAACGGACCCGATGCCTTGCTCCAGTTCTACGACATGAACGGGGACATGAGCGGTGGACATTACTTCATCGAGGATGTCGCCAATGGTGGCGTATCCTTCGAGCAGTTCGAGAACGGAACCGCCACGATGACCGGTATGGTCATGGACAAGGATGACAACAACCTCCGCCTCGAGATCCACCTCTTCTTCGAGGGCCGCACGGTCGGTGCCGACTGGGCTGGTGGATTCAAGAACGACTATGGTTGTGCGGTCAACACCGACCTCTGGACCATGTACACCCTGAACAACGCGGCATCATACGCCGTGGGTGGACCGGGCGCATGGGACTTCGGAACGCTGATCCACTTCAGCCACCAGCCGGCCAGCCAGTACTTCGGCTTCCAGTTGGGTGATGGTGCCAACAACCACAATTGCGACCCGAACGGTTTCTCCGGGTGGTTCAGTTGGAATGGTTCCATTGCAGGGGAGGACGCCATGGGCTTCGCGGGTGACGTAATCGCCACGCTCGAGCCGAGCTGCGATCTCCCGACCGACTGTCAGGAAGGTGAGTTCGTCGAGTTCCACTACATCGCCTTCGATGACCAGTGCAACGTGGCCACGGAAATCATCCAGACCGTGACCCGTGATGATGTCACTCCGCCGACCTATGTGTCCGGTGCAGTGGACCTGACGATGGCCTGTGACACGAGCGACCAGTGGTTGGCTGACAACCCCGCCTCGGATGAGGTGGTCCTCTTCACGGACAACTGCGACGATACGGAATACGGATGTGCTGCCGGATTCGATCCGAACACCACAGGTTTTGCAGACGGCGACACCCACTTCGTGTGCGTTGAGCTCGTGGGTGAGACTACGGATTCCTACACTGCCAGCAGCTGCCGCGTACTGAACCGCACCTGGGTGGCCACGGATTGCTTCGGCAACCAGACCTACCACGTCCAGGTCATCACGATTGAAGACTACACGAACCCCGAGGTCACGGTGCAGGCGCCTGGCGACATCACCCTCCAAGTGAATGGTCTCTGCTTCGTGGACCTCGATCCGAGCAACACCGGCACGGCCACTACGACCTATGATGACAACTGCGATCTGGCCGCTACGGGGCTCGATTACTCGGACGCCATCGTGGACAGCATCAGCACCGGTTGTTACAGCATCATCCGTACCTGGACTGCCATGGCTACGGACAGCTGCGGCAACGCCACGGCGGTCTCAGACAACCAGCGCATTGATATCGAGGACGTCATCGTGCCGTCCTTCCTCGCCATGGGCGTGGATACGCTCGAGTGCGATCTGTGGGGCGACTGTTCCTACGAGTACCTCAACAGCGTGGGTCTTGTGACTGTAACCGACAACTGTGAGTTGAGCCATGTGGATGCCGAATGCACCCCGCTCTCCGCAGGATGCTGGGATGACTACATCATCGACTACACCGCATATGACATGTGCGGCAACAGTTCCACCTTCCAACAGATCGTGGTGGTGACCGACCGCACTGCGGCAGAGTGGACCTTGGCCCCTGCCGATTACACCCTCGAGTGCAGCGATGCCAGCTTGACGGGATATGTCCAGCATGAGTTGGGCAACTACTATGCCGTGCCCGAGTTCACACCTGGAGACGGTATGCACGCCGAGGCCATGGACAACTGCGACGCCGAGGCCATCGTGACCTACAGCGACCTCATTCTGACCACGCCGTGCCTGCAGGAGTACACGATCAAGCGTACGTACAGTACCGAGGATTGCTCCGGCAATTACACCGAGCACATTCAGTACATCACGATCGAGGACACTACGGCACCTGAATTCACGGCCTTCCCGGCTGACGTGACCGTCGAGTGTGATGCTGTGCCCGCAGTGGCCAACATCAATACACTGGCTGCGTCCGACAATTGTGACGGCGGTCCTGAAATCGCCTACATCGGTGAGGTCCGCACGGATGGTGCCTGCGAGGACACCTACACCCTGACCCGTACCTGGGAGACTTCCGACTGTGCCGGAAACGTCCACAGCCAGTCCCAGACGATTGAGGTCGTGGACACGACCAGCCCGGATCTCGCGATCACCTGCCCAAGCAACATCCTCTATGACAATGTCTGCTTCGAGGATGGTGACCTGAGCATCGCCACGAATGGTGAGCCTACTTGGACGACCAGTGACAACTGCGACAGCGATGTCACCGTGACCTATACATACAGCGACAACGCCGTCTCCGATTGCACAGGTTGCGATGACACCCCGGAGGGTGGATACACGGTAACCCGCACGTTCACGGTGACGGCCGAGGACAACTGTGGCAATTCCACCGTCCTGTCCTGCGACCAGATCCTCACCTTCACGGATACGGAGGCTCCCCTGTTCGACGGCAACCCCGACGAGCTCTACCCGGCGCCCATTACCTGTGGAGACATGCCCGATCCCTATGACACGAGTGTCCTGCCGCTCCACGCCAGTGACAACTGTGACAGCGACCTGGATTACAACATCTCCATGGCCTTCCTGACCTCCGGTTCCTGCCCCGGTACCTACGTCCGGATCTGGAACGTGACCGACGACATGGGCAACCAGTCGGAGAGTGCCATCCAGTACGTGGCCACGGTGGATACGCTGGCTCCCGAGTTCGACTTCTGTCCGGACGACATCGAGGTCTTCCTCGACGAGAACTGCGCGGCCGACCTCAGCACGTCCAACACGGGCATGGCTACGGTGACGGACAACTGCGACAGCGATCCGGATGTCTGGCATGAGGACATCAGCTTCATCGACCTCCCCGGATCCTGCGACACGGACGGAGCCGATTATGTCTACGGTGACGACGACGCCGGACACAATGGAAGCTACCAGTTCACCCGTGTGTTCTACGCGGAGGACGCCTGTGAGAATGAGAACTACAAGGCCAACAGCTTCTGTGAGCACATCATCACGGTGACCGACAACACGGCGCCCGACCTGACTGTGGATTGGCCGGCCGACCGCACCGAGTACCTGGACGAGGCTTGCAATGCCGACACCGGTCTGGATGTGGTGACCGCCAGCGCCACGGACAACTGTGACGGTGATGTGACGATCAGCATCTACCACAGCGACAGTGCTCCGATCTACACTTGCACCGGTTCGGATGCGACTGCCGAGGGTTCCTACACCTTCACGCGCACCTGGACTGCCGTGGCTTGCGACGACAGTGGAAACGAGACGACGCAGACCCACGACCAGTCGTTCACCGTGCTCGATGAGATCAACCCCGTGGTGGACATCAGCTGTCCGGACACCTACGACACCGACCTCGAAGCCGACTGCACGGCGGATACGTCACCTTCTGCGGCCGGTGAGGCCACTGCGGAGGCTACGGACAACTGCGACAGCGATGTCCACATCGACATTACCTACGTGGACAGCGATACGGTCTACACCTGCAGCGATGCGGATGGTACGCCGGAGGGTTCATACACCTTCACGAGGACCTGGACCGCACTGGCCACGGATGACTGTGGAAACACGGATTCTGAGGATCACGTCCAGACCATCACGGTCACGGATGTCACGGCTCCGCTCCTGGAAGCCGATGCTCCAGACGCCGCGGTCGTCCAATTGGACGATGACTGCAACGCCGACCTGAGCACGGATGCGCTCGGTTACGCCGACTACACCACCAGTGATGCTTGTGATACCGAAGTGGCGGTCGATTCGACTGTGACCGACAGCGCTCCGGAGTACACCTGCGATGGTGACGACGACCAGCTCGACGGCAGCTACACCTTCACACGGACGTTCACCTTCACTTCGACGGACGACTGTGGAAACAGCACGACGGTCAGTGTTGACCAGCTGATCACGGTGGAGGACAACGTGAATCCCACGCAGACCATCGAGACGCTCGATCCCGTGACGTTGTACCTCGACGGTGATTGTGAAACGGACCGCAGCGATGCCGCTACCGGCATCCCGGCCGTGACCACGGACGACAACTGCGACAGCGACGTGGCCAACGTGTTGACCTACAGCGACAGCCCGAATGTCCAGACCTGCAGCGACGGCGACAGTGCCGACGAGGGCAGCTACACGTTCACCCGTACCTGGACCAGCGTGGCGACGGACGACTGTGGCAACGAGAACACGGTGACCACGAGTCAGGACATCACCGTCCTCGACGAAATGGCGCCGCAGTTCACGAACACATGTGACATCGACAATGAGGAGACGGTGGAGTATGCCTGTGGTGATGACAACCAGAACGGCATCAACGACATCTTCGACTTCATCGATCTCCCGGAGGCCTGCGACGTCACCTACGCCGACAATTGTGACAGTGAGGTTGCACTGACCTTCTCGGCCGATTCGAGTGGCTACCTGCCGACGGACGACATCGCCAACTTCTGTGCGCCTTCCGATCCGGAGGCCATTGAAAATGGCGAGACCTGTGATGACCGTGATCCCGAGACGATCCGCCTGTTCAACTTCCCGGCCGGTGAGTCCTTCACCCTCGTCCCGGGTGGCAGCAGCATCGTGGAGATTGCACCGGACAGCGCCATGCACATCGTGCTCGAAGTGGAGGATGCCAACGGTGACGGCTTCATCTTCGACGCTGTCTATGAGGGCGGATTCGATTGGAACGAGTGGTTGGCCGAGCCCGGCATGCACAACTACAAGAAGGACTGTGCCGATATCTTCCCCGGCATCGAGATCTGGACGGAGTGGATCTACTACGTGATGGACGGTGGTACCATGACCGGTACCGGAGCCTTCGCGGGATCCGAGTTCACCCTGCAGCACCAGCCGCTGAACGCGTACTACGGTCTGCAGATCGGTGAGGGTGCCAACAACAAGAACGAGAACTACGGTGGTAGCGCTTGGTTCTTCTGGACGGGTGAATTCGTCCAGGATGGCGTCAGCCAGGGCATCCTGTCCTCCAGTGGTGACATCTTCTTCGATCTTGACTGCTGCCTCGGATGGCAGATCGACTACAGCTACACCATCGAGGATGACTGTGGCAACACCACGGACTTCGCCTACACCGACCTCGGCACGGGTGAGTTCGACAACCTCGACAATGTGACCGTGAGCGGTGGTGCGGGCGGCCACACGCCGATCGACATCACGGGCGGCATCAGCAGCCTGAAAGATCCGATCCGCATTACCGGCCTCCAGCCGAACCCGACGAACGACTACAGCACGCTCGGCTTCATCGTCACGAACAACATGCGCCTGCGCATCGACCTGTACACCATGAGTGGCCAGTTCGTCCAGGAGCTGTTCGACGGCAATGCCAGTGAGGACGTCCAATACGTGCTCGACATCGATGCCAACAGCCTTGCGAGCGGAATGTACCAGGTACGCCTGTCGAGTTCCGACTACGTCGTGGTCAAGAAGCTCCTGGTTTCAGAGTGATTCCAGACTTGAGGAAAGCGTTTCACCAAATCGCTTGAGGCGGAAGCCGCTCCCAACCGGGGGCGGCTTCCTGCTTTTGGGGACTACCTTCCCGGACCGAAAATGGCGGCGACCGGCACCATACGCGTTCTCGTGATCCGGTTCTCGAGTATGGGCGATGTCATCCTGGCATCGCCGGTGGTGCGGGCACTGCACGTCCTGCTCGAAGGCAACGTGGAAGTCCACTTCCTGACCAAGGGCGCCTTCGCCGATGCCTTGAATGGTTTGGAAGGCCTGCACAGGGTGTGGACGATCGAGCGCACGACGGCAGAGGTGGAGGATGGCCTGAAGGCCGTCGGGTTCCACTACGTCGTGGACCTGCACGCCAATGCCCGCTCGGCATTCGTGAAAAGGGCCCTTCGAAAAGGGGAGGGCCGGGCCTTCGACCTGACGGTGGACAAGAGAAGCTTCGACAAGATCATGTTGGTCCGCACGGGCTGGGACAGGCTGGCCGGTCAGCACGTCGTGGAGCGATACCTCGAAACGCTCAGGCCATTCGGTGATGCGCTCGAAGCGCTGGCCCGGGCCGGTGATGATGGCGGGCTGAGGCTGCCGCATCCATTGGAGGCAATTGCAGAGAATTCAGGAGGGCGAAAGCGTGCGGTGCTGGCGCTGGGTGCTGCACACCCGGGCAAGGCCATACCCGAATCGCACTGGGGCATCATCCTCTCAGGGCTGCTGGAGGCGGATTGCTCCGTGGACCTCATCGGCGGCCCGAGCGAAATGGCGTTGGCCGAACGGTTGGTTGCAGCGCATCCTTCCGCGCCCAAGGGAAATGTGGAGCGATTGCGCAATTTCTGCGGCTCCAGTTGGTCCGAGACCTTCCGCACCATGAACGGTGCGGATGTCCTCATCGCAGGAGATACCGGCGCCATGCATGCGGGCGCTGCCCTGCAGGTGCCCATGGTGGTGGTCTGGGGATGCACCTCGCCGGCGCTGGGAATGGGTCCCTGGCGGCCTCACCCGGCGACCGAACATTTGGAGCCGACCAGCCCTGAGCGGAGCCGGCCCTGCAGCCGACTGGGGGACCGTTGCCGCCACCGGACACCGTGCATGCAGCGGGTCGCGGCGGAGCGCATCCTGGAGGCCGCCTGCGGCCAGCTCAAGCTCAGTCGAACAGCGCCTTGAGCGCGGTGGCGTCCTTCGGCGCCATTTTGCCCGCGAGGATGAGCCTCAACTGACGCCGGCGGAGGGCGCTTTCGAATCGGCGTTGTTCCTCCTCCGTTTCAGGTACGAGTTCCGGCACCCCGATCGGGGCACCAAGCTGGTCGACCGCGACGAAAGTGTACATGGCCTCATTGGACTTGGACCGTTCACCGGTGGCGTTGTCCTCCACGAACACTTCCATGAAAACCTCCATGGAGCTGCTGAACGCCCGGCTCACCTTGGCCTCGATGGTCACCGTATCCCCCAGCCGGATGGGGCGGTCGAAGGAGACGTTGTTCACGGCTGCGGTCACCACCACGCGGCGGCAATGCCGGTTGGCACTGATGGCGGAGGCAATGTCCATCCAGTTCAGGAGTTGTCCACCCATGAGGTTGCCGAGCACATTGGTGTCGTTGGGCAGGACGATGTGGGTGGTGGTGGCGAAGGTGTCCTTCGCGAAGCGCTGCTGGGGTGCCATGGCGTCGTTGTTCCCCGCAAAGGTCGTCCTCCGCGCCCCATGGCGGAAAAACGACAACACTCCTTCACCTTTGCACCATGACGTACGACGTCCTGAAGGCCCTGCACATCATCTTCGTGGTGACCTGGTTCGCCGGGCTTTTCTATCTGTTCCGCCTGTTCATCTATCACCGCGAAGCAGCGGACAGGCCTCCCGCCGAACGGGATGTCCTCGTCGCACAATTCCGCATCATGGAACGCCGACTCTGGGCGGCCATCACCTTGCCGAGCGGGGTGCTGGCCACAGCCTTCGGCATTGCCCTCATCGTGATGAATCCCGCTTGGCTGGCATTGCCCTTCATGTGGGTCAAATTGGCCTTCGTGGGCCTGCTGTGGGGGTACATGATCCTCGGGTCGGGCATCCTCAAGGAATGCCGGGCCGGCATGCCCCGCCAATCCTCCATGCGATTGCGCTTCCTCAATGAAGTGCCCACCGTCATCCTGATCGCCGTGGTCTTCCTGATCGTCCTCAAGGATGCCGTCGGATGGATCTGGGGGGTGTCGGGCATCCTGGGACTTGCCCTCCTGCTGACATTGGCCATCAAACGCTACCAGCGGCTTCGCAGCCGCGATGGTGGGGGTGGGCCTTAATTTGGACACCTTGGAATCCAACGCGACCATGGACTGGATCGACACGCATTGCCATGCTTACGTCAATGCCTTCTCGGAAGATCGGGAGGCCGCGGTACAACGTGCCTTTGAAAATGGGGTAGGTCGGATTCTGCTGCCCAACATCGATGCATCGAGCATCGGCCCTCTGTTCGATCTGGCCGCTTCCCATCCGGGCCGGTGTTTCCCCATGATGGGGCTGCATCCCTGCCATGTGGAAGCGGATTGGAGGTCCCAGTGCCAGCCCATCCTCGCGGCATTGGATGCCCACGATTGCATCGCGGTCGGAGAAATCGGCATGGACCTTTTCCGGGGCAAGGCGACGCGGGATTTCCAGATTGCGGCGTTCCATGAACAGATCGGTTGGGCCCTTGAGCGCGACCTGCCCGTGGTCCTGCACGTCCGTGAGGCCTTCGAGGACACGTTTGCCGTTTTGGATCAATACACGGACACGGCACTGCGAGGCGTCTTCCACTGCTTCACCGGGGGAAGGGAGGAAGTTGAACGCATCGCGGATTACGGCTCCTTCTGCTACGGCCTTGGAGGCGTGACGACCTTTCGGAAGGCGGGCATGGACCAGGTTGTTCCCCACATTCCCGAGGACCGGATCATCGTGGAGACCGACAGTCCCTATCTGGCTCCGGTTCCCCATCGGGGCAAGCGCAACGAGCCCGCCTACACGGTGCTCGTCGGACAGCGGGTGGCCGACATTCTGGAGCGCCCCCTCGCCGATGTTGCCGCATTGACGACGGCCAATGCCGAACGCTTGTTCCGATTGTCCCCCTTCAAGGCCTCCAACCCATGACATCCGCCCGCATACTGCTTGTCTACACCGGCGGCACCATTGGTTCCGTGGAGGATCCCGACACGGGGGAGCTCAAGCCATTTGATTTCGAGCACCTCAGGTCGCGCATCCCCGAGATCGACGCCCTCGAGGTCCAATTGGATTTCGAGTCGCTTTCTCCGATCGACAGCAGCGACATGTCGATTGAACGGTGGGGTGAATTGGCGCGTCTGCTGTTCCATCGCCGTGACCGCTATGACGGGTTTGTCGTGTTGCATGGCACGGACACGATGGCGTACACCGCCAGTGCACTGAGCTTCATGCTTCCGCACTTTGCCAAGCCCATAGTCTTGACAGGCAGTCAGTTGCCCATCGGCGTAGTCAGGACAGATGGCAAAGAGAACCTGCTTACAGCCATCGAAATCGCAGGCAAATGGGACTCCGCCGATCCCGAGCGGGGTCCGCTCGTCAGGGAGGTGGTCATCTATTTCGGGGATGAACTCATGCGGGGCAACCGGGCCCACAAGCGGAACGCAGAGGGTTTTCAGGCCTTGGTGAGTCCCAACTATCCCGCACTGGCTGAGGTGGGGGTGCATGTCCGTTTCCGAAGGGATTTGCTGCTGAGGCCGCGCGGGGAGGCCCGGCTGCTCGAGGACCTCAACGCTGGGGTGACGGTCATCCACCTGATTCCGGGCATCACGCCTGAGGCCGTGGCACACCAGTTGACCATACCGGGACTGCGCGCGGCCATATTGAGGACCTACGGCTCGGGAAACGCCCCGCGCGATCCCTTGTTTCTCGGCATCCTTTCCGCTGCGCAGGAGCGCGGCATCTTCATGGTCAATGTGACCCAATGCACCGTAGGTTCCGTCGACGCCAACCGCTATGTCACCGGAGCCGGGTTGGCGCGCATCGGGGTGGAGCCCAGCCTTGACATCACCCTCGAAGCGGCCGTGACCAAACTCATGGTGCTGGCCGCGTTGCATGACGACAGGGAGTCCTTGCGGGCGGCCTTCAAGCAGGATATCGCAGGGGAACAGACCCCAGCGGACAACATCCGCTGAGTGGACGGTCAGTCGTCCGTCAATTGTGTGCAGGGAACATTGTTTTATTGGGTACCTTGCGCGCCCATTCTGCCCGGAACGCCGGGCGTCACGGGAGAGGTGGCCGAGTGGCTTAAGGCGCACGCTTGGAAAGCGTGTATACTCCAACAGGGTATCCGGGGTTCGAATCCCCGTCTCTCCGCAGATCAGCAGAAAACGCCCGCCCAAGCGGGCGTTTCTCGTTTGACGCCGCTTACATTGAACATCAGAAATGAAGTGGTTGATTTCCTCCATGGCCCTGGTCCTGACCTTGACGGGCCAAGCACAATGGACCTCCGACGTGGAGGCCAACACCCTGGCCGGATCTTCCGCCATGGACATCGTGAAAGCCCTCTCCGCTTCGGACGGCTCCACCCTGATTGTCCATTGGACGTCGGTCGGACCTCCCGCCAACATCGAATTGCGCATCCAGCGGTTGGACCCGGCAGGTGTACCGGCCTACGGTGTCGACGGAATGACCGTGAGCACCGCGATTGACATGAGCACCTCCACGGCGATCGCCACGGCAGTGCTTGACGCTGAGGACAACCTCTATATCGGGGTGACGGCCACGGGTGATGAGGAGGGCCATGTCTTCAAGCTGGATCTGCAGGGCAACCACCTTTGGCCTTCGGACGGTGTGACCTTCCCGGGAGGGTATTCCATTTCCATTCTGCCGATGGCGGAGGGTGGCGCCGTCGTTTCATGGCTCAACGTCCCCAATGCACTGATGCAGCGGTATGATGGCGACGGTGCCCCCGTCTGGTCTGAGCCCCAGCCGGTGGAGAGTGGGACGAGCAAGACGGCTCCCGGCCATTTGATGGCGCTTTCCGATGGAGACTTCGAGCACCTCTTTCACACCTACAACTTCGGCATCTCCTCGACCCTCTGGGCCCAGCGCTACGATGGGGCGACGGGAGCCCCGGTCTGGTCCACACCCGTCCAATTGTCCAACAAGACGACGGTCTGGAACACCCGGTACAGCACTGGACAGATAGGGGATGCGGTGTTCATCGGGTACAAGGCGGCGACCGGGCTGCGCTTTGATTCATTCCTCCAGCGCATCGATCCGGACGGCACCATTCCGTGGGGGATCAACGGTTCGGATTTCGATGTGAACGAGACCGACTACGAGATGGACACCAGGATCGCGATTGGAGATGGCGTCGTATGGTCCCTGTGCAACTACAAGGACCCGTCGCAGGTGCAGAACGGCGAGCGGATCCAGCGCTTCGACGCCGAAACCGGCGCCCGGCAGTTCACAGACAATGCTCACGAGGTCTTTACCATCGGCTCCGACAACATCCACGCCAGCGACCTGCACCTGTTTGAAGGCCAGCCTTTCTTCCTGATGGAATCGGGCTACGATACCGGAATCTCCGTCACCTCATTGCACCTCGTCGCCCTCGATGGCGAAGGCGACTTCCTGTGGCCCGAGCAGACCCAGCCGATGGGCCTGTATGAGGCGAGCAAGAGCAGGACCCACCTGACGGCCCCCGTGGCCGGGCAGACCGTGGCGGTCTGGCTCGAGGACAAATCCTCCGGCCCCGCGGTGTACGCCCAACCCTTCCAGTTTGAAGGGGCTCCCTCGCATGTGGCCGAATTCGCCACGGCGTTCGAAGTCGCATTGTTTCCGAATCCCGCTACGGATCGCGTGCAGTTGACCTTGCATTCCGACAGGGCTGAATCATGGATGTTGGAGGCAATCAATGCCGCAGGTCAGCGGGTTTTCTCATGGGCGCTCGCCATCGAACCGGGGGACAACAAGCACACTTTCGATGTATCGGAATGGCCACAGGGCATGTATCAACTGCTGGGATCGGCGGATGGCGGAATGCAGACGCCGGTCACGTCCTTCCTCGTTGTGCATTGATCCTACCGGAGCCGAAGTTCATCGGGTTGAACACCGGGTCGTACCGGGCTCCGTAACTTTAAGACCATGTTGAGACGCCACTTCCTGAGGGGTTCCGCTGTCATGGGTGCTGTTGCGGCCGCGCCGAATTGGGTGCGGGCGGCATCGGGCATGTGGTCTGATCCGGGTGAGCGGAAGGTGGCGCAGGTGCTCGAATGCAAGCGGACCATGGTCCAGAACGTGCCCGTCCTCAGGGGATTTGCCGGCGACCATACCGATTTGGTCTCCCCTTTCGTGATGCTGGATGAGTTCGGTCCGCTGCAAATCGATCCTGGAACGCTCGGCATGGACATCAAGGCGCACCCTCACGCGGGCGTGGCGCCCACGACGTACCTCCTGTCGGGCAGTGGCCGGCACACCGACAGCCTCGACAATGACCTCATCTACCGAGAGGGCCAGTTCATGGTCTTCAGCTCCGGGCGTGGCGCCATACACGAGGAGGTCAGCAGCATGGAGATCCGGCGTGATGGCGGCATCGTGCACGGGTTCCAGATCTGGCTGAACCTGCCGGCAGCCCACAAATTCAGCACCCCCATCACCACCCTGAGGGACAAGTCGGCGTTTCCGGTCATCGAGACGGACGCATACCGCATCAAGGTGATCATGGGGGAGGCGTTCGGCCAGGCATCGCCCACGGAATTGCACAGCCCCGCCTTCTATTACCACATACATATCCACCCGGGTGGGCGGCTGGATTTGCCGGTAGACCCGAACCACAATGCCTTCATCCATGTGGTGGAGGGCAAGTTGGAGACCGAGGGGCAGCGCGAATTGGGTGCGCACCAGCTCGCACTCTATCATCGGGGTGGTGATGTGATGCGGTTCCACTCCCTATCGGGCGCGGAATTCATGGTGCTGGGCGGCCAGCCGCTCAATGAGCCCGTGGTGTCCTATGGTCCATTCGTGATGAACGACCAAAGCCAGATCCGTCGTTGCATTGCGGACTACCGCGCTGGCCGGATGGGCACCCTTTGAGGTTAAAATCGCAGGAATTCCGAAGCGAGTCCTCGCCGCGGTTGCCGGTGAGGAATGCGATTGCCTAAATTCGCCCCTCGCAAGCCTCAAGTGTTTGCATACAACGACACAACCACGACCCACATCTTCACCATGAAGCAGTTGTTCGCCCTCATCGCAGTGGCCCTCTTGTTCGCCGCACCGGTTTCCGCCCAGGAAGGAGACACCATCTTCCAGTCCGGCGCTTCCATGATTGTTATGGTTTCCGATAGTGCCATGGCCGATTCCGCCGCCATGGCTGCTGACAGCACCATGGCCGACTCCACCGCCATGGCAGCCGAGCCGGAAGCCGCTGCCCCGGCTGCCCCGGCCGAGGACACCGTCGAAGTGACCGGCGCCCGCCAGCAGATCAAGCTGCGCATCATCGAGGGCAATGTGTTCTTCATGAGTTTCGTGGTGTTGTGCCTGATCTTCGGATTGGCGCTGTCCATCGAACGGATCATCTACCTCAACATGGCCACCACCAACACCAAGGGGCTCCTCGACAAGATCGAGGGTGCACTGGGCAATGGAGGTGTGGACGCCGCCAAGGAGGTGTGCTCCAACGAGCGTGGTCCCGTGGCGGCCATCTTCCACCAGGGCCTTGACCGCAGCGGTGGCAGCTATGAGGAGCTCGCCAAGGCCGTGGAGGACTACGGCAGCCTCGAGAGCACCAAGCTCGAGCGCGGCCTCAGCTGGATCAGCCTCTTCATCGCCCTGGCTCCGATGCTCGGATTCATGGGAACGGTAATCGGTATGATCGAGGCCTTCGACAAGATCGCCCAGGCCAACACGATCAATGCCTCCATCGTGGCCGGCGGTATTAAAGTCGCCCTCATCACGACGGTCTCCGGTCTCGTCGTCGCCATCATCCTGCAGATCTTCTACAACTACATCCTCTCCAAGATCGACGGCATCGTCTT
>CAXQGL010000055.1:0-36224 GCA_964223495.1 Candidatus Nitrosopumilus sp. | reverse complement strand
TCGCAATTGCCGGCACCGATGATGCGGATGCGCTGGCGCAGGCGGACCCCCGGCACGTCCTCCGTAATGTCCTGGCGGAAGAAGTAGTCGTTTTCACTCAAATCCAGGGGGAACGGCCCCGCCGTCTCGGTTGGTACGAGCGTGCAATTGCCGCGTCCTGCGCCGGATGCCCCTTTCGCAGGCCCTCCCGCCCTGCCGATGAACGGCAACGCCACCGGCAGGGTCACCGCCCCACCGAACACCTTGAGGAAATCCGATCGTTTCATGTTGTGAAGGTTGTCGTTGAAACTACGCCAATGCCCCGGCATCCGTTGCACGGCATGGTCAGTGGCGGTCTTGACTTGCAGCCGCCTGCGGCCACGGACGTACTTTGCACGCCACGACGACCCGCGCCATGAAAAATGTCCTCAAAGCGCTCGGCCTCCTTTTGGTCCTGCTTCTCGGTTACGCCGTCTACTTCGTCCAGGCCAGCGGGACCGACTACGGTTTCACCCTCACATCCGACGCTGTGTCGGCCCCTGTGGAAGTCATCTTCGACGATATGGCCGTACCGCACATCTACGCAGAGCGCGAAAGCGACGCCATGTACGCCTTGGGCTACGTGCACGCTTCCGAGCGCCTGTGGCAGATGGACCTGCTCCGGCGGGCAGGTGCAGGGGAATTGGCGGCGCTCCTCGGGCCCGACATGGTGCAGAACGACCAATACCTGCGCACCCTGGGCATGCGGGAAGCCGCAGACAAGGTCACCGCTTCTTTCGACGCAGAAGCGCCGGCGCGCATCCAGGAGGGCATGGCCCAGTACCTCGCCGGTGTGAACCGGTTCATTGCCGAAGGCCGGACGCCATTGGAATACCGGTTGGTCGGCATCGATCCCGAGCCGTTCGACATCCATGACATCTACTGCGCGACCGGATTCATGGCGTACAGCTTTGCCATCCACCTCAAGACCGAGCCCATCCTCGACTGGATGAAGCAGAACCTCGGACCGGCCTACATGGCGGACCTCGCCCTTGGACCGGACGGCTTTACCCGCATCCCCGATACCGGCTCCCCTTCCCGCGCACGCTGGGATTCGCTGATGACCCCCATGCCCGTCACCGCTTCCGCGACAATCAAACCAACCGACCGCATGGTCCAGGAATGGCGCGACATCACGGGCCTGGCCTCGCTGGCGCATGAAATGGACGCACTTCGCCCCGTACCCCAATGGCTGGGGTCCAATGCCTGGGTCATCGGCGGGGACCGCACGGCCAGCGGGAAAGTCCTTTTCTGCAACGATGCCCACATGGGTTACGCCCAGCCCTCGGTCTGGTATGAGGCACACATCGTCACCCCTGAGGTCGAATACTACGGCAACCACCTCGCCGGCCTCCCCTTCCCCGCCATCGGCCACACGCGCCAACATTCGTGGGGCATCACCATGTTCGTCAACGATGACATCGACTTGTACAGGGAGACCATCGAAGGCGACCGCTACCTCCACGACGGGGAATGGCGGGACCTGGAAGTGCGGAAGGAAACCATCGAGGTCGCCGGCGGTGAACCCGTGGAGTTCACCCTCCGCAAGACCCACCACGGCCCCCTCATCGAAGATGACATCGCCCTGTGGTGGACCTACACCCATTACCACGACAACCGCATCCACGAGGCCTTCTTCGGCTTCTCGCGGGCAGAAGACATGGCCGACATGGAGCGCTCTGCTGCGCTCATCCATGCGCCGGGCATCAACCTCATGTACGGCGATGATGCGGGCAACATCGCCTGGTGGGCCAGCGCCAAATTGCCCATCCGCCCGGCCCATGTCGACACCAAGACCGCCATCGACGGCAGCGATCCCGCCAACGATCCCGAAGGCTGGTACCCCTTTGCCTTCAACCCCCAATCGGTCAACCCCCCGACCGGCTATGTGTACTCCGCCAACAATGCCCCGGACAGCGTGAAGGGCGAATACCATCCCGGCCACTACTACGCGGGCAACACACGCGGAGCGGGCATTATCAAAGCCATCGGGTCGAAGGACGATTGGACCCTCGCAGACGCGCAGGCCCTGCAGCTCGACCACCACTCCTTGGTCTACGAGAAGAACTGTGCCCTGATGCTCGACCACATCGCCGCGGGAACGCCGGATGAAGACGTCGAAGCCGCAGTGAACCTGCTCCGGCAATGGGACGGGGGCCATCTCGGCGAAGACATCGCCCCCACCCTCTATTACCGCTGGATGTACCGCGCCATCGAAGGGGCGATGTACGATGAATTCGAGCGGGCCGCCGGCCCGGACACAGCGCCCGGGAAATTCGAGACCTGGCACCGCACCATCGTCAGCGAGAACACCTTCCCAAGGCTCCTCGCCAGCGCAGATTCCCCATGGTGGGACGATGTGCGCACGGAGCTCAGAGAATCTGCAGGCCTCATACTCGGTGTTGCCCTGCTCAAGGCCTACCATGACCTCGAGAAGACCCTCGGCCCGGATCCGAACAACTGGCGCTATGACCGGCTGCACACCGTCACGCACAAGCACGCCATGGCCGACGTCCCCGTCCTCGGTGATTGGCTCAGCATCGGCCCCATCGGCCTGCCCGCCGCCAAGGACGCCTTGTGCAAGTACGAGTTCAAACTCAAGAAGGAGGTCGACTACAGCATTTTCTCCGGTCCCTCCATGCGGATCGGCATCGACTTCGCGGATGTGGATGCGGCGGAGAGCGTGCTGCCGACCGGACAGTCCGGAAACGTGTTCAGCGACTTCTATGACAACCAGGTTCCGCTCTACCACACCGGCACTTTCCGGAAGATGCGCATGGACCGATTGGACATCGAAGCGCATGCCACGGCCACGGCACGTTTGGAGCCTGCCCGTCCCTGAGCCGTAATTTTGCGGCAGGATTCAAGGACGCTTGCCGGCCTTGGCTTCGAATACCTGCACCGCCATGAAACTGCTCATCGTCATCGGGACCCGTCCCAACTTCATCAAGGTGACCCAGTTCAAAGCGGTCGCCCAACGACATCCGGGCCTCCAAATCGAGATTGTCCATACCGGTCAACACTACGACCGGAAGATGGCCGGCATCTTCTTCGAGCAATTCAACCTGCAACCCGACCACTTCCTCGAGCTCAAGGGGAACAGCCCTTCCGACCAGTTCGGCCACATGATTGCGGACATGGGAACACTCATCCGGCAAATCCGCCCCGATGCGGTCATGGTACCAGGCGACGTGAACTCGCCGCTCGCCGGCGCCCTCGCCGCCAACCGTTGCAATACCCCCTTGTTCCACCTCGAATCCGGATTGAGGAGTTTCGACCGCTCCATGCCCGAGGAGATCAACCGCATCCTCGTGGACCAGATCACGGACAAGTACTTCGTCACCGAGCAAAGCGGCCTCGACCACCTGCGGGACGAGGGTTTGGACACAAAAAGCGGCACACAGCAAGCCTACCTCGTGGGCAACACGATGATCGACACCATCGTCGCCTTCGACGACCGCATCCAGCGCGACCCCATACTCGACGTGCTCGATGCCCAGGCGGGTGATTTCGTGCTGATGACGATGCACCGCCCTTCCAACGTGGACAATCAGGAAGGGCTGTCCTTCATCGCCGACATCATCGGCAAGGCCGTCGATGGTCGAAACGTCATCTTCCCCATGCATCCGCGCACCCGTAAGCGGTGCGAGGAGTTGGGGCTGTGGTCCACATTCGAGGCCTTCGACAACCTGCAGGTGATCGACGCACTCGACTATTTCGCCTTCCAGAAACTCATTTCGACCGCGCACACGGTCATCACCGATTCCGGGGGGATCCAAGAGGAAACCACCTTCCGACAGGTACCCTGCATTACGGTGCGGGACAACACGGAACGCCCCTCTACAATTGCCATCGGCACGAATACCCTGGTGGATCGCGACATCGAGACCATCCACAATCTGATGCACAGGCCCAAGGAAGGCAGCATTCCTCCATTCTGGGATGGCCAGGCCACGGGGCGCATCCTCGACATCATCGCCTGAGGCCATCACCGCCCTTGCGGTCTTCATAATGCCTCCCAAGCCGAAACAAGCCTATTGCATTCCGGCTCAAGCCGTTTTGAAGATTCGTAGGTGTACTTTGTACACCAAGTAGTAGATTCGCCTGTGGAGTGGTTTCACTATCCGACAGGAATTGAGGCCGGATCCGCTGTAAATCAATACGATGAACCACAACACCAAGCGAAGCCTGCGCAAGGCAACGCTCCTGATCCTGGCGATGCTGGCCCTTGGCGCATCACCCACGTTTGCCCAATCCATCACACTCAACGGTACCGTACTCGATGAGTCCAACGGAGATCCCCTGATCGGCGCAACCATTGTGGAGGACGGCACCACCAACGCCACCAGTGCAGGAGCGGACGGCACCTTCACCATCAAGGTCAATGCGCTACCCACAGCACTGAAAATCAGCTTTATCGGATATGAATCCGAAACAATCAATGTTGAGAATGCCGCCCCCATCCGCGTGGCATTGGCCATTGATGCCGAACTCGTCGGAGAAGTCGTGGTGGTCGGATACGGTCGCCAGAAGAAGAAAGTCTCCACCGGTTCCATCTCCAAGGTCACGGCCAAGGACATCGAGGGCATCGCCGTACCGGACGTGACTTCTTCCCTCGAAGGCCTCACCTCCGGTCTGATCGTCAACGAATCCAGCGGCCAACCGGGATCGGGAAAGAGCATCCTCATCCGCGGAATCAGCACCAATGGAGACAACTCGCCGCTGTACATCGTGGACGGCGTGCAGTTGGGCAACATCGACAACATCAACCCCAGCGACATCGAATCGGTGGACGTTCTGAAGGACGCCGCCTCCAGCGCCATCTATGGTGCACGTGCCGCCAACGGTGTGGTCATCATCACCACCAAGAATGGCAGCAAGGGTGACGCAAGCATCACCTACTCCGCGAGCTACCTGAATTCCAATCCATGGAAGCTCCCCACGATGCTGGGTGCCGAGGACTACGTGATCCTGATGCGGGAGAAATTCGCCAACAGCAACCAGACCTCTTCCCTGGATGTGCTGGGCTTCCCCAACCTCGGTGACCCTCTCGAGGCCAACACCAACTGGATGGAGGAGATCTTCAATCCGGCCCAGGTCATCAACCACCGCATCACCGCCTCAGGCGACAACAGCTACGTCTCCTTCGATTACTGGGACCAGGATGGCGTCATAGGTGGGGAGAAGTCCAACTACAAGCGCTACGCCATGCGCTACAACTCCTCCAAGAAGGTCAAGAACTTCCTGACCATCGGCCAGAACCTCTACCTGAATCGGACCCAGAACAACAACATCGGCACCAACAGCGCCTTCGGAGGTGTACAATCCGACGCCTTTGCCTACGACCCGCTCACCCCGCTGTATGATGACGATGCCGACTTCGGCTTCGCCCAGTCCCCGTGGGTCCAAAAGGAATACATCAACCCACTGAGCCGCCTTTACCTCGCAGGAGGCGACAACAAATCAGACCAGATCATCGGCAACGTCTACTTGGAGTATGAACCCATCGAAGGACTGCGCCTCAAGACCGACGGTGGCTTCGACCTCAACTGGTACGATTACCGCTACTTCACCCCCACCTACTACTTCCACCCCGCCGCGCAGAACCTGAGCAACGACGTGGGCCAGGGATCCGGCAACTTCCAGGGCTTCCAGTGGGAGAACACGGCCAACTACACAACCAAGTTCCAGGAGAAGCACAACCTCGACTTCCTGGTGGGAACCTCGTACCGTACGACGGCCTTCCGCCAGGTCGGAGGCTCCTCGCAGAACATCCCGATGGACGCGGAATTCAACCCGAATTTCCACTACATCGACGCCGGACAGGACACCCTCGAACTCGCCTTCGGAGGCGCATCCGTTGACTATGCCATCATCAGCACCTTCGGCCGGATGCTATACAACTACGACGAGAAATACCTCTTCTCCGCCACCATCCGCCGGGACGGCTCCTCCAACTTCGGGGAGAACAACCGCTACGGCGTATTCCCATCTGCATCCTTCGGCTGGGTCGCGTCCAAAGAGGATTTCCTCAGAGGGTCGGACAAGGTGAGCTTCCTCAAGGTCCGCGCATCGTGGGGAGTCAATGGTTCCGACCGCATCACCCCGCTCAGCTATGTGGCCCGGATCCAGAACGTCTTTACCTACACCTTCGGCTCCGAGGACCAGGTGCTGAACACCGGGACGGCCCTCGCAGCCCCACCCAACCCGAATGTCCGCTGGGAGGAAAGCGAACAGCTTGATCTCGGAGTCGAGCTCGGCCTCTTCGACGACAAGGTGTCCATCGAGGCGGACGTCTACCGAAAGCGCACCAAGGACCTGCTCATGCAGCAGCAGATCCCCGGCTACATCGGAGCGACGAACAACCCGACCTCCAACCTGGGTGAAATCCTCAATGAAGGCATCGAGCTCAGCGTCGGCTACCGCATGGGCCAAGGCGACTGGAAGCTCAACACCACCCTCAACTACACCCACTTCCGGAACGAAGTCATCAACGTCGCAGGCGAGACCGGATACCTCAACGGTTGGGGTTGGCCGGTCCGCAATACCGCCATCACCCGCATGACCGAAGGATATGCAGTGGGCCACTTTGTGGGATACCAGGCCGATGGCATCTTCCAGTCACAGGGAGAAGTCTTCAGTCACATCAACAATGAGGGCGACCTCCTGCAACCCAATGCGCAGCCCGGGGACATCCGCTTCCTGGATACCAATGGGGACGGGGTCATCAACACCGATGACATCGCCGACATCGGCAGCCCGTGGCCCAATCACATCATCGGCCTCAGCGCCAACCTCACGTACAAGGACTTCTACGTCAACGCCATCTTCAACGCCCAGATCGGCCACGACATCTACCGCACCTACGAGCGGAGCGATGTGACCTTCTCCAACATGCAGACCTTCTGGCTGGACCGTTGGACGCCCGAGGCACCGAGCGCGGAACTGCCCCGCCTGACCTCCACCGACCCGAACGGCAACCAGCGGCCTTCGAGCTTCTACGTCGAGAATGGCAACTTCCTCCGCCTCCGCAACCTCCAGATCGGATGGAACCTGCCCGCCGAGTGGACGAACAGGGCCAAGATGAAGGAAGTCAAGGTCTACCTCACCGGCAACAACCTCTTCACCGTCACGAACTACCGCGGATTCGATCCGGACATTGGAACCAGCGGCTGGATCCTGGACACCGGCATCGACAAGGGCTTCTACCCCAACAACCGCTCCTTCGGCGCCGGCCTCAACGTCACCTTCTGATTCGACCATCATGAACAAGCTTCAACGCAACCTTACCGTTCTCGCAGGGGCCGTCCTGATCCTGGCCGCCTGCAGCAAGGACCGATTGGAGGTGGAACCCGTGAACGAGTTCCTCTCCAGCAATTTCTACCAGACCGAGGAGCAGGTCGCCTCCGCCCTCATCGGCGTCTACGACCCGGTGGGCTGGTCCATGGCCTTCGGTCAGTGGGTATCACCGGTCATGTACGGGGACATCCGCTCCGACAACGCCAATGCCGGGGGGGACCCTTCCAACAATGACCAGCCCGGCTGGCAGGAATACGACGACTTCACCAACACGAACACCAACGTGGTGACGCACCCCATCTACCGCAGGAGCTACATCGGCATCAGCCGGGCCCACGCCCTGCTCGATCTGACCGAGATCGAATCCGACGCGGTATCCGAGTACAAGGCCCAGGCCAAGTTCCTGCGCGCCTTTTACCACTTTGACGTTTTCCGTCACTTCGGCCCCATTCCCGTGATCAACGCGAGCCTCGCGCCCGACGAGGTGAACCTCCAACGCAACACACTCTCCGAGGTGATGCAGCAGATCGTGACCGACTGCCAGGAGGCCATCCCACACCTGCCTCTCATCGCGCCTTCAGGTCAGGAAGGCCGTGTGACGCAAGGAGCCGCTTACGCCCTCATGGGCAAGGCATACCTCTACTGGGCCGACCTCAAGGGTGACGACCCAGCCCTGTTCGAGGAGGCCGCCAATGCCTTCCAGAATGTGGTGGACCTCGGGGTCTACCAGTTGGTGGACGACATGCAGGAACTGTTCATGTTCGAGAACCGCAACACCGTGGAATCGGTGTTCGAAATCCAGCACACCCCCCTCTACCAGAGTGACTGGGGATGGTTCGAAGGTGTGGACGGCAATGGCATGCTGCAGCTCTGCGGCATCCGCGGGCTCTGCGCTGAACACCCTACCTACGAGGCAGGTTGGGGCTTCATGTCGGTGACCCCAAGCCTTTGGAACCACTACCTCTCCGACGACACCTACCGCCGCGATGTGGCCATCGCTTCAGAGGATGAGCTCGCACAGGACCTCGCAGATGCCGGACTGAGCTGCGATCCCATCATCGACATGACCCAGAACAACCCGGTCGACTTCACCGGATACTGGCAGGAGAAGTACCCCAACCTCAAGGCCTTCGCCGGAGGCAACGTCAACGGAGGAAACGAGCATTTGACCAAGGCACAGAACACCCATGTGTTCCGCTACGCCGATGTCCTGCTCATGCTCGCCGAGGCACTCCACCGGAGTACGGGAGATGACGCCACCGCCATGATGTACATCGACATGGTGCGCGAGCGGGCAGCAGGGCCCGGGGACAATACCGGGAACTACCGATCCGCGGCCGCCGTGATGGCCGATGAGGGCTGGGGGCTGCTCGACCTGATCTGGTACGAGCGCCGCGCGGAACTCGCCTGCGAGGGCGACCGCTGGTTCGACCTCGTCCGCTCCGGCCGTGCCACCGCAGACCTCTTCGAAGGCGATGGCGACAAGGCTGCCAACTTCAACGAAAACCACCTCTGGCTTCCGATCGCGCTCGAAGAGACGCAAATCGCCCCGGGCCTGACGACATACCCTGATGCTTCCCTCTTCAATTGACGAGGGAAGGACTGGACCCATTCAAACAACCCATAACCCCAATTCAATACACATGAACAAGACGATTCAGGCCCTGAGCCTTTTCCTCTTCGTCAGCCTTGTGATCGCAAGCTGCAAGAAGGATCCCGAACCGGAACCGGCCGCCGTGGTCGCGAGCTTCCAATATGAAGTGAGTGAGACCAATTGGGCCGAGGTGACCTTCACCAACTACTCGGTCAACGCGAACTCCTACACCTGGGATTTCGGTGACGGCAACACGAGCACGGATGCCAATCCTGTCCACGCCTTCGCAGGAGGTGGCAGCTATGAGGTGACCTTGACCGCTACCGGAGAAGCCGGCTCCGCCTCCAAGTCCGAAACGATCAACATCGTGGACCCGAATGAGGCGAATTCCTTCCTCGCCGGTTCCGAAGGCAAGACCTGGTACCTCGACCGGGAGAACATCGCCCTGGGCATCGGCCCGACGATCGGTGACAACGGCTGGTGGTCCTTCGGTGGCGTGACCCCCCACGGTGACCGTCCCTGCATTCTGGACGACGGGTACACCTTCAACCCCGATGGCACCTTCGACAAGAACACGGAGGGCACCCTCTTCGTGGACGCCGACGCCAACGGTGGATGGCTCGGTGTGGCCGAGAGCTGCTTCAACGAAGACGAACCCGGTGTCTTCATCGGGCCCGGTGGTGAGGACCTGAGCGCCTTTGCCAACGGCGGTGACTACACGTACGACTTCAATACGGCCAACAACACGATTACCATCGAAGGATTTGGTGCCTACATCGGCCTGTGCAACAAGACCGAGGCTGGAGACAATTACATTCCGGTGGCCACGAAGACCTACCAGATCATCGACATGGAGGAAGGCGAAATCGCCGACCGTTTGAGCATCGCCATTGTGGGCCTGGACGGTGGATTCTCCTGGAATTTCTACCTCGTCCACTACCACGATGAGGCGGACCTCCCCCCCATTCCCTCCACAGTGCCCACCGCTGGATTCTCGGCCATGACCGACGGATACACCGTGACCTTCACCAACTCATCCTCCAACGCCACGTCCTACTCCTGGGACTTCGGTGACGGCGGCATGAGCATGGAGGAGAACCCCACCCACACCTATGCTGCGGATGGCGAGTACACGGTGACCCTGACCGCCTCCGACGACGCGGGCAACAGCGACGACGCATCACAACTCATCACGATCAGCTCCGCCATCTTCACATCGGACCTCCTGTCCTCCGCAGAAGGAAAGGCCTGGAGTCTGGACGGCGAGGCCAGCTACATCGTCGGCCCCTGCCAGGGCTGCGCTGATTGGTGGGGCGGCCTTGACGCCAACGGCGTGATCGAACGCGCCTGCCAGATCGACGATCAGTGGATCTTCTTCGACGACGGCACCATGCAGTACACCACGGACGGTGTGGTCTGGGCGGAGAGCTACATGGGCGGCAACAACGAGTGCCTCGACGAGACCCTCCTCGCTGCCCCGATGGACGTCTTTGCTGCCGGCACCCACGCCTTCACGGCCACCGACACGGAAATCACCGTGAACGGGCTCGGCGCCTTCGTCGGTTTCAACAAGGCCTTCAATGGCGGCGAGCTTCCGAATGACGGCAGCGGCACGCCGGTTGAGACCATCACTTACGAAGTATACGACTACAGCAATGTGGACGGTACCGAGCGCTTGACGATCACCGTCGACTTCGGCGGCAATCCTGGTGAGGCCTATTGGACCTTCCGCCTCATCGCCCAGTAAGACACACGTCTCACTGAAACCAGAAAGGGGAACCGGCCGTGCCGGTTCCCCTTTTGCTTTACTTCCATTCCAGATTCACCGGATCGACGCCAACCGGTCAACGCACGGCCTTCAGAAAACGACCGGTATTGATTGTGCCATCCTCCTGATGGACGAACACTTCATAGACACCCGCTGCGAATCCCTGCAACGAGAGCGTCTCGGAAATGACCGAGGTGTCATGGAACGTCTTCCCATATACCGGACGGCCAACGGCATCGTAGATGGACAGCGTCAAGTCCTGCGGAAAGAAAACGGCGAAGGCCAAGGTCACCTCCCCTGCCTGCACGGGGTTCGGGTAAGCCAGCACATCCTGGAACGAGATGGGCCCGATGGGATCGATCACGTCATCAAACTCGAATTCCATCCAATTGAAATTGAAGGGGGACTGCGTGACCCCGATGCGCAAGGTGTAGGCCCCCTCCTCCAGAGGAATCTCGCGGCTCGTCGTTTCCCACACCTGCCAACCGCCCGTCGCAGCAAAGAAGGTCTGGCCCAGGTCCGTCACCTGGCCATCCGGGGAAATCAGCTTCATGGAAGCCGCCCCATTGCTCTGGGAAGCCGTGCGGAAACGGACGGTGTAATCCCCGGTGTATTGGACGTTGACCTCGTAATCCATGTAGTCTCCCACATCCAGATACCCCAGATTCTGTCCGCCACCGACATCCACCGTGGTCTCCAGTTCCGCACCCACCTGATGGCTGAACCCCTCGGCCTCGATCCATCCTGGAATGGCATAACGGAAATCAAGGTCGTTGTAGACCTCCTCGAATTGAAAGCCGGACAACACACTGCCATCCGTCGCCACGACCGCGCTGCCGGAATACGACGCCGTGAGCTCCATCGTAGCGTCCATGTATTCCCCGGTCTCGAGCAGCAGGACGCGGTCATTGCCCGGATCCGTGGATACGGAAAGCAAGGTCAACGGTGCTCCATCCGCTTGCAGACCAAACGAAGACGCAGCTGCCATGAACGGGAATTGGATCGGTTTGTTCAGAGTCAACCTGACGTGCTGTGCATCCAGCGTTTTCGCGTTCACGAAGTCCATCCCGACATCCGATGCGGCGATACCCGTGAACGTGAAATTCAGGTGGGAGAGCTCGAATCCTCCTTCGTCGGCGAAGAAGTACAGCCCCTGCGTCCCTTCCTCCAGATAGACATCCTCGATGGTCACGGTCTGCCAACTGCCTGGAAGACCGAAGATGGGCAACGTCTCGTAAGGCGTGATATCCGCCCCATCAAGGCCAAGGTGCACCACCCCCTCCGTTTCCCCCACGGAAACGCGCAGCTTGATGTCATAAAGGCCACCGGTCGCGACATCGACCGTATACTTCATCCACTCTTCCGAGGCAATCCACGACACCTTGTACCCATTGCTGTGCACGGGGTCGCTGGAGAATGTGATGTCCACACCGTCATTCCTGTATTGCCAACCTGAATTCCACTCGGTGTAGTTCCCGGTGGACACGTGGTAGTTGGCCACCTGCATGTCCCCATAGGCCTCCCCGACAGTGCCCATATCGAAGTCCGTCGCGTGCACCACACCGGGCACCTGCTGTCCGGGGTTGTAAGGAATCGTCCCCTCCGACTGTACCTGGCGGAACATGGCATCGATCACATCCGGCTGCTGCCGGCATTGCTCGAATTTCAATTTCTCCGCAAGGTCCATCAGCGCATCGGTGGCGAATTCAACCGTAGGCTGAGCGGCATTGCCACCCCAGTAGTCGAGCAGCACTTGATACTCCGGGGTTTTCTCAACGGACAATGGGCCGGCAATGCTCTCCACCTTCTTCAAGGGCCACCAGGCCCAACCGATGTTGAGGTCCTCCAGCAAATGGATGGCATCGCGGAACCAGACATTGGAGTTCTCGCCGCTCTCACCCAGGTACAGCGGGACGCTGTACGCATTCCGGATGCTCGTGGCGAAATTCATGGAACCCACATCGTTGGTGCTCCAATACTTGTGCGGCGAATAGACCAATTCCGGATCCCACGGCGGGGTCAATCCGGAAAAATCATTGGCCCACCAATTGCCCTCGATGAAGATCATGTGGTCGGGGTCCACGGAACGGATGCTGTCGGTGCACTGGATGTACAGGTTTCGGAGTGCCGTTCCACCGGGAAGGTCCCAATTGGGTTCGTTCAGCAAATCGTACGCGGCCACCCAATCCTCTTCCGCGTAATGGGCTGCAATCCGCTTCCACAGGGCCGCCATCTTGTTGCGGTTCTCTGCGCTTTCCCAAAGGGAAGGCTTGCTCGGGTCGTAGTCGGAAATCGCCGCGTCATAACCCTGTCCCCCGGGAGCGGCGTGCAGGTCCAGGACCACGTACATCTCATTCTGCTTGCACCAGGACACGACGCTGTCGGTCAGCTGGAATCCCAAATCCAACCACGTGTTCTCCCCGGGTACGGGTTCCTCCTCGATGGGCAGGGTGAACAGATTGTAGTGCATGGGCAGGCGCACGGAATTGAAGCCCCACGACTTCATCGCGTCGATGTCCGCCTGGGTCACATGGTTCTGAAGCCAGGCATCATAGAATTCCTGCGTGGCCTCTTCCCCGATGAGCTGCGTGATCTTCGCCCGGATCTCGTGCTGGGGGTTGGCGAAGCCCGCCGTCTGGAGCATGTACCCCTCCTGGACCATCCACCCGCCCAGCCCCATTCCGCGCAGCAACACTTCCTCCCCCAGTTGATTCACGATGGAAGGACCACTGGTGGACAGCCGGTGTTGCGCGGTCAGTCCAACGGGCTTGAAAAGGCCCGAGATGACAAACAAGACCGGGAGAAAGCAAACACGACTCAGCCTGCACATGGCTGCAAAACTAGACCCGACAACGATGCAATGCCCGGCCAACTGTGTGGTCTCCACGAGCTCGGTGCAAGTGCAGGAATGACGGGAACCAAGCGTTGTACCGCCCGGCATGGCCGCGGTACCTTTGCCCACCGAAACCAACGCCATGAAACTGCTTGCCTTCCTCCCCATGATGACCGGACTCCTGCTCCTTTCCGGCTGTCGGCCTGACGAAGGTCCGGTGGTCGTACCGGAAGTGCGTTTCCCCATCGACATCAGCGGCGACGAAACGGAAGAAAACCGCATTTTCGAGTTTCCCTTGGTATTGAACGAGTCCACTTCACGCGACATCGTCATCCGATACGAGACCCGCCCCCTGACAGCAGAGGCAGGATTGGACTACATCCACGTCGAGGACTCGGTCATCATCCCGGCAGGCACAGCCTCGGCCACGATTCCAGTGGAGATCATCGTCGATGAGTTCCTTGAAGAGGACGAGGAATTCCGCCTCGTCATCACCGGCACGTCGAACGCCCTGATGGCCGGAGGCACACAGGAAGCCATCGGCACCATCCGCAATGACGACTCCCTGTTCTTCGTTTCGGACGGGGGATACATGTCCGCCGAGGGCTATGCCGGCATGACCATGGTGTGGTCCGATGAGTTTGACGGCACTTCCATCGACCTCTCCAACTGGACCTACGACCTCGGCGCCAGTGGCTGGGGCAACCAGGAACTCCAGAACTACACGAGCAACACCGAGAACGCGTATGTAAACGATGGCAACCTCTTCATCGTGGCCCGGAAGAATGGATTCCAATACACTTCCGCACGGATGAAGTCCATCGATCTGCAGGAGTTCCAATACGGCCGCATCGACGTGCGGGCCGTCCTTCCCAAAGGGCAGGGCATCTGGCCGGCCATCTGGATGCTCGGCGCCAACTACCCTTCCGTCGGTTGGCCGGCCTGCGGCGAGATCGACATCATGGAATTGATCGGTTCCAACCCCAGCGTCGTGCACGGCACCATTCATTTCGGTCAGAACTGGAGCCAGCACAGCCACGTGGGGCAAGGCACTTTCCTGCCTTGGACTGAGACCTTCGCTGACGAATTCCACGTCTTCTCCATCGATTGGGACGAGAACGGCATCACCTGGCTCCTGGACGACCAACCCTTCTACAGCGTGGACAACAACGTCACGGGCAGCCAGCCCTACCCGTTCGACAACCCCTTCTTCTTCATCCTGAACATCGCCGTTGGGGGACAATGGCCGGGCTATCCCGACGCCACCACGGAATTCCCGCAGTTCATGGCCGTGGACTACGTCCGCGTGTTCCAGTAGGCACCGCGGACCGCGGCCCTCAATCCAAGTCGATCGCCGTGGAGGTGTAAAGCCCGAAACAACCGTACCCGCTGCTCACGTTGCTGTAGGCCAGAATCGGCTCGGAAAAGAACGGACCGCCCCCTCCGTTGCGGATCTCATCCAGCCGGCGATAGAAGAGCACCATCTCCGGCGACAAGGCCACGAGTTCCAGGCGGGGTGCTGACTCCAGCGCTTCCTCCAGATCCTCTCCCCATATCTCCTGCTGCACCTCGAAGGGCAAGGACTCCAGAGCCTGTGTCCCGGGCACGTCCTGGATGATGAACCCATGGAGCGACTCGTTCCACACCATCCTCGGATCGTCTTCGATGAGCGATTCCAGCCAGATGACCTGGCCCGATTCCCATGACCCCTCATCGTCGAAATCCTTCTTGGCCGACCGCAGCAAAAACAGGTCATCGACCCCCTCCCGATCCGGCAGGGTCAAATGGAATTCAAAGGACCGAAAGCCGGATTTCCAATAGGGATCCCACGAAAAGGTCGAGTCCACCAAGGTCCACTCCGCATCGTAGGCATAGCTGCCCAAGGAGTCGATGACCGGAGGAAAGGTTTGGACCGCCGTGGCCGTCTCGTAGCCGGGCGCTTCCACGGTGAGGGTCCACGTACCCAATTCCAGATCCACATCGGTCAGGGCGTGGCCCCGGTGCTGCACCCAATCGTCCTGTCCGCCCCAGGACACCGTGGTGCCCGACGTGTGGGTCAGCGTGTACTCGGCATCCTTGATCTTCTGACTTCCAGCGGTATCGAGGATTCCGGCTGAAGAGTGGGTTCGGGCCACGAGAGAGTCCGCCTGCGGCCGGGCGAGAAAGGTCACGGCCAGCTCCGGAGTGTGCTCGGGGAACTGGATTTCGCGGACCACCCCCTCGGACAGTTTCTCGCACCCCGCCAGGGATGCCAATACCGCGCAGCCGAGGACAACCGGACGGAGGACGTTCAGAATTCGATGCGCCATGCGATGGAGGGAATAATGGGGAAAATGCCGTACTCACGGATGACCTTGGAGCCATCCTCATTAACGTCCACGAGCGAGAAGAAGGGGTTCAGGTTGTTGTATACGTTGTACACGCTGATGATGGTCGAGCGCAGGTAGCGCTTCTTCTCCTTTCGGATCGTGAGTGCCACATCCGCCCGGTGATACGGGCTCTGGCGATAGCTGTTCTTCTCGCCCGGCACCTCGACCGTGGTGCCCTCCAAATCGGGATTCATTCCCGTGAAGTTGACCGGCGCAAAGGTCCGGAACACCGACTCGGGCAGCGTCAGGGCGCGCCCGGTACCGTAGACCCAGGTGGCGGACAAATCAATCCGGTCCGAGAACGTGTGCATCACGACGACTGAGGCGTCGTGCCGGCGGTCATAGGTATAGGGAAACGGATTGCCGCTGTTGATCTCATCGAACTGACGGTTGGCCCAGCTCAGGGTATAGCCCAGCCATCCCGTGGTGTTCCCCCGCTTTTTCTGGAGCAGGAATTCGAGCCCGTAGGCTTCCCCCACCCCCTGCGTGACCTGGTCTTCCCAGTCGGAATTGAAGGTATTGGCAAAGCTCGCTCCCTCCCGATAGCTCAGCAGGCCCGTCATCGCTTTGTGGTAAGCCTCGATGCTGCACTCGACACCTCCGAATGTCTTGGCCCACCCGAGGGCCCACTGCTCACTGGTCTGTGGCCTCACCCGGTCGGTGGCCGGTACCCAGAGGTCGGTCGGCAGGGCCAATCCCTCGTTGGTCAGCAGGTGCACGAACTGGTTCATCCGCGCATAGGATGCCTTGACGGCACTTCCGTCAGGCAGCCTATAATTCAATGATGCCCGCGGCTGCAAGGAGGAGAAGTTCGTTCCGTTGACCCGGAGCAGGGCTGCATGCAGCCCCACATTGGCCTTGAGGTTCGGATGAAGCCGCATCTCATCCTCGATGAAGATGAAATGCTCATCGGACCCCACTTCATCGGCACCCAGGGTCGTGTCGATGGCATTGATGCTCCCCTCGAAATCGGCCTGGAAGGTGGTCGCCCCGGGATTGAAGGTGTGCAGGGTCACATTGCCTCCGAAACGGATGCTGTGCCTGTTGTTGAGGGCATACAGGAAATCAACGCGGCCACCGAGGTCGACGATGCCACTCTGGTAGAGGCTGGCCAGCCTCGTGGTATTGGAGTCCCCCACCGTGCCGAAAGACTCGCGGAACTCCACGCCCGTATTGAACTCATACTGGCTCCGGGTCAGGGTGACATTGGAAAAGAGCTTCGGGCCCCATTCATGATTCCAGCGCAGGGCCGCCACGCGGTTGCGCCAATCCAAACCGAAGTCGATGAAGGAGCTGCTTTCCCCGTAAGTCTCCGTGGACTCGAATCCGAAGTCATCCGTGCCATCAAACAAGCTCAGATACACACGATCCCGCTCCCCGATGCGCCAATTCACCTTGCCGTTGAGGTCATGGACGAAATACCGCGGCTTGGTCTGGACATTGGGGTCCTGGGCATTGGTGGAGTTGATGATGGGCCTGGTCAATACATCCAGATAGGTGCGGCGCCCGCTGATCATGAACGAGGCCTTGTCCTTGACGATGGGGCCCTCGATCATCAGCTTCGAGGCCAACAGCGACACATTCACCGTCCCATGGGTCTCCCGCATGTTGCCGTCCTTCATCTGCACCTCCACCACGGAAGACAGACGCCCTCCGAATCGGGCAGGAAATCCACCCTTGGTGATGGTCATCTTCTTGACAGCGTCCGCATTGAAGACCGAGAAAAAACCGAAGAGGTGGCTCACACTGTACAATGGCACACCATCCAGTACAATCAGATTCTGATCCGGGCTGCCCCCGCGGACATAGAGTCCGGAAGTCCCTTCGCCTCCCGACTGAACCCCAGGCATGAGTTGAAGGGTCTTGAGCAGATCCACCTCACCGCCGATGGCGGGCAGCTTGCGCACCTGATCCATCGGGATCTCCACCCTGGACATCTGGACCGCATCCTCAATGCGCTCCCCCTCGCCCACGATCACGGCTTCGGCAATGGCCACTCCGGCATTGAGGGAGAAATCCAACCGCATATCGGCGGTCAGTTCCACCTCGACAGGCTCCTGTTGGTAGCCGATGTAGGAAACGGTCAAGGCATGCTTTCCCTCAGGAAGGTTGAGCGAATAGAAACCAAAAGCATTCGTGCCCACACCGACGGACTGCTCGGCACACCATATGGTCGCTCCCGGCAACATCTCACCACTCGCCGCATCCTGGACATAGCCGTTCAATTGGACCCCCTGCGCATATCCCCATGAAGACGCGCCCACCCACAACATCAGAAACAAAACCCTCATGATACCTTTCGCTCGCAAAGGTGCCCTACGGCACCCA
Organism: Candidatus Nitrosopumilus sp.; assembly: GCA_964223495.1. GTDB lineage: Bacteria > Bacteroidota > Bacteroidia > Flavobacteriales_D > Sanyastnellaceae > UBA8752. The sequence goes on along the minus strand of CAXQGL010000055.1, from coordinate 18,015 downwards.
ACGAGAAACGACCCCAAGCAACAAAGGATTGCGTGGCAGAAAAATTAAACCCGAAACATGCCCCATTCCCTGAACGCCACCTCCGTTCGCATCAGCCAGCTCGACATCCTCAGAGGCGTCGCCCTCTTGGGCATCCTCGTGATGAACATGATTTCCTTCGGCTTACCGGGCGTCCTCTATATCAACCCCGATGCCCTGGGCCCGCTTGGCAGCCTTGACCACACCGCCTTCCTGTTTTCGGAGGTCTTCGCCAATGAGAAGTTCATGGGCATGTTCTCCGTTCTGTTCGGGGCTGGGGTCGTGCTCTTCACCGACCGCATCCGGAGCAAGGACAAATCCGAAGCCGCCTGGCATTACCGCCGGAATTTCTGGCTGCTCCTCTTCGGTCTGGCCCACGCCTATCTCCTCTGGAACGGCGACATTCTCGTGACCTACGCCGTCTGCTCGATCTGGCTCTTCCTCTTCCGCAGGTGGTCGGTGCGGGGACTGCTGATCGCCTCCGGACTCTTCCTGGGATTACTGATGCTGGCCAACCTCTTCTTCGGATGGTCCATGCCCTATTGGACTCCGGAGGAAATCGATGGCCTCCGTGCTTTCTGGACCCCGGATGCTGCCAGTGTCACTCAAGAAATCGACGCCTACAGGGGATCCTGGCTGGACCAGATGGCCCAGCGAATACCCGGGGCCTTCGCCATTCAGACCTCGCTCATGCCCTTTCTCGCGCCGCGGGCTACCGGCATGATGCTGCTGGGCATGGCCTTGTACAAGGCCGGTGTCCTCACCGGCCAACGCGATCGCCGATGGAATGGCCGCCTCGCCCTCATCGGCCTGGGCTTGGGCACCCTCATCAGCGTCATCGGAGTCTGGCAGAATGAGGTCAAAGGATGGAGCATTGAATACAGTTTCTTCACGGGCACCGTGTTCCGGACCCTCGGCATGATCCCTCTGGTAATCGGCTACATCGGCGGCATCCTCTGGCTTTGCGAAGGCCGCGTCGGACCTTGGATGGAACGGCGCCTCGCGCCGGTAGGCCGCATGGCCCTCACCAACTACCTCACCCAGACCATCCTGGCCACTACCGTGATGTATGGCCATGGCCTCGGCTGGTACCACACGCTGGGCCGCGCAGAACTCTGGTGGGTCATCCTCCCCATCTGGGGGCTCCAGATCCTCTGGTCCAAATGGTGGATGGACCGATACCGTTTCGGCCCCTTCGAGTGGCTCTGGCGCACCGCCACGTACTGGAAGGCCCAGCCCATGCGCCGCTGATCGCGCCTAACTTTCCATCATGGAAGGCGTGCGCAGTGTGGCGGTGATCGGAGGGGGAGCAGCGGGCTTCTTCGCTGCACTCTCAGCGGCACATCACCAACCGGCAGCGGAGGTCGTGCTGTTCGAGAAATCAGACAAACTCCTCTCCAAGGTCAAGGTCTCGGGCGGCGGCCGGTGCAACGTCACGCACGCCTGCTTTTCCCCGAGCGCATTCGCGGCACACTACCCCCGGGGAGGCAAGCAGCTCAAGAAAGCATTCGGCGCGTTCAGCGCCCAGGACACCATCGACTGGTTCACCGAACGCGGCGTCCCGCTCAAGACCGAGGACGACGGCCGCATGTTCCCCGTCGCCAACACCTCCCAGGCCGTCATCGACTGCCTGCACGGTGAGGCCCGCTCGGCCGGCATCGACATCCGAACGAAGGCCCCCATCCGGTCCATCCAGCCGCTCGACGGCGGCGGGTTCGACCTCCACGGCGAGCGATTCGACCGCGTCATCGTCGCCACCGGAGGCAGCCCCAAGTCCACCGGCTTCGACTGGCTGATCGCCCTCGGCCACACCATCAGCGCACCGGTCCCGTCACTGTTCACCTTCAACATGCCCGGCGAGAGCATCACCAAGCGCATGGGACTTGTCGTGAAGGACGCCATCGTCCGCATACAAGGCACCAAGCTGTCCCACCAGGGACCGGTGCTCATCACCCACTGGGGCATGAGCGGCCCGGCCGTCCTCAAGCTTTCCGCCTGGGGCGCCCGCGAACTGGCCGGGCGCGATTACGGATTCACCATCCAAGTCAATTGGATTGGCGTGACCAACGAGGCCGAGGTCACCGCCCAATTGGAGGAAGCCCTGCCGGGCATGCTTCGGAAGAAGATGGCCAACGCCTGCCCCTTCGACCTGCCCAGGAACTTCTGGATCCACGCGCTGGAGAAGGCCGGCATCGACCCCGGCTCACCGTGGGCGGAGCTCGGGAAAAAGCCGCGTAACCGGCTCATCAACGGCCTGCTCAACGACACCTACACGGTCGCCGGCAAGACCACCTTCAAGGAGGAGTTCGTGACCTGCGGCGGCGTCACCCTCGGCGAAGTCGACTTCAACACGATGCAGAGCCGGGTGGTGCCCGGCCTCCATTTCGCAGGAGAGGTGCTGGACATGGACGGCATTACCGGTGGCTTCAACTTCCAGGCCGCCTGGACAACGGGCTTCATAGCGGGCCAATGCCGCTGAGCCTGCCCATATTGCAGTCTCGGAAGGCAGGCCGCATTCCGGCAAATCCCCAGAAATCCCCGCGCCATGGATGACGCTGTTTGGAGCAAGGCGATCCCGTTGGGGGTGCTGATCCTCGTCGGGTTGATTGAGGCCGCAGGTGGACTGTATCTGCACGACCGGCGGACCCGCAACGACTGGACGCTGGAACTCGTCAGCCTCGCGGTCCTCCCGACATTGGTGCAGCCGGGCATCTTCGCCATCGTGCTCCTGCTGTCGGGATGGTGGGCGCCCGGCGCCCAGGACCTGTGGGTCGCCTGGCCATTGTGGACGCAGGCAGGGGCCTTCCTCATCGCCGACGACCTCACACAGTACGGGTGGCACAGGGCCTCCCACAGTTACAAGTGGCTCTGGAAACTGCACCGCCCCCACCACGTCGTGGAGGAAATGGGCGTGCTGGTCACCTACCGCAATGCCGTCCTGTATTACGCATTGATGCCGGGCATCTGGGCCTCGGCCGTGCTGGTCTATCTGGGCATGGGCCACGTCTATGCCGTCTACCTCGTGGTCAAGCTGGTCATCATCCTGCTCGCCCACAGCGAGACCAAATGGGACCGCTTTCTGTACCGGTACCGTTGGCTCCATCCCCTTGCCTGGGTGGTCGAGCGGACCATCTCCACACCGGCCACACACTACGCCCACCACGGGCTGACCATCGAGGATGGTATTTCCAATCCGAACGGGAACTACGGCAACCTGCTCTTCCTGTGGGACGTATTGCTCGGCACCGCCAAAATCACGCGCCGCTACCCCACCAAGTTCGGGGCGTGGAACCAGATGAAGGAGCCCTGGCACGTGCAGCTCCTCTTCCCCATCATCCGTTCCAAGGACCCGGCGAGCGAACTGCATTCCATCCGCACCCCGCATGACTACGACCCCACGGTCGACGCTTCGCGGACCGACGCCTGAGCGCCACCGCTCAATCCGCCGGTACCCCGATCAGGTCGATTTCATGGGCCCGGATCAAGGCGTTCAAGGCAGGCAGTTCATCGTCACGCAAGCCATACCATTTGGCAAGCTCGATGTCGATGAGCGCCGTCATCTCATCCCTGACCCCGACCATCTGCTCTGTCGGACGATAGAGGCCCATGCTCGCCAATGACCCCACGTGGGCCAGCTTGTTGTTCAGCTTGATGGGATAGTTGAGCATGTCCTGATTGCTCTTCAGCTTCGTCTGGTAGAGCACTTCCTCAATGGCGACCATCATGGAGTCGAGCCGCTTTCCAAAGTCGATGACCTCTGCGTGTTCCGCTTCATCCAAGCGCCCACTGAGTGCCGATATCTGGCCACGCGTGTCACGCATGTGGCGGATTGCATCGTGGGTCTCGTCGACCTTGTCCCTCACCGACTTCAGGAATTCAAACTGGGCTTGGCGGTCCTCAACGGTACACCCCGATCTTGGATCGAGCAGGACCTCGAACGTCGTGCCCACCGTATCGCCATCCACTACGAGTTCCACCGAATAGGTGCCGGGAGGACTCACCGGTCCGGACAAGCTGCCCCACCAAAGCAGGAGCCCATCGAAATCGTCGGCCTTTTCGTGGCGCAGGTCCCAATCAAAATGCTGCAACCCGGCTTCGAGCTCCATCTTGTCGGCCTTGTCGGCGGCACTGGTGGCGAAGGAACGGATGACCGACCCCTCCGCATCGCTGAACGTGAGGGCGCCCTCCTTCGCCCCCTCGGGGACATGGAAGTGAACCCGGACGCCGGCCGGATGGTTGGTGCCTTCCGTCAGGGACTCCTTTCCATTGCCCCCACCGAAGCCCACGGTCGGGTGGGGCTGGAAGAGCCGGACAGCATCGCCAACGAGCGGCGCGTCGAGCGACTGCCAAAGGACATCCAAGTCATCGAGCACCCAGAAGCTCCGACCCTGTGTGGCCACGATGAGGTCGTTGTCCTTGACCGCGAGATCGGTGATGGGCACGAGCGGCAGGTTCTGCTGGAAGGGTTGCCAGGAAGCCCCGTCATCGGTGCTGGCATAGAGTCCGAATTCGGTGCCCGCATAGAGGAGGCCCGGCACTTCGAGGTCCGCGCGGATCACCCGTGTGAAATGACCGGCATCGATGCCCTTGACGATGCGCCGCCAGGTCTGCCCGTAGTCGGCGGTATGGTAGAGGTAAGGCGCGTAATCGCCCATCTTGTAGCGGGTCGCGGCGAGGTACAGGCCGCCGGGGCGGTGGGGGTCGACCTCGATGCTGTTGACCATGGCCGCTTCGGGAAAGCCCTTGGGTGTCACATCCGTCCAATCCGCTCCCCCATTGCGCGAAACATGGACCAGTCCGTCGTCAGAACCACACCACAGCAGGCCCTCCTCCGTCGGCGATTCGGCCGCTGCGAAGATGGTCGCATAGTACTCGACGCCCGTGTTGTCTTTGGTGATCGGACCACCAGAAGAGACCAGCTTCTCCCCCTCACTGCGCGTCAGATCGGGCGAAATGATGTTCCAGCTTTCACCTCCGTTCGTCGAGGCATGAAGGAACTGCGAACACGTATAGATCTTCTCGGGATCGTGGGGTGAGAAGAACACCGGGAAATTCCATTGGAAGCGGTACTTCATCCCCTCGGCTCCGGACCCCATGGGGTTGTCCGGCCACACGTTGATGGCCCTGTTCATGTCGCGGTCATGGTCGAACCGCGTCAGGAAACCGCCATAGCTTCCACCGAAGACGATGTCGTTGTCCTTGGGATCGGGCGCGAGGTGGGCGCTCTCCCCTCCCGCCGTGGACTCCCAATCGTCCTCGCCGATGAACCGACCGGAAGCGCGCGAATCAATGCGGATGGCCGAATTGTCCTGCTGCGCCCCGTAGATGCGGTAGGGAAAATGATCGTCCGTCGTGACGCGGTAGAACTGGGCCGTCGGCTGGTTCTTGTATGTGGTCCAGCTGTCGCCGGCATCGTAACTGACCTGGGCACCACCGTCGTCCCCGATGATGAGGCGGTCGGCGTCGTCCGGCGCAACCCACAGATCGTGGTGGTCACCGTGCGGCGCATAGCGGGCCTTGAAGGTGCGCCCTCCGTCCGTCGAGACGTGGTAGGCCACGTTCATCACGTATACCCGGTTGACGTCCTCCGTGTCGGCATAGATGCGGGAGTAATACCATGCGCGCTGTCGCAGACTGCGGTCCGAATTCGTCAACTCCCATGTCTCTCCCGCATCGTCAGAGCGGTAGACCCCGCCGTTGTCGTTTTCGATGATGGCCCAGACGCGGTCGGGATCAACCGGCGACACGGTCACGCCAATGATGCCGAACGGCCCTTCCGGCATGCCCTCGGCCTCCATCAGCGAGGCCCAGCTGTCGCCACCGTCCTCCGACTTCCACAGCGCCGAGCCAGGGCCTCCGGAAGAAAAATCATACGGCGTCCGACGCACGTTCCAGGTGCTGGCATAGAGCACCTCAGGATTGACCGGGTCAAAAACGAGGTCCACGGCACCCGCACGGCTGTTGGCGAACAGCACCTGCTCCCAATGCGCTCCTCCATCCCTTGACCGGTAAATACCGCGTTCCTCACTGTCTGCGAAGAGATCGCCCATCACCGCAGCATAGACGACATCCGGGTTGTCAGGATGGATTCGGATGCGCGGGATGTGCCGGGATTCCTTGAGCCCGATGGCCTTCCAACTGCGCCCACCGTCCACACTCTTGTACATGCCCGTCCCCGGCGATACGTTGCCCCTGACCGTGACCTCTCCCCCACCGACATACAGCACATTCGGATGTGAAGGACTGACCGCGACAGCACCGATGGAACCACCGAAATACCCGTCGGAAATGTTTTCCCAGGTGGTGCCTCCATTGGTCGTTTTCCAGACGCCCCCACCCGTGGCCCCCATGTAGAAGAGCATGGGGTCGCCTTCCACACCGGTCACCGCAGCAGAACGTCCACCCCGGAAGGGCCCGATGCAACGGAATTGCAATGCCTCCTCCAAAGCTGAAAAGCCATCGGACTGTGCCTTCACATCTGCATCATCGGAAACAAGACCACCGACCACGATGACCATACAGGCTGCCGCACGGGCCCAACGGTTGAACAAAACTTGCATGGCCTGAAAGTAATCCGAAGTGGACACCCCTTGGTGAAAGGTGTATTTTTAACCTGCCCAATGTTGCTGCAGAGTTCTCCATCCACTGAACCGGAAACCGAACGCACCCAATCCGCATTGCGCGAGTTGGCCCATCAGTTGGATGAACGGGGAATCGACCACGTATTCTGTGAGGGAAAACTGCCGGATTGCACGGTGATGCACAACCTCGATCACGTGATGCCCAAGATGGTCATCTGGCCGCGGACGTCCGAAGAAGTGCAATTCACCCTCTCCGCCATTCATGGCAATCCGGGCCTGGACAAGACACCCAAGAGTGTCGTATCCGGTGGACATGGCTACGACGGAGAGGCCATGTGCGTCGGCATCGCCATCGACATGCAACGCATGGACGCCTGCACCATGGAAGACCACGCATTGCATGTGGAGTCCGGGTGCGGCCTGCGCAAGGTCATCGATGTACTCCACCGCCACGGAAGGGTCATTCCCCACGGTGACTCCTTGACCGTGGGGGCTGGAGGACATTTCGTTTCGGCCGGATGGGACCTCGTGCTCTCGCGGCGCTTCGGCCTGGGGTGCCGGCACGTGTTGGAGGCCACCATCGTCCATTGGGACGGATTGGTGGAGACGGTCAATGCCGACAGCAATCCAGCGTTGTTTCTCGCCGTCAAGGGCTCATTCGCCGACAGGAAGGGCATCGTGACCTCGTTCATCCTGGAAACCCACCCGGAACCCGCGGAGGTCCATTTGGCGGAGGCCATCCTGGATCCCACACGGCTCCCGGATGACATCCTCCATCGGGTACACGCCCTTCCAGATGCCATTTCCACCACGTTCCGGTTCTATTTCATCGGTGGCATTCCCCAGATCGTCCTCGTCCTTGGCACACTGCTCAGCAAGGAGGAGACCATCCACATCATTCGGGCAGCCCTCGGGCCATGGCTGGCCGCCCACATCCAGGCGCATTGGACCTGCCACAACCTGCAGGACGTGCGTTTCCTACCCCTCGAAGACACCGCGCGACAGGACTGGGACCGCATCGTCTCCATGACCACGGAAGAATTCGAAGCAGTCGCAGAACATTACTGGAGACCGTCGACCTATCACCGGGAAATGAAGGTGTCATACTGTCAACAGCGCAGCTTCTGGCTTGACATCAACACCGACGCCGACATCCTCCACCGCATCCTGTACACGCTGAGGACATTCCCTCGGGAGTTCAGGCAACGCATTTACGGCAACATCACCATCGGGGGCGGCGCCATATGGCGGACCCGGCTCGAGACCTCCATGCCGATAGGCCAGGCCCTGATCCGATTCGAGTGCCACAGCGAAGACCAGGTGACACACAATGGCACGGCCAAGGAAATAGCCGAGGCCTTTACCCGATTGACCACACCCAACTGGGACATCCCACTTTGGGGAAAAGTGTACTCGGGCGACATGTTCCAACAGGACTGAGGAGGGCGGATCCTTCAGGCCACCCGCTTCAAGTCCTCAATGAATCGACCGTATCGTTCCATGACGGCGGTATCTCCGAAACACTCCAACGCAAGATCTCGGTTGTACTGCCTTGACGCATCATCCAATGGGGTCAGGTCCAAAGGCACTGCCGTGGCGTCTCCAATGATGAAACCCAAGTTTTCGAAATAGGCGTGCACCAGTGAGTCAGGACGCATCAACACGCGATGCCCCATCAGGAAACTGAGCACCGCATTGCCGGTATTCTGGTTCCGGATTTGATGGTGAACCACCACCGGACATTGGGCGAGATAACGGTAGTATTCCTCCAATGGGAGTCGGCCATCAAGGCACTCCACTTGACCATCGAGCCTCCAGTCGGCCAACTTCCGCAATGCCCAGGCATAGCGGCCACTTCCGTAGGCCAGTACCATCCTGAGGGTCCTTCCCGAAGCACGGAGCTCGTCTTGGTGATCCCAGATGAAATCGAGGTGATTGCCCGTGGTACTGGCACTGCTGCCCAGGAGAATGGGTCCGGCTTTATCCTTGGAGGCCTCCACCTCCGGCAAGATGGACGGGACGGCATTGTACCAGGAAGAATACAGGTGGTCCGGAACTTGAGGCAAATAGGGCTTGGCAATGAAATCACGACCGAACAGATTGACGATGGCATCCACCTTGGCCATGGCATGCAACTCCCAATCCCTCGGTGTTACGCGCCAACCGCGCGGAAACAACGCCCATCTGACCGACTGAATCAAGGCGAGCATCGTGACGGAAAACTTACCGAGGGCTCCCAACAGCATTCGGGATTTCGGAAGGTGGATGCCCCTGCTCAAGGCAGGAAAAACCCTGAAATAATCGTCACCCCACGAAGCCCAGACCAGAAAAGGACCGTCCGGCATCGAAAGGAGCCATTTCGGCGTTGGAAAACGCATGCGGTGCACCACGATCGCATCCCATTCCCCTCGGAGAATGTGCGTTGGGAGGGAGTCAGCGGCATCCACCGACCACACCCCTTCGTCGTCCTCTTCTGATCGGCCTACGAAGACCCATGTATGCTGCTCTCCCGCCCGACGCTTCAGCTGTTGGCGAAGGTGCTCGACAGAGGCATGACGGTGCGCCAGATGCAACAGCCTCAGCATATCAACGCCATTCGGACTGCTCCTGCCACACGCTCAACGTCGGCAGGAAGAATAGACAGGTTCAGGGGCATCCTGAGAAGGGTGTCACTGAATCGATCAGATTCAGGACAAGGAGCTTGTCCTTCAGTATTCAGACGCTCCGCGAATTTGCTCCGATGAAGACTTTGAAAGTGAAACGCACTCTGGATGCGCTGGGTACTCAGTATTCGACTGACTTGCCGTCTGGTCTTGGAATCGGGCAATAGGATATAGAACAGATGTCCATTGTGATCACTTCCGGGTGGATGCATTTGACGCTTCAATAGACCTTCCTTTTCGAGAGGTTCAAAGGCCTCGAAGTATTGCTCCCAAATGGCAATCCGTTGCCGGTTGATCCACTCGACCTGCTCGAGTTGGGCGAGCAGATAGGCCATGGTCAGCTCATTGGGAAGGAAACTGGAACCGTAATCCACCCATCCATATTTGTCTACGAGACCTTGAAAGAACGCGCGTCGATTGGTGCCTTTTTCCCATAAGATGTAGGAGCGTTCACGCCAGTCCATCCGGTTGAGCACGAGCGCACCTCCTTCTCCGCAACCCACATTCTTGGTGGCATGGAAGCTGAATGTCCCCGCATCTCCGAATGAACCCAACCACCTGCCCTTTACTCCGAATCTGACCCCGATGGCCTGAGCGGCATCCTCGATGAGTATGACGCCGCGCTCTCGACATTTCCGCTCGATACGGTCCAGATCGTGACCTGAACCTGCATAATCGACGACCACAACTGCCTTGGTTCGGGAGGAGAGATTGGGCTCGATCTGATCCCAGCCGATGTGGGGAAACCTCGAATCACTGTCTGCGAAAACCAATCGACATCCGCGCATGGCAAAGGCCAGGGCAGGAGAAACAAAAGAATAACTGGGAAGGATGACCTCATCGCCCGGGCCCAGATTCGAGAGCAATGCTGTCATCTCAAGTGCATCGGTACAACTTGGTGTGGGCAATACCGACATTCCAAATTGTTGAGCCATGAGTGCCTGGACCTTCTGACTGAAAGGGCCATCACCAGCAAGGTTCGGGGAGCCAATGGCCCTGTTCACATAATCCCTCTCCTTTCCGACTATAGAGGGCAGATTCAATTTCAGTGCCTTCCGATTCATGGCTGATCAGCTTTGGCAGGGCGCGGTTTGGCCGGAACGCCCATGACCGTTACGCCGTCCTCCACGTCACGGAGGACAAGGCTTCCAGCGCCTATGATGGCGTCGTTGCCCACTTGAATACCCTCCCTGACCAGTGCCCCCATCCCGATGGTTACACGATCACCGAGCACCACAGATCCTGCCGTGTGCGCTCCCGGGTTGATACGAGAAAAAGCACCCCATGTATTGTGGTGGCCCACAGAAGCCATTCGATTGACATGACAACACATGCCCAATCGGCTCATCGTAGCAATCGTGGCTCCCGGCTGCACCCAGGTTCCTGGACCAAGGAAAGCGCTGGGTGCCACCTCTGCGGTAGGATGAACGATGACACCGAGTTGCGAATCATCCAATCCCGTGGCTGCACTCATCACCTGCCACACAAGTGATGCAGCGGGTTCGCGCAGCACACCAGGCATGCGGGCCCCATCCCCAGGCCCCGGCACCCATTGATCCAGCGAAACAAAATGCGGCCCGGTCCAATCGTCAGGGATGGTGTCCTGCAACATGTCCAGAGAGGCGGGCAGGTTGTGGATGACCTGCACCTTGAGTCCTTCAGGAGATCGACCCCATGCAGCCCCTGCCAGTTCAACGAGCATGGGATAGGCATGAAGTCCCAACCCTAGCAGGGTCAGGTCATGCGCGCGCGGCATGGCGCTTCCTGTTGTAGAAACCCAGTGCACCGAAAGTCTCCGGTGTCATGACATCACGTCCGGCGAGGCCACAGAGCGCATGGATGCGCTTCAACAACTCGATATTGGTGGTCAAGTGCCGCTTCTCCCGGTCCCAATGGATGTTGTCTTCAAGTCCGACCCGGACCCCCCAGCCGAGGCCCATGGACACCAGGTGGGCATCCAATTGGTAACGGCCGAGACCGGCCAGGGCCACGATGGCACCTTCGGGCAGGTCCCGCTCAAGTGCGGCCAGATGAGCCGCACTGAGCTGGGCCCCGGCAATGTTCCCGAGCAGGACATTCACGTAGAAAGGAGCATGGATCAGCCCTTTCTTGATGAGGTAGCTCAGATAGTTCACCATGCCGGTATCGAAGACCTCGAGTTCAGGCCGCGCCCCGGCATCATCAATCCTGCGGGCAAGCTCCATGATCGTCTCCGGACTGTTCACGCTGGCCGACTGCACGAAATTGAGTGAGCTCAAGGTCAAGGAAGCCATATCCGGCTGCAGGGACAACACCTCTGCCCGCTGCGCCGGCTCGGAGACATTGCGGCCGCTGAGTGATGTGCAAATCACCAAGCCCGGGCAATACTGTCGGATGCCCTCTACGATGGGAGCGTAATCCTCCGCCCGCGAACTGGGCACGCCATTGGGCTGTCGGGCATGCACATGGACCATCGTGATGCCGATGTCGAACGCCTCGTGCACTTGCTCCACGATTTCCTGAGCGGAAATGGGGACGCTGGGGACATCCCGCTTCTGGGGAATCATCCCGGTCGGGGTGAAATTGACGACAACTTCTTTCACAAGACACGTTTTGGTCCACTTAAAGTACAAATTATCTATAGTTATACTAGCTTCATCTACAAAATGAGAACTTACACCGCAGCAGTCCAATCCCTTGCACCCGACGCCTCATTGAATTCCCCGGGGATTTGGAGCAGACTAACTTCGCGCCATGCTCAACAAGATTCTGCCGTTCCTGACTTGTGCGACATTGGGCTGGTTGCCTTGCTCAGGACAAACCCCATGCGTGAATGGCATGGCCGGGGGATACCCCTGCGAAAACGTGGACCTGATGACCTTCATGGCATCTGGAGACGTGGGCGGTGGAAGCATGAACGACATCTGGGGATGGGTCGATCCCACGGACAGTACTGAGTACGTGCTCCTCGGGAGGTCCAATGGCACGGCCTTCATCGACATCTCCGATCCGGTCAATCCCGTGCTCGTGGCCAACCTGCCCACCCAGACCACGAATTCCACATGGCGGGACATCAAGGTGTACGACAACCATGCCTTCATCGTTTCCGAAGCCGACGGACACGGGATGCAGGTCGTGGACCTGATGCAATTGGGCAGCATCACGACCCCTCCCCTGACCATCCTTCCCAATGCGGTCTATGAAGGTTGGGGCAATGCCCACAACATCGCCATCAACGAAAGCACGGGCCGCGCATACGGAGTGGGCACCGGCACCTTCGATGGCGGTCTCCACATCCTTGACATCAGCGACCCACTGAATCCCTTGCTCGTGGGTGGCTTCGCCGGAGATGGGTATACGCACGATGCCCAGGTGGTCTCCTACATCGGGCCTGACGTGAATTTCTCGGGAAAGGAAATCGCCTTCTGCTGCAATGGAAACACCGTCACCATCGTCGACGTCACCGACCCTTCGGATGCCACGCTGATCAGTTCCACACCCTATGCGAACTCAGCCTACACACACCAGGGCTGGCTCACTGAGGACCACCGCTATTTCATCAGCAACGATGAGCTCGACGAGCAGAATTTCGGAGTCAACACCACATCCTTCATCTGGGATGTAACCGACCTCAGCGCACCCCAGATCATCGGCACCTTCGTTTCGGATGTCACCGCCATCGACCACAACATGTACATCCTCGACACGCTCGTCTATCAGTCCAACTATCTCGCCGGTCTTCGCATCCTCAGCACTTCCGACATCGAGAATGGCCAATTGGAGGAGGTCGGGTACTTCGACGTGGCCCCCGCCAGCGACGCGGCTTCATTCAGTGGAACTTGGTCGAACTACCCCTATTTCCCCTCGGGCGTCATCGCGGTCACCCATATCCAGGAGGGATTGTTCCTCGTCCGCCTGGCGGGCGAGATGAGCGTCTTCGGATGCACCGACCCGACGGCATGCAATTACGACCCCGACGCCGAGGAGGACAACGGCACCTGCGTCGGATACAATGTCTGTGGCGGCTGCGAGGGCGAGGCGCTCTTCTGCGTCGGATGCACGGATGAATCGGCATGCAACTACGATGCCGAAGCCACCGTCGACGATGAATCCTGCTTTGAAATCGAAGCGCCTGAGCCCCAGTCCGCCATCCAGACGACGGAAGAGGTCACGTTTACCGGTGAAGCTGGATCTCACTGGTTCGAATCGGAAACAACAGAAACACCCATCGCCATCGGCGACAGCTACACGATGCAATTTCAGCCGTTCGACCAATCCATCTGGATGGCCAATTCCAATGGCGGTTATGGCATCCATGGTGGCAAGGAGGCACCGGACTTCGGAAGTGGCCAATACCACTTCAACAATGCCAACTGGCTCATTTTCGACGTCCACCAGGATGCCCTGCTGGAGTCGGTGGAAGTATATTCTGAAGGCGGGGGTCCACAGACCATCGAAATCCTCGATGGCGCCGGGAATTTCGTGCACACCCTCACCCAGATCCTGGCTCCGGGGCAGAATGTCTTCCAGCTGTTCGCCCAGCTGCCTGCCGGCGAAGGCTACCAGATCCGGTCGGGCAATCAGGAACCGCTCCTCTGGCGCGACGACAATGGAGCCGACGTGAACTACCCTTACCACATCGGAGAGATCGCCACCATCAACAGCACAACCATCAACGGCGAGAACCAGTACACGTATTACTATTTCTACTACAACTGGAAAATGACCTCAACGGACCCCTGCCTCTCGGAACGCGTGGAATTCACGGTGACCGTGGAGGACGTCAGTGGACTGGAGGAAATGGGTGCGGAAGAACCCCGTCAACTCATCCGAACCATCGACGTCACGGGACGTGAAGTCCGGAACCCTGCGAACCAGATGGTATTCCGCCTGTACTCCGACGGCTCGGTCGAAAAGGCCATCGCGGGTGACCGGGAACAATGAACCCCTGGGTCGTCACGTTTTCAGGGAGCCTGCGGTAATCTCCTGACAGCATCATGACGAAATACATTCTGCTTCTCGGACTCGGCATCCTATCCTTCTGTGCTGGTGCCCAAGAGCGTTGGGCAATCAAGGGCAACCTCACCGATTTGGCGGTCGGCCGCTATTCACTCGGCATCGAGAAGGAGATTCAGGAGAATTGGTCGGTGGCACTCGACGTGGATGCGATTTCCAAGGATGTCTTCATGGAGTCCTACCACCCCTGGTACCCGCCCCAGAATGCCCGCAAGAAGGGCGTCATCGTCCAACCTCAGGTTCGATGGTATCCCGGGGGGCGCGGCCTCAAGGGATCCTATGTCTCACTGGACGGATTCGCCGGATACGCTTCCTACGCCATGGAAGATCCACTGAATGGCAGCATCCACATCCCGGAATGGACCGCCATGGGCGCATCCCTGCATTTGGGTCACCAAGTCTCCCTGGGTCGATTCCTGTTGGACGGATTCGCAGGTTGCACATGGGCCAACGAAGACCAGAACAGCCTCTATCAGGAATCCACCGCACTGTTTCCTCCCCCTTCAGGCCTCCGCGCATCAGGAGGACTCAGGCTGGGCCTGCGCATGGGGAACTGATCAGCGCACGACGAGGCGCTTGCGCCATCCCCAAGATGCGACTTCCACGACGTAGATGCCCGCTGGAATGCCGCTCAAATCCAGCGCCGCCTCCGGCCCCATGAATGAGCGGTAGAGGACCTGCCGCCCCATACCATCGAATACCCTCGCCTCCCACACCAGTCCAACGGCAGTGGGGTTGATCACGGTCACACGACCTTCATCGGCAGGATTGGGATACATGCGGACCGCATCGGACACGGCTTGCTGAAGCCCTGAGGTATAGTCATATGCCCCACATTGTCCGGGATAGGAAGCACAAATCCAGGAGGACAGCGCCCCAGCCACCGTGGAGAGCGTGAGGTCATAGTCTTCGGCATTGTCCACATGAGAAACGTGGCCCGCTCCTTCGATGCTCACGAAGCAGTGGGTCAATCCCACTTCATCTGCCCGCTCGTGGATGGTGGCACTGCCATCCACCTCGGTGACAGGGAAGCCCAGCAGCGTCACCGCACCTGTGGCAGAGGGCACGGTTCCATCCGCCGTGCCGTGCACCGACACTATCGGCTCATCGCCCGACTCAATCCAGTCGGCGTCCTTCAGGGCCCCACAGATGTTGAAGACCCCCGCCACTTCTGAACTGTAGCCAGGATTGCCGGAATTCCCCTCCAGACCACCCCCCATACCCGGCTGGGATTGGTCGATGTTCGCAGGCACCTCCGCATCGTCATCCACGTAGGCGTGGTGCACGGCGATGAAGCCACCCGCGGATACCCCGCCGAGAAAGATCCGGTTGGGATCGATGCCCCATGGATTGCCGTCCTCCGCCACTGACTTTCGGAAATAGCGCACGGCAGCCCGACTGTCGTGGACACCACGCCACACCGCTTTGACGAGCTCGTTTTCCAGATCGAACACATTGGCGATGCCCAGCCTGTATGAGATGCTGGCCACGGCATATCCCATCCGGGCAAAATCCTCGCACAGCGGCACCACATCCAGTCCATCATTGGCCCCACCAAGAAAAAATCCTCCATGGGCGATGATGAGGAGAGGGCGGTCCGGTTCCAACGCCCCTTCGGCCTCATAGAAATCGAAGACCAGTTCGGTCTCGACGCCGAGGGCATCGACATTGCTCCCATATGCGTGGTCGGCAGAAACGGAGATGTTGTCGAACGCAGAAGTGTATCGAAAACGCTCACCGTCACAATCCGGTTGGGCATGGGCGAAGCAAACGAATGCAAGAAATGCAGCGAGACTGAAGTTGGTCTTGATGGGCATGCGATGTGGTTGCGGGCCATTCGGCCGGGTGTGAAACTACAGCACACACCTCCGCAACGGCATCACCAAAGATTCATTTGATGAAAGTGGCTGCGAAATCGAGGAAATGTCCGAGATCCGCACGGTTTGTGGCGATCCCCACGGAAACCCGGACCGCACCCCGACGGATGCCGCTGTATTCAATGAAATCGTAGTAGTCTCCTTGCGCGCGGGAGTCGAAATAGGCCTCGAGTTGGCCGGAGCCGATGCCGTGGTTCATTTCGTCCACCCCCGGGTTGCAAAAGCATCCCGTCCTCAATGAAATCCGCCTCGCGTTGGCCTGCTCCTCGACGAGGGCCGTGGAGATGATAACGCCGTCGGCATCCTGGAAATTCATGGCGATGGTACCACCACAGCCCCTGTGGTCACGTGGGCCGTACAGCTTCAGAAGCGGCACTCCATTGGCGTGCTTCAGCTGCTTCAACTTCCCGAACAGATGGTCGGTCAGGGATTCCACGCGCTGGTTGATGCGGTCCATCCCCACTTGCTGCACGAATTCCAGACCGCTGGCGATGGCGGGGATATCGAGGTAGTTGACGGTGCCATCCTCGAACCGCTGGTGGTCGGAATGCATGAAACGGTTCGCACCCCCGACGCTGGACAGGGTGATGTTGCCCCCTGCATACCAGGGCTTCTGCAACTTCTCGAAGGCGTCCTTTCGGACCAGCAGCGCACCCAGACCGGTCGGGAAGCCGAAGATCTTGTAGAAGGAAACGGATACGAAATCAGGCTTGACCTTCTCGAGGTCCAATGTGGAGGTCGGAGCGAAGGCTGCGGCATCCAGCAGCACATCCCAACCCTTGCGCTTTGCCTTGCGGATCCAATTCAGATCGTGCCGCACACCGGACACATTCGACTGCGCGGGAAATGCGAAGAGTTTGTTTGTCCCCTTCAAGCGATGCAACGCCTGCTCCAACGCGATATCATCGATCGTCAGGTCCTTGGAAATTGGAGCGTACTGGAAGCCCCCCCCTTTCTTGGCGCAGAATTCGCGTATGCCATTGACCGAATTGTGGTTGTCCGCCGTCAGCAGGTAGACCCCATCATCACCAAAGGGATAGGACTCCCCTACCAACTTCAGTGCACCCGAGGCATTGGGAGTGAAGATGCACAGGTAATCGTCGGTCGCATTGAAAAACTCGAGCACTTTGGTGCGGGTGGACTCCACTGCTTCTGTCGATGCCATCGATGTGGGATTGACGGAGTGCGGATTCCCATGGACACGGGTGAGCAGATACTCCATGTGCCGGGCCACCTGGGAAGAGCCGTGCAGACCGCCTCCCGTGTAATCCAGATAAACGTCCCCCTGGGTATCCAGACGGGCAAACTCGCGGGCACGGAGTTTTTCGAAGTAGAGGTCATGGGCCAGTCCATTGCCATGAATCAGGCGCCGCAGGAAAAGGGGATGAAATGAATGGGACATGGTGCAATGCAATTGGGTATGTGCCGAAAGTGCGCTGGGCTTCTTCCCTGCCCCATGACCATCGTCTTTTCGCTCCATGACATCCGTCACGGGGTTCCTCCCGGGGTGCTCATCCTCCGATCACATGCAAGAGAACGTTTGAGCCCATTGTCGGACGAGCCCCGAATTCCGAGGGCCCATGGCTATTTTGGGTGCTGTGACCAAACAGCCGACCCGACGCGCCTTCGTCATCGAAGACCACGACCTCTTCCGTGCCGGCCTGCGCCAATTCCTCAACGACAGCCCCGGCCACGAATGGATCGGGGAATCCGACGAACTCCCGCATGCCGAGGAAGCCGTCAAAGCCGTCAAACCCGACCTGCTGCTCCTCGACCTCAACGTCAAGGGCAACAACTCCCTGCACTTCCTCCAGACCCTCCGCAAGCGGGCCGGCACACAGCCCCTCGTGTGCATTCTGTCCAATTACGAGGACAGCGAAC
>CAXQGL010000054.1:0-3759 GCA_964223495.1 Candidatus Nitrosopumilus sp. | reverse complement strand
GAACAGGACGAGGTGTACTTCACGCCGCTCTACGACGTGATGTGCCACTTCAGCAAGTTCATCCGCCCCGGGGCCACCGTTCTGGGCTCCGAGTGCAACGATGACGAACTCATGGCCGTCGCCGTCGAAACACCGGACGGTGGACACGTTCTTGTCTGCTTCAACCCCGGGGATGCCCCCCGCACCGTGCGCATTGAAGGCCTGTCGGAGGACATCCGCACCGTCCTCGACGCCCAAGCCATTCAAACGATTGTCCTGACTTCAGGTCAATGAACACCTTCAGCACCATGCAAGACACGGTCACACCATCGGCCTCCAGCATCACATGGGGGCAGAAACTCGCCTTCGGCTTCGGCATGCTGGCCCAGCAAATGTTCCCCGCCGCCCTCGGCGTGTTCATCATCGTGCTGGTGCAGGACCTGGGGTTTGCCGCCCTCCTGTGGGGGGTCATCCAATTCCTGCCCCGGATTTTCGACGCCATCACCGACCCCATCATGGGTTTCATCTCCGACAACACCCGTTCGAAGTGGGGACGGAGAAAGCAGTACATCTTCGTCGGCGCCATCCTGATGGGGTTGGCCTATGTCGCTATGTGGCAACTTTTCAAGGAAGACGGCATCACCTACAACTTCATCTACTTCCTCAGCTGGTCCCTCGTATTCTATCTCGGACTGACCATCTTCAGCGTCCCCTTCGTGGCCTTGGGCTACGAGATCAGCGATGACTTCCACGAGCGGACGGAGATCATGGCCATCGGCCAGTCCATCAGTCAATGGGCCTGGGTCATCGCCCCCTGGTTCTGGGTCATCCTGTACGACCCCAGCTGGTTTGCTTCGCCGGATCAGGGCGTTCGGGAATTGTCCATCTGGGTGGCCATTCCCTGTACCCTGTTCGCGCTCCTGCCCGCCATTTTCATGAAGAGCAAGTCCACCGTGGACAGGACCGACTTCGCGCCGATCAACGCCTCCGCCATCCTCGGCAGCGTGGGAAAGATTTTCGTTTCTGCATTCGCAGCCTTCGGCATCAAGCAGTTCCGGCAGATGACCGGAGCGACCCTGTTGATCTTCGCCTCCTTCCAGGTCATCGCCTCGTACACCTGGTTCATCATCGTCCACTACATGTTCAACAGTGACCCCGCCAGTGCGGGCACCTGGCCGGCACTGCACGGCTCCGTGGGCGCCCTGATCACCACCTTCATGGTGATCCCCGTGGTGACCATGATGTCGAAGGCATGGGGAAAGAAGAAGGCGTTCATCGTCTGCCAGCTCATTTCCATCGTGGGGTACATCCTGTTCTGGTTCCTCTTCGTTCCGGGCAAGCCGTACCTGTTCCTCTTCGCCCTGCCCTTCCACTCCTTCGGCATCGGAAGCCTGTTCACCATCATGATGAGCATGACCGCCGATGTCTGCGACCTGGACGAACTCCAGACGGGCCAGCGTCGGGAAGGCGTCCTCGGCGCGGTCTATTGGTGGATCGTCAAGCTGGGCATCGGCCTGGCCGCCTTGCTGAGCGGAACCATCCTGTGGATCGTGGGCTTCGATGCCGAGAATGTGACCGACTCCGCCCTTACCGGCATGCGCCTGTTCTACACGTTCTTTCCCATCGCCGGTGTGATCGGTGCCATCCTGATCATGCGGAGCTACGACATCACCGAGGAGCGCGCGATGCAATTGAAGGAAGAACTGATTCAAAAGCGCGCGGAAATCGCCCAATAAGCCTGACCATGAAGTTGATGAACATGTCCTACAGGGAGGACAAGATCCTGTCACTCGCGGGAGACGGCCCTGCTGGACAGGACCGCAGTGCACTGCAAAAGCAGTGCGCCCTGTTGCTGGAAGACAAGCTGCACGGCCTCTGCTTCAGCCCCTACGAAGGGGACCAGCAGCCCGGCGATCCGTTTACCGAGGCGCAGGTTCGGCGCAAGCTCGAATTGCTGCAGCCGCACACGGAGTGGATCCGGATTTTCTCCTGCACCGAAGGCAACGACCTCATCCCGCAGTTGGCCCGGGAGTACGGATTCAAGACGCTCGTGGGCGCTTGGCTCGGTAAGGACGAGGCCAAGAACGAGGAGGAGATGACGCGCCTCATCGAGTTGGCCCAAGCCGGATTCGTGGACATCGCTGCGGTGGGCAATGAAGTGCTCTACCGAGAAGAATTGCCGGAAGGCGACCTCATCGCCTGCATCGACCGTGTGCGGAACGCCCTGCCGGACATCCCGGTCGGCTATGTGGATGCGTATTACGAATTCGCCGACCGCCCCCGGTTGACGGAGGCCTGCGATGTGATCCTGGCCAACTGCTACCCTTATTGGGAAGGATGCCACATCGACTACTCCCTGCTCTACATGAAGCAGATGTACTACCAGGCCAAGCTGGCCGGCGGGGGCAAGAAGGTCATCATCACCGAAACCGGTTGGCCCAGCGAAGGCGACCCGCTCGGCGTCGCTGAACCCGGCTACGAGAATGCGCTGACTTACTTCATCAACGCCCAGAAATGGACGAAGGAGGAAGACATCGAAATGTTCTACTTCTCCGCCTTCGACGAAGGCTGGAAGGTGGGCACCGAAGGCAGCGTCGGCGCGTTCTGGGGCCTCTGGGACTCCGAGGAGAAGCGCAAATTCTGAGCGTTCCCCTCCGGCTTCATTCCAACATCAACCGGGAAGTACTGCAAGGTTCCCCTGCGGCGTCGGTCCAGACCAGAACTACGGCGCCCCGGGGCCATGCCGTCACATCCAAAGTGGTGGTACCCGAACGGACACCGTTGACGCGGTGGAGTTCCCGGCCCGACGCATCCTGTACGCAGAGGCTATGGGCCGCTTCTGGCCACCCCACACGGACCTCATCCCGCGCGGGATTGGGATAGATGGACACCGTATTGGCTTCCGTGCCATCGGGTGAATACACCCCCACGGATACGTCTCCGTTGGCAAAGGCATATTGTCCGCGCCGCAGATTCGACACCTTGAAAACCCCGCCCCCATTGAAGGCCGACCCCATCTGGAGTTCGTAGTCGGGGTATTGGATCCAGGGGTCGGCAGGTGTCGCGCGCCAAGCGAGAAAGGCCGCGGCCTCCGTGTCGCCATAGAGGTCGAAATCGAGCTCGTCCTCGTTTCCGCCGCGGTAGGTGAACCGCGCGTCCAGCAGGAGCCCCTCATCGGGCCAGATGCCATCCACCGTCCAGAAGTGCGTGCCGCTGATCTCCTCCACGTAGGACGCTTTGTCCGCCGGGGTCTCACCGGGCGCGCCATCGGCCCCCGCCCAATGGTGCTCGACCCTGACCAGCACGCTGTCCACCCCTGCAATCTCATCACAGCCGATGCGCATGTCCACCCACGGCAGGTTCTGCAACGAACTCGGCTCAGCAATCCAGTAGTCGAGGTCCATGCGCCCCTGGTTCAACCGGCCCTCGGCGTTGAGCGCCACCATGGCCGGCTGCAGGTCCGTCACGATCTCCGCGGTGGCGTATTGACCGCCCACCACAATCTGCGCCACCTCGCGCTGTCCGGCCAGGTCCCACACCGTCACATCGAGGGGCTCGTTCTCGTGGTAATTCTCGCAAGCCCGGAGCTTTTGCTGCAGGTGGAGCGTCGTCACGTAGCCCGGCACCTCTCCCGGTACCGCGGTGATCGCACTGTCGAGCACCCACGTTGAAAAGCCAGGCTGGCGGATGTGCGCATCGAACCAGGGGGTCAGGTCGACCCCCGTAGCCGCCTCCCAGGCCGCCTCGAGCATCACGTCGTCCATGGCCCCACCGTAATGC
>CAXQGL010000053.1:0-31051 GCA_964223495.1 Candidatus Nitrosopumilus sp. | reverse complement strand
ATACCGTCGTCGCGTCAAGGTGGGCGAACGTCGTGGCCGGAGCAGGGTCGGTGAGGTCATCCGCAGGGACATCAACCGCCTGCACCGCGGTGATGGATCCCTGTTTGGTGGAAGTGATGCGCTCCTGCATGGCGCCCATCTCGGTGGCCAGCGTCGGCTGATATCCCACAGCGGAAGGCATACGTCCAAGCAAGGCGGACACCTCCGATCCTGCCTGCGTGAAGCGGAAAATGTTGTCGATGAAGAACAGGATGTCACGACCGGCGCCTTCCCCTCCGCCATCGCGGAAGTACTCCGCCACGGAAAGACCACTCAGCGCCACACGGGCACGGGCACCGGGAGGCTCATTCATCTGTCCGAACACCAGGGTCGCCTGGCTGGTGATGAGTTCATCCATGTCCACCTTGGACAGGTCCCATCCTCCCTCTTCCATGCTCTTCTGGAAGGCTTCACCGTACTTGATCACACCGGATTCGATCATCTCGCGGAGCAGGTCGTTGCCCTCACGGGTGCGCTCTCCGACACCGGCGAACACGGACAATCCGTCGTGTCCCTTGGCGATGTTGTTGATGAGCTCCATGATCAAGACCGTCTTGCCCACACCGGCACCACCGAACAGGCCGATCTTTCCTCCCTTGGCATAGGGCTCGATCAGGTCGATCACCTTGATTCCGGTGAAGAGGATTTCGGTGCTGGTGCTGAGCTCCTCGAACTTCGGTGCCGCCTGGTGGATCTCACGGGGACCCGCACTGTCCACCTTTCCACCGTCAATGCCGTCGATGGCATCCCCCGTCACATTGAACAGGCGGCCCTTGATGGCCTCGCCCGTCGGCATGCTCATGGCACGGCCCATGACGCGCACATCCATTCCACGGCGAAGGCCTTCCGTTCCGTCCATGGCGATGGCCCGGATGGTGTCCTCACCGATGTGCTTCTGACACTCGAGAACCAATGGAGGCTGGCCTTCCCTGTCCACCTCGAGGGCTTCGAGGATCTTGGGCAATGCCATATCGGCGGGGAAACTGATGTCCACAACCGGACCGATGACTTGGGTGATGGAACCGACGTTCTGGCTCATGGGAGCTGGTTTTTATCGCGTAGCTATGGGCCTTTCCGACCCTCGTTTCGGGCGCAAAATTAACCCAAACGGACCACTCGTGAACATCCCCGTTCACGAGGCACCCCAAAGGAGTTTTCAACCCTTTCCGATTCACCCGTCAGCAAGCCTGAACAATGGGCCCGATGGGCTGTCATCCTAACTTTGCAACAGTGCTCATCCACCGAGGTCTTCCCCATTTTTCTCCCGGACGCCGCCGTATCGTGACGACCGGTACTTTCGACGGGGTGCACCTCGGTCATCAGGCACTGCTGGCATGGATGGTCCGGGAAGCCCGATCGTCCGATGCCGAAACGGTCGTGCTCACCTTCGACCCGCATCCAAGGCAAGTGCTCTTCGGCGAGGCGAGCGGCCTGCAGCTCATCCAGTCCTTGGACCAACGTGCGGACTGTCTGGCGGAGACCGGCTTGGATCACCTGGTCGTCCAATCATTCGACAAGGCCTTCTCCCGATTGCGCCCTGAGGACTTCGTTCGGGATGTCCTAGTCGAAGGGCTCGGAACGACCACCATCGTCGTCGGCCACGACCACCGATTCGGTGCCGGAAGGGAGGGCGATGAGGAACTCCTCAGGGCCTGTGGTGAGACCTACGGGTTCGAAGTCCAGCACATCCCCCCCCACATCGAGGACGAACTCACCGTTTCGAGCACCAAGGTCCGCCAGCGCATCCGGGAAGGAGATCTGACGGGTGCACGCAGCCTGCTGGGCAGGGCACACGCCTGGCGTGGGAAAGTCATCACCGGTGCGGCCCGCGGTCGGACGCTGGGATACAGGACGGCCAACCTTCAGGCACTGGAACCACACCAATTGCTTCCCGCGGAAGGGGTCTACGCAGCCCGCGTCCGATTGACCCACTCGAAAGAGAAGTCAGGCACCGTGCATCAACCGGAAGACCAATGGGACGCCATGGTCCACGTCGGACCCCGTCCCACCTTCAACACCGGCGATGCGGCCACGGTGGAAGCCCATCTTTTCGATGCGGGTGAACCGGACCTCTATGGCCATGACATGGAAGTCACCTTCGTCGACCGCCTGCGCGACATCCGGAAGTTCGCCACCCCGGAAGCCCTGGTCGAACAGCTCGGAGAGGATGCCTCCGCGGCAAAACGTGCACTGGGATACACCTGAGCCCATGTTTTCCGTTATCAGCCCAGTGTTCCGGATGACGAAGGCCCCGCTCAGTTCAGCGATCGTGCTGCTCGCACTCCTGCTCGGCCCGGGCCAGGCATGGAGCCAGCTGACATCCACATGGGACACTGCCAGGGTCTGGACGAAATTCGAAGACGCCCTTCAACGGCCTGAGAAGGTGTTGCGGCTCGATCTGACCAAACAGAAGTGGAAGGAATTCGACCACCGCCTTCGCCGGTTCAGACAGCTCAGGGAGCTGATTCTGGACCGCAACCGGATCGACAGCATTCCCCCCTGGATCAGTGAATTCCAGCACCTCGAAAGGCTGAGCATGAGAAGCAACAAACTGCACAGCATCCCCCCGGACCTGCTCGAGGTCGGCACGCTGCGGGGCCTCGACCTGGCGGACAATGAAATCGAGGGCATCCCCGAGGACATCGACCATCTGGCCCGCTTGGAACGCCTGATCCTCTGGTCCAACCTCATCGGGCATTTCCCCCCTTCGCTGAGCCGTTTGGAGCACCTTGTGGAGTTGGATCTGCTGCACAATGAAATGTCCGTGGACGAACAGATCTGGGTCAGGGAATTGCTGCCCGGGAGGACGCTGCACTTCAGCCCCCCATGCCGATGCCGGTTCGACGATTGAACAGACCGTTCACCGTCGTCCTGACCGGCGTTGAGAATGCCCAGAAAACCACCATTGGTCGAATGCTTTCTCAACGCAACGGTTGGCCGATGATGGAAGAAGCCGCAAGGACCGATGACGCCGTCCTCGCGGGCCGGACCACTTTGGACGATCTGCAGCGGCTGCAGGATGAATTCATCAGCCGGGTGGAACGCGACCTCGCATCCGATGCATCGCCCGTGCTGATCTACGACACGGGAGGCCTCGTTCTGGACATGTGGGCCAGGGAAGTATTCGGCACGGCATTGCAACGGACAGGCAAAGCGATGGAGCTGATGGACCTTCACCTGTTCTTCCACACCATGCGCGAATGGCATCCCGACCCTCTGCGCACCCTGCCGCGGCTCGAAGACAGATTGGCCCTGCAGGAACGGTACCGCATGCGCCTCAAATCAAGTGACTGTCGTTTTGAGGAGGTACTGATGGCACCCGGTCCCGAAAGGCTGGATCACGCCGAACAGATGATTGCACGACACAACGTCGGATGAAGGCGACGGGCACCATCACTTCCGCAGAACGCACCGTGGAGATCGCGGCCGTATTGCTCAGCCTGGGTTACACCTGGGGCTACCTCAAGGGTTGGACCCCATGGTGCTTTCTCCCGGCCGCGTTGGGCGCCACCATGCTCATGGTGCTTTGCTGGCGCCGGAAAATCCTGGCGGAAGCCGCACTTCAAGCTTTCTACGTGGCCATGGCGGGCTATGGGGCGCATGCCTCGGCGCATCCGGCGGACTGGACCCCCCAGCATTGGCCCGGAGCTTTCCATTTGCTGGCCATTGGCTTGGCAGGCCTCGCCACGCTGCTGATGGCCCGATGGCTGAAACGGCACACCGAAAGCGCACTGCCCGGGTTGGATTCGTTTACCACCGTGTTCAGCCTGCTCGCCACGTGGTTGATGGTCCACAACCACCATGCGAACTGGGCTTACTGGATCGTGATCGATACCGTTGCGATCTATCTGTACGCAAAACGCGGCCTTCCTTTCGGGGCCGCGCTCTGCGCCATCTATCTCGCGATGGCCGTAATGGGTTGGTTCGGAATCTGAACCTTCCGCCTCAGCGGATGATGAATTTCACCGGAATGGTGTACTGCACGCTCACCGGCTTGCCCTGTTGACGGCCGGGCTCGAAATCAGGCAATGAGCTCACGACGCGCATGGCTTCCTCATCGAGGCGGGGATCCACTGGACGCAGGACCTTGGTATCGCGCACCTTGCCATCCTTGCCCACGACGAAGTAGACGAACACCGTGCCCTGGATGCCGGCATCCTTGGCGATGGGCGGATACTTCGTATTCGAACTCACATACTTGATGATCTCCAATTGCGTGCACTGGTCACGTTCGGGACCCGTCTTGCTCTTGCAAGGGCCGAAACCGGGCATGTCCTCCACGATCATGAATGGAATGTCCTCCTCGACCACCTCTTCCTCCTCGACCTCTATGATCTCGATTTCGGTGTCCTCGTCAATTTCGATGTCCTCGATGACAAGCTCCTCCTCGATCTCCTCCTCGTCGTCCACGATTTCAATGACCGTCGTCTGCTGGGGAGGCGGTGGGGGTGGCGGGGGCGGAATGACGTTTACTGGAATGACCTCATCCTCCAGCAGGTCCACCTCGAAATCGAGGGCCCGGATGATGTTCACGTCGTAGCTGGTCCAAGCCAATGCGGCGAGGAGGAGGGAGAGCACCGAAACGAATCCGATGGACCTCCACGTGCCCCGTTTGTTCTCGAGGTCGGCTTGGGGTGTCTTGCGTGGCTGCATGGTTGGAGTTTTGCTGGGCCTGCCTTTCGGGGGGCCAAATTAATCAATGGGCTTTCTTGCCAACAGGCCACATCAAATACAATGCCCGAAATGCAAGACCGGCGAGGACGAGGCCGATGAAATCCGCAATCAGGTCCCAGACATCGCGTCCGCGTCCGGAAAAAATCAAGCCCTGTGCCCACTCGAGCAGGACGGCGGTCAGCATCCCCCCGGCGATGACCCACCACCAAGCCTGTCGGCACCCGATGCTCCTCTCCCCACCCTTGCGCAAGGCAATCAGGCTGGTCAATCCGAACAGTCCGAACAGCACGGCATGAAGGAGGGCGTCAAGACGCCAATTCATCCACCAGTCATGCCCCTCGAGTTCACCGCCGGGCATGGCATGGAGCGCCACGACGGCCAATCCCATCACAATGGGCGGCAAGGCGCGGCGCCATCGGGCACGGAAGCGGGCCTCAGCCGACCTCTGCGGCATAGGCCTCGGCCTTCATCAAGTGATCCAGAACGGCATCACCATCGAGCTTGACCTTGATGATCCAACCCTCTCCGTAGGGATCTTCGTTGATGAGGGCAGGATTGTCTTCGAGTGCGGGATTCAATTCAGCCACCGTTCCTGCCAAGGGCATGAACATGTCGCTGACCGTCTTCACCGCCTCGATGGTACCGAAAACCTCATCCACATCCAGGGTCTCGTCCTCGGTCTCGACCTCGACGAAGACTATGTCGCCCAATTCGGATTGGGCGAAATCGGTGATGCCCACGGTGGCCACGTCGCCTTCGACGCGCACCCACTCATGGTCCTTTGAGTAGTGGAGGTCCTGGGGGATGTTCATGGGGTGCAATGTAGCGCAGGGGCACATGCAGCGCCCGGATTATTGCGTGAGGTTGAACCGCAGTGCGATTCCGCTTTTGACATTGGTCGTGGCGAAGCTCGTCGACACCTTGGGCCGCGTCAACTGCTCGTCGAAGAAGGCCTGGAGGATCAGCTTTCGGGACACCTCAAGGTCCGCGCTGAATTTGATGCTCGCCACCTTCTGTCCGGCCGTCACCTGGTTCTCCCGGCTGTCGCCTCCAATGGGATCGTTCTGGCTGAAAGCGAGCGGGTCCAACTTCCGGATGATGGTGGCATTGTCCCGCACGGTAATGTCGAGCCTCAGCACCACATCGGTCTCCTTGAGCATCTGGATGGGCAACTTGCCCCGCGTCCTGAGGAACGGGTTGGGGACATTGGCGATTCGGTAACCGGTGCCGATGACGAGTGCACTGCTCTTCGTCTCGGTGATCTGGTTGTTGGTCAAACCGAAATTCACCGTCCGGTCCCGGCGCATCTCGACCTTGATCTGCGGTTCGTTCTTGCCCTTGGCCTTCAAGGTCACATCCACCCCGATGAGCGGCGACATCTGCTCCGAAATCGTGACCTGGTTGTATTGCCGCTGATTGACCCAGTTGCCGAATGAGCTTTGGTCGAAGGCCGACGGACGGCCGAAATCATCCTCCTGATAGCTCAGGTTCGTGACGTAGGACGTCGTCATCGTGGACCGGTAGCTGTGGTTCAGCGTGAAACGCTTGACCCTATTCTTCAGCAGGTTGCCCTTGGACAGGCCATCGTAGCTGACCCGCCAGTTGGGCGCGAGATTCGTCTTGAACGGATCCAGCGAAACCTGGTCCGTCTCCCGACCGGTGTATGCCGCGATGAACGCCGGAATCGTCACCGCCGGATTCGTAGGACCCCAACCGGAATAGTAGCCGGTGGGCTCGCTGTCGGGCAAGTTGTAGTTCTCCGCGTTGAGCCGCTCGCTCATGTCGAGTCGGGCCAGCTTGAATTGACGCCAGGTCTCGCTGTCGAAAGTCTCGTCATCCTGAACGAAGGCGGTGGGCCACGTCAGGATGGTCGATGTGAAATTGCCCCCATCCTGGGGTGACTCGAATTGCCAGTCTCCAATGGCATCATCGAAGCGGAAGAAGCTCTGTTGGTTGCGGCTTTCGGTGCGGCTCGCATCGAGGTCGATCTTCAGGTCATCGATCGGCTCCAGCTGGGCCCGCAGGTTCAGGGTGGCCGTGTAGTTCTCCTGATAAGTCTGGTTCTGGTACGGGTTCGCCGTGAGCCAGCCCCGGCCGGCCGCATCGAGTGCGAAATCACCGGTGCGGTTGCCCTGCAGGTCCGTATTCTGATGTCCGAGCAGGAAGGGCAGCCCCGGAGCCTCCAGCGCCTCATCGAATCCGGCATAGCGTGCCTTGCGGTCCACGGCCATGCCCGGCAACAACAGCCCTTCGTTGCGCGAGTAACTCATGTTCACGCTCTTCACCGACATCATGGCCTTGAGCACGAAAGAAATCGGATCGATGTAGAGCGGTGGCTTGTCCTTGTCCTCGTAATTGCCGAACCCGTCGCGGTCCTCGTTGGTGATCTCCCGCTTCTTCTTGGCCTGCTCCTTCTCCCAGTCGCGCTTCCGCTTCCCGGAACTGATGTCCTTCAGAAGCGGCACCTTGTCATACAGGGTCTTCAAGCTCGCCTGTCCATTCAATGTGATGTTCCGGCTGTTCTGTATGGTATGGCCGAGGGAATCCTGCGCAAACGGCGCCCGATCCCAACGATAGGTGCTCTGATAACGCACATCCGCCGAAGTGAAATCGAGCAGCGGGAATTTGTCGAGCGGCAATTTGTAGCTCGCCGACACGCTGTGGTCATACGCCGTCACCTCACCGAAATTCTCGATGTTCCCGAGGACCGTATCCCGGTATTGCGCGTAGCCTTCGGCATCGTTCCGGTCGATGACCCCGGCCGGCTCCCCGATCAGGGCCGTGGCCCGACCATTGTAATCGAGACGCAGACTCTTCGTCAAGTCCCATTTGACCACATAGTCCCTGTTCCAGTTCCACTGCTTGAGGACCTGGGTATTCACGAGGACGCCCGTTTCAATGCCGAGCAACTCAGCCGTGTTGTTGCGCACCCGGCTCGCCTCATAGGTCTTGTCCATGCCCATGTTCACGGAGACCTGCTTCAGACCGGTGTAAAAGTTGAAGTCGGTCAACCAGCGGATGATCTTGCTGCGGCCCATCCAGGCGAAGGGCTTCACTTCCTTTGGCCGGTTCGTGAAATCATATCGGATGCCCCCGCGGTAGTTCCGTCGGATGTTGAACTCCGTATTGATGTCGCGCTGGTAGTTCTCCGTATAGGCGAAGTTGGCGCTGAGGTTCCCCGGGTCGAGGAAGCCCAGGAAGCCACTGCTCTTGTTGCCCCCTCCTCCGCGCGAAGCCATGCCGGCAGCGCCCCGCTGTGCCATCAACTCGCGTTCCTTGGTCACATCGTCAGCCGTCTTCATCCGCTCGGCGGTCTCTTCCGCAATCTGCTTCTCGGACTTCCGGTCCTTCTTGTCCTTCTTGCCCTTCCCACCGATCTGTGGGTCGATCTTGATGTTCGAGAAATTGATGCTGCGGATCCTGTTGATCTGCTGGGATTTCTTCTTTCGCTCCGTGGACAGGCCGGCATCCTCGATTTCAACGTCAGGTGACAGCGGATCGAACTGCGGCGTGGACACGGTTTCGCTGTAGCCGAGATACATCGGAAGCTGCACCCCGAGGAAATCAGGCAGGAACTTGCCGAGCTGCAACGTGGTGTTGGCGTCCACGCCTTGGATCGTTTCCCGCTGGCGTTCCTGCACCCGCTGCTCCAAGCCGCCCCAGCCCGGAGTGGACATGTTGGCCGCGACATTCAGATTGCCCAGGTCGCTCAGGGTCGCCTGCAGTTGCGCCGTGGCCGCCCAGCCCCCCTCTTCATTGAATTCCGACAGCCGCAGCTCATTGGCCCAGACGATGGCGCATTTATCCAGCCCATCATCATCGGCAGCAAATGGATTCGTGTCCTTGTCGGAATTCCGGATGCCGATCATCACGGTGACCACATTGGCCAGGTTGGGATTGCCTTTGACCACGTAGCGCGCGCCGTTCTCCAGCTTGTCGAACTCCTGGAAGAGCGGGTAGCCCACAGGGCGGGATACCTTCAGGGTCTGCAGGTCCTGGAACCGCAAGTCGATCTCATTGGCCTGGGGCCAGATCTCCGTCTCCTCCGACGTGCCCCAGGGCGTCACCTGCAAGGGAATCTCATACTCGTAGTAGTTGTCCACGAAATCGGAACCCAAGCGAACGAAACACGTGAGGTCGTTGTCCTCCAACGGCTCGTCCGCACGAAAAGCCTCTGCGTGCACGAACATGCGCAACCGCTTGTACATCCGCATGTCGAAGTTGATGTTGCGGTAAGCGGCCCGAGCATCTCCGTCCTCCAGCCCACACACCTCAAGTTGCAGGGATTGCTCGTTCAATTGCGCCTGGTTTGCGGTAGCGACATTGATCTCCCGGATGATGCCCGGAGGCGTGACGTAGTTGATCGGCTGACGGTATCCATTCTCCTCGATGTTGACCGCGGAAATGGCGAACTGCGTATTGGACGGGTCGTCCGGCTCGATCTCCTGCGGTCCGGCAAGTGATTCGAGGTACTTCCTCCATTCGCCCCTGATCAGCTCGAGTCGCGCAAATCGCAGGGTGACCGGCTGCCTCCACCCCTTCATGAAAATCCTCATGAAACGGATGCTCCTGAAGTCACTGATGCCCCCGATGCGCGCCTGGAAATCCCGGATGGGCACCTTGAACTGGAACCACTTCACCTGACGGGTCTCCCCGTTCGGCATCGTCTTGTCCGCCACGAGCACATCCGCGAGATAATTCCGTCCGATGTTCGCCTCGTTCAACTCTCCCGGACGCAAAGGAATCCGGTACTGGAAATAACTCTCGATGGAGCTGAGGGTCAAGTCCTCATTGAGGTCCTCGGTGTTGGGAAGCGTGGTGGACGCGATGGGATACCCCGCCGGCTGCGCGGTGCTGCTGTTGCCTTCATAGCCGTTGAAGAAACGATACCGTTCCAGCACATTTTCCTCATTCGCCTGTGCTTCCGGGTCCCGGAAATAGCGGAAGTCATCGGCGGACGGGTCCTCGGCAATCTCGGCATAGGCCTCGGGCTCGAGCGCACCTTGGAGACCGTTGAGCCAGTCGGCGAAAAACGCTTGCTCCTCCTCGGAGTTCAGTCCGTCCAGACCGACATCCTGGGTCGAATAATCGCCGGTCGAGTTGTCGAAGGCATTGACGACGTTGAAGGTCGAGGGGTCCGCCACGATGCCCCAGGTCGACTCGACCACGGGTGCCGGCTGATTGGGTGAGGGCAATCCGTTCTCGAACGCGAGCTGACCATCATTCAGAAGGTCCTCACTGATCGAGCCGAGGTTCATATAGAGCTCGCCACCAGTGTCGTTGGGGCTGTCCTCATTGAAGGGGTCCATCACCCAGAACTGGATGTACTCGACATTGGACAGCTCGAAATCCGTAGTGAGCAAGGCGCGCTGTATGCCACCCCACCGCTCCTCAGGAGCCTGCAGCGACCCATCCGGATTCAATCCGGGCACGGGACCGATGCCCTCCGCGGGCAGATAATTGTAGGGCCCCCGGATCGTGGGGTCAAAGGTCAAATCGAAGGTGGGCAGGTTTTCCGGAGTACCGAGGGGCAACTGTCGATTGGGGAAGACCTCCTTGTTCTCGACGAGGCGCATCAGATGGTTGGACCGCACATCCAGGTCCACCTCACCGTCCTGGAGGCCTCCACCGAAGAAACTGGGATCGATGGTATACCAGTTGAGCCGGGCCCGGTTGTAATTGAAGAACAGGCTGTCCTCCACATCCCCCTCCGGAAACAGGTTCGGCTGGAGCTTCGGCGTGCTCGCGAGGCTCCACTGCGTCCAAGAGCGGATGTCGATGGCACTTTGAGAGCCCTCGAAGTCATCGATGTAGGCCTTGCCTTCCTTGCCCACGGCGCGGCTGTGGCCGGGAATCAGGTAGGCCGCCTCCGCACTCAGGTTGATGCTGGAGGGAGCGGACGCCTTGATGAGCGGAAGCTTGTCGATGAGGTCGGTCAGGAACTGGCTGGAGCGCGAATAGGTGAAATCCGCCCCCATGATGGTGTTGTTCACCGGTTCGTCCCCGATGTTGACCTTTTGTGTCAGCGGGCGCTCACGAAGGTTGAGGAAGGTGGCCCCCAGCGCCAGTTCCTCGCTCGGCGCATAATCGAAACGCGTGCCGAGCATCGTTTTCGTCTGGATGTTGAAGAGGCTGTTGCTCTCCAATGAAACCCGGATGGGTTGGCCGCTCTCCAGCAGACCATCATTGATGATGCGCACCCGACCGAGGTTGTAGTCGACGGTGTAGTCCTGGTTCTCGATCAGCCGGACCCCACCCGAAGTCACCGTCACCGAACCCTCGGGAATATTGAGGGCGTTCAGCATGATCTCGGAACTGACCTGACTCTGATACTGCCCCTTGATACGGAATCGGTTCAAGGAAGGAATCTGCTGGGCAGCCGTCTTGGTGCTGTCGTACAACGGTTGGAACACGATCGTCTGAATGAGCGACTGTGCCTGATCCGGGTCGGTCACACGGGACTCGATCTGGTCCCGCAGGGATTGACCGAACGGCTCCACCGATGGCAGAAAGACGCGACCATTCTGGCTGTTCATCGTGCCCCCCTGGGTCGCGGCATTGTCCACGAAATCGTACACCCCATCCGGCTGCAACTGCCCGTTTACATCGATGCGGTCCATTCCGAGTACCTGGATCAGCAACTCTCCATCGAGCGGGTCGCGCGGGATGTAATTCAGGTCCACACCGGTCGCCGGATCATTGTACCAGATGCCGATCCGGAAATCCTCGGAACTCAATCCGAAAGCACCCAGCGAGTAGACGTTTTTCATCATGAGGTCCCACAACGGAGCCACATCCCCATTCTCGAGGGCCACCCGGGTGACGGAGCTCTTGAGCATCTTCAGCACGAGCGCACCGGGCGCCGCATAACCGTCCTGGCTCAGCGTTCCCACCTGATAGGTCTCTCCATCGAGGGTATACTCGTAGGCCACCGCCAACACCTCCGCGTTGTTCAAGGATTGGCGCAGGCTGATGAAACCCAGACGGTCATTGTAGGTGAACTCGGTCTGGGCCAGTCGACGGGCATTGCCCACCCGCTCGTAGTGGATCCCCTGGTCGTAGATGGGGGAACCATCGGTACCTGTGTAGGAGGCGATGGCGGCACCTGCCCCACTGAATCCCATGACATTCGGGTCACCCGTCATGTCCTGGAAAATTTCGTTGTTCGCGTTGTTGGGCGCCTTGTTGAGGTTGATCCCGATGTCCGGGCTGTCCGTCAGGTCCGCGATGGGCAGGTCGGTGGACATGAAGTCGGGGTGTTCACCGATATCGGTGAATGCGATGATGTTCCGGACGTCCTGCGTATTGGCCTGCGTATTGACCACATAGACTTCAATCCGGGTAATCCGCGCACCGGAGTTCACCACTGGCAAACTCTGCAGGGCGGCATCATATTGGTTCCTGAAGAATTGGGACAGGAAATAGTGCCGGTTCGCCTCGTAATCATCCGCCCGGATGTCGAACTCCTGGGTCTGGGCACCACCCTGGACCTCGATTTCCTTGCGCTCTCCCTTCTGTTGACTGAAGACTGTGGTGTTGTAGACTTTGCCCCACTGCGTCTCGAGCTTCGTCCCGAACAACGACTGGCTGCCTTGGATGAGGGTGCTCTGCAGCGGCATGCTGATGTTGCCCGCCTCGACGTTCTTGAGGATGTCGTCCTCCTCGCCCTGGAACCCGATGTTCATCTGGTTCTCGAAGTCGAACGTCGCCTCGGTGTTGTAGTTGGTGCCGAGGTTGATCTTGTCTCCGATGCTTCCGTCAATCGAAAGCTGGATCCGCTGGTCGAAATCAAAGGTGGTGATCGCCCGGTCACGCTCCGCCAGTCGGGGATTCTCCGTGCGGCTGTAGCGGACTCCGAAATTCAATTCGGCAGACCCCTGGGGACGGATTTCGATTTCGTTCGAACCGAAAATCGTCTCGAAGATCTCGGAATCCACGGTCAGCTTGGGCGCGAAACCCCGGTCCTCATCATCGATTTCCTGCTGCATTTCGGTCCAGAACTCGCTGAGGTTCTCATCGATGTTGTATTCGAGGAACTCATCCAACGTCAGGAAGGTGGGATTGCGGAAATCAAGGGTATCACCCAGACGCTGCCGAACCACGTATTGGCCCGTAGTCTCGTCGTAATCCACCCCGTATTCGATGACATCCGGGAATCCGAGGCTGACCCCGCCCGGTGTTTCCACTGGGTTCGGCAGGTCCTGGCCATGGGGAAGCGGCAGATCCAAGGTGTCCGACTGGGACCAGATGCCTGCAGGCATGGACACCACCAAGGCACACAGGAGCACGAGCCTACCCCATGAAAGGGGTGGTGTGGCAGTGCTTTCCAATGTGGCGCTGCAAGTGGTCATGCGATATCCGGTCAAAGTCGTTTCAGTGCAGCCCGGACGAATTCCTCCACGGTATCCACTCCTTCACTGGCGAGTTCATCGAGCACAGTCTCTACACGTTTGCGGTCGAATCCGAGGTTGCACAGTGCGCCCAACGCATCAGAACGGCGTGTATTGCCCCCGCCGGCAAATTCTTTGACCCCTGTCCCTGAAACTGCGTCTCCCATGGAGGAGCCAAATGCGGGATCCTTGCCCATCTTGTCCTGGAGGTCCACCAAAATCCGCTGGGCCGTCTTGGCCCCGATGCCCTTCACCGCCTTCAGTGCCGCCACATCGCCACGGGATATCACCTGCACCAGTTCGGAAGGCCCCAATCCGCTGAGGATCATCCGTGCCGTCTGGGCGCCCACGCCGCTCACACTCGTGAGCATCACGAAAAGACTCCGTTCCGTGGCCTCCGAGAAACCGAACAGCAACTGGGCATCCTCACGGTAAACGGCATGGATGAGCACCTTGCCCTCTGTCTGCCCTGCAAGGGCGGAAGACGTATGCAGGCTGATGTGCACCATGTAGCCCACCCCTGCGGCTTCCACCACGACATGTGTCGGTGTCAATTCAACGAATCGGCCGGACAGATGGTGGATCATGTGTTGCTCTGGGCGTCGACCGCAGCGATGCGGACCATGTTCACGATTTCCCGCACGCTGGAGCCCATCTGCAGGATGTGGAAGGGCTTCCGCAGGCCCAGCAGCACCGGACCCACCACCTCGAACCCCCCCATCTCCTGCATCAGCTTGTATGCGATGTTGCCCGCGGCGAGATTGGGGAAGATCAAGGTGTTCACCTTGCGGCCGCGCAGGTTGCTGAAGGGGAACAACTCCCCGGACAGATCACTGTTGAGCGCAACATTGGCCTGCATTTCACCGTCCACGATGAGGTCCGGATGCTCGGCATGCAGGATGGCCACAGCTTCCCTCACCTTCTCGGCATCCTTACCATCCGCAGAACCGAAATTCGAATAGCTCAACATGGCGATCCGCGGCACGATGCGCATCGCACGCACCGCCTCCGCCGTGAGCAGCGTGATGTCGACGAGCTCACGTGCCGATGGGTCCCTGTTCACGGTGGTGTCCGCGAAGAACATCGGCCCCGTCTTGGTCTGGACGATGTACATGCCCGCCACCTTGCGGACCCCGTCCGCCAGGCCCAGCGTCTGCAGCGCGGGCAACAGGCTTTCCCTGTAGTTCCGCGTCAGGCCACTGATGACCGCATCGGCCTCCCCCGTCTCCACGAGCATCGATCCGAAATAGGTCCGGCGCCGCATCAATCCGACCGCTTCCGAACGGGTCAAGCCCTTGCGTTGACGCTTCATGAGCAGGTGTCCTGCAAAAGACGCCACCCTGTCCTCCTCCATCGCATCCGTCGGGTCGATGATCTCCACCTCCGGAAGCTCGATCCTGTGTTCCTCGATGAGCGCGGAAATATCCTGCCTCGAACCGAGCAGGACCGGTTCCACAATGCCCTCATCCCGCGCGGTCTCCACCGCCTTGAGCACCTTGTAGTGGTCCGCCTCGGCGAACACGATGCGTTTGGGGTGTCTCCGCGCCCGTCCACTGAGGTTGCGGACGAGGGTGTTGTCCTGGCCGAGGCGGCCGGCAAGCACCCGTTTGTAGTCCTCCCAGTCCCGGATCGGTTCGCGGGCCACACCACTTTCCATGGCGGCTTTTGCCACAGCCGGTGCTACCGTGGTGATGAGCCTGGGGTCCATGGGCTTCGGAATGATGAAGTCCTCTCCAAAGCCCAGTCCCCGTTGGCCGTAGGCCTCATTGACCTCGTCGGGGACATTTTCCTTGGCCAGTGCCGCAATGGCGCGCACGGCGGCCATCTTCATTTCGTCGTTGATGCCTGTGGCACGGACATCCATGGCCCCACGGAAGATGAAGGGAAACCCGAGCACGTTGTTCACCTGATTGGGGTGGTCACTCCGACCGGTGGCCATGATGATGTCCGGTCGTGCAGCCTTGGCCTCCGCGTATGGGATTTCCGGGTCCGGGTTGGCCAAGGCGAAGACAATCGGCTTGTCCGCCATGCCTTTGATCATGTCTCCAGAAACCAATCCGCCACGGCTGAGGCCGAGAAAGACATCCGCACCTTCAAGCGCCTGGGTCAGGTTTGAATGGGCCTTCTTCGATCCCGCGAAAACCTGTTTGCGGGCATCCAGTCCCTCGCGCCCGGCATGCAGGTGGCCCTTGCTGTCAAACACGGCAATGTTTTCCAACCGCACGCCCAACTGCATGTAGAGGTCGAGACACGCCATTGCGGACGCTCCGGCTCCACTGACGACGAGGCGGACCTCATCCACCTTTTTTCCGGCGAGCTCGAGGGCATTGATGAAGGCCGCACCGCTGATGATGGCGGTGCCATGCTGATCGTCGTGCATCACCGGGATGTCGAGCTCCTCCTTCAGTCGGCGCTCGATCTCGAAAGCCTCCGGGGCCTTGATGTCCTCCAGATTGATGCCTCCGAACGTGGGCGCGATGGCCTTCACCGTCTGGACGAAGGTCTCCACGTCGGATGCATCCACTTCGATGTCGAAGCAATCGAGGTCGGCGAACACCTTGAACAGGACGCCCTTTCCCTCCATGACGGGCTTCGAGGCTGAAGGGCCGATGTCTCCCAGTCCGAGCACGGCGGTCCCATTGGAAATCACCCCGACGAGATTGCCCTTGGCCGTGTACTTGTAGACCTCTTCGGGATGCTTTTCAATCTCGATGCAGGGTTCGGCTACCCCGGGAGAATAGGCCAGGCTCAGATCACGCTGCGAGCTGTAGGGCTTGGAGGGAATCACCTCCACCTTGCCCCTGCGGCCCCGGCTGTGGTAATCCAGTGCCTCTTTCCTTCTGATGCTGCTCATCGTGTGGATGCTGTCCTGCGC
Organism: Candidatus Nitrosopumilus sp.; assembly: GCA_964223495.1. Lineage (GTDB taxonomy): Bacteria > Bacteroidota > Bacteroidia > Flavobacteriales_D > Sanyastnellaceae > UBA8752. Next base: position 15,073 of record CAXQGL010000053.1, on the reverse strand, counting down.
CGCGAAGATGGTCCCATCCCCTGCGGACACCAAACCGCCTGCAATCGAGATATCCTCAGCGGGATACGTTGAATTTCCTGCTCTGGACGATTTGGCCCTTGGACTCGAATGCGTGCAGGTAGACCCCGGGAGCAAAATCCAGTCCATCGATCCACACCATGCCCCTTCCTGGCGCCAAAACAACAGACTTGATGATGCGTCCCGTCAGATCCAAGACCAACATGCGCCCCCCATCCGGAGCGAAATAGGGCATAACGGAACGTCCCACCACCGGGTTGGGTGAAAGTGGTGCAAACCCGATCGGCTGCTGTTCCTCTACCGAAAGGACGCATTCGCCGGGCTCCAGACCAGCGCAGAACAACACTGTGTGGCACACATCCGGCACGCCCTGCTGGGTGGCTTTGAAACAGTATTCGAGTGCCGTGACCCCGCTCACGCCATTCGGGTAGTAATCCGAAATGAGCCAGTCCTCCGCCCCGAACGCATTGATGCCTGTCGTATCCGAGGGATTGAGGGTCAAGGCCAGCGACAAGGCACTTTCTCCAGCTCCGTATGGATAGCATGTCCCACCCCAGCAGAACCGTTCGTAGGCACCGGGAGCCCCAGCTTCGTAAGGCAGGTTCATCTCTTCAACGACCTGGATGACATTGCGCTCCACATAAAGCGTCATCGGGTTCTCCGCGGCATTCGTCACCAGCCACTCTGCCACCATCACCGTATCGGAGGGGCTGCCCTCGACAACCTCTACAGGATCAATCAGTGTGGGCCCTTGCGCCCACGCCGACATCACCCAGAACGAACAAAAACAGGCCAAACCAGCCTTGCCGGCTTGTATAATCGCTTTGCGCATGGTCCAAAGTTACATCGCTGCAGCTTCCATTGTACTCCTGCAACCCGCGCAGAGACTGAATTTCTTTACCCGGTGGACCCCGAAAAGTGCGTCAACGCCAACACCGGCAAATTATTGCGATGCAACGCTATATTTACCTGCCTTGTTAAGGAATTGGAATAGAACACAACTCAAACCTGCTACATGAAGCACATTTACGCCGCGCTCACTGCGCTCTTTATCAGTTTCTCCGCAGCCGCGCAACTGCCTGACGGAAGCATCGCTCCCGACTGGACCGCCGAGGACATCAACGGAGTGGAGTACAATCTTTACGACCTCCTTGACGAAGGCAAGAAGGTGATCATCGACTTCTCTGCCACCTGGTGCGGCCCCTGCTGGAGCTACCACAATACCGGCGCACTGGAGGACATCTGGGAAACCTATGGCCCCGACGGGACTGATGAAGTCTACGTTTTCTTCATCGAAGCAGACGACACGACCACCCCCGAAGACCTCGAAGGAACGGGTACGGCCACCCAAGGCAACTGGATCGAAGGAACGGGTTACCCGATCATCGACAACGGGGGAGACATCTTCGACGATTACGATGGAGCCTACTACCCCACGATCTACACGATCTGTCCGAACCGCATGCTCGTTGAGAGCAGCCAGATCTCCGCGGACGACCACGCCGCCATCCTGTTCGCCAACGACTGCGCTGCGGCCACCCAGGCCAATGACGCCGCCGTCCTGAGCTACACGGGTGAGACCATCAGCTGCAGCAACAGCCCCTCCGCCATCAGCGTCCAGTTGATGAACCTCGGTCTCGACAACCTCACCAGCGCCACGCTGGAGATGTACGTCAACGGCAACAGTGTCCTGTCGCACAATTGGAGCGGCAACCTCGACACCTACGGCATCGAGGACGTCCAGATGGGCAGCTACCAGTTCAGCGGCAGCACGGACTTCGAAATCCGCATCACGAGCGGTGACGAGAATTCCGACAACGATGTCGTAGCTGCGAGTGTTGAAGGTGCAAGCCCCGGAACCACCCTCTTCTACATCTACATCGAAACCGATGGTTGGGGTGAGGAGACCGGCTGGGAAATCAAGGACGGCGACGGAAACGTCGTGGCCGATGTCACTGCAGGCACCTATGCCAACACCACCACCTACGAAGAGTACGTCGGCGTGCCCAGCACCGGATGCTACACCTTTACCATCACCGATACCTACGGTGACGGCATCTTCGGAAGCCAATGGGGCAGCGTGGATGGCGCATGCTACGTGACCACCGTGGACGACAACCTGAACACGGCGAGCTACGTGTACATGTACAACGGCACCTACAACTTCTCCGAGGAGAGCGCTGCTGCCGATGTCCAGACCGCAGTCGGACTTGAGGAGCAGGTGGCACAGACCTCCTTCAACGTGTACCCCAACCCGGTGGAGGACGCTGCGTGGATCGACCTCAGCCTCGCGGGTTCGGAAGAAGTACGCCTGGATGTGGTCAACCTGCTCGGACAACGTGTCCTCTCCCAGGATATGGGTACGATGTCTGCCGGCAACAGCCGCGTACAGCTCGACCTCAACGGAGTGCAGTCCGGCATCTACCTGGTCACTTTGACCGCAGGCAATACCGTTTCCACCCTGCGCGTCACGAAGAAGTAATCCTTCTCGATATCGTTTTTTGGAAGACCGATGGGGCCCTGCCTCATCGGTCTTTCCTTTCTTGCAGGACCTGCTTGAATGATGATGATCCGATTTCTCTCACTGGTGTCGATGATGGCATTGGTCCTCTCCATGGGCCTGGCCCAGGACATCCCCTCCATTGAACTCAAGGACCTCGGCGACCTGACGGTGGACACCCGCGCTTTGGTCGAAGAAGCCGACGGTCCCGTGTTGTTCTGCTTCTGGGCGACCTGGTGCAGCCCATGCAAACGAGAACTCAACAACTACGCCGACCTCTATCCCGACTGGCAGGATGAAACCGGTGTGGAAATCGTGGCAGTCTCCATTGACGATCCGCGCAGCATGATGAGGGTCAAGCCATACGTGAACAGCGTCGCTTGGGACTACACCGTCCTGCTCGACCCGAACAAGGCCTTCGCCCGGGCCATGCAGGTCAACAACGTGCCCCACACCTTTCTCGTGAATACCGAAGGCGAGGTAGTCTGGCAGCACAACAACTATGCGGACGGGGACGAGGAGGAACTGTACGAGGAACTGTTGAAGCTGGCTGAATGATGCGCCGCACCCTGTTTGCTGCAGCGCTGGCTGCCATTCTTCTTCCCCTTTCGGGCAAGGCACAGGAAGACGGCCCCAATATCGGACAGGTCACGGGCAACGTGCAGATGCTCTTCCAGACCTATCAGGAAGACTCCCTCATCGGCGCCCAGGTTCCTCCGAGCAAGACGGGCTTCAACGCTTTCGGCAACCTCATCTACACGCGGGGGGACTTCTCCGCCGGCATGCGCTACGAGAGCTATCTCGATCCCATCCTCGGCTATCCGGGTCGCTTCCGCGGTTCCGGCATCGGATACCGGTACGCCAACTACGCCAAGGAGAATTTCGAAGTCACCATCGGCAACTTCTATGAGCAATTCGGCTCAGGCCTCGTCCTCCGGGCCTACGAGGAACGACAGCTGGGCATTGACAACGCGCTGGACGGCTTCCGCCTCATCCTCCGTCCCGTGCAGGGCATGACCCTGAAGGGACTGGTCGGCAAACAGCGCTTCGACTTCGACTCCCGCCTCATCAACAGCCCCGGCATCGTACGTGCATTCGACGGCGAAATCAACCTCAACGACGCCTTCGAACGCTGGGCCGCTGTCGGAACCCGCGTCACCGTAGGGGCGAGCTTTGTCAGCCGCTTCCAGGCGGGCAGTACGATTTCCAAAGACACCCTCGTCCTCCAGCTTCCACAGAACGTGGGTTCCTGGGGATACCGCGCCCAGATTCAGAAAGGCGGCTTCCAGTTGATGGGCGAGTATGTCCGCAAAATCAACGACCCCAACGCCGACAACGGCTTCATATACAAGGACGGGGAGGGCATCCTGGTCAATGCGGGCTGGTCCACCAAGGGCCTGGGCATCAATGTCGGCTTCAAGGGCGTCGACAACATGCAGTTCCGTTCCGACCGCAACCTGCAGCTGTTCGACTTGCCGGTGAACTACATCCCAGCCATCACCAAGCAGCACACCTACAACCTGGCCGCTACCCTCTATCCCTATGCCACGGTCGTCCAGGGAGAGGTCGGCTGGTCCGCGGAGGTCTTCTACACCATACCAAAGAAGAGCAAACTCGGGGGCAAATACGGCACCAAGATCAGCTTCCAGTATGCCACGGCAAGCAGCCTCGACACCACGAATCTGGCGGGCATCGACGGTCTCGTCAATGGCTACACCCGCAACAGCTGGAAAGCGGGAAGTGAGCTCTATATCCGCGACATCAACTTCGACATCAGCCGCAAGTTCTCAAAGGGATTCAAAGCCAAATACGCCTACTTCCACTTCGACTTCAATACGCTGGCCACCCCGGTCACCACCGACTACAAAGGCATCGTGAACGCCGATGTGCACGTGGTCGAAACCCAGATCAGGATCAAGAAGGGCCACAGCCTCAGGACGGAAGTGCAAGCCCTCTTCACCGGCACCGATCTCAAGGAAGTCAACGGGGAATTGAAGGAGGTGAAACAGGACAAAGGGGACTGGGCCACGGTACTGGCGGAGTATTCCGTGAGCCCCCACTGGTTCTTCTCGGTGCTCGATCAATACAACTTCGGCAACCCCAACCCGGACCAGCGCGTTCACTACCTGTATGGAACCGTCGGCCGGATCGAAGGGGCGCACCGCCTCTCCATCGGCTATGGCAAGCGCCGCGAAGGCATCTTCTGCATTGGAGGCGTGTGTCGGGCAGTGCCGGCCTCCAACGGCTTTGAAATCACCTTCACGAGCAGTTTCTGATGATGACGCCCTGGTCCCGCATCCATACCCTGTTGGTCGCCGCCGCCCTATTCATGGGAGGATGCGACATCATCGAGCAGCCTGTCATTCCGCTGACCATCAACTATCGGGGCGAAGCCGCTCCCCCCACCTTCGAGGCGATTTCGGACGGCCCCCAGCATGTCCTGCTCGAGGATTTCACGGCACACCAATGCGGCAATTGTCCTCCTGCCGGAGCGCTGGCCGCCTCACTGGAAGCCGAAAGCGAAGGGACCGTCCATGTACTGGCCATCCATGCCGGATCCCTTGCCGCGGTCAGCAATGCCCCATTCGATACCGATTGGACGACAACGGAATCCAACTATTTCTGGGACCAGTTGGATGTTCAGGCCAACCCGATGGGCCGCATCAATCGGCGTGGGGGTCCCGGTGCCATTGTACAACCGACCAACTGGACGACCGTAGTGGCATCCGAACTGACCCTGTCCCCATCCGCCCATCTGCAGGGTGCAGTCATTCCGGATCCGGACGTGGCCGATGACGTACACCTGCACACCCACATCACGTTCTCCGAGGCCATCGAGGGAGAAGTCCGGCTGGCCCTCATCATCAATGAAAGCCACCTCTTCGCCGCCCAGCTCGACTACAGCAGCGACCCCGAGGTCATTCCGGACTTCGAACACAACCACATGTTGAGGGGCAGCCTGAGTGGTCCCGACGGGCTCGTCATCGCCACCGACCCCTCCGCCGGCAGCACCATCCAAGTGGACAACACCATGGTCTGGAATCCCGAATGGGTCCTGGAAAACAGCCACATCCTCGCCGTACTCACCAACGCTGACGGCGAAGTCCTCAACTGCCTCGACCTGCCATGGAACCCTTGAGGATGCGCACCCTTGGGCTCTGCCTTGGCCTGCTGGTGTGCGCCTCGGGTGCGGCACAGGCCCTGCGCTTCGACGGTGGCCCCGTGGCGGGCATCAACGCGACACAGGTCCAAGGCGACGACTATACGGGTTTCAATAAGCTGGGCCTCTCCGGCGGTGCCTTCATCGATGTGCGCAATCCCGATAATTACTGGGGCATCCGCCTCGAAATGCACTATGCCGAAAAGGGAAGCCGCCGGGGCGGTGACCCCGAAGTGGGCACGACCACCATCGAGCTCCGGATGAACTACATCGACATCCCCATCCTGCTTGATGTCAACCTGGGCGACTACCAGGTTGGATTCGGTCCCTACTTGGGCCGGATGATCAAGGCGGAAAAATGGCAACGGGTCTCGGACACCTCGAGCAGCCTCGAAGATGACCTGAACACCTGGGACATCGGTGGACAGGCCTATGCCCGAACAGCCCTGGGAGAATCCACTTTCTTCCAGGCACGGATCTCAGGCAGTGCGCTGAGCCTCAAGAGCGACGGCCCGGCTTTGGGCTCCACACCGTTCGGACCGCGTGTCCGCAATGTGGCGCTTCATTTCGGCATCGGCTGGAGTTTGAGGGGAATGCCCTAGACCCAGTATAATGGCTCAGCAAGGGGATTCTTGAGGCATTATACAAGGACTTAAATCATGCTTATGGATGATTAGCATCATCCAGACAATCCTCATTTTCAATATTTTGAGGGCTATGCGCCATATCATTACCCTCACCACAATTCTATTCTGGAGCCCCTTCCTTTTGTTTTCCCAGGGCATATCCGACGGATGTAATCCGGATGTGCTGTGGGCCGTAGACGACCAGTACATCGTTCAGGAAGAAGACCTCCCCTCCTTCACGGCCAACCTCTTGAGCAATGACGCCATTGGTGTGGATGTCATCGTATCGGTCGAGGGATTGCCCCCCTGTTTCGAAGTGGAACAAGGCTGGGGCTCCATCTCCTACACCGGCAGTGCCGATGGGAGCAGCTGTTGCGGCACTTATGAATTCGTGTACACGCTCCACGATCCGAATCAGGGCATCAGCTGTACCGCCAACGTTTCGATCACTGTGGATTGTGGCACCGACAAGGGAGATTGTTCCCTGATCATCCTCGAGCCCAACCAGAGCGATGAAGTGCTCGACAATACAGGTACGGTGGATGACAGTCTGACCACTTGCACCTACGTCTGCGAGAACGGCATCACTACGGTGCAGGCACCCTACTCCGACCAGAACACCTACGATTGGACCGTCACGGGGGGAGACCTCCTCGGTCCACTCCAGAATCCTGCCACCGTAGAAGTTCAATGGACCAACGTTGGTCAAGGCAACATCACGGTAACCATCACGGGGCCGGCAGGAACACAAATCATCCAACAATGCATCATCGTAGGTGAAGCCCCTGAAGCGGCATTCACCGCACCATCGCCGGTCTGTCTTGAAACGGATGTGCAGTTTCTCAGCTCCTCGACCCCCGGAGCCGACCACTTCTGGGACTTTGGCGATGGAGATCATTCCGGTGACGTCAATCCCGTCCACGCCTACACGGCCCCTGGATTCTATACCGTCGTCCTAACCGTGACCGCGCCACTGCTCAACGCGGAAGGCGATACCGTCTGCTGCTGTCAGGACACCTATGCCATGGAGATTGAGGTACTCGATGAAAAAGGGCCCGACATCGAGTGCGTCTCGACCATGTGCGAGGGAGACAGCACCTGCTACTGGACCACCTCCGGTTGCGCTGGGGCCACATACAACTGGACGGCCACCGATGCCAACGGCAATGCGGTGAGTTTCACCGGTCAGGGTACACCGGAAATCTGTCTCCAGTGGGACCAGGGACCATTCGGCGAGGTGAGTTTGCAGATTCTCGGTTGCGGTGGCATCTGCGATCAGCCCACTACGGTGCAGATCCCCATCATTTCATCTGCGGCCGTCATCACCGGGCCACAAATCGTCTGCCCGGGCGAAGCCGCCATTTACACCGTTCCGAAATGGATGGATGTGGAGTACGACTGGACGGTGACCGGCGGCACTGTCGTCAACACCGACGGCAATCAAATCAGCATCGTCTGGGGTCCCGCAGGTGTCGGCTCAATCGATGTCGCCTATGAGAGTCCGTTCCTGGGCGGCTTGCAGGATCATGACATTGCCGACTGCTCCGGGTCCGGCGGTTTGACCGTAGAGATTCTGCCGGAGTTGGTATTCATCGCTTCGCCCAACCAAACCTGCACCGGTACAATACTGACATTCCTGGTCAACGACCCCAACGTCACATGGACGGTGGACGCCCCCGCCATCGGCACGCCATCGGGAGCATCGTTCACGGTCGACTTCCCCAACGCCGGAACCTACACGGTAACCGCCACCGACAACTCGGGCAGTTTCTGTAATCCTTCCGTTTCCATCACCGTAGTGGTATCCGATCCTCCCAACCCCACCATCATCGGACCGGAAGAAGGCTGCACGGGCGAGGACCTGCTCTACCAAATCGACAATCCGGAACCCGGCGTGTACTACTACTGGAACGTCCCGATGGGCGAAGGAACACCCATCTATTCCTCGGGAACGAACACCATCATCAACTGGACAAATGGTCCAATGACGCATACCGTCACGGTCAATGCCATTTCGACCTTGCCCCCCGGCTGCAGCGCAACGACAGGCCTGGCATTCAATGCGCAATACCCTGTTTTGCCCACAGGACTGGACAGCTACATCGCCTGCGCCAACCAGATCGTCCCCTACACTTTGAGCACGTCTGCCTCCTCGAGTGATGAGACCTTCACATGGACCATCACCCCCTCCACGGCCGGAAGCGTTGTCGACGGCCAGGGTACCGACCAGGTGGAAATCCAATGGAATGACCACACGGGCACTGCCACGGTCAAGGTGGTTTCCTCGCTGTGCGGCATTGATGAGGCCGCCACCTTCACCATCACAGTCAATGCCCAACCGGAACCCGTCATCACCCAGAATGGGTACCTGTGCCCCGGCGTTCCCAACCCGACATTGCAGACTTCGACGGCGTATTCCACATACCTCTGGACCAAACCCAACGCCAGTACCGTGGGGGGATCGCCGCTGGTCGCGGACATGACGGGGGATTACAGCGTGATGGTCACGGATGCCAACGGATGCGAGGGCACCGCCTACTTCACCGTGGAGGCGGCACCCGTTCCGGTCGCCCTGATCTCTTCCCCCGATCCACAGACCATATGTCTCCCCCCGTCTTTGGCCAGTGCCACCATGTACACCCCCAGTGCGACAGGGTGGACCCACCTGTGGAATACGGGAGGAACCGGGAGCAGTGAAACCCACACCGTTCAGAATTCCCCCGGGTTGTATACCTACAGCGTGACCACCACCATCACGGCCACCGGCTGCCAAGCCACGGACACCTACACCCTGGAGGAAGCCGTGTGTCCCGGACCAGGGCCCTGCACGCCTGCCGATCAATTGGATCCCACGGCAACCGTGAACTGCAATACCGTCACAGTGGACGATGGGTCCGTCGTGGCCACGGGAACGATCTGGGACTATGATGACAACACCCCCACGACAACGGCGAACACCCACATCTACGCCGAAGCCAAATGCTACACCATCGTGGCCACCGCACAAGTTCCGGACCTCAACAACTTCGGATCTTTCTGCACGGTCTCCGATTATGTGGGTGTCTGCATCCCGCTGGCCGCCGATTTCAACTTCGAGGTCACCGGCTGCACCGATGTCCAGTTCACCGACCTCGCATCCTACATCGACGAGCCGGGCATGGGCAATGACATCGTCTCCTGGGTGTGGGACTTCGGCGACGGAAACGGGGTCACAGGTGACCTCATCAGTGCACCGGGCAACATCAATCCAGCCCATGATTATTCAGCTTCAGGGGGTGGAACCTATACCGTCACCCTGACCGTCACGGCCGCCAACGGATGCACGGCAACCGCCACCCAGGATGTGGTCATCGGCTCCGTCGGAGTTCCGAACATTTCTATCGAGACCCCACTCTGTGTCGGACAACCTGGTACGCACTCCGCAAATGCCGTCAATGCCGTGAACTACACCTGGGCATTTCCGGATGGGGTCACATTCCAAGGCGATGTCATCGAGCACACCTTCACCTCCGTTCCCGCCAGCAGCACCATCACGGTGACGGCTGAGGACAGCCAGGGGTGCACGCAGACCGCAACCGCCTCGGTCACGGTCCATCCCGAACCGGATGACCCCTTTGCCGCCACCCTCGATGAAATCGTGTGCTTCGATCCCGGAAACGCGACCCTGCAAGCCATGCCGGGCTTCGACACCTATCAATGGTTGGATGAGAACGAAGTGGACATTCCCGGAGCCACCTCGGACAGCTACCTCGCAGGCCCCGGCCAGTATTATGTGTCCATTACGGATGCCAACAATTGTCCCAGAACCAGCGGCCCCGTATCCGTGCAGGTGCTGCCCGACCTGAGTCCCGCCATCATCGGCCCCTCGGTCGTCTGCGGTGACGACAACGCCTTCTTCCAGGCCGTGGGCATTTTCTCATCCTACAAGTGGTTCGTGGATGGCGGTCTGTACTCCACGATTTCCAACCTGACCTTCTCGGGAGTGGTCGGCACATCATATGACGTAAGCCTCGTGGTCACGGATGCGACCAACAATTGCACCCACTACTCCGACACCATCACCGTCGAATGGGTGGAAGGCGTGTTGTTCACCCTGACCTCCCCGAATATGCCGCCCTGCGCCGGGGACGACGTCCTCATCGAAGTCAACCCGGCCGACCCCAATGTGAGCTACACCTGGAATACGGGGCAATCAGGGCCCGACATCACCGTGCAGAATGCCGGGATCTACACGGCCACAGGACTCAATGCGAGCGGCTGCTCCCACAGCGCCTCCTTTGAAGTGCTGCCCATTCCCGATCTATGCGCCGTCCCGACAGGGTGCTATGAGAACTGTGGTCCGGATACCCTGTGTGCCCCGGAAGGATATGCCGCTTATCAGTGGTTCCTGAACCAGAGTCCGATTGCAGGCGCCACGGACCCCTGCCTGATCGTGAACGCCTCAGGCATCTACAATGTGATGGCCACCAGCATCAATGGCTGCAGCGCCATGTCAGGCGACCTCGAATTCACCCTGATCGACTGCACCTGCAACATCGAACCCTTCTTCGAGGTGACGGACAATTGCTGTGTGGTCATCGGATTCGAGAACAACAGTACCACGGACCTTACGGACCTGCATGTATTCTCCAACCAACCCGGTTCCTTCGGGTATTCTCCCATATTCACCGACACTTGGGTCGACCCAACCTTCACCATTCTGGAGGTCACCTCGGGCAGTGCCCCCATGGGGACGATTCCCAACGCGGTGACCTTCTGCCCTGATGCCAATCCTCCTGGGACCGTCAATCTGCAGCTTGGCTGGATCACTCAGGACGCCGCCGACACATGCTGGAGTCAGATCTCCTTTGACTGTGATGTGGACACGACGGAATGCGTTTCCATCCTTGAAGACCAGGTGATCTGTGAGGAAGATGGGAGCCTCACCTACAACTTCACACTGTGCAACGGTGCCGGCACTCCATTCGATATCGGATACTTCACGCTGTCCCCGATGATGCCGTCGGGCATGCAGGTCAACCCCAGCGTATTCGACCTGACGGGCTCAGGTGTGATCGCCCCTGGAAATTGCGGTGACTTTTCCGTCAACTTGACGGGCGTGGCGGCTTCACCCGAAGCCTGTTTCATGTTCTCCGTTCACGAGTCGGACCCCGCATTGAATCCGGCCACCGCCTGCTGCTATCTGGAGCAATGCGTGGAAATTCCTCCGTGCGACAGCGATTGTGCCATACTCACCCTGTTTGACAGTTCGACCTGCGATGCAGACGGATACCATCTGGAGTTTGGCGTCTCCAACAACACAGGGTACACGTTCGGACAGGCACAATTGAGTTATCCCGGACAGTTCGGCACCATCGTCCAATTGGTCACGGGCATCGGCATTCTTCCGATGACATCGGACATCCTGAATGTGGACCTCGATCCGAACGCGCTTCCTGAAAGCCCGTTCTGCATCGATCTCGTCTTTTACGAAGAAGGTGCGTCAGGGGAATGGCTCGAATGTTGTCATGTGGAATGGTGCATCGACCTGCCACCTTGCGATGGGGAGGTCTTCGGCTGCACCGATCCCACGGCACTGAACTACGACCCGGACGCCACCGTGGACGACGGCTCCTGCGAGTATGATGAAATCTGCTACGGACCGGCCGATCCAAACTACCCGTGCACCGAGGAATTAGACCTGGTGTGCGGCTGTGATGGCAACACCTACGTCAACGCGTGCTATGCCTTCTACATCTACGGTATCCAGTCCTGGACCTATGGCCCCTGCGACACGGGAGGACCTGTCCTCGGCTGCACCTTGGAAGATGCCTGCAACTTCAATCCGGATGCCGCCGAGGACGACGGTTCCTGCGTATTCCCGTTGGATGGATACGACTGTGACGGCAACTGCCTGAACGACCTCAACGGGAACGGCATCTGCGACGAATTCGAGGTGGAGATCGAGGTGGAGGGGTGCACCAACCCCGATGCGGTCAACTTCAACCCGGAGGCGACGGTGGACGACGGCTCCTGCCTCTGGGACACCTGCGTGCTGCCCACCTTGGTCAACCCCTACTACCCGTGCACGGAGGAATACAATCCGGTGTGCGGCTGCGATGGCATGACCTACGCCAACGCCTGCTATGCCATGTACTTCGGGGGTGTGGTGAGCTGGACCCTCGGTACCTGCGACGGTGACCCCGTCGAGCCACCGGTGGACAGTTGTCCCACCGACATCAATGGCGACGGCTCGACCACGGTCGCAGACCTGCTGATGGTCCTCGGCGAATTCGCCAATGACTGCGAATGAATGGAATCCCTCTCCCGGTCGATGTACCGGGAGAGGGACTTGTCCTTATTCCTCGAATTCGCCGAACAGGGGCCAATCCACGGATTCGACTTCAGCACGCCAAGAGGCAAAGACCTCACGGATGCGGTCCAGATGGCCCTCAGCCGCGGTGACGGCACGATCCAATGCCTTCAGGGCGTCCACAGCGTTGCTGCCCGGGGCAGCCATGCCGCCATCGGCATAGCTCATGGCATGCCACAGGCGGTCCTGAATGCGGACGACCGCATCGTATCCATTGAAATCCTCCGGCGTGAAATAGCGCTCATCCAAGGCGGTCCACTCGCCCTCGAGGGAATCGGCGAGCGTCTTCACCGGCTTATAGGTCGTGTCACCCTTGGCCAGCGATCGCTTGGCGTGCCGCATCCGGTCGGACACGGCATCTCCGGCCCGGCGCATGCGCTTCAGCTCCTCGTACACATCATCCGCGCGTCCTACGACCGTGTATACCTCCTCCATGTGGGACCGTTGGGCAGCACGCACGTCGGCAGAAGCGGAACGCCGGGGATCGAGCATCACTTCCATCTCCGCCCGGCCCCACTCCATCGATGAGGAATCTCCCTCGAGGGTCAGCACCATAGTATAGGTGCCGGGCTCCACCGGGAATCCACCGCCGGGACGCGCATCCTTGTCGCGCTTGCGCCTCGAGGGCCAGAACGTCCCCGTACCCCGCATGTCCCAACGCAGCATGTCCATGCCGGGCTCGGGCTCGGGCTCCATCGTTCTCACCGTATCGCCAGCCTCATCCAGTACATGGAGCAAGAAGGCCTCACCCTTGCCGACGGCTTCGAGGCTGTCTTCATTGAAATGGCAATGCACCCGGGCTCCGCGGCCCTTGTTGTCGCCAGACCAATATCCATCCGCTGGGAACCGCTCACCGGCGGGACGCCTCCATTCGGCCATGATGCCGGGATCGGAAGGGAACATCGTGCACGCAGCCCCACCGAATTCCCCGTCTCCACCGGCCGCAGTGTAGGCCCTCACCACCTCGAGGGCGTCGATGATGTACACGCCCCGGCCAAAGGTGCCGAGCACCAGGTCGGATTCGCGTTCCTGCAGAACGATATCGCGGACGGGCACCGCAGGGACCCCATCGGACCAGCGCTTCCAGGCTCCACCTCCATCGTGGCTCCACCACAGCCCTTGCTCGGTGCCGCACCAGATCAAGTTGGCCTCCTCCGGGTCCTGCAGCACACATTGCACATGGCCAAGCACATCGCCCTCGCTGATGATGCGCTCCCATTTGGCCCCGCCATCCCGGGTGCGGAAGAGATACGGTGTCCAATCGTTGCGGCGGTAATTGTTGGCCGCCACATAGACCTCATCGGGGTTGTGGGATGAGATGCGCACTTGGGGAATCCAACTTCCTGCGGGCAGGCCCTTCAACCGGCTGCTCATTTCCGTCCAGGTCTCACCGCCATCGGTGGTGCGGTGCAGGAGACCATCATCCGAGGAGGCCCACACCTCCTGCGGACGCTGGGGGTGCGGGGTGATGCACAACAGCGTCGTATGATTCTCCGCGTTCGTGGCATCGGTGGTGAGTCCACCGCTCTCCGCCTGCTTCTGCTTCTCCGGATCGTTCGTCGTCAGATCGGGAGACATGAGGGACCACGACTGACCACGGTCCGTGCTGTGGTGCACGAATTGGCTGCCGAAGTAGACGCCGTTCGGATTGTGCGGGTCGACAGCGATGGCCGCATTCCAATTGTACCGCAGATCGATGCTGTCGGGGTGGTTGGGCTGGATGAACGTCATCGCACCGGTCGGGATGTGGAGGCGGTAGACATTGCCTCCCTGGGACATCGAGTACGCCATGTCCGGATCGCCGGGCATTGGCACGACATCGAAGCCATCGCCGAAGCTGATCTCCTGCCAGTCCTCGTTGCGGATGCCGTCGCCATGCCACACGTAGGCGGGTGCCTTCCACGAGCCGTTGTCCTGCAAGCCGCCGTAGACATTGTAGGGCATGTCTTCATCGACGTTGATGTGGTAGAACTGGCCCACGGGCAGATTGTGGACGAAGCTCCACGTCTCACCACCGTCTCGGCTGATGTTGATGCCACCGTCGTTTCCGTTGAGAATGAAATCCGAGTCGTTGGGGTCCTGGTACCACGCATGGTGGTCCGGGTGGGCGCCGCTGTAGGGCAGGATGACCTCGAAGGTGCGTCCACCGTCCGTGCTCTCGCTCACCATGCTGTAGAGGTTGAACAGGCGGTCGGGATCCTGGGGGTCGGCGTGGATTTCGGCATAATAGAAGGGCCGGTTGCCGATGTTCTTGGTCGAGACCAATTCGAAGTACTCGCCACCATCGGTGCTCTTGTACAAACCGGTCTTCTTGGACTCGATGAGCGCATAGACGATGTCCGGATCCGCCGGGCTCATCGTGAGGCCCATGCGGCCCAACTGGCCTTCGGGCAACCCCTCGTCCTCACCGAGCCGGG
>CAXQGL010000052.1:0-4506 GCA_964223495.1 Candidatus Nitrosopumilus sp. | reverse complement strand
AAACGGCGGAATTCAAGGCGCTGAAGAAGTTGTCCTTGACCGGGATGACCGTGCCAAGGTGCTGGCGGACCAGTTCCGGGTGCTCCCGGATGGCCTCGCTCATGGAGCAGAAGATGATGCCCAGCTCGGCGAGCTTGTCCTTGAAGGAGGTCGCCACGGAAACGCTGTCCATCACGAAGTCCACCGCCACGCCGGACAGGCGCTTCTGCTCCTCCATGGAGATGCCGAGTTTGTCCATGGTGGCCCGCAGTTCGGGGTCGACCTCATCAAGGGAGCCCAGCGGGGCCTTGGACTTGGGGGCGCTGTAGTAGCTGATGGCCTGGTAGTCGGGCTTCTCGTACTCGACGTGGGCCCATTCCGGCTCCTCCATCTGTTGCCAGACGCGGAAAGCCTCGAGCCGCCAATCGAGCATCCACTGGGGTTCGTTCTTCTTGGCGCTGATGAAGCGGATGATGTCCTCATTCAACCCCGGAGGGGCCTTGTCGGCCTCGATGTCCGTGGTGAATCCGAATTCGTACTCCTTGCGGGTGAATTCGTCCAACAGGGGATTTTCTTCGGCGGCGCTCATTCGGTTGGTCTCTTGCCTCATATGGAGAAACTCTCTCCGCAGCCGCAGGTTCTGTTGGCGTTGGGATTGTGGAAGACGAATCCCTTTCCGTTGAGGCCGCCCGAGTACTGGAGCTCGGTGCCGACGAGGTACAGGAAACTCTTGCGGTCTACCACCACCTTGACGCCGTTGTCCTCGAAGGTCTGATCGCCTTCCTGCATCTCATGGTCGAAGGTGAGCTCGTACATGAGGCCACTGCACCCACCGCCCTTGACGCCCACGCGGACGAAGCTGCCCTCCGGGCAACCCTCCTCGGCCATCAGGCGGCGAACCTGGTCGCGTGCATTCTCGTGAACGGTGATCATGCGCTGGTCAGTGGCATCCCAACGGGATGTCCGGCAAAGGTAGTGCGGCTATTTGGACGCAGTCCAAATAACGAATGTCAAAGTTCGCGGGTGTTACCCGCGAAAAATCAGGCGTCGGATTTCAGGCCATCCCACCCTTGGGCCTTGAGTTCGGTCTCCATGCCGTTCCGGGTGATGAGGGTCCGTTCCTTCGGGTCGTCCGTCATGTGGCCGATGATGGAGAACATCGGGTGGTTGCGGATGTCCTCGTACCGGTCCTGGGGCACGGTGAACAGCAACTCGTAGTCCTCACCGCCACTGAGGGCGCACAGGGTGGGGTCGAGGTTGAATTCGCGTGCGGTTTCGTACATCTGCTCGGCCATGGGAATCTTCTCCTCGTGGATGCGCACGCCGCAGCCGGACTGGGCAGCGATGTGCAGTGCTTCCGAGGCAAGGCCATCGGAAATGTCGATCAAGGCGGACGGCACAAGCTCCAGTCGCTGGAGTTCAGTGATGACGTCGGTGCGGGCTTCCGGTTTGAGCTGCCGTTCCAGCAGGGCTTCATGGCCGGTCAGGTCGGGCT
The DNA here is from genome assembly GCA_964223495.1 of Candidatus Nitrosopumilus sp. Taxonomy (GTDB): domain Bacteria; phylum Bacteroidota; class Bacteroidia; order Flavobacteriales_D; family Sanyastnellaceae; genus UBA8752. The sequence goes on along the minus strand of CAXQGL010000052.1, from coordinate 3,032 downwards.
GGGCACCGGGCGCCTCCTTGAAGACGAGCTTCTCGCGCTCCAGGATCTGCAACCCCATGTAGGCTCCGCCCAGTTCGCCACTGACGACGAGCAGGTCCCCATCCGACGCCCCTCCGCGGCGGACGATGTCGTCTGGCAGGGCCTGTCCCATGGCTGTCACCGAAAGGACGAGTCCGGCCTGGGAGCTCGTGGTGTCTCCACCGACGAGGTCCACCTTGTAGCGCTCGCAGGCCAGGCGCATGCCGTCATACAATTCCTTGACCGCTTCGACACTGAAACGGTTCGACAGGGCGAGCCCCACGACGATCTGGGTCGGGGTCCCGTTCATGGCGCAGATGTCGCTCAAGTTGACCACCACCGCCTTGTATCCCAGGTGTTTGAGGGGAACATAGGTCAGGTCGAAATGGATGCCTTCGCACAGCAGGTCCGTGCTGATGAGGGACCGTTGACCCGGCAGTGCTGAAATGACAGCGGCGTCATCGCCGACCCCAAGGTGCGTCTCCTCGCGGTTGTGCTTCATGCCCTTGGTGAGTTCGGTGATGAGCCCAAATTCTCCCAAAGTCCCTATTTCCGTGCGCTCTGCGTCCATTGGGCAAAGCTAACCCCATGAAAAATTCTTATCTTTAAGGCAATCTGTTGGATTCATGCGCAATCTGTTCCTCCTGCTGACGTTCCCCTTGGTTCTCGGTGCTTCCGCTCAAACTGCGGTTTCGCTGCGGATCGACCACAAGGCCGGTCAGGCCGAATTTGACGGCTCGGAAGGCTGGGTCACGCCCATGGGTGAGGAAGTGGAGATCGACCGTCTTGAGTATTACCTCAGCATGTTCACCATCGTGCACGACGGTGGTCAGGAGACGCCCATTGAGGGGGCCTACGTTTTGGCGGATGCCTTTGTGGACGAGGTGCACCCCCTTGGTGAAGTCAGCGGCGTCGAAAACGTCGAAGGACTCAAGTTCAACGTGGGCATCGACGCTGAGAACAACCATGCGGATCCCGCCCAATGGCCGGCGGACCACCCGCTCGCGCCCCAGGTGCCTAGCATGCACTGGGGATGGGCCGGAGGATACCGTTTCATCGCCCTGGAGGGTGGAGCGGGCATCAATGGCGTCGTCGCCCATGAAATCCACGCTTTGGGTGATGACAACCACACTGCGGGCGAAATGGAGGTGCTTGCCACCATCGAAAATGGCGTACTCATGCTTGACGTGGAAGCGGACATCTATGGCTTCTACTCCAACATTTCCGTCGCTGCCGGACTGATCAACCACGGTGAGACTGGGGAAGCGGTCACGGCATGTCAGAACCTCGCGGAACATGTGTTCCGCCTGCCTGGTGCGGCTTCTGTGTCCCCCATGGATGAAGAGGCCTTTGGATTCGATCTGATGCCCGTGGAGGGTGGCGCTGAGATGGTGTTCCATGCACCGGTCAGGGTGACGACGGAAGTCACGTTGATGGATGTATTGGGGCGGCCGGTTCAGTCCTTTACGGTTCCTGCGGGAACTTCACGCCAGCGCATCGTCGACGTGCGCCAGGGTGCTTTCCTCATCAGCGTCGTTTCCGGCGGTGAGCGGACCACCCGCCGTTGGATCCAGGGATGATCCGCTTCTCTTACGGCTTGTTTCTGCCGTTGGGCATCCTGTTCGTTGCAGGATGCACCACGGAGCCCATTGTGGAGCCCGCTGATCCGGTGTTGTACGACCCTACGCCTTATGCGCTCGAGGTCGGGCATTTTCCGCCGCCCGTCCTGCCCGAGGACAATCCGATGACCGAGGCCGGGGTGCAACTGGGACGCATGTTGTTCCACGAGAAGAAGCTGTCCGGTGACAACACCCAGGCCTGTGCCGATTGTCACCTGCAGTCCAACAACTTTTCCGATATGGCGGTCTTCAGTACGGGCATTGCCGGGGAGGAGGGACACCGGCACAGCATGGTGCTGTCCAACCTCGCCTGGCACGTCCACCATGGTGGTTCGCACGGGCACGGTTTCTTCTGGGATGGCCGGGCGGCCACCCTGCGTGACCAGGTCCTGCAGCCCATCGAGGATGCGCTGGAGATGGACGAAAGCCTGGAAGATGTACTTGAGAAACTGGGTTCGGATCAGGAGTACGTGGACCAGTTCAAGCGGGCCTTCGATGCCGAGGAGGTGAATGCCGATTTGATTGCACGTGCATTGGAACAATTCCTGTTTACCATGGTGTCCAACCAGAGCAGGTACGACCGGTGGTTGCTTGGCGAGGTGGAGCTGACGGCGAGCGAGGAACGGGGAAGGGTGCTGTTCTTCGATGAATTCGACCCCTTCAACCCGGAAACGAGCGGTGCGGACTGTGCCCATTGCCACAGCGGCCTTGATTTCTCCAACCACCAGTTCGGCAACAACGGGCTTGACGCGGATGCCGACATGGAGGACATCGGATACATGGGTGTGACGGGAGATGAAATGGACCTGGGCAAGTTCAAGACGCCCTCGCTTCGCAATGTGATGGTCTCGGCGCCTTACATGCACGACGGCCGGTTCGCGGACATCGATGCGGTGCTCGACCATTACGACCACGGAGCGGTGTCCAGCACGTCGCTCGACCCGATGATGCAGTACAACGTGGATTACGGTTTGGGGCTCACCTACCAGGACCGCGCCGACCTCATCGCCTTCTTGCACACGCTGACGGACGTGGCGTTCCTGGAAAACCCGGCGTTCTCCAACCCCCACTGACGGGGAGCACCCTTATTCGTTTGATGCCGACTCGGAAGCCCAGGCCCGTATGGCTTGCGCGACCTTCAGGGACACCACTTTCAGCAGCGCAGCCTCATTGGCCTTTTTGATGGCATCGACCGTGCCGAACGCATCCATGAGTTTGTGGCGGGTGGCCGGCCCGATGCCCGGGACGTCATCGAGGGCGCTGTGCAAGGCGGCGGCACTCCTGCGTTTGCGGTGGTGTGCCAGCGAGAAGCGGTGGGCCTCATCCCGCATGCGTTGGATGAGCTTGAGGGATTCGGACCGCTTGTCGAGGTGCAGGGGAATGCTGTCGCCGGGG
>CAXQGL010000051.1:0-14201 GCA_964223495.1 Candidatus Nitrosopumilus sp. | reverse complement strand
TCCTTCTTCAGCTTCGGGAAGTACAGGATGCCCGTCAGGGTGAAGGGGAAATCCACGTTGAGGTGGATCTGGAACAGCGGCTCCTCGAAGTTCATCGGGTAAAGCGTCCGGTAGAAGTCGAGGTACTCCTTGTCCTCGAGGTCGGCCGGTGACTTGAGCCAGATGGCGTCGGTGTCGTTGACGATGCGGGGCTCCTCGACCGGAACGCGCTTGACGTTGCCCTCCTCGTCCTTGGCGCCCTCCGGGTCGTCGATGTACTCGGTCTTGGTACCGAACACCACGGGTACTGGCATGAACTTGCAGTACTTCTCCAGGATGCCTGAGATGCGCGCCTCCTCATTGAAGTCCTCGCCGTCCTCACCGAGGTGGAGCACGATGTCGGTGCCGCGCAGCTGATCCTCATTGCGGCCGAGCGCCTTGAAGTCGTCCTCGGAGATGGCGCCCATCTCGAAGTTGGGGGAGCCGTCGCAGGTCCACTTCACCGGCACGCCATCCTTTGTCTGGCTCCAGGAGTAGATGTCCACCCGCTCGGCGACCATGAAGGCGCTGTAGAAGCCGAGGCCGAAGTGGCCGATGATGGCTTCCTTGGCCTCCTCCTTGTCGGCGTACTTCTCCTTGAATTGCTCTACGAACTCCGTGGCGCCGGAGAACGCGATCTGGTTGATGTACTTGTCGACCTCCTCCTCGGTCATGCCGATGCCGGCGTCGCGGATGGTCAGCGTCTTGGCCTCGCTGTCGAGCAGGATGTGCACCTGGGCACCGTCGGCATCGCCTTCAATCTCACCGACGCGGAGCAGGGCCCGGCGTTTCTGGGTGGCATCCACGGCGTTGGACACGAGTTCCCGGAGGAAAATTTCGTGATCGCTGTAGAGGAACTTCTTGATGATCGGAAAGATGTTCTCCGTCTGTACGTTGATCTGGCCTTGTTGCATGATGAATCAATGTCGTGCCCGGCCGGGTTCAAATCCCGTGCCGATGGCCCGGGGTCCAACGAAAACCGCCTACCTGTCAGCAGGCCGGCGGCAATCGGTGACAAGCTGTCAGTGATGTCAGTGGCGCACCAGGCGTTTCGCCCTTCCATCATCGAGACGGAAGAGATAGGTGCCGCCATCCAGCGGACCCAGATCGAGCCGCACGCCATCCCTTGCACTTCCGGACATGACTGCTCTGCCGACCGCATCGGTCAGTGTCCATCCGAACATGCCTTCGAATTCCACGGTCGTCACGCCGTAGGAGGGATTCGGCCATGCCGAAAGACCGGGTGCCCCGAACTCGTCCACACCGAGTGTATTGCCATTGGGGGTGAACCGATATACGGTGCCCTCATCTGGGAATCCACTCAGGAGCTCGGTGTAATAGAAATCGTAGATATTGGTGATCAGGGTCAGGTCGGGAGATTGTGCATTCCCGGTCGGCACCAGGAAGGAGCCATCATAAGTGAAGGGATCGAAGTTCAACCCGATGCCGGCCCAGGTGGGTTCCGTGATGGAGGGGCTGATCGAGGAAGGGCCATAATGGAATTCGATGACCCCGGAGCCTTCGAACACCCGCATCTGCACATTGACGGAACTGAAGGAGGAATCACCGGAGAACACCTCCTCATAAAAACCACAGTTGCTGAATTCCATGGCGAATACCTGATCACCGGAAACGCCTGTGGTTTCCCAGCGAATCAGGGAGGGGGTCTTCGGATTCAGGAATCCAAGGTCCGCCAGGTCATAGGAGATGGGAATGAGTCCGGCGGAAGGGGCGGAATTGGAGAACAGGATGGTCCCGGTGCCCACCTGGTCGAGTGAATTGGTGGTGATGCCATCGATGTCCAAGTTGAATCCTAATTCGACCGTGAACTCGGGGTCGTCCCATCCATTGAGGTAGTCGTAGGAATCAAATTCCAAGGCAGGGGCATTCTCCAGAGGAGCATAGGGTTGATTGAGAACCTCGAAGTCGTAGGGAACCTGCGCTGCGGCACCAAGGCTGCAGAGCAGGGCGGGAAGGAAAAGATGCTTCATTGAATCGATTTGCATCCCAAAGGAAGGGCACTCACTCTACGTCGGCAATCCCGATGTTGAGGGTGTGGTCGAATTGGATCCAACTGCGGCCTTCGCTGATTTCGGTGATCCATTGTCCGTCGTCCGGGTATTGCAGCCAAACATGCCCGTCCAGCTCAACCGTATCGATCCATCGCATGGGGGCATCCAGCCCGAAACAGTCCTGGCATTTTCCCCGCATGTCATACGTGTACAGGGTCTGTTGCTGTTCGGGGCCGAGCACCACTTCGGCAGCGTCATGCCATGGCAGGTCCATGAACCGGGGCAGCAGGACAAGGGTATCCGGTGTCCGGTTGTGGAAAGTGTGGGTCATCGTGGTGCTGCCTTCGCATCCTGCGAGCAGAAGGGCAAATGCGACGATGGAGGCGGAGATTCTGACGCACATGCCACAAAATCCGGAGGAGGGGCGAATTCGAGGCGTCAGAAGTTGGGCTTCATCAGGTAGTCCTCGTAGAACTTGTTCAGTATGGACACCGCTTCTTCGGCGGTATCCACCACTTGGATGAGGTCGAGGTCCTTGGCACTGATCGTCGCATTCTTGTCGAGCAGGGTGTCCTTGATCCAATCCACCAATCCATTCCAGAATTCAGAGCGCACCAGGACGATCGGGAACCGCTTGGACTTGCCTGTCTGAATGAGGGTCATGGCCTCGAAGAGCTCGTCGAGGGTGCCGAATCCTCCGGGGAGGACGATGTAGCCCTGGCTGTACTTCATGAACATGACCTTCCGGACGAAGAAGTAGTCGAATTCGAGGCTCGTCTCCGGATTGATGTAGGGGTTGTGGTGCTGTTCGTGGGGCAGGTTCATATTGAGTCCGACCGAGACACCACCTGCCTCGTGGGCACCTTTGTTTCCGGCTTCCATGATGCCCGGTCCGCCTCCTGTGATCACGCCGTAGCCATTCTCGACGAGCTTGTGGCCGATTTCCGTGGACAGCTTGTAATCCGGGTCCTCGGGGTCTTTTCTGGCCGAGCCGAAAATGCTGATGCAGGGCCCTACACGCTGAAGGCCCGCAAAGCCCTCGACGAACTCGGACATGATCTTGAAGATGGACCAGCTGTCATGGGCTTTGATGTCATTCCAGCTCCGCGGGTCAAGGTGCGATTTTCTAACCATGACCCATCAAGATACGGAAAATTATACAGACCCCCTAGTGTCCAATGTCGCCTTTATGAATGGCGCAGTTGCACCGATGAATTTGTCTGCAATCTGCTCCGGGGTGCCTTCACTGACGATTTCCCCGCCCGCATGGCCTCCTTCAGGGCCGATGTCGATGACATGGTCCGCATTGCAGATGACATCGAGCTGGTGTTCGATGACGAGCACCGTGTTTCCCTGGTCGACGAGGCGGTGAAGCACATCCAGCAACATGGCGACATCCTGGAAATGAAGACCCGTGGTGGGTTCATCGAGGATGTAGAAAGTGTTGCCCGTGTCCTTCCGGGCAAGTTCCGTAGCCAGCTTCACCCTTTGTGCCTCACCACCGGACAGGGTGGTCGACGGTTGCCCCAGGGTGATGTAGCCCAGTCCCACGTCGCGGAGGGTGCCGCAAACGCGCTTGATCTTGGGGTGCGCATCGAAAAAGGAGAGGGCATCCTCCACGGTCATGTCCAGGATGTCCGCAATGGATTTGCCCCTGTACCGCACCTCCACGGTTTCCCTGTTGTATCGCTTTCCTCCACAATCCTCGCAGGGCACGTGGACATCCGGGAGGAAGTTCATTTCGATGGTCCTCAAACCGGCCCCCTTGCACGTCTCGCAGCGGCCTCCGGCCACGTTGAAGGAGAAACGGCCGGGCTTGTATCCGCGGATTTTGGCCTCCGGCAGCTGGGTGAACAGGTTCCGGATCTCGTTGAATACGCCGGTATACGTCGCGGGATTGGAGCGGGGCGTGCGACCGATGGGGCTCTGGTCGATGGCGATCACCTTGTCGAGGTGCTGCAGGCCGCTGATCTTCCTGAAGGGGAGCGGGCGCTTGGTCTCCTCGTAATAGTGGTTGTGCAGGGCAGGATGGAGGGTCTGGTTGACCAGGCTGCTCTTCCCACTGCCGCTCACGCCGCATACGCAAATGAGGGTGCCCAAGGGCAGTTTGAGGTCCACGGCTTTCAGGTTGTGCCCGGTAGCCCCGAGAAGGGACAGTTTCTTCCGGTTGCCTTTGCGCCGTTTGGACGGAATGGGAATGTGGCGCCTTCCATCGATGTACTCTGCGGTCACGCTGCCCTTTGCAAGGTGGGATGATGGTGGGCCCTCCGCCACGACTTGTCCTCCATGCCGACCGGCTCCCGGTCCGATGTCGATCAGGTGGTCCGCCTGACGCATCATGTCCTCGTCGTGTTCGACGACGATCACGGTATTGCCTACATCGCGGAGGGTTTTGAGGCTGTCGATGAGGCGCTGGTTGTCGCGTTGATGCAGGCCTATACTCGGCTCGTCCAGGATGTACAGGACACCGGTCAGTTTCGAACCGATCTGGGTGGCTAGCCGGATGCGCTGTGCTTCTCCTCCACTCAATGAGCGGGCAGGACGATCCAGGGTGAGGTACTCCAGCCCCATGTCGAGGAGGAACCCAAGCCGTCCTGCGATTTCCTTCAAGGGTTCGGCTGCAATGGCGGATTGGCGCGCATCCATGCCGCCCGCGGCCTTTTCGGTCCAACGTGCCAGGGCGGCCAGATCCATGGAAACCACATCCGGTAGGGTGGAGCCGCAAATCTTGAATTGATGTGCGGTGGGTTTGAGTCTCGAACCCCCACAGGCAGGACATGGCCGTTTATGCAGGAATTTCTGCGCCCATCGGCGAAGGGGGGCGCCTGAACCGTCTCTGGCGGCGCGCTCGATGGTGGCGATCAGACCGTCGAAGCGGACACGGCGTTCTTTCGTGCCCGCTTTTCCCGGCATGACCACAGGCCGGTCGGAGCCATACAGGATGGTGGACAACGTGGATTCGTCCACGTCGTCGAATGGGGTCCGGGCGGAATGTCCTCCTGCATTGAGCAGGACCTCGACCACATCCCGGGTCCATCCCGCCTTCAGCGCACCCAATGGCGCCAATCCACCCTGACGGAGGTTCTTCGAGCCGTCGGGAATGATCAATGAGCGGTCAGCTTCCGCCACCTGACCGAGGCCATTGCAGGTGGGACAGGCACCGTAGGGAGAGTTGAAGGAAAAGAGGTTTGGTTCGGGTTCTGGATAGCTGATGCCCGTGGTCGGACACATCAGTGCCCTCGAGAAATGTCGCGGTATGGCATCGTCGAGGGGGAGCACCATCATGCTGCCCTTGCCCATGGCCAGGGCCGTGCGTACCGACCGCATCACCCGCTCTGCATCCTCGTCTGCAGGCTTGCCCTCGGCGTCGAGGGCGGGAGCGTCGGGCATCACGATGCGGTCAACCACAACTTCGATGTCGTGCACCTTGTATCGATCGACCCTGTAGCCGGGTTCGAGTTCCACCACTTCACCATCCACGCGCGCCCGGAGATAGCCTTGTTTCTGAATGGACTCGAACAGTTCGCGATAGTGCCCTTTTCTGCCGCGAACGACCGGGGCGAGCAGAAGCAACCGTTCGCCCGAATGGTCCTGGGCGATGCGCGACAGGATGCCCTCATCGGTAAATCGGACCATCGGTTCTCCCGTGGCGCTCGAGTAGGCCGTGGAGGCCCTGGCGAAAAGCACCCTGAGGAAATCCAGCAGTTCGGTGACTGTACCGACGGTGGAGCGCGGGTTGCGGCTGATGGTCTTCTGCTCGATGGCGATCACCGGGCTCAAGCCGGTGATCCGCTCCACCTTTGGACGCTCGAGTCCGCCCATGAACTGACGGGCATAGGCACTGAACGTCTCGAGATAGCGACGTTGCCCCTCGGCATGAAGCGTGTCGAAGGCCAGACTCGATTTGCCCGATCCACTGACCCCCGTGACCACGATGAGCTGGTTGCGCGGAATTGTGACGTCGATGTCCCGGAGGTTGTTCTCTCCAGCTTGCTCCACCCGGATGACCTTGTCATCCTGAAGCGAAGTATAGACGTCCTGGTCCATGGGAAATAGCAACAACTCGGGAGCCGATGGGTTTCGGCTTCCGTCAAACTTCCATCCGGGCGTCGGGGAGGGACGGCGGTGGCATGCGGAACCCCAGACCGGCCACCAGCAAGGTTATCAGGGGGGAGACGTAATGGAACACGCAAGAGGGTGCGAAGGCCAGCACGCTGACGCCGAGGACCCCGCTTTGGGCCACGCCACATGTATTCCAAGGACTGAGCACCCTCGTACCCGTACCGGCGTCCTCTAGGGTACGGCTCAGGACCTGGGGAGCGACGCCACGCTGCTGGTAGGCCTCACGGAACATCCGACCCGGCACCACGATGGCGATGTATTGGTCTGCCGCGATCACATTGAAGACGACACTGGAGAATGCCGTACCGAATACGAGGGAGAAGGTGCCCCTGACGCCCGTGAGGATGGCGTCGGTGATGCGTTCGAGGAAGCCGGCCGCTCCCATGACGGCGCCGAAAGTGAGCGCACAGATGATGAGCCAGACGGTGTTCAACATGCCGGCCATGCCGCCCGCGGAAAGCAGGTCGGTCACGACGGGATTGCCCGTTTCGATGGTGGTGTCCAAAGCGGCGGCTGACATGAGTGCGGTGAATGCCGTGCCCCAGCGGGTAGGGCCCAGGCCCAAAGCCGGTCCGAGGGCGTCTTCCGCCAGTGAATCCAGCAGTTCGGGCTGTGCAATGGCGGCAGCAAGGGCGCCGCCCAAAACGCCCAGGAACAGGGCGGGCACAGGAGCGACTTTCCTCGAGATCAGGACAATGACGCCGACGGGAACCAGAAAGAGGGCCCAGTGCAGGTTGAAGTGTTGGGCGAGTACGGATTGCATGGCCTTGGCGCCACCGAGGTCCGCAACGCCATCTGCGGCGCCGATGCCGGCCATGGTGAAGACGACAAGGGCGATGAGTATGCTGGGAACCGTGGTCCAGAGCATGAACCGGATGTGGGTGAACAGGTCGGTGCCGGCGACCGTGGGCGCCAGGTTGGTGGTATCCGAAAGGGGAGAGAGCTTGTCTCCGAAATAGGCTCCTGAAATGATGGCCCCCGCAATCCACCCTTCTGACAAACCGAGCGCCTGACCGATGCCGATCAGGGCGACACCGACCGTGCCGACCGTGCCCCAGCTGGAACCGGTAGCCAAGCTGACTGCAGCACAGAGGATGCAGGCGGCGGGGAGGAACACCTCCTTCGACAGCACATCGAGCCCGACATCAATCAGGGTCGGAATGATGCCGGAAACGAGCCAGGTTCCTGCCAAGGCCCCGATGAGCAGCAGGATCAGGATGGCCCCGATGGCATCACCGAGGGTGTCCTTGATGCGCCGTTCGAATTCCTCCCACCGTTGCCCACGGCGCATTCCGATGGCCACAGCGAGCCCGGAAGCAAGGAGCAGGGCCATCTGATTGCTGCCATAGCTGCTGTCCTCTCCGAATGCCAGCACATCCGCAGCAAGCAGAAGGACGAGGAACCCGATGGGAAGCAGGGCGGTGCCGAGGTTTGGTCGCTGTTGGGACATGAGGGAGGATCAGGGGGTTATTGCCGGCGCACGTCTATGGCCAGTGTGGCGGGAATGATTTGCTCCACCCGAGCGGAACCGCCGAGCCGCTTGGAGATTTCCTGCCCCAGTTGGGCGGAGGGGACTTCGGTCCTCGGCGTCCTCAGTCCTTCCACCTTGAGTCTGACGGGTTCCCGGTTGGGCGACAGACGGCCCAGGAGGTGATCCCAGGGTGATATCACCACTTCGGCACGTGCAATCGAATCCAGCAGGATGGCACTCAGTCCGGTATTGTCCTCGGCGCCGACCAATTCAATTTGGAAGGCATAGGTCACCTTCCGGTCTTCTTCGAGGTTTCGAAGGACCCACAGAAAGGAGGCCAGCGCCAGACAGATCAAGAATGTCCGACCGCCGAATTTTCCGGATTTCTCGGTGTTCCTGCCCCGGGTCATCAGCGTGCGGCATTGAGGGCTTCCCCATCTGCCGCACCATCCGCCGAGATGCCACCCAGATCGACCCGGATTTCTCCCTTGGATACTTGCAGAAGCACTGTTTTGTCATTGACATCCAACACCTTGCCGTGAATGCCGCCTACGGTGACGACGCGGTCTCCCTTGGCGATGTTCTCGCGGAAAATCCGGGCTTCCTTCTGCTTTTTGATCTGCGGGCGCATGATGAAGAAGTAGAACACCAGCATGGTGCCGACGATGAAGACGAGGGTGCTTCCCCCGCCTGCAGGCGCGGCTTGGGCCAGAATGAAATGGAAAAAGTGCATGTCGGTTTCGAATCTAAGGCGTGGAGGTGGATGAGCCCGGCCCCATGACCCGGGCTGTGAAATGCAGGGTGGAAGAGGACGGGAAGGCGTTGGTGACGACAGTCGCGTATTCCGCGACATCACCGATGCGGTCCCCGGCATCGAATGTCAACGTGAGCGTTCTCGAATTGCCGGGGCCGAGCGTGCCCTGGTCCCAATCCTTGGCGACGGTGCAACCACAGCTCGGCATGACCTGGGTGACCACGAGGGGAGATCGACCGGTATTCGTCAGGACGTACTGCACTTCGGCAACCTCACCGGCGGCAAGAATCCCCAGGTCGATGGAATCGGAGTCCCAAGTGGCTTTGGGTGCGGAATCCCCCGAATCGGGCCCGGGAATGTGGATGAAGGAGGCGTCCACGACATCGCTCGGATTCCCGCCGCATCCAATCATGAACAGGATGGGGAGAATCAACGCGAGCCCACGGAAGCGCTGGCATCCGGGACTCATTCGATCAGTCCTCTTCCCGTTTTGACGATGGTTCCGTCTTCCCGCATGGACTTGAACAGCTTGTCCAGTAAGCCGTTCACGAACGCACTGGATTTCTCCGTACTGTAGAATTTGGCCAGATCGATGTATTCGTTCATCGTGACCTTGAGCGGAATGCTCTCGAAGGTGCGGGCCTCGGCCAACGCCATCCTGAGCAGGATCAAATCCATGATGGCGATGCGCTCGAGATCCCAGTTGGAGGCGGCTTCCTCAATCAGGGAGTCATGTTCCTTGCCCAAGGCAAGGGTCCGGCTGAACAACTGTTCCAGGAAATCCTTGTCATCTCCTTCCGCCTTCCACATTTCGGTCAGCACCAGCTCCTCCGAGTCCTCGGTGATGGTCTTCACCGTCTTGAGCGCAATGGAGCTGGCCAGATCGAGGTCATCACTCCACAGAATGCTCTGTTCCTCAAGCCAATCCTGGAGCATCTCCTCATTGACGATGTGCTTGCGGAACATCCGGTTCAACGATTCCCGGTCGTGCTGGAATCCCCGCTCCTCATTCGCCATGTAGGATGAGTATTCTTCGCTGGCCACCAGTGATTTGAAGAGCCGCTTGACCAATTCCTGCTCCTGTCCCCACCCGAGGCTGCGGTTGGCCGCCTCGGAAGCCAGCACCTTGCTTTTGATGATGACCCTGAGCGGTTTGTTGTTGACGAATTTGGTGTTCGGATGAAGGTCTTCCGCCGTCGGCTGCTTTTTGAGCCTGCCCGCTTCGATGCGCTCGATGGCCGCGTCCTGGAATTCGGCGATGAGCAGCAACAACAGTAAATAGAGGTCATATGCCTTGTCCAGCGAGGCGCTGAGCAATTTGTGCACCTCCTCCACGGAGGCCTCCTTGTCGGCATGGAAGGCATACAAAGCATGCAGGACCTTGATGCGGAGCTGACGGCGATTGAACATGGCGATGAACGTCGGGCGCAATTTCGGTGAAACAGGCCATGCAATCATCATGAGCCACGAATCCCTTGGTCTAATTTTGAACATGACACGGGATGGGCCGTTCTCCCTATGTCATCTACATCAGAATGAATTTCAATCTCCAGGCACACATGACGCGTCCCTTGATGGCGGCACTTCTGGCCTTGAGCCTTGCAGGATGCGAGACCCCCATTTCGGTTTCCCTGCCGGATACAGAACCGATGTTGGTGCTGGAGGGACGGATTGAACCGGGGCTGCCCCCAGTCGTCCTGTTGAGTCGTTCCCAGGATTATTTCGCTCCCGTTGATGCGGGCTTGCTGGGTTCACTCTATCAGGGAGGAGGCCAGGTCGTGCTTTCCATCGATGGTGAGGAATACCCGCTGGATGAAATTTGTGCGGGCGATCTCGGGCCCGACGAGTTGATTGTTGCCTCCGTCCTGTTGGGTGTGCCCTTGGAGACCTTGATTTTGAGCAATCTGTGTGCTTACACCAGCCTCTCAATCCAAGGTGAGGTGGGCCACACCTACGGCATCATGGCATCGCTCGATGGGGATACGGTGCACGCCATTTCGCGACTGAATCCCCCTGTTTCCCTAGACAGTCTCTGGTTCGAGGCACCGGGCAACATCGATACGCTGGGCTTCATCTATTGTGATTTCACCGACCCGGATTCCCTCGGCAATGCCTATCGATGGAGTGCCATGAGGATCGGCAAGGACCCAGGCCTCCTGTACCCTTCACTATCCACGGTCGATGACGCACTGTTCAACGGACTGGCATTCGAATTCTCCCAGTTCCGGCCGGTGACCGCGGACGATTTCGCCGAGGATGCCAATCCCGATGAAATTGGCTTCTACAAGCTCGGAGACACCGTCATTGTGCGATGGGACCACATCGACCGCGGTGCATTCGAGGCCATATCCTCCATGGAGGAACAGCTCCAGTCACAGGGTTCGCCCTTCGCCAATCCGGCCGATGTCGCCACGAATGTGGAAGGGGGACTCGGTCTCTGGGTGGCGTATTCACCTTTTGTGGACACGGTGATTTGCACCCCTTGAAGCCAAGGGGGAAATTGCCGACCATGCGTTCAACCACCATCAAGGTCCTGGCGTTGTCCTGGGCTGCGTCCTGGTCCAGCCTTTCGCAGGTCGGGGCCCAGACCCTGCGGCAAGTGGATGTCTTTCGGGATGCCGTCGTCACCACATGGGTGTCCGAGGTGCGTCCGGGAATCAACCCCGTGGCACTCAGTCTGCACGCCACCTCTCCCGAGCAGGTCATGATTTTCAGTGGTGTGAATGGATTGCGGGGTGCCTTGAGCATGGAGGAGGAGAAATGGTGGCCGGATGGCAACGGCGCCGAATGGGAGCGGCTGGAGGGGGCTGTCCAAGGTGCTGAGCTCGAGCTGGCTTTGAAGCGGGCACAAATGGAATTGGTGGAGGAAGATCTGGCTCTGCTGCGGGCAAACCGCAAGGTGGCCGGTACGTCCGAGGCCTTGCTGGTCGAGGATCTGTCGGATGTGGCGGACTGGATCCATGAGGAAACCAAGGAGTTGCTCTTCCGCCGTGTTGAATTGCGGATGGAGGTCGCCGAAGGAGAGGGGCGCATCTCGCAGCTGCGCGAAGAACAACGCGCATCCGCGTCAAGGGCCCTGTACGTTTGGTCGGTGGAGATGCCAGGGGGTGCTGCGGGAATGCTCTGGTCCCAGGTGGTTGAGCCGGGGGGAGTGCCTTGGAAGCCGGCGGATCTGCTGGAATTGAAATCGACAGGAACGGCGCCGGCATTGACCTGGCATCAGCGTGCGCAATTGACATTGGACCTTCCGGTCAGGGAAAGGGCCGCGGAAGTCAGGGTACACGACGCATTCTTCGAAGGACTGGCCGAGCGTCCGGATGCCCGTCCCATGCTGGCTGCGACCTATGAAGGACGCCGGGATGCCAAAGTTGGCTCGTCCGAATCCCCGGAGGATGGCAGTCCGACCTCGCGCTGGCCCGGTACGAATTGGCTGGTTGAAGGGCTTGAATTGGGCCCGGAATGGTCGGGCGAAGTGGCGCTGGGAGCAGTGGACATTTCAGCTGCAGTGCGCCATTATGCTGTTCCCGCGCAATCCGATGTCGTCAACATGCGCATTGTGGTTCCGAGGCCCGGGGTGCCCGTGGCCGAAGCGGAGCGCGCATTGCTGATGGTGGATGGTCGGCCTTTCGGAAAGGTGTGGTTGACGGATGAAGGCGACAGTTTGAGGATCGATGCCGGTGCAGCGCATGACTGGACCGTGGAGCGCAACCGGCAGGCCGCCTTGTGCAGCAGGACCACCTTGGGCAATCGGGTCAAACACCATCGGGCATACAGCATCACGGTGACCAACCGGAGCAATACGGCTGGGGAGATGACCCTCGAAGAGCCGCTTCCTGTTTCGCGCCAAGCGGAAATCGAGGTCGTTCCGGAGGCACTTGACGGCGGAGAGTTGCATCAGGCAACGGGCATCCTGCGGTGGAAGATGGCTTTGGCACCAGGCGAGAGTCGGACGGTGCAGTTCTCTTATGACCTGAGCCACGGTCGTGGCGATGTGATTCCCGATTTTGACTGATTCCAGCTGGGCGCAGCGTGCGCTCAACCGCGCATGACCCCGCGGGCCACGGCTTCGGCAGCGCCCTTTCCAGCGAGGATTTTCCGGAGGTTCACGTGGTGTTCGCGTTGTGCCTGAAGTCCTTCGTCGGTCATGGTCTCCTTCAGCGCGGCGGCAAGAGCGTGGGGGTGACATGCACCTTGGATCCGCTCTGGAACGGCGGCTTCATCCAGTACGAGATTCACGAGGGATATGAACCTGACTTGCGTATACCATTTAGCGAGACGATAGGTGAATCCACTGGTCTTGTAGGCGACCACTTGGGGCAATCCGTGCAATGCGGCTTCAAGGGTGGCGGTTCCACTCGTGATGATGCCGGCGGTGGCCGTCCGGTAGAGCATCGTTGTCTGTCCGAACAGGACCGCCAAATCGGTGTCATAGTCCTCCCTGGAGCGACCGGGGGCACCCGCAATGACCGGAACGAGGTCGGGAATCAGTCGGGCGGCATCCTCCAGCACGGGCAGCATCCTTTGGATTTCCTGTGGACGTGAACCCGGCAGCAAGGCGAGCAGGGGTTCATCGGCCGGGAGGCCCTGCGCCTTCCTCCATGCCTCGCCTTCGCGCTGCTTTTGCTCTGGAGCCTCGATGACATCGGCCAAAGGATGGCCCACGTATTCCACCGTGAGGTCCACTTCGTCATAGTGGGGCGCTTCGAAGGGCAAAATGACGTAGAGCCTGTCGAGATCGCGCGCCATCCTGTGGATGCGGTGCCGCTTCCAGGCCCACACCTGCGGGGCGATGTACATGTCCGTGCTGAATCCATTCTGCCTGGCCCAGGTGGCCAACCTCAGATTGAACCCCGGATAGTCCACCAAGAGGATCCGGTCGGGATTGAACGTCATGATATCCGCCTTGACCCGGTCCATCAGAGCTCGGATGAAGCCCAATTTTCCAATGACCTCCGCAAAGCCCATGATGGCCGTATTGCGCACGTGTTCCACAAGACCGACCCCTTCGGCAGCCATGGCATCACCCCCCATGCCGCGTATTTCGATGGCAGGCTGTTGGAGTTTCAGTGCCCGGACCACATGGGCTGCATGCGCCTCGCCGGAGGGTTCCCCGGCGATGATGTAGAGCCGGCTCAATCCGGCACCCGATGCGGGTCCTTCCGGATTCATTCGCCGTACTGCAGGAAGACGATGGACAACACCATCAGGATCATGATGAGCATCGCACCTCGGGCAAACCGGTCCATGCGGCGCCGGTAGGCCAGGTGGAACGCCGGAACGATGGACAGGACGCACAGACTGACGATGCGGTCCTTGTAGAGCGGACTGTTCATGAAGACCTCACGGTGGAAGTAGGCGAAGGACTCATCCTGCAACCATCCCCAAATCAGCCCGAGCAGGACATAACCCAACAGGGCCGAGGCGAGTGCCCCGATCATGCCGGCCACCATGTTGTCCATGCGGTCAGGCATCATGGCCGAGGTTCCATCCGTTGAGGGTGCCGATGGTGTGGTGTGCGGTCAGGTCGAACTGGACCGGGACCACGCTGGCGTAACCTTGATTCAGGGCATGGATGTCGGTGTCCGCACCCTTGTCGGGGTTATGGAACTCCCCCCGCATCCAGTAATAGGGGCTTCCGCCCGGCGTCTGACGCTGGTCGAAGGTGTCCCGCCAATGGCCCATGGCCTGTCGGCAGATGCGGATGCCCTTCAATTCTCCTGGTGGAAGGCGGGGTATGTTGACGTTCAGGCAGGTGCCGGCCGGCATGCCGCGCTCCAACACCGTTCCCGCCAGCGCCCTCGCCACGTCGACGGAAGCGGTGAAG
>CAXQGL010000050.1:0-6495 GCA_964223495.1 Candidatus Nitrosopumilus sp. | reverse complement strand
CTTCAATTCGAGCACCTTCAATTCCTCGCCCATCAGCTCCATGACCTTCTCGACACGCGCCTTCAGACCCGGAATCTGGAGCAGGTCCTGTTTCTGCTCCTTCTCCGCATTCATGTTCGATGCGATGAAGTGGACCAGGAACCGGAGGGAATCGATGTTCTTGATGGCGATCGCTGCCTCGGACGGAATGTTCGGACTGTTCTGGATCACCTCCATGCTCATCTCCTGCAAGCTCTGCTGGAGCGCCTCGCGCTCGGTGTCGCTCCATTCCTCCTCCTCATCCGGGAAGGGAGAAACCTTGGCACGGAGGTAGGGCTCCGTCTCGAGCACCGCTCCCATACGACAGCGGCGCTTGCCTTGGATGATGACCGTATTCGAGCCGTCCGGCATGCGCAGCATTTTGACAATCCTGGCCACCGTACCGATGTCGTGTAGGTCTTGGCCCTCCGGATTCTCGATCTCGGCGTCCTGCTGCGTCATGACCCCGATGTCACTGCCGCCCTTGTGCGCCTCCTTGAGCAACTGGAGGCTTTGGTCCCTCCCGACATTGATCGGCAACACCACACCTGGAAAAAGCACGGTATTGCGCAAGGGAAGGATGGCCAATGCCTCCGGGGTATCCTCACGTTCCATGGCTGCCTCGTCCTCCGAACTGAGCAGCGGGATCGTCACGTGGTCCTCTGACTCTTCGTTCATCAGAAAAGGGAGCGGTTGTTCATCTAGCATCGGGGACACGAAGGTCGAAAATCAGGCCAGAAGCCCCACCAGGGCCAACCTGAGTCATTGTGGCAGGAATTCAACCCCGACGCAACCGCTGGGCATGCAGCTGTGACAACCTGACACGTTGATCTTCGGTCAAGGTCAGGTTTCTCCGCGCCATGACCGTTTCCGCAGTGGCAAGCATGCGGTCCAGAGCCTGTATTTCCATGGACTCCGTCCGCGCATTGTACCAACTGAAGGCAGGAAGATGTTTGGGTGGGAAGCCTGCATCGAAGATGACACATGCCGGGTCGATCACGGTTCCAGTATTGAAGGTGGTGCCGATTCCACATTTGCTGTGGTCTCCCATGAGCAGGCCACAGAATTGCAGGCCGGAGCCGGTCATGTTGCCGGAATCGGCGTCCCATTGACGGACTTCACCGTAGGTGTTCTTGAGATTGCTGGCATTCGTTCCTGCACCGAGATTGCACCAGCGACCAATGACGCTGTTTCCAAGGAACCCTCCGTGGGCCTTGTTGCCCCAGCCTTGGAAGTTCACATTGGAAATTTCTCCCCCGACCTTGCAGTGGGGTCCAATCACGGTAGCTCCGGAAATGCAGGCGCCCATGCGCACCGTGGCACCTTCGCAGACAATGAGGGGCCCTTTGAGGTGGGCGCCGGCCTCGATGGTGGCATCTGGACCGATGACGACAGGGCCTGATTCCGAGTCGATCGATGCCGCTCGAATGACCGCTCCCGGGGCGATCAGAACATTTTCGGAAGGCCCGTAGACGGTCGCAGAACCTGCGTATGCACGCACACCCCAATGGGTGCGCATCCACTCCAGATCTCGTTTGATCGCTTCCCCAAGCAGGCTGAACAGGTCATTTGAATGACGAAGAAGATGCTGTGAATCTGTGGTCAGGGCTATGGGCTGAAGGCCCGGCTCCGCATCACCACAGGTGGCCAGCACCGCGTTGTCCGTCGTCAGACTTTGGCCTTCCGCCAGGCCCGTCAACAGTTCCAAGGCGTTGATGGGTGGAATCCAGCGCGCATTGACGCGCCATGTCCGGCCGACGTGGCCCCTCGCCAGTTCCTTCGATACAATCTCCCAACGGGCTTTCTGGGTCATGGCGCCCATTCGGATCCCCTCCACGCCATCAATCAGGTGAAACGGGTGCAGTGCAACGCTGGACTCGTCTTCGAAAAGTTGTATTGCGGGCATGGGAGCGGACTCTGGGGGCCTGTCAAAACTAAGCCCCGCGTCATCTTTGTGCAGAACATCTGCTGTGTTGGGGTGTTCTTCAAGTGTGACCGCTCAGGTGCAGGAATTCTCCATCAAAGACCTCGAACATTTTACGGGGATCAAGGCCCATACCATACGGGCTTGGGAACAGCGTTATGGCCTGTTGAATCCGAGGCGCACTTCCACCAACATCCGCTACTATTCATCCGAAGACCTGAAGCACCTGCTCAATGTCAGCCTGCTGAATCAGCACGGCCACAAGATTTCCCGCATCGCGTCGATGGGAGAGCAGGAAATCAGGGCTGCGATCCGGGCACTCGGCTCATCGGTGACCAGCGAGGACCACTGGCTCGGCATGCTGAAGATCAGCATGCTCAATTTCGATGAGCAACTGTTCCGCTCGGTCTCGAGCACTTTCGAGGAGCAATCCGGGGTGAGTGATTTGCTGCTCAAGCTTTACCTCCCGTTCATGGGGCAGATTGGGATGCTGTGGTTGACGAGTGCCATCTGTCCCGCCCATGAGCACTTCGTGAGCAACCTGATCCGGCAACGGCTTTTCCGTGCCGTGGACGAGTTGCCTGCTGTGGATGCAGGGTATGATGACGACGTGTTTGCCCTGTTTTTGCCGGAACGTGAAATCCACGATGTCAGCTTGCTGATGGTGCACTTCCTGTTGAGGAAAGCAGGATACCGCAGCCTGTTCCTCGGTCAATCGGTCCCTTTGGAGGACCTCGTCCAGATGGCACCGCAGTTTCCAGGCTTGAAATGCGTTGCATACTGCACCACCTTTCCTTCAGAAAACGGGGCGGAAGATTACTTGCGTCGCGTGAAGAGGGAATGCGAAGGGTCAACGCTGCAGTTCCACTACGCCGGAAGGGTGTTTGCAGGCATGGATTCTCCATCCGGTGCCATCCATCTCCACGGCAATGGGCAGTCGCTCATCGAGGCCCTGCTCAGTTCCTGACAAGCAGGGGAGAATCCCAGGTTGTTTCATGACACATTGATTGAGGGTAATCAAAACCCCGCATTTTCTACGTATTCTCAAATATTGTTCATCAATATTTCAAAAAAGTTGAACAGAAGTTTGGGTCGGAGGAGATTTTGTTCAATATTTGGACCACAACATTGAACAGATGTCCACTTTAGAGTTCAACAACCTGCTCATTTCGCATCAGGATTTTCTTTCAGGATTTGCCATGGGTTTCACCCGTGACCGCGACGATGCGAATGACCTTGTTCAGGAGACTTTCGTTAAAGCCCTTCGCTACAAGAACAATTTCAAGGAAGGAACGAACATTAAAGGATGGCTGTACACCATCATGCGGAACATCTTCATCAACAACTACAAAAAGAAGCGCTTCCAGAATACCATCGTCGACCAGACTGACAACCAGTTCTTTCTGAATTCAGGTCAGGATTATCATCATGATTCCGTGACGTCCCTGATCAACATCGATGACATCCAAGCGGCGATTTCCCGATTGAAGTACGATTTCCGTCGTCCGTTCTCGATGTTCCTCGATGGTTTCCATTACGATGAAATCGCCGATGAACTGGACATCCCGATGGGAACGGTCAAGAGTCGCATCTTCCACGCCCGGAAGCGCTTACGTGAAGAATTGTCCGAGTTCGAAATGGCTTGAATAGTGACAGACTGATTGGATTCACATTTATCCAAGATGAAAGGCGAAAGGTGCGCAACCTTTCGCCTTTTTTGTCGTCCTATCCTCGGTACATTGCATCAACCATGATCAAATCCGTGCAACCCATCGTGCCCTTGATCCCGCGAATCTTACTGTTCGCCATGGGCTTGGGCTTGGCGCCAGCTATTTCCGCCCAATTGGAGGTGAACAGCACCTTGACGCCTGATGAATACGTCAATGATGTCTTGCTCGGGTCGGGCGTGGAGGCCACCAATGTCCAATTCACGGGCAGCCCGGTTCAGATCGGGCAGATTACGGGTTTCGATACCGACGACTTTCCGATTGCCGCGGGCCTCATCCTATCCACGGAGGTGGCCAACAACCCCGCCAACATTGACGATGGTTGTCAGGACGATTTCATAGATGATGGCCTTGAAGTATCGGGAGACCCTGATTTGCTCGCCATTGCCAACAGTGTTCCGCCGCTGATCGGCCAGAACTTCAGTGTGTCCAGTGTCAATGACATCTGTGCGATTGAATTCGATTTCATCGCCACGGGGGATACCATCCGCTTCAATTATGTCTTCGGTTCCGATGAGTATTTGGGATGGATCAACTCTCAGTACAATGACATCTTCGGGTTCTTCCTGAGCGGTCCGGGCATCAATGGTCCGTATGCTGACAATGCCATCAACCTCGCAGAGGTTCCGGGCAGCGATCCGCAATTGGCCATCACGATCAGCTCGGTGAACAACGTCACGAATGCTGCCTACTATATCGACAACCCGAATCCGCATGACGTCCTGTGCCAGAACGGGTATACCGTCAAGCTCACGGCGGAGAGTGTGGTGGAATGTGGAGAATCGTACCACATCCGCTTGGCCATCGCGGACGGATCGGATACGGCACTCGAGTCCTTCGTGATCTTGGAGTCTGGATCTTTCGAGTCCAATTCGGTGGTGGAGGTGGACCTCTCCATCGACGTGGGTGGTCCGGGTGCCAACATCATCTATGAGGATTGTGGTGAGGCCCTGTTGACGTTCACCCGACCCATCGAGACCATCATCGACATCGAGGAGATGGTCATCATCGACTACAGTGCGAGCACGGCAACGAACGGAGTCGACTTCACCGAGCTGCCGGATACGGTGTATTTCCCGCCCTTCGTGACGACCCAGCAGTTCCCCTTGGATGCGTTCGAAGATGGCATTCCGGAAGGAACCGAGACCGTCGTCATGGAGATCCTGAACCTTGCGGCTTGCAATGGTGGCGGGTTGACGAGCTATTTCGAATTTGACATCGCCGATGAGCCCGACCCTCTGGTGGTGGATGGTTTCGACGCCACACTTTGCGTGGGCGACTCCGTGCTCCTCGAGCCGATCATCGAAGGGGGATATGGCAACTTCCATTACGATTGGACCTGCAACCCAGGCGTGGATGAGCCAACTTTCAACTACATTCCGGCGGCGGCTGGGGATTACGAATGCATCGTGACGGTGAGCGATACCTGCGGCATGCCCGATGATCCGGGCACCTTCAATATTGTCGTGGAGGAGTACCCGGAACTCACGGCGGAAATCCTCGGAGGGGATGTGGTGCTGTCCTGCAATGGTTTCGTGGAGATTTTCGCTGTGGCCGAAGGGGGCAATCCACCCTACACGTACTCATGGGAACTTCAGGATGACCAGCCCGCATTCGGCTACGGCAACAGTTTCTTCCTGTCCACGTGGCTGAATGCCTCCGAGGTCCATGTGATCGTGGAGGATGCCTGCGGCCTGACCGCAGAGGCGATGGTCAATGTCAGCATTGACGTCCCCGAACTCATCGTGGAGCTGGACGACGCATATGAGGTGAGCTGCAACGTGCCGTTCAGCATCACCCCGGATTGGTCGGGCGGGGAGCCCTTTTTCAATTTCGCGTGGTTGGAGGGTTTCTCCTTCCTGGGTTTCAATGAGACCTTGAATTGGACCACGGACAGTGATATGTCCGTCACTTTGGAGGTCAGCGATGGGTGCGGTCAATTCGTTGTGGTTCAAACGGAAATTGAAGTGGTCAGTCCTCCATTGGAGGTCACCTTGCCTGATTCCATCGTGGGACCGTGCACGGAGACCTTTGTGCTGGACCCGGAAATCGACGGTGGAAGTGGGGTTTACACGTACCAGTGGACGCAGAATTTCAACCCCGTCGGCGACCAATCGACCTACACATATGACGATGGACTGCCCACCACGTTCTCGGTGGAGGTGACGGACAACTGTCAGTCTTCAGGCAGTGCCTCAACGAGTATTGTGATTGACAATCCGCCACTGGTCATCGATCTTCAGGACACCATCGATGCGTCCTGCGTGGACTACACGGCCATAGCGGTTGACATTGCCAGTGGAGCGGGTGACTACACTTATTCCTGGAGTGTGGGCGGCATTCCATACGGAGGCGATGATCCGCAGATTACCGTCCAGAGTTTTGTCACCACTCCCATCAGTGTTGAGGTGCTGGATGGATGCGGCGGTGAGGATGAGACGGCAGCACTGTTGGTCATTCCCGATGTGCCCATGACCCTCACGGTCTCAAGCGATACGGTCATCTGTCGTGGGGAGGCCCTGACCATTTCTGCTGAAGCTACAGGTGGTGAAGAAGGATTTGTATACAGCTGGCCCACCATTCCGGCGTTCGGAGAAAACCAATACATCGCTCCGAGCAATTCGTACAGCTATCCTGTCGAAGTCACGGACATCTGTGGTGAGACTTTGATGGAGACCGTCGTGGTTGAAGTGCAGTACCTGTACAGCGATTTCTACACCAGCTATCTCTCCGATACCCGGATTGAGTTCATTGCTACACCGGACCCACCTTGCCCCCAGTGTGAATACGATTGGGATTTCGGCGACGGTGCCACGAGCTCGGAGG
>CAXQGL010000049.1:0-15818 GCA_964223495.1 Candidatus Nitrosopumilus sp. | reverse complement strand
CGCTTTTGCTCGATCCCATTACCGTCCATCCGTTGCCCAATGCCGCTTTTGCGGTGGGTGCCATCGGATCAGGGTTGGACAACACATCTTTTGCTTTCTCTCCTTTCGATACCACGGCTTGGTTCTACAGCTGGGACTTCGGAGATGGAACAGCGGCGTTTGATGCGGCCTTGTACCATGATTTCCCTGGAGCCGGGGAATACGGTGTCAGCCTCGAGGTGCAGACGGAATTCGGATGCAAGGACTTGGAATTCGAGTGGATCACCATCGAGGATGCGGTGCAGGTATGGGTCCCCAACGCATTCACACCTGCCACCAACGGGGTATTCGATGGGATCAACGATGCCTTCCGCCCCATCATCCGCGGTTGGTCCGTGATCGACAAATACGAGCTCTGGGTGTTCGACCGTTGGGGCAATGAGGTCTTCTACACGCAGGACCCCGAGGAAGGGTGGATCGCGGACCACCGGGCTCCCGGTGAGAATGTGCAAGGGGGGCACTTCCTCGAGGGTGGCGTGTACAATTGGCTGTTGAGGCTAACCCTGGAAGGTGAGGAAGCGGATTTCACCTTTCCCAATACCCATCAATGTGATGGTCCCCGCCAGTACTGTGGTACTGTGACCGTGCTCCGCTAAGGCCGCGGCTCGGTGAACACGTAGAGCAGGAGGTGGGTCTTCTTCTTGGAGTTCAGCTCGGAAGGACCGGTGTAGATGTAGCGGACGTCGAGTTCGGGGTGGTCGGCCATGAAGGTGTTCACCGTGGCTTCCCAGACCCGCTTGTCCGCCAGGAAGGGGAAGTCGAATTTGTAGACCCCCTCCACGACTTCTTCTCCCTGAACCGGCGCGGAAGCGTTGGAGAAGGTGGCTTCCGAGAATTGGAAGATGGACCAGGATGTGAGGACCGTGAGCATCAGGCCCGCGATGAGCGTCCAACGAACCGATTTCGGGGGCGAAAGGGAGATGGTGCGGTCGCCCAGGGGCACATGACGGAAGACGACCCAGGAAGCGAGCAGGACCAACCAGAAAAGCCCGTGTTCCAGCAATTGGAAGCGGTCACCGAAGACCTGGTCCGCAATGGAAAAGAGGCTGAAGAGCACCATGGAGGCCAGGATGGCCCGGAAGTAGCGCCGATCGGTGACCGTCTCCTCCCGTTTGAAGAAGCTGGCGAGGGCAGCGGCATGGAGTCCGAAGTTCACGGCCTCCAATGCAGAAACGGCGGCCAGGGCGCAGGTGGCGAACAGGGGGTCCTTGAGTCCAAGTGAGCCGAAGAACTTGATGAACAGGGCGAAAAAGTCCTTGCCGACCCACAGGAAGCGGACGTCGGGGATGATCTTGTCCACGACGCTCAGGCCCCAGAAGAGGGTCCAGAAGACGAGGATGGCGCAGCGGATGAGGCGTCTCTCCTTCATGGTCGGTCTTCGGTGGCGATGTAGAAGATGAGGGCGTCGGCCTTTTTCAGCCGCAGGGGACCCGGTACTGTGTAGATGTGGTCGATGGCCTCATCCGGGTGGTCTTCCTTGAATCGGGCGAGGCTGTTCTCGAAGACGGTGCTGCCCCCGAGAAACGGAAAGGAGACCTTGTACAGGTGGTCGCCTGCGGGTTCTGCCGTGATGGCCGCACTGCGCTTGATGAAGTCCGTCGTGTTGTGCTTGAAGATGGCCGTTCCGGTGGCCAGGACCAGTGCGGCACCGACCACGGCTGCGAGGAGGGTTTCTCTGCGGGGCAGGGCACCTTGAGTGCTCTCGGCCATCGGCTGCAGCTGGGAAAAGGCGGCCCATGAAGCGAGGGAGACGAACCAGAACAGGGTGTGCTCGAGCAGCTCGAACCGGTCTCCGAACCAGTGGTCGCCGATGGAAAAGAAGGTAAAGGTGCCCAATGTGAACAGGGTGCCGACCAGGGCATTCCTGTGGGCTTCATCGTGGTGACCCCGGAATTCCCGGAAGGCGGCTGTGGCGAAGAACAGCAAGGCGAAGGCCTCCAGTGCGGCCGCCACGACGAGCGCGGCATTGGCGACGTGGGGAGCGTCCAATCCGACACTGTCGAAGTACTTCTGGAATTGGGCGAAGCGGTCGCGCCCCACCCACAGGAAGTGGGCCCCTCCAATCACCTTGTCCACCATGTTGAACAGCCAGAAGATGGCCCAATACGACAGGATGGCGTATCGGATCAGCTGCTGGGTCCCGAGATGACCAGCCCCTCTATTTTCTGTCATCTCAGCGTTGGATGGCAAGCCGTTGCAACGCCTTTCCACCCGGTCCGGCGAGATACAGGCCGGGCTTCAGTGCCGAAATGTCGAGGGTGTTCGTTCCCGGTTGCAGGGTGGCGGTGTGGACGCGCCGGCCGTGGAGGTCGAATACCTCGAACACCGATGTGGTCCCATTCCATTCCACCCGGATGTCAGAGGCGGCCGGGTTGGGCATCAAACGCCAAGCGTTGCGGTCCACCTCGCCGATGGAAGCGATGACGGACACCATGATGCAGGATTCGTCCTCGCATCCTTCGGCATTGCTCTCGGTGACGCAGACTTCGCAATCCCCTGTTCCCGTGGTCGTCAATGTGGCGGTGTTGCCATCCACTTCGATGAAGCCACATTCGGTGAACCAGTCCAGGCTGTTTCCGTCCGCCGGTGCCGTGGCGATGAAGCTGACAACGTCGCCATCGATCAGGGTCACCATTCCCGTGTCCCCGTCCGCGGTCTGGAGTTGGCCTGTGATCACATATTCGCAAGTCCCGAAACTGAAGGGGTGTGAGCACGCGTCGAAGTTGCAGGCTTCTTCATCCGAGCAGCCTTCAGGATAGCTGCTGGAGGGGGCGAGATAGGAGCCGAAATTGGCATTGGGGAAACCGTGACCGTCCCACTCCGAGGATTCCAAACCGAAGATGGTCGAGTTGTAGTAGAGGGTCGTGCCACATACCGCTACCGTGGCGGTGCTGAGGTCTTCCACCGCCAATTCGAAACCGAAGTCATTGAGGATTTCCGCCACCTCTTCGAAGACCGTGAAGGTCAGTGGGTATCCGGCGCTGTCTTGGCCGAGGGGGACGGGCAAATCGTTGTAGCCCGCATAACCGTCCGGACATTCGTCGAATGCGAACAAGTCGATGAAATCGTTTTCCTCCAGGGTGAAGAGTTCGGTATCGAAATAGATGCAATCCGCCATGCCCACCGAAGTGCTGTCGTAGTTGCAGGCGAGGGGGTCATCACAAGCGGTGGCGGCGTATTCGCAGAGCATTTCGTCCGGATTGGCGCAGGGGTCATAGTTGAGGGCATCCGGATCGGGGCAACCCATGTCAAGTGTGGTGTAGGGGGCCAGGTTGAATCCGAGGGCCTCGATTTCCCACACCTCCCCATTCCAGTCCGAGGTGATGGTATTGAGCCCGGCTATTCCCGTCATGGTGTTGCCGCAGAAGGAGAACACGGCGTTCTCGAGGGCACTGAGGGCGATGACGCCATTCAGCGGGGTCAGCAGGCCGGCTGTGACCAATCCGTTGATGTAGTCTTCCAGGGCGGTGTCCACGACCACGGTGACGGGTTCACCCTGGTTGGCGTTCATCGATACGAGGATGCCCGCGCCAGGCTGGATGGCGCAATCGATATCGGGATCGAGTGCGGCTCCCGGAACGAGCCAGATTCCTTCGCTCAGATTGAAGGCGCCGTCCTCGTACAGGCAATCCGCATCCGAGGAGGACGTCTCATCGTAGTTGCAGGCGAGGGCATCGTTGCATTCGACGGCGGACGATTCCACCGTCAGGGTCGCCACCATGCCGTCCGCGGCGTGGTTTCCGATGCTGCAGTCGTAGTTGTACGTGCCGGGTACCGTGAAGGTGTGGACGCCCATGCAGACGCCCATTGAATTGCCTTGTACGGCGGGAAGGGAAAAGGATTCCGGATTGCCGAAAGGGTCTCCTGTGATGGCACTGGCGATGCCATTGACATCGTGGAACCCGCCTTCGTTGATCCAAGCCACGGTTTCGCCGGCATTGATCGTCAGGCTGCCCGGATTGAAGTAATTGCTGCCTGCCAGGATGGTGTGGTCGGCGCTGTCACAGTCGGTCTGGGCGGTCAGGATGGAAAGGGAGGATCCGGCGATAAGGCCGAAAATCAAGACAAGGGAAGTCCGCATGGCTCAGGGTTGTGTTCGCGGGAAGTTCATCAAGTATCAGCGTCCATTGCAAGTATTCCCTCATGAAATGTTGTTGAGTCACTGTTCAATCTGCTGTTCAGCCGTGCTCAAAAGACAGAAATATGTTCTCGGTGGGCCAGTGCTCATTTGAGGCTTATTTTCGGCAGGTTGTTCCTCTTCTCCTACAAAGGGTAGGAAATATCTTACAATCCATGTATCTTGGACACAGCATTTGAAATCAAGTGGCCTTCATCGCGTTCATTTTGAATCGATGGAGGATCTCTTCCCAATCCAAAAGTGGAGCGGGTCACTGAAACCACTCTTGCAGGAGATGTAGCCCGAATTCGGTCCAGAGGGTTGCTCATCTGCATTTGATCAGCCCGGCCTTGTGCCGGGCTTTTCTATTCCGCTTGCGGTGCGGACTTCGGAGCGCCGGATTTCCTTCACCGGGTCAGGTCGGTGCATGGCGCCATGCGGTCCGGGAGAACTTCCCGTCGTTCGTGGTGTCATGTTGTTGTGACAGCCCCGGATTTCAATCCCGACGAATTGGACCGCATCATCGGCATGGCGTGGGAGGACCGCACCCCGTTCGAGGCCATTGAGGCCCAATTCGGACTCAAGGAAAATGAAGTCAGGGCGCTGATGCGGCGTCACTTGAAGTCGGGTTCCTTTCGCCGCTGGCGTTCCAGGGTCAAGGGCCGTTCGACCAAACATGCCCGGTTGCGCGGTTTCGATGCGGGCCGTTTCCGCAGTGCTTCGCAGCGCGGTGGTTGAGCATCGGCGGGCTTGCCCGTTTCACCGCAGGGTGAGGGTGTTGAACACGATGCGGGCATAGTCGTCCCGTTCGTAGAGGATGCCGAGTCGGCCTTGACCGAGATGGGCCATGTCGGAGTACGCTGCTGCGCCCGGATAGATGGTTTCGCCGCGCACCCAAACGAATCCGCCGTCCGTGGACGACCAGAGTGCGAGGTTCCGTCGGGCGACCGTGTCGGCCGGTCCGAGGTGGTAGGTGCGCGCCATCTCCTCCACATGGAGGATGGACGATTGACAAACCGGGGTCGTGAGGGTTTCCGCGGTCCAGGTGCTGTACCAATGGGAGCCGCCGTCCTTACTGGAAGCCATGCGTTTTCTGCGGTCAGTCCGGTTCTGCATGCGCACATTGAGCAGGAGTGTGCCGTTCACTTCGGTCGCCATGGCTTCGTTGGAGGACGGGATGCCGAGGTCGGCGGAGACGTGCCAGGTCCGGCCGTGGTCGTCGGACCAGGCGCCGAAGGTGGTGTAGTCCCGGAAGTCATCCCGTGGTGGGCCCAAGGAATGGTTCGCCGGCACGAAGAGCCTGCCGGCGTAGGGGCCATCCTTCAGTTGCACGCCGTGGCCGGGCGCAAAGGCGAGCGTGCGGGCATCGATTTCCGGTTGGTTACTGTGGCGGTCGAAGTGGATTTCGCCCGAGATGTCCGTCGGGGCGGACCAGGTCGCGCCCCGGTCGGTGGAGGTGATGAAGAAGCCACGCCTTCTGCCCTGGCCCATCCGGGTGTCGTATTCGGAAGCCGTGCCCGTATTGTAGAAAAGGAACAGGCGCCCCTCGGGGTAGGCCGGGTCGAGCCCGTCCAGGATGGGCGTCGCATTGCCGGCTTGCAGGTGGCCGTTGTCCGCCACCACGACAGGGGCGGACCAGGTGGCGCCCCCATTCTCGCTGCGCCTCATCAGGATGTCGACATCCCCGAAGTCGGCGCACCCTTCCATCCTGCCCTCCGCGAAGGCCAGCAGCCCTCTCGGCCCCCACATGACCAAGGCGGGAATGCGGAAGCAGGCGTACCCGAGATCGCCGGATTCGAACAGGACCTGCTCCTGTGCGGCCGCTCCAAAGGTGCCGAGCAATGGAATGCAGGCGACCAGCAAGCGACAAAAGTTGGAAGTCAGGGCCATGATTGGACACAAGGTCGTGTACAAGCTATTGCCGCTGAAAATGGGCGGTCCCCTCATTGTTGAAGACTTTTGCGGTGGCACATGCATTTCATTTCCACGGCTTTCTGGATTTTCCTGCCGGTTGTCCTGCTGTTGTATTGGTGGATGTCCGGTCGGTGGCGGGCACAGAATGTGTTGCTGCTGGTGGCGAGCTGCGTGTTCTATGGATGGTGGGATGCGCGGTTCCTCGCCCTAATCGGTGCTTCGATCGCAGTTGATTATTTCGTGGGCATCCGGTTGGCGCAGGAGCAGCGGGAGCGCCGACGCAAGGCGTGGCTGGCCCTGTCCCTCGCCTTCAATCTGGGGATGCTGCTCTGGTTCAAGTATGCCGGCTTCTTCGTGGACCAGTGGGTATCGATGTGGGGTGCTGCAGGGGTGCGGATGGATCCGTTGACCTGGAACATCATCCTCCCGGTGGGCATCAGCTTCTACACGTTTCAGACGCTGAGCTATTCGGTGGATGTCTACCGCAGGCGGATCGAACCCTGCCGCGATCTGGTCGCCTTTGCCACCTATGTCTCCTTTTTCCCCCAGTTGGTGGCCGGGCCGATCGAGCGGGCCACCCGACTGCTGCCGCAGATGCTGCGGGAACGCAAGTTGACGGCCATCGGCGTGCGTGTGGGTTGGCGTTTGATCTGCTGGGGTGTCTTCAAGAAGGTCGTCATTGCGGATTCCGCGGCCATCCATGCCAATGCGGCCTTCGGAGGCACCGAGGTGACCGGTCCCATGATGGTGCTCGGCGTGGTGGCGTTCGCTGTCCAGATCTACGGGGACTTCAGCGGCTATTCCGACATCGCCATCGGGACGGCGCGCCTGTTTGGCATCCGGTTGCGTTCCAATTTCCGTTTTCCCTATTTCTCCAGGGACCTCGGGGAGTTCTGGCGGCGTTGGCACGTATCGCTCAATACCTGGTTCCGCGATTACCTCTACATCCCCTTGGGGGGTTCGCGGCGAGGAAAATTCCGCGCGCTGCTCAATGTGACCACCGTATTCCTGGTCAGTGGCCTGTGGCACGGGGCCGATTGGAAATTCGTCGTCTGGGGTGGGATCCACGCGGCGTGCTTCGTGCCGTTGTTCCTGCTGGGGCACAACCGCAGGGCGGAGGACGCGTGGTCGTGGTCGCAGGTTCCGAGGATGATGTGGACCTTTTTCATGGTGTGTTTCGCGTGGGTCTTCTTTCGCGCAGATGGATTCGGCCATGCGATGGAAATCCTCGCCAGGATCGGGCGTGGATGGTCACAGGAAGTCTCCCTGTTGGATTTCGGTTTATTCGGCCTCGTCCTGCCCCTGTTCCTGGCGCTGGAATGGGTGCAATTCCGATGGGGGGTGCGTTGGATGTGGCGTGGGCCCTGGCGTGGGGTCTGGCCGGAGGCAATCCTGATCTCGATGGCCCTGGTGTTCGGCACGCGCCAGGCTGCCCAGGAATTCATCTATTTCGCCTTCTGATGCGCAGCCTGATCCTCCGCCCACTGTTTACGGTGATGTTGGCCATTTCCGCCTTGGCCCTGCTGAAATTGTGCATGGACGGCTTCACCCGGCGTGAATTCGAGCAGGCCCACCAGTTTCCAGTCGTGCTGTTCGGTGACAGTCATGGCAATGACGTCCCAGTGAAGCAGGTGCCCCGGTTCAATCGGCCTGCCCAGGACCTGGTCAGCACTTGGATGCGGATGCGCGAGTTGGCGGATTTGAAGGGTCCGGACAGCAAGGTCGAGGTGGTGGTGCTGACCATCTGGCCGATGAAATTCGGTCCCGTGGCGGAGCGTCGGATGTCTGGTCGCGTGCAGGAAGATGGTTGGCAACAGTCGGTGTTGGGCGAGGCGAGCCCCATGTTGCATTGGGGAGACCTCTTCCGATCGGAATGGCCGTGGCGGTTCAGGTGGCAATTGCTGCTCAATGGGGCGCAATTGGAGCGGGTGCGATCGCTGATGGGTTGGGTCTGCCGGGATGGCGGTCTGCCGGACGGATTTGTGGCACCGGTGTCCGATCGCATGGTGCACGAGCATTGGTTCGAAGGCTCCCGCATGTCCACCTGGGCCTTCGAGGCCATGGTGGACCTCGCCACGGAATCGGGTTGGCAATTGTTGATCCTCGAACATCCCATGCACCCCAGTTTCTTCGAGAAGGCGAATTCCGCCTCCTTGGACGATTACCGGAACCTGATGCAATCGGCTGCAGCGTTGTCCCATGTGCATTATCTCGGACTCGGGTGGGATGTCCTGCCCAACTCGGCTTTCATCGATTTCCATCACCTTTCCTGCGAGGGCATGGAATACGTCGGTGCGCGCTTGGATCCGCTGCTGGAGGAGCTCCGGGATTGACGGCCCATTCGGGCTCCCTCGCGCGGGCGTGCAGGTATACAGGTAGGCGCGCCCGGGTGTCAACGGGTTTTCCACGAAAAAAACAGGGTCGCGTCAAGGTTGACGGAGTTCGGGGTCTGAGGGGGTCCTCGGGCATCATTGCCCACGGAACGGTTCCGCGGTGGGACCGTCATCATTTCTCAACCTTCCTTCCCTCATGAAGCGCACCAAGCATACCCATGTGCACCACGTTCTCCTCGATGCATCCGGCAGCATGCAGGACTGCTACGACAGCACCTTGTCCACCCTCAACGAGCAAATCGCCTCCATGCGCGAGCTCCAGAAGCAGTTCCCCGAGCAGGATGTCAAATTCTCCATTTCGGATTTCAGCGATGATTACCGAATGTGGTTCGGCCCCAAATCCCTGGCAAAGGTCCGGGACGTCGGGCAGGACGACTACCAACTGCGGGGGTGTACCGCCCTGTGGGACGGGCTCGGAACGCTGATCACCCGCACGGTGGACCACCTGGGTGAGGATGCCCCGGACAAGGGGACGACGGTGTCCATCATGGTGCTGACCGACGGTTACGAGAATGCGAGCCGGGTCTTTTCCGCCGGAGCCCTTCGGATGCTCATCGACAGGCTGACCCAGAAGGGCTGGGAATTCCGGTTCATCGGAGCGGACGTCGACCCGCTTGCCGTGAGCCGCGAGTTGGGCATCGATGCCCGGCGCACGGCCCGCTTCAGCAAGGCGGAACTGTCGGATTATTCGGATTACGCCACGCTGGAGATGGGGTCCTACCTGACTGCCAACCGGAGCCGTTTCTGAAGGCCCCGAGGCAACCATTGACGTTTCACGCGTTCTAATCAAGTAGCCGCCCAAGACCACTTTGGAAGTATTCATCTACCGCACGTCCGACGTCGATCAGGATTCATTTGCAGCATTGCTGGGGGGGGCCAATGGTCCCCTCCGGCATCTGCGCTTTTCGGAAGGGCCCCTGCTGTCCGTCGACTCCGTCTCGGAGCTCGTCCGGTCGCAGTGTGGTCCGGATGGAAGCCTGAGTACGGAGGCCATCTTCTCCTGCATCGACGAAATCCGCAAGCGGGCTGACCTCACGGAGGATACCGTCATCGTCCTGCTGTCGCGGATGCGGCATGAGGGCAATTGGTTCAGCCTCGGTGAAGGGAACAGCCATTTCATGCACGCGGACGATTGGAACCTATTCACGGCGACGTCCTTCCGCTTGCCCGTCACGTTCCTGCTCGCGAGCAACATCATCATGCGGGGGATGTATGACACCCTGCAGGAAATCGCCTACCGGGCGCACCAAGAGGCACGTGGCTGCATCATGGACCTGTGCATGGACAAGCCGGACATCAGCCTGAAGATGCGCACGGCCGATGCCTGTCCCGAATGCATGGCGCGCATCAGGAGCCGGATCCGGGAGGGCCACCTCGATCCCAATGTGGTCATCGATTGCTTCCGGCTGATGGACCTCGTTCGCCGGGACCTCATGTACCGCCGCCGCTGGCGCCTGGACCCCGAGCCCGGTCGCCTGCGCATCTCCGGGTATGCGCAGCAGGTGGACCTGCCGGGCCAGCGGGTTTCCCTCTCACCCATCCAAAGGGCGCTGTATCAATTCTACCTCCTGCATCCACAAGGGGTCAGGTTGGTCGACCTGCCGGATGCCCACCACCTGGACACCTTGGTCCAACTCTATCGGCCCATCGCGACCATCGGCAATCCGCAGGAGCAGGCCGATACGATCCGCCGTATCGTGGAGGATCCCGGGGACAAGCTCCAGCAGCACCTGTCGCGCATCCGCAGGGCTTTTCGCAGGGTCCTCGGCTTTCGCGATGCTGGGGAATATGTGATCAATGGTCGGCCCGGCGAGCCCTACGGGATTGCGCTGGACAGACAATTTGTCCTGTGGACCGACCGCGAAGGGCACATTGTGGACTGCGGCCAAGGCGGACCCATGTGACCTCCAGGGGGGTAATGTCCTCCGGAACCCCGGTCATCCTTGGGTTTTCGGGGTGTCGACCCCATCTGCCCCCTGCAGCTTTGCCAAAAAATTCCTCCACGCACAATTCGCGCACGGTTTTTGCTAAACAATTCGCGTCAACACTTGTCACAATAACACCTCCATGCCGGCCGTTGGCCCCTCGATTTCAACCCCAACTCCATACCCCCTCACCAAACCCGCCTCTTCCGCCCCATGAAGCAACTCGTCATCACTTCCTCCACCACGCAGCGCGACAGCGCCGCATTGAATGCCTACCTCGCCGAAATCAGCCGTCTTCCCATGATCGATGCGGCAGAGGAGGTCAACCTCGCCATCCGCATCCAGAACGGGGACAAGCGCGCACTCGACAAGCTGGTTGAAGCCAACCTGCGTTTCGTCGTTTCCGTGGCCAAGAAGTATCAGTACATCGGTTTGCCGCTCATCGACCTCATCAATGAGGGCAACCTCGGCCTCATGAAGGCCGCCCAGAAGTTCGATCACACCAAGGGCTTCAAGTTCATCTCCTATGCGGTCTGGTGGATCCGCCAGAGCATCATGGATGCGGCCGCCAAGAAGGGCCGGCTCGTCCGGGTGCCGTCCAACCAGGTCGGCGTGATGCTGCAGGTACGCAATGCCACGTCCGAACTGGAGCAGATCCTCGAGCGGGAGCCGGAAGATCACGAAGTGGCCGCCTTCATGGACATTTCGGAGTAGGCCGTCAAGCAGGCCCGGAAGAACGGGATGAAGACGAGTTCCATGGATGCGCCGCTCGGTGAGGACGACCGCGATTCGGCATTGATGCGGGACATCATGCCGGACCAGGACGCGCACCGCCCCGATGATGACCTCGAGGTGGAGGACTTGGCCGGTGAGATGGAGCGCGCCTTGAGTCTGTTGCCCATGCGTGAGGCGGATGTCCTGCGCCTGAGTTTCGGCCTGAACGAGCATGAGCCGAAGAGCCTCTCGGAGATTGGAGACCTGATGGAATTGACGTCCGAGCGGGTGCGCCAACTCCGCGACCGCGGCATCAAGAAGCTGCGCAGCGGCATGTCCTTGGATGCCATGAAGGTCTACCTCAACTGAGCATCAGTGGCTTTGCAGGAATGGAAAAGGGCGCCTTCGGGGGCCCTTTTCATTTTGCTCAAGCCTTGACCCGGCGCAGGACGCGGATGGCGCGCAGGGCGATGCGGTTCTCGAGGACGGGGCACTCGGTGGCGCACAGGGCGCGCAGGGCCGCAGGCTTGACGGGCTCGGGACCGAACAGGGCATCCGGGATCTCCACGCCGATGAGTTCCTGTTCGACGTCCACATTGAGCAATCCTATGGTCGAGACCACCACTTCTTCGATGCCGTTGCCGGCGTCGCGGACGGACATGACCCGGGAGAGGGCACCGATGCGGTCCTCGGGCATCACGGTGCCCGTGTGGAAGGAGTGTATGAGCCGCTCTTCGACGACCTGACGGAATTCGGGTGAGGCGAGGCCTTGCATGAGCGCCTGCACGAAGCCGCCGCAGACCACGATGCCTTCACGGCCATGCCGCTGGGCGTCGAAGTGGATGGGGTGCGTGTTCCTCACCAGGGTGGTGAGTTCCAGGTTTTCGGACCAGCCGATGGGGCGCACCGCGGGGTGGAGGATGACCTCGCCCTCTTCGACGGGCAGGCTCGGAGGGAAATAAGTTTCGGAATCCCCGAGGCGGGTGGCGTCGGCCACGTTCATGGCCTCGAGGGCGAGTGCAGCGTCGAAGGCGGCGTGGGCAGCACCTTCGCGCGGGAGTTCGGCACGGCCGGCGAGGTTGGGGATGGCCGCGTAGTAGCTGTCTTTGGTCAGGACGAATACGGGCTCTTCGTGCTGGTTGACCAGGATGTGGGTCGTGACGATGACGGCCGCGTCTCCGGAGGAGGTGTTGCGCAGGCCTTCCACCCGGATCCTGGCCCGGACGGTATCGCCCATGCGGACGGGGGCCACTTGGCGGGCATCGCGGAGACCGAGGTGGTAACGGCAGGTCTGGGAGAAGGGCTCCACTGAAAGACACAGGCACAGGTTGAGCAACAGCGAGAAGGGCAGGGGCCGCTCATCGAACCCAAGGGCTTGGGCAGCGGGTTCGCTGGTCAGGACCGCATCGCTGGTGGGGAAGTGGGCAAACCACTTCATCCTCCAGCTCTCGTCCATGGTGTACGCATGCGGGCTTTCGAGGATGGAGCCGACCTGGGTGGTGGAGGTGTCGACACCGTAGCGGGGAAAGCGGCCGGTGCGCGCCGTGGAACGGCTGGCCTTGAGTACAGGGGGGGCGGTGCCCATTTCGTCCGCCTTGTCGAGCAGGGACTGGGCGCGCTTCCTCATCGGGGGGCCCACCATGCAGCCGTTCATCCGGACGATCTGGTCATTGCTTGATCCCTCCAGGAGTTGGAGCGCGGATTGCCGGTCCAGCGCCGATACGCCGTAGACGTCGTCCGCGATGGCGCGTTGGGAGGGATGGACGGTCAGGACGCCGGTGTAACCGAGGGCGCGGGTCCGGCGACAGTAGCGTTCGAAGGCTTTGGGATCATGGATCGCGCAGAAGGGCGAGGCGATGGCGGGCAGTCCCAATGCTGCGGCAACGAGGGGAATGCGGGCCTCGGCCAATTCAGCGGCCTTGCAGGCCGCGAGGGGGAAGCCCGTCATGAAGTCTTCCTTGCCGAAGATGATGGAGGCGACCCTGCTCGAGGCTCTGGCGAGGTCCTCGAGATCGAGGTAGGCTTCGGGCATTTCGATGAGGAGGTGGATGGTGAAGTGTCCCTGGGCAAGCCCGAGGTTCTTCTCGCGCTCGGTGAGCAGCTGATCGAAGGCTTCGACCTCATCGACCGTGCTCACCATGGGCAGGATGAAGCCCGTGAGGTCCTCTGAGCATACCGCTTCGATGTCGAGCAGCAGTCCTCCGATGTCATCCATGCCGTGACAGCGGACCAGTACGGATACGTCCTCGGGCAGGGGCTGACCGAGTACTTCTTGGATGGCCTTTCGGCGGTGCGCCTTATCGCTGGGGGAGACGCCGTCCTCGAGGTCCAGGATGACCGTTCCGGCGCGCCGGGGCAGATTGGGTTGCTTGTGGTCAAGTCTATGGAAGTAGACATTCCGCATGTCGGGACCTGCCTGTTCGGGGGCGCCACACAAGGCCCCCTTCTTTCCGGTGTGCTGACCGGCTTCGTTTCCGGATGGATGGTCGCTTGAGGGCATTGGCTGTGTCATGGCATGCGGCTTTTGGGTGACTGCAATTCCATCATTTCTTCTGGTTTCCGGATTGACGATTGTCATCTTTTGAGATGATGTTGTGGCGTGTTGCGCCTCGATCCTTTGGTCCACCGTCGTCAAGGTTGACGCCATTCGTTGTTGTGGGTCCCTTTCCGGCATCATTGCCGTGTCAACAGTCCCGCGGTGGGGCCGTATTCACCCTCCAATCCCTCCAGTCATGAGTCAGCAACACCTCCACTTCGTCCTCCTGGACGCCTCCGCCAGCATGCGCGATTGCTATGATGGCACCCTGTCCACCCTCAACGAGCAGATTGCTTCCCTGCGCACCATCCAATCGGAACACCCCGACCAGGATGTCCGGTTCTCCATCTGCGACTTCTCCGATGATTTCCGCATGTGGTTCGGACCGAAGTCCATCGGCGAGATCCACGACATCCGGCCGGACCAGTATGTCCTGCGTGGCAATACCGCCCTGTGGGACGGCCTCGGAACCCTCATCACCCGTACGATTGACAAGGTCGGTGAGGATGCCCCCGCCAAGGGCACGTCGATCTCGATCATGACCCTGACCGATGGTCACGAAAATGCCAGCCGTGTGTTCTCCTCGGGGGCGCTGCGTTTGATCATCGATAACCTCACGCAGAAAGGCTGGGAATTCCGCTTCATCGGCGCGGACATCGATCCGATGGCCGTGAGCCGTGATCTCGGCTTTGATGCCCGTAGAACGCGGCGTTTCAGTAAGAAGGACATCCGTCTTTCGGACGCCTACATGCGCGATGAGGTCCGTGAAATGATCCGGCGTAAAAAAGGCATGATTTAATTGCTTTCTGAAGCAACCTTTTGCTCATTTTTTCGTTTATCTATTGTAACGCTAAACCTCAAAGCCGCCACTACTTTATTCTCCCCCACCCGTCGGACGACCGAGGTCGGTCCGGCACCGCTTGCCATCATGCTGGAAGGGTTCCAAGGCCCTCCCGTGCACATTCGCATTCCCGATGGGCATATACTGCCCGAAGGGAAGTGCCTGGAGTTGATCCAGGACTTCATTGAAAAGATCCGTCTGGTCGTCGCGCCGGATGGTGATGCCTTGGCCGCAAGGCCTGTTGATGTGGGGATTGCGCCCCTCGTGATTTCCGGCTATTCGCAGGATTTCCGGGTTGGGGACGTCCAGATTGACCTCCGGCCCGTCCGGAAGGCTCTGGTCCAATTCTTCCTGCTGCATCCTGAAGGGGTGCGGTTGGTTGATCTCGTGGACTCCGACCATGTCCGGACGTTGATCCGGCTGTATTCAGCGGTGGCCCGTCAGGGAACGCCCGAGGAACAGTGTGCGGTCATCCGGCGGCTCGTCGAGAACGAGGATGGACGTTTGAATCAACACATGTCCGCGATCCGCGCCCAATTCAGGTCCGCCTTGGGACCCGAACGGGCGGCGTGGTATACGATCGAGGGCCGTCGCGGGGAAGCGTATTCCATCGCTTTGTCCCGGGACAGGGTCCAATGGACCGACAGTGACGATTGCCCCGTCGACTGTCGGCACCGAGAGAAGATGTAGGGGGTAGGGGAGCAATCCCAAACCAAGGTCCGGCTGCGCCCCAAGGGGTGTGGTCGGGCTCACCCTGCCCATTCCCTTGTTCGAGGGAGGAGTTTCACGTCCTGAACGAAGTGAAGGACGGGAAACACCCCCCTCATCTCCATACCCAACCCTCCATCATCATGTCCTATTCCACTCACCCCGGCACCACTTCGGTGCCCACCCACTCCCTCGGTCTAGTCTCTACATCGATTGAAGAACGCGACTGCCGGGTCTACGCATTTCATATGAACCCTACAGCCTGGTCGAGGCGGGTCATGCGCAACAATAATCCTGGATTCTCCCGCCAACAGCGATTGTTGACCGAACCCTTGTATGTGGGGGAGACGAGAAAGACCATCGAAGAGAGGTTCCACATTCACCAGGATCCATCTGAATTTACCAGCACACTTTGGGGAAAGCACCATTTCAAAAGGGACTTCCATCTGGCTTTTGATAAGGCCATCAGAAAGTTGCGCAAGGAATACGGCCGAGAGCATCAATTGAGCCTTGATGGCTTGACGAGAACAGAAGCCCGAATCCATGAGAAAGGATTCGCTCTCTGGCTTCGTCGCCGTGGATATGCCGTGCATTTCGGATGAATTCCGCCTCGTTTCCGCTCCTAATCCAT
>CAXQGL010000048.1:0-27500 GCA_964223495.1 Candidatus Nitrosopumilus sp. | reverse complement strand
TACGGCGGGATTGAGGAAGCGGAAGAAGGTTGACGACAGTCTTGAGTTCTACAGCACGGTGAGGACCATCAAGGCCATCGACCAGAGTGATGTCTGCTTGTTGCTGCTCGATGCCACGCAGGGCATGGAGAAGCAGGATCAGCACATCTTCTGGCACGTTCTCGACAGTTATCGTGGCGCGGTGGTCGTGGTGAACAAGTGGGACCTGGTCGAGAAGGATGAGCACACCATGAATGCCTATCGGGCGGTGCTCGAGGAGAAGATGGCGCCTTTCTCGGATGTGCCCGTGGTGTTCACTTCCAACCTCACCAAACAACGCGTCTTCAAGGCGCTGGAGGCCGCATTGCACGTCTACCACCAGCGTAAGTTGAAGGTGTCGACCTCGGAGCTCAATGATGTCCTGTTGCCCATCGTCAAGGACCAGCCTCCGCCCATCTACAAGGGGAAGAGCGTGAGCATCAAGTACATTACCCAGTTGCCCTCGCAAGTGCCGACCTTCGCCTTCTATTGCAACTTGCCGCAGTACATCAAGGATCCGTACAAGCGGTTCGTTGAAAACCGCATCCGGGAACGCTACGATTTCAGTGGAGTTCCCATCCGGTTGTTCTTCCGGAAGAAATAGAGGAGTGGCGGTCTTCAGGTGGTCATTCCTGAAGTTCTCGCCAGCCGCTTCATGTACTGGTTGAGCATGGCCTGGAGCATGGGTGGATCGAAGGGTTTGATGACCCGGTCGTCCATGCCTGCGGCCAGGATCCTCAGCAGGGTCTTTTCCTCTGCATCCGCCGTCAGGGCGATGATGGGACTTTTCGGCAATTCCGGATGGTTTTGTTCCATGTCGCGGATCCGCTGTGTCGCCTCGATCCCATCAACATTCGGCATCTGGACATCCATCAGCACGATGCAGGGTTTCAATTGCTGCCATTCCTCGATGGCGGATGCTCCATCCAATGCTTCGACCACCGTGTGGCCCCACCGCTCCAGGAGCTTGCATGCTACGAACCGGTTCAGCTCGTTGTCGTCTGCCAACAGGATGGGGAAGTCCTGATTTTCACCTTGCGTGTGGATTGCGGCTTTTTCCTGAGATGCTGGGGGCACTGTGATGCCATTGGTGGACGCGTCTTTCGCTTCCGAATGAGGCTTTTCGGCGGGCAGCTTGCCGTCATTTGAGGCGGCGGACTCCACACTGTAGATTGGAATTACCACTGTGAAAGTGGAGCCTTCCCCAGGCATGCTGTCGATGTTGATCGTGCCTTCCAGCCTTTGGATGAGGCTGTTTACGATGGCAAGGCCAAGGCCCGTTCCTTCGATGCTCGGATTGGACCTGATTTGTTCGAATGGTTGCAGGATCCGCTGCTGTTCACTGAGTGGAATGCCTTGGCCAGTATCCTTGACTTCGATACTCAAGCCTTCCTGCCCGTTGATTTCAGTGCTGTCGATGACCAATTCAACCCATCCTTTGTCGGTGTACTTGATGGCGTTGCTGAGCAGGTTGTTGAGAATCTGGGTCAACCATTTGACATCCGTCTCGATGCGGTCCGGGATGCCGGGGTCCAGCGTGAGCTTCAATTCTATGCCGGTCTTTTCGGCCCGGTTGCGGAAGCTCTCGATGATGGAGTGGATGAGGTCGCTGAGCGCGAATGCAGTGTTGATGGATTTCGCCTTGCCGGAGGCCAGCTTCTCCAGGTCGAGGATGTCGTTGACCAGGCTGAGCAGGTGGCGTCCGGAGAATTCCATGTAGGCCAGATGCCGCAACTGCTCTTCCCGGCTTGGGTTGTCATGGATGAGCAGGTCCGTCAATCCGAGCACGGCATTGAGCGGTGTTCGGATTTCATGGGACATCACTGAAAGGAAATTCGACTTGGCCAGATTCGCGGCTTCTGCAGCTTTCTTGAGCTCTATGATGTGGGTGATCTCGTTTCCATAAAGGTTGAAGTCTCCCGTGGGGAGGCGAACGATCCGGAATTCCCCAACCCTGATGACACCTGTGTCTTCATCGAGCAATGAGCATTCCCAACGGCTGCTCCCTTTCTCCACTGCTTCATTCAACGCTTCATCGAGTCCCGGTCTGTTGATCTCGTCTCCTTTGCTGAATCTTCCCTGAAAACAGTCGGCCGCAGCAATGTTCATGATGTTGATGATGCGATTGGCATCAATCTGCATGACTGGATTGGGATTCCGCTTGTAGAACAACGCCAGTTCCTCACTGTCCCTTGAACTCTTCGCTTTCTCCAGTTTGGTCGCCGTAATGCTGGCGATGGTCTCCAAAATGAGTTGTTCCTCAGGACCGTAGAATCCGGTATCCGGATGTTCGCTGTCGATGACTCCGAGCAACCGGTCCCCCATTTTGATGGGCACTGCGAGCTCGGAAAGTCGAGATGCATCGTCCTGAATGTACTCGGGGTGGCGGCGTGTATCGTTGATCAGCCTGGTTTTTCGTGAAGCCGCTACGTTTCCCACAATGCCCTTGCCCAGTGGAATCTCGATCGGCTCGCAGATGGACTCATAGTCGATGTTCTTCGGACCATATGCCGCTGTCTGGACGAGGACTTTTCGTCGTTCATCGAGCATGTAGATGACGCAGTCCTCCCATTTCAATTTGCTGATCACCTTCTCAGCCACGGCCCACAGCAGTTGTGCCGGGTCGTGAATGTCCACCAGATCAGCAGCAAAGGCCTCCAATAGACGCAAGGACCTCAGCGGGTCATTTTGTCCATCATCAGAAGGGGATGAAGGGAGATTCTTCACAACAGGAGGCAACATAACAAGAAGGATGGCGTTTACAAGGTGGTGAAGCACCCTTGGCATGGTTCAAGGACTTGTTCCCGCCTTCTTGTAGGATGATTCCCTCTTTCCGCCTTTCCACGGAAAGGACGTGGCCGATCTGTTCGTGATGGTGGTATCAGGCTGTGACGTTCCCCAATACACGACGTGCGATCTCCGCGGTCGGATCAATTTTGCCCATGGTATAGAAATGCAGGGTGGGGACACCGCTATCGAGCAATTCCTCCGCTTGTGTGGTGCACCAGTCCATGCCCGCAGACTTGACCTGTTCCCGGGTCTTGGCATTCTCCACGGAGTTGACCAAGGCTTCCGGCAGATCCACATGGAATACCTGGGGGAGGATGCTCAATTGTGAAGCTGTAGTGAGGGGTTTGAGGCCAGGGATGATGGGCACCTGTATATCCGCCGCTCGGCAACGGTCAACGAATTCGAAATACCGGGCATTGTCGAAGAACATCTGGGTGATGATGTATTCGGCACCGGCGTCCACTTTCTTCCGCAGCCAGCGGAGATCGCTGTCCGGATTGGGTGCCTCAAAGTGTTTTTCCGGGTAACCGGCTACGCCGATGCAGAAGTCGGTTGCGGTCGTGTTCTTCAGGTCGGGATCGAGGTAGACTCCCTTGTTCAGGTCCACCACCTGGTGTACGAGGTCGATGGCATAATGATGGCCATCCGACTCCGGCTTGAACCTGCCCTCGCTTCGGATGGCGTCACCGCGAAGTGCAAGGACATTGCGGACGCCCACGAAGTCGAGGTCAATCAGCGCATTTTCCGTCTCTTCCACTGAGAAACCACCGCAGATGATGTGGGGAACGGTCTCTACGTGGTAGCGGTTCATCAGCGCCGCACAAATCCCCACGGTGCCGGGCCGCTTGCGCACCGTCCGTTTCTGCAGGAGTCCAGGGCCGACTTCGCGATAGACATATTCTTCCCGGTGGTAGGTCACGTCGACAAATGCAGGTTGGAACGGCATCAACGCATCCATGGTGCGGTAAATGGAATCGATGTGCTCGCCTTTGAGGGGGGGGAGCAGTTCCATGCTGAAACGGCTGTGGCCGGGGTCGGCGAGGATTTCCGTGATCTTCATGATGCGGTGTTCTTCGGCTGGGGATCGTCGAGGAGGACGGGAGACAACCATCGTGCGGCCTCCCTCGTTTCCTGTCCGCGGCGTCGGGCGTAGTCTTCCAATTGGTCGGGGAGGATTTTGCCCAATCCGAAATACCGGGCTTCCGGATG
Source organism: Candidatus Nitrosopumilus sp. (assembly GCA_964223495.1). Taxonomy (GTDB): domain Bacteria; phylum Bacteroidota; class Bacteroidia; order Flavobacteriales_D; family Sanyastnellaceae; genus UBA8752. The sequence goes on along the minus strand of CAXQGL010000048.1, from coordinate 23,483 downwards.
GGCGAAATAGTAGCCCGAGACGCTTGCGGCAGGCCACATGGCCAAGCTTTCGGTCAGGCTGACGCCTATGCGCTCCTCCACGTCCAGCACCTCCCAGAGGGTCTTCTTGTCCTGGTGGTCGGGGCAGGCCGGATATCCCGGAGCCGGTCGGATGCCCCTGTATCGTTCTGCGATCAGTTCCTCATTGGAAAGCTTTTCCTCCGAGGCGTAGCCCCAGTATTCCTGACGCACCGCCCGGTGGAGCCATTCGGCGGCGGCTTCCGCAAGTCGGTCGGCGAGTGCTTTTGCGAGGATTTCCGAGTAGTCATCGTCGTCTTCCCGGAAAGGGGCACACCATTCTTCGAGGCCGTGTCCCGCCGTGACACAGAAGAGGCCGATGTGGTCCCTGTCCATGCCGGGAGCGTCCGTAGGAGCTACGAAGTCCGCCAGGCAATCCTGGCCGTGGGCGGATTGCTGTCGCAGGAAATGGAACCGGGTATCCGAACCGTCCGCCAGCATGACGTCGTCTCCGTCCCGGTGGGCGGGAAGGAGACCGAACACTGCCTTGCAATGGACGGCACCCTCGGATTCCATGCGGTCGAGCATGGTTTGGGCGTCTGCCAGCAGTTTGCGGGCTTCCTCTCCAACCACCTTGTCGTTGAGAATGTCCGGATATCGGCCGTGGAGTCCCCAGCTGCGGAAGAAAGGTCCCCAGTCGATGACTTCGCGCAACGCACGGATTGAGAGGGATTCCAATGTGTGGATCCCCGGTTTCCGGGGCGCAGGGCATTGGATGGAATCAAACGGGCGATCGGCTTGGGTGAGCGCCGCCTTACGACGGGCTTCATTGAGCGGAATGAGGGATTTTCTTGCACGATCCTGTGCGTAGTGGTTCCGGACCTTGCTCTGGTCTTCGGTCAATTCCTCGAGAAATGGCCCTCGGCTTTCACCGCCCATAAGCCGTCCCACGACAGGGACCGCACGGGATGCGTCATTCACATGGATGACGGGTCCGCTTCGGGCAGGGGCAATCTTGACCGCGGTATGGACGCGCGAAGTCGTGGCGCCCCCGATGAGCAAGGGCAGGTCCATTCCCCGCGATTCCATTTCCCGGGCGACATCGACCATTTCGTCCAGGGAGGGGGTGATGAGTCCGCTCAATCCGATGATGTCCACACCGTGTTCCACGGCAGCATCAAGGATGCGCTCCTTGGGTACCATGACGCCGAGGTCGATGACGTCATAGTCGTTGCAGCCCATGACCACTGAGACGATGTTCTTTCCGATGTCGTGCACGTCGCCCTTGACGGTGGCCATGAGCACCTTGCCGGCCTTTTTCCGCTGACCCTCCGAAGCCGCCTCGAGGTATGGCGTGAGCCAGCCGACCGCCTTTTTCATGACGCGTGCCGATTTGACCACCTGTGGCAGGAACATCTTGCCCGAACCGAACAGGTCGCCGACAACGTTCATGCCATCCATGAGGGGCCCCTCGATGACTTTCAAGGGTGAGCCGATGGCCCCGAAGATTTCGGCCACATCCGATTCGATGTGTTCTGCGATGCCCTTGACGAGTGCATGTTCGATGCGTTGTTCGACAGGCAGCGTCCGCCAGGCATCATCTTTCTTCAGGGTGATGCCCGATTGGCCCTTCAGCCCCTCGGCGTGGGCGATGAGCCTCTCTGTGGCGTCTTCCCGCCGATCGAGCAGGACGTCCTCCACGGCACCGAGCAAGTCCTGCGGAATGTCGTCGTAGACGGTCAGCATGGTCGGATTGACGATGCCCATGTCCATGCCCGCGCGGATCCCGTGGTACAGGAAGGCAGAGTGCATGGCCTCACGGACGACGGGATTGCCCCGGAAACTGAAGCTGATATTGGACACCCCACCGCTGACATGGGCTCCCGGAAGGTGTTCCCTGATCCAACGGGTCGCTTCGAAGAAGTCCACGGCATTGCGACGGTGCTCGTCCATGCCCGTGGCGACGGGGAAGATGTTGGGATCGAAGATGATGTCTCTGGGGTCCCAGCCCCCCCGCTCCACCAGAAGGCGGTAGGCCCGTTCGCAGATTTCAATCCGTCTGGGGTAGTTGTCGGCTTGTCCCTGCTCGTCGAAGGCCATGACGATGACCGCGGCACCGTAACGCCGGATGATGCCCGCTTGACGCAGGAATTCACCCTCTCCCTCCTTGAGGCTGATGGAGTTGACGACGCCCTTGCCTTGGATGCACTGCAGCCCGGCTTCGATGACTTCCCATTTGGAGCTGTCGATCATGACGGGAATCCTGGCGATGTCCGGTTCCGCGGCGATGAGGTTCAGGAAACGCCGCATGCAAGCGGCGGAGTCGAGCATGCCCTCGTCCATGTTGACGTCCAGAATCTGGGCGCCGCCCTCGACCTGCTCCCGAGCGATGTCCACGGCTTCTTCGTAGCGGTTTTCGCGGATGAGCCGCAGGAACTTCCGACTGCCCGTGACATTGGTCCGTTCGCCGACGTTGACGAAGTTGGAATCCGGGGTGACCCAGAGGGGTTCGAGTCCGCTGAGGGACAACAACGGGCGTTGTGCACTCATGCGGTCTGGGTATTGGGGATGGCGGGAATGGTCCGCGGCTTGCGGTCGCGGACCAATTCGGCAATGGCCCTGATGTGGTCCGGGGTCGTGCCACAGCATCCGCCGAGCACGTTGACGAGTCCCTTGTCGAGAAACGTTTCGAGCTGGGCTGCCATGTCGGCTGGTCCCTGGTCGTATTCGCCCATTTCGTTCGGCAGTCCTGCGTTGGGGTGGGCGGAGATACCACAGGTGGCCACGTTGGACAGGGCCTCGAGGTGGGGGGTGAGCTGGGCGGCACCGAGGGCGCAGTTCAGACCGATGGAGAACAGGTGGGCGTGGCTCATGGACACCCAGAAGGCCTCGGCGGTCTGTCCGCTGAGGGTCCGCCCGGATGCGTCTGTGATGGTGCCGCTGACCATGATGGGCAACCGTGTGTCGGTCTGTTCAAAGGCCTCCTCCGCGGCGAAGAGGGCGGCCTTCGCGTTCAGCGTGTCGAATACCGTCTCGATCAACAGGGCGTCCACGCCGCCGTCGATCAAGGCCACCATTTGACTGGTGTAGGCGGTGACGAGTTCCTGGAAGGTGACGGCGCGGTATCCGGGGTCGTTGACATCTGGGCTGATGCTGGCCGTCCGGTTGGTCGGACCCACGGATCCCGCCACGAAGCGGGGCTTGTTCGGGGTCTTCGCGGTCCATGCATCTGCTGCTTCACGAGCCACACGGGCCGAAGCGAAGTTCAAATCGTAGACGGCGGACTCCAATCCGTAGTCGGCTTGGGCAATGGTGGTTGAGCTGAAGGTGTTGGTTTCGGCGATGTCGGCTCCGGCCTCGAAATAGGCGTCATGTATTTCGCGGAGGACATCGGGTCGCGTCAGGGCGAGCAGGTCATTGTTGCCTTTCAGAGGGGAGGGGTGGTCGGCGAACCGTTCGCCACGGAAATCGGACTCCCCGAGTCGGTAGCCCTGGATGAGGCTGCCCATGGCCCCGTCCAGGACAAGGATGCGGTCTGCTGCTGCGGTGGTGATGGACGTGCGCATGTGTTCAAATGCCATGCGCGAAAGCGGGAGGCCCCCTTGGGGTTCCACTGACTCATCTTTCCTCGGCTTGAGCCGGGGTCGGATTTGGCACCCGCCCTCATTTCACGGGTTGCCAAGACATCATCGGGCCGTTCCCTCCGTCTTTCGCGATAAGCAATACAAAGGTAGCAAGTTCTCGTTCCACATTGCGCATCTTTGCGGCCCGAGACAAGCCAATATGTCCTATTTCTTCACCTCAGAATCCGTCAGCGAAGGACACCCCGACAAGGTGGCGGATCAGATTTCCGATGCCCTGATCGACCATTTCCTGGCCTTTGATCCCCAATCGAAGGTGGCGTGTGAGACCCTTGTCACGACGGGACAGGTCGTCCTCGCCGGTGAGGTGAAGAGCGAGGCCTATCTGGATGTCCAGAAAATTGCCCGCGATACCATCGAGCGCATCGGCTACACGAAGAGCGAATACATGTTCGATGCCGCCAGCTGTGGGGTGTTGAGTGCCATTCACGAGCAGAGCCCCGACATCAACCAAGGTGTGGAACGCGCTGCACCAGAAGAGCAAGGGGCAGGTGATCAGGGCATGATGTTCGGATACGCCTGCCGGGAGACGGATGATTACATGCCGCTTCCGCTTGATCTGAGTCACCGCCTATTGAAGGTGCTGGCCGAGCTGCGTCGGGAGGGCGACCAAATGGGGTACCTCCGTCCGGACAGCAAAAGCCAGGTGACCATCGAGTACGCCGACGACAATACCCCATTGAGGGTGGAGGCCATCGTGGTGTCCACTCAGCACGACGATTTCGATGCCGATGAGCAGACCATGCTGGCGCGCATCAAGGACGACGTGGCCAACATCTTGATTCCTCGGGTGCTGGAGGATTGCCCGCAGCGGGTGAGGGACCTGTTCAAGGGCGATCACAAGCTTCACGTCAACCCTACGGGCAAGTTCGTGATCGGTGGACCCCACGGTGATACGGGCTTGACCGGCCGCAAGATCATCGTGGACACCTATGGCGGCCGCGGAGCCCATGGCGGAGGTGCCTTCAGCGGCAAGGATCCGTCCAAGGTGGACCGCAGCGCAGCCTACGCTACACGCCATGCGGCCAAGAATCTGGTGGCTGCCGGCGTATGCGACGAGGTACTCGTGCAGGTGGCCTATGCCATTGGTGTAGCGGACCCTGTCGGTCTCTATGTGAACACCTATGGCACTTCCAAGGTCGGGGTGTCCGATGGCGAGATTGCCCGTCGCATCACCGGTATCTTCCCGATGCGTCCCTACGACATTGAGCAGCGGTTTGCACTGCGTTCCCCGATCTACACGGAGACGGCGGCCTATGGGCACATGGGCCGAAACTGTGAGGTCGTGACCAAGCGATTCAAGGCGGCGGACGGCACCACCGCGGATCGGGAGGTTCGCCTGTTTCCCTGGGAGGCGCTCGATTGCGTCGACGCCCTGAAGGCCGAGTTCGGCTGCTGAGGCAGGGCGTGATGACCCTGCTGGTCCGGGTCAGAACAGGAAATCGTACCCTTCGCTTTTCAAGCGCTGGTAACGGTCGCGGTCGAAGCTGAAAAGCCCGCTGCCTTTGTGTTGTCCAACCTCGCGGCCATTGGCCTTGCGTCCGAGGTCGACCAGAAGCGGGCTCTTGAAGAGCTTCTTTCTGAAATTCCGCTTGTCGAAGGTCTTTCCGAGGGCTTGTTCATACAGCGATTGGAGTTGTCCAAGGGTGAACTCCTCCGGCATGAGGTGGAAACCGACCGGACGACGCTTGACCCTCCGCTTGAGTCGCTCCTTCGCATATGTGACGATTTCATTGTGGTCGAAGGCCAGGTCGGGAATCCGGTCGATCGGACTCCATTGCATGCCGTGCTGCTCCCATTTCTCAGCCAGGAAATCCTCTTTGCGCACCAAAGCGTAGAAGGCGATGTTAACCACCCTTCCCAAGGGGTGACGGAAGACCCCGCCGAAGGCTTTCAATTGCTCGATGATCTCAGGTTCATCATAACCGAACAATCCGTGGAACATGCTGCGCGCACTCAACATGAGTTCGTCCTGTGCCTCGAGGTATCGGCTTGGAAGGAACAGGGCGTCCTTGAATGGTTCCTTTTGGCTTCTGGCGAGGAGCAACTGGAGCTGTGAGCCATCAAATCCGAAGAGCACCAGACTCGTGCTCATGGCGACGTTGAAATCCGGGTTGTCCTGCGGGAACTTGAGCATTTCCGACATGGGCGGCAAGGTGGGGATTGCACTTTGTCAAACCAATATCCATGTGTGAAATTCTCAAGGTCCACCCGGTCGATTGTGCGCAATGGAACCGTTGGGTGTCGCGCCGCCTGTTGGAAAGGCCGAACCGATGGGACTCAGATCCGTCCCGTGTGCCCATTGCCAGGCCCTTTCCCCATCGGAACCCGCCAGTATGCACAGAAGGCCCGTAGCCCTGTCGCTGGTGATGCCGAAGGTGGGTGCATTCCATGTGGCGATGGCTGAACCCGAGGCATCGAGCATGATGGACTGTGATCGTGACAACCAGGATCGGCCATCCTCCAGGCATCCTGCGAAAGTCACATCGCCGGTACCGGGCATGTCGAGCGTCGAGATGGCATTCGTTGCGCCCTCAGGGTTCCATTGACGCGCCGTTCCATCCGCTTCCAAGGCCGTGGGCATGCCGCTCAGGGCGAGCAGCCAACCTCTGCCTCCCGGCCCGAGTGAGCCCGCTGCCTCCGGCGTCCACGTGACGGAACCCAGTCGGGTACCGGTATCGATGTTGAAGCGGATGAGTCGGAATTCTCCGGAGCTGGTCCGTGCAAGCAGGACCATGTGGTTCCCGACCACTCCTCCGTCCAACAGGGCCTCGTTCGTTTCGAGCAACCAGGACTTTTGGAGGATGCCATCGCCGTCATGCCATAGACATCGGTCCCCCCACCCGGATTCCACCCAGGCCGAAACCGACAGCGCATGGGGTACGCGCCTCAAGTATCGAATGCCACTCTGGGTGGCGGATGGGGGAAGTTCAGCCGTCCAAGCGGGTTCGGATCCGGGGACGGAAGTCTCGGAATCGAGCTCCCAGCCACGCAACGTTCCTCCTCCGGTGATCATCTTCTCCTCACCATCGAGGTGCACGAGCCATTCTTCCTGGGACACGGACCCAATATGATGCACGGTGGAGGGAGAAGATGGGCTCTCCACGTGGCTGAATCCGCCGCCATCCGGATTTCCCGCCCACCACAATCCGCTGGATTCCAGCGGTTCGATTTCCCATGATGCGTAGAGGAAATCCGCGCCGGACTGGCCCTCGCCATCGGTGGCGATAGCCTTGAGCAGCAGATCGGTGGGGGATCCGGAGAAAGGGGTTCCCGCGGGTATGTGCCAGGTGGTCTCCACCGTATCCACCACAGCGGCTCCCGATGGCGCCGCCGAAAGCACGCCTGCCGTGGTCCACCACGTTCCACCTGCAGTGGGTCCGATTTCAATGCGCCATTGACCAAGGTCCACATTGCCCTTCGTGGCGGGGGGATCCTCCACTTCGAAACGAAGACTGATGGCATCGCCCCCCGTGATGGCGATGCCTTCACCCGGGCTCAACCACTGCACTCGGGGTGGTGGTTTCTCCACCCTGCAACCCCCGTGCAGCAGGGTCATCAGGGCGAGGGGCATCCATCGGAAAAAGGGGGCGTTCACGGGGAAAAGGTAGTTTGTGGAAACACGTGTTGAATCGCGGTGGACAGTGGGAGCCAACTGCGGCTTTGTGGAGCCTAATTTGGTCCTTCATCCCATTTTGACCGTGGCCGACAGCAAATCCCTCAGCAACAAGCGCAAATCCGCAATCAAGGCGCCGGCCATGGCCCCTGGTATGACCGGAATCGGAAAGAAACCGCCCCAGGCGGTGGAGTTGGAGGAGGCGGTCCTCGGTGCGTGCATGCTGGAATCCTCTGCCGTCAATGCGGTCATCGATGTCCTCGAGCCGCAGGCGTTCTACAAGGATGCACACGGGGAGATCTACCGTGCCATCAAGGATCTGTTCGGGCGGTCCGAGCCCATCGATTTGCTGACGGTCACGGAGCAGCTTCGCAAGGAGGGTGTCCTTGGATTCTGTGGTGGACCTGCCTATGTGGCGGAGCTGACCAACAGGGTGGCGAGCTCCGCCAATGTGGAAGCCCACGCCAGGATTGTGGCCCAGAAGTTCATTCAGCGGGAGCTGATCCGCATCTCCGGTGAGACCATCGAAGCGGCCTTCGAGGACACTACGGATGTCTTCGACCTGCTCGACAGGTCGGAACAACAGCTGTTCGAAGTGGCAGAGGGCAACATCCGACAGGGTGTGCAGGACATGGGCACCGTGATCCGCCAGGTCATCGACGGCATTGACCAGGCCCGCCTCAACAAGGACGGGGTGAGTGGCGTTCCGACCGGCTTCGTCTCGCTCGATAAGTTGACGGGGGGGTGGCAGCGTTCCGACATGGTCGTGCTCGCTGCCCGTCCGGGCATGGGCAAGACCGCATTCGTGCTGTCCATGGCGCGCAACATGGCGGTGGACCACGATGTGCCTGTGGCCGTTTTCTCGTTGGAGATGAGTTCGGCACAGCTGGTCCAGCGTCTCGTGGCTGCCGAGTCGGAGTTGAGTGCGGAGAAATTCCGCAAGGGTGACCTGGAGGAATATGAATACCAGCAGCTTCAGAGCCGGATCACCAAGTTGGCCAAGGCCAAACTCTTCATCGATGACACTCCGGCCTTGAGCGTGTTCGAGTTGAGGGCCAAGTGTCGTCGCCTCAAGCAGAAACACGGCATCAGCATGGTCATCATCGATTATCTGCAGCTGATGACGGCCGGAGGTGACAGCGGGAAGGGCAACAGGGAGCAAGAGATCTCCACCATCAGCCGGTCCATCAAGAGCATCGCCAAGGAGTTGGATGTGCCGGTCATCGCCCTGTCGCAGTTGTCCCGTTCCGTGGAGACGCGGGGAGGGGACAAGCGGCCCATTCTGTCCGACCTGAGGGAGTCCGGCGCCATCGAGCAGGACGCGGACATCGTGTGCTTCATCTATAGGCCCGAGTACTACGGCATCACGGAGGATGCCGATGGGATGGACACGGAGAACATGGGGGAGCTTATCGTGGCCAAGCACCGGAATGGTGGATTGGATACCGTCAAGCTCCGATTCACCAAGCACCTCGCCAAATTCTCGGACTATGACGCTTTCGCCGACAGTCCATTCGAATCCAAAGGGGGGATGTCGCCCAATGAGGATTTCGCCAACGGCGGTGCGAAGACCATGACGGTAGGGTCCCGCATGAACGAGGACGACAGCGATTCGCCCTTCTGATTCGTTTGGACCCGTTGCTCCGAATCCGGGGGGTGGGGAATTATCTTCGGGACATGTTGTCCATGCGCTATTTCGGTGTCCTCGGTCTGTTGATTTTCCTTTCTTGCGGCACGCTGCATGCGAGCCGCCTGCTGATTCCCATGGATGAGGGACAGGCCAATCACCTCAAGGCCTATGGAATGGCATACTGGGTGCTCGAGCAGGGTTTGGAGGTCGAGTGGCTCCTGAACTATCGCGGAGGGAGTTTCCTGATTCCATCGGCGCCTTCCATTTCCGGTGAATGCACCATCCGGGGTGTGGATTTCGAACCCATGGCGGATGTGCAGGTCCAGCAGATGCTTCAAGGGATTGCGGATCCCGAGGTCAACCAGCAGCGCGTCAAGCTGGAGGTCGCGCCGCGTGTGGCGGTATACAGCCCCAAGAGCAAGTTGCCCTGGGACGATGCGGTGACCCTCGTCCTGACTTATGCGGAGATCCCCTACGACATCGTGTACGACGCCGAGGTGATGGAAGGCAAGCTCGTGGATTACGATTGGCTCCACCTGCACCATGAGGACTTCACGGGCCAGTACGGCAAGTTCTACCGTTCCTATCGCAATGCGGCATGGTATCAGGAGGAGCAGGCCAAACAGGAGGCGAGTGCAGCATCGCTCGGCTTCGGGAAGGTCAGCGAGATGAAGCGCGCCGTGGCGCTGGAAATGCGGAAATTCGTGTTGGGTGGGGGGTTCCTGTTCACGATGTGCTCGGGAACGGACAGTTTCGACATCGCCTTGGCTGCACAGGAGACCGACATCTGTGAGCCCATGTTCGATGGGGATCCGGCAGATCCCCTGGCCCAACAGAAGTTGGATTTCGAAGAGGGGTTCGCCTTCTGGAACTACCGTCTCGTGCGCGACCAGATGGTCTACGAGTTCAGCGATATCGATGCGACGGAGGACCACTCCAAGATCAAGGAGATCAAGGATTTCTTTACCCTGTTTGATTTCTCCGCAAAGTGGGATGTGATTCCGACCATGTTGACCCAGAGCCACGAGCAGGTCATCCATGGATTCATGGGGCAGACCACTTCGTTCCGAAAAGAGTTCGTCCGTCCCGACGTCACGGTCCTCGGTGAGAGTCGGGGTATCGGATCGGTGAAGTACCTCCACGGAACGCTGGGTGAGGGACAATGGAGTTACTACGGGGGGCATGATCCGGAGGATTACCGGCATCTTGTCAACGACCCGCCGACCGACCTGAATCTGCATCCCAATTCTCCCGGGTACAGGTTGATCCTGAACAACATCCTTTTCCCGGCCTCGCGGGAGAAGAAAAGAAAAACGTAGGGGCAGGCTCAGTCCCTGCGGATGGTCACGATGAGGGTGAACAGTTCTCGGTTGTCCTCCTGTGTGTCGAAACGGTATTCAATGGGGCCATTGGCCTTCTTTGCGAGGCTCAGCAGGCCAAGTCCCGCACCCCCCTTGCTTGTGACTTCTCCGTTGCACAGGGTTTCTATGTAGGTCTTGCGCAGCACTTCCTCCTCCATGCCGTTGATTTCGGACAGGCGGGCGCTGAGGTAGGTCCTCATTTCCGAATCCACCATGTTGCCGCATTGGACCTGGAATCCCAACGGGGTGGACTCGAGGGTCAAATAGAGCTGGGTGAAGCCGTTTTCCTCGATCAGGCCGTGACGCATCACATTCTGGAGGCACTCGATGAGCACGTTTCCGATCCGCTTCATCAGGGTCCGTCCTCCTGCGACGGATGAGCTCTTTTCGGCGAGAGCGAGCAGGCCCTCCATCCCGGCTGAATCAACAGGTCCGATGTAGGAAAGCAGGGTGCCATACTGGTCCTCGGCTCCGTGGTCCTTCTGAAGGACAGACCGCAACTCGCGCTGCAGGATTCGGAGATTTCGGGACCCTTGATTCGACATAGTCAAGTTTTGGCTCTACTAATTTACACAAATTATCGACGTATCGCACAAAAACAACGTCGAATTTTCAAGACACAGCAATTTAGTCGGTAGAGCCGGTGTCCAATTCCGATGAACCGGGGATTTTTCCACAAATGGTGGCGATTCAAGCGGCTTGGAAGCGTTGCATCAGTCCGTCCGGAATGATGGCTTCACCGGATGGCTGACGGAGCATCGTGTAAAATTCAGGACGGCAGAAATGCAGGTTTCCCCGAAAGGGGTTCCCCGACAGGTGGGCATGCCAGACGGAGAGGGCGGTCTGCTGCAATTGGCGCCATGCGAAAGTGCTGAATCCTTCCGGGCATGGGAAAGCGGTGATGTGCGCCTGCGCCGAGTTGAGGTCGGTGATGTCCAACGCGCTGTGTAAAGGGGGCATCATGCGGCGAGGGGTGAGGGTGTTCTCAGGGATGTGGAATCAATCCGTACGGCCTGTCCAACCCCGTTTTCCAGGTGGATCTGTATCCAGTTCCTGAGGCCTGTTCGGGGGTCCTCGACCGGGTGTGCTCCAAGTCGGGACATGATGTCGATGGCCTGCTTTCGCGGAATCCGGTTGCGCAACAACCGGCTGAAGCTGGGATAGTCGATGACGAGCAGGCGGCGCTCGCGCCGCGCTGTTCCCGAGGAGTGGGAGACGATGAGGTGGACGGGGAGATCGGTGCCGGCGAAGGCGATGGACTCGATGGCTGGATCGGTGGGGAGGAGGAGGGTGGATGTCATCGTGGGAAAGCGTTGATGATGCAACGTTCCCGGGTGGGTCCGTAATGGAATTACGTACCGCCAAAAATTTGTTTGTCCCGCGCCTTACGAGGGTTGCTCCGCCCGATTCGCGAGGGCCTCGAGGGCGGCGAGGGCACGGTGGTGCACCCCCTTCAACTCTTCCACCCAATCCCCGGGGGCGAGGGGGATGACATCGGCTCCGAACCCCAGCATGAGCTGGTTCAGCTCATAGGTGGGATGGACTTGCATGGAGTAACAGGTCCAGCCCGGGCGGGGCGGTTCCAGCTCCAGCCGGCGTTGGGAGGTGTGCAATGGTTGACTGTCGAGGTAATGGGCGAGCAACGGTGCCGCAGCCCATCGGAATTCCACAACACCCCCCGACCCTGACGTGATGCCGAGGCTGTGTTTGAAATACCGGTCGGCATCGAAGCCCGGGTCACGGACGAATCGGGCGTCGTCCAGGATGACGTTGAACATCCTGTCCAAGGCGAACGTCCTCACGTCCGCACTGCCTTCCGGCTTGCCGATGACATACCAACGGTTGCGGTACTCCTTCAGCAGGTAAGGCTCGAGGCAGCGCTCGCTCTCCTCGGGGCCGGATGCATGGAATTTCCGGTACTGGAATCGGACTACGCGGCGTTCCGTGATGCCGGACATCAGGCCGGGAATGTGCTCCGTCCCCAAGGTCGTCGGGGCCTGTTCGAATTGCACATGCGTGTCTCCTTCTCCGTTCGGTCCCGTCGCATGCACCCGATCGAAGATGCGCCCGATGGCGGCTTCGTACTGATCGAACACCGGGATGTCACGGAATTGAAGCAGGGTCAGCGTGGCGAACCTCAGGGCCTGCAGATCCTGCTCCTGCAGATTGAGCCCATTGATGCTGTAACCCGGCTCCTCATAATGGTATCCCCTGTGCTCCGCATTGTATGCTATGGGCGCATGGTAGCCCAGTTCGCTTTCGTACCGCATGGCCCAGAGGTCCTTTTCGATGGTGGAGATGCTGATGCGTTCGCCGGCACTCCCATACAGGGCTTCCTCGCACGCTTCCCGCAGGTCCTCTTTGGAGGGGTATGGCCGCATGCCGTTGGTGAGGCAGCGGTCGATGATGCGGTAGCGGAGCAGTGCGTATTTGTTCGCGGGCATGGGTCAGAATGTCGGGAAGGCATCCATCAGCTGGAGGACGAGGGGCAGCATCAGCAGGGAGCAGGAGAGGTCGAGCAGGGGGAATTGCCGCACGTCGAGCAGGTCCAGTCCGAGTCCGAAGAGGAGGATGCCACCGAGTCCGGAGAGTTCCGAGATCAAAAAGTCGGGTATTCCCGCACCCAGTGTACCGAATGCGAGGGTCAATCCTCCTTGGAGCAGGAACACGGCCCCGGCGGAATACAGGACGCCCCGACCGAGGGCAGCAGCGAGGAACACGGAGCTGAACAGGTCCATGGTGCCCTTGGCCATCAGGATGGTCGGATCGCCTTCGAGGCCGTCCCGCATGCAACCCACCAGGGTCATCGCACCGATGCAGAAGAGCAGGGTCGATTGGACCAATGCCGCACCCGTCCCTTCACCCAGTCGGTCCGCAGCCGCCTTCACGCGGCGGTCCACCCCGATGGTATGACCGAGGGCACCGCCGACCACGAGGGCGACGAAAATCGCGATGGGCCGGGAGATGCCGGACATCAGGTCCACTCCTATATACAGCGTGAACAGGCCGATGGCCGAGAAGACCACTTTCCGTAGATTTTCGGGAACGCGCTGGCGAAGCACCAGACCCAGGCCCGCGCCCAAGGCGACGGTGGCCGTATTGAAAAGCGTTCCCAACATGGGACCAAGTTACTTTTGACGCGCGCCCCGAGGCGTGGCATTTTCCATCAACACCCCAAATGAGTTTCAACGTCGCTGCCAAAGACCCCCATTCCAGCGCGCGGACGGGCACGCTGGAGACGGCCCACGGGGTGATCCGCACCCCCATCTTCATGCCGGTTGGAACGCAGGGTTCGGTGAAGTCGGTCCCGCAGGATGTGCTGGCCGATGTGGTGGACCCTGACATCATCCTGGGCAATACCTATCATCTGTCCCTCAGGCCCGGATTGGACGTGCTCAGGAAGGCCGGCGGCCTGCACGGTTTCATGGGGTGGGAGCGCCCCATCCTCACGGATTCAGGGGGATATCAGGTATACAGCCTGGCGGAGAACCGGAAGATCAAGGAGGAGGGCGTCACCTTCAGGTCCCACATTGATGGAAGTCCACACCTGTTCACGCCGGAGCGTGCAGTGGACATTCAGCGGGTCATTGGAGCTGACATCATCATGGCCTTTGATGAGTGCCCGCCTTATCCCTGTGATTACCGTTATGCCCGTGAGTCCATGGAGATGACCCACCGTTGGTTGGACCGTTGCATGGCCCGGATGGCGGAAACCGAGCCGGAATACGGCCATGACCAGATGCTCTTTCCCATTGTGCAGGGTTCGACCTATCCCGAGTTGAGGAAGGCTTCAGCACATGCCGTGGCCGAACGCGGGGCGGCGGGCAATGCCATCGGTGGATTGTCCGTTGGTGAACCCCATGAGGAGATGTACGCCAGTGTGGCGCTGTGCACGGAAATCCTGCCCGAGGACAAGCCCCGATATCTCATGGGGGTGGGGACTCCTGCGAATCTCCTCGAAAACATCGCCCTCGGCGTGGACATGTTTGACTGCGTGATGCCCACCCGCAATGCCCGGAATGGCATGTTGTTCACCCGACAGGGGACAATGAACATGCGGAACCGCAAATGGGAGGATGACTTCTCCCCGTTGGACCCAATGGGTACAGCCGATGTGGACCACCGGTACAGCAGGGCCTATGTGCGCCACCTCTTCCGGGCGGGTGAAATCCTCGCCCTCCAGATCGCCACGGTGCACAACCTCGTGTTCTATCTCGATCTGATGAGGGAGGCGAGGGAACGCATTGCCGACGGCTCCTTCTCGGCCTGGAAGGATAGCATCATTCCCACGCTCGAACAGCGCTGCTGATTTCCATGCGCACCCTGGACCGTTATATCATCCGCAATTTTCTGGGCACCTTCTTTCTGATGGTGGCACTGTTCTGTGTGGTGGCGGTGGTATTCGACATCGCGGAAAACCTGGAGCGCCTCATCGAGAATGGGGCCCCGTGGGGACAGGTGCTCGGGCCTTACTATGTCAGCTTCTGTCTGGCATTGGGCAACATGCTCAGTGCCTTCATTGTCTTCCTCACCATCCTGCTCTTCACCAGCAGACTGGCCCAACGGAGTGAGATCATCGCGGTCTTGGCCGGGGGAATTTCGTTCCAGCGGCTGATGCGGCCCTATTTCATGGCATCCACCCTGCTCGTGCTGGGGAGTCTGTTTCTCGCCCACTTCATCCTGCCCGAGACCAATGAACGGAAGATGGACTTCGAGGTGGAGTTCATCCACCGGGAATTCCACATTGCCGAGCAGCATCTGTACAGGGAAATCGCTCCGGGAACCGTGGCTTATTTCCGGTCCATCAACGCGGGTCGGAAAGTCGGATACCGATTCGTGCTGGAGCAATGGTCCCAGGGCCGACTCTCTGAGAAATGGACTGCGAGCAAGGCGAAATGGCTCCCGGAGGAAGAGACGTGGCGGGTGTCCAACCTTCGCCGCCGCTGGTGGGACGCGGAGGGCGTCGAGCACTTCGAGCGGACCGCAGTGCTCGACACGGCGCTGACGATGCGTATGGAGGATTTCGGTCAGCGTTCCCAAGCCATGTCCACGCTTGGATGGTCCGAGCTCAATGCGGCCATCGAACGCGAGAAGGCCAAGGGGTCGGGAGGAGAGCGTCTGTTGCAGCTGGAGTCCCATACCCGCACATCGAATGCCTTCGCCATTTATGTCATGGCCCTAATCGGGGTCAGTGTTGCGAGTCGGCGGCAAAGGGGAGGGACCGGCATCCACATCCTGATCGGGGTGGTGCTGGGGTTCATTTATGTCTTCAGTGCAAAGCTGATGTCTGTATCCGCCACCCATGCGGGCATCCATCCTGGCGTGGCGGCATGGACCCCCAACCTGCTGTTCGGAGTGCTCGGCTTGATTCTGTATCGGAGGGCACCCAAATAAGGAGGGTCACTGGCTGTCGATCCGGCCGGACCAGCAGTACCACTGATTCGGGCACGCGGATTGGAGATCGTCTCCGGGATCGTTCCTGAAGAAGCCGAAAACAGCCGATCCACTGCCGCTCATGTCGGCATGGGTGGCCCCGAGGTTTCTGAGCATGGTGAGTGCATGTCCAACCTCGGGATGGCGTTGGACGACCGGGGCCGTGAAATCATTGGTGAGTTTGCCTGTCCATTCCTCGGGACCACTGCCCGACCAAGCCGAGAGCCCCGGTCTGTCGTCGGATGCGGTCACCCAACTGAACGCCGTGGCGGTGGAAACATGAATCCCGGGATGCAGGATGGCGACCCACCAGTCCTTGAGGTCAAGGGAGATGGGGTCGATGATTTCGCCGCGCCCCGATACATGTGAGCATGTGTTGCGGATGAAAAACGGGCAGTCGGAACCCAGCCGGGCAGCCGACGTTTCCAGTGCCGCTTCGGACAGTCCAAGTCCGCATTGCGCATTCAACAGCTGCAGGGCCATGGCACCATCCGCGCTTCCGCCACCGAGTCCAGCACCCATGGGAATGGCCTTGATGAGGTGGAAACGCACGGAAGGGATGTTGTGGTCTCGGGCGAGCAGATCGTATGCCTTCAGGATCAAGTTGTGCGCGGGGTCGCCGGGAATGGGCAAGCCATGACAGACCATTTCGCATGCTCCCTGTCCTTCCAGCACCTCCAATTCCAAGGTGTCGCAACATGGAATGGGGACAAACAGACTCTCGATGGTGTGGAATCCATCCGGCCTGCGGTCTCGAACCTGAAGCCCGACATTGACTTTGCCGTTCGGGAATCCAATTCTGGTGCGCGTATGGAAGGCTGCACGATCACCCATTGAAATAACCGTATTGTTTCAGTTTGTGCTCATCGTCCCTCCAATCCTTGTCGACCTTGATGCGCAATTCGAGAAAGACCTTTTCGCGCAGGAACCCTTCGAGGTCCTTGCGGGCATCCGTGGCGAGGCGCTTGATCATGCTGCCTCCCGATCCGATGAGGATGGCCTTCTGGGAATCGCGCGCCACATGGATGGTGGCTTCGATGCGCCTCAAGGGCCGGCCATCCTTGGTCTCGTCCTTCTTGTAGGACGCCACCACCACTTCGCTGCTGTACGGCACTTCCTGGCGACAATGGGTCAGGATTTTCTCCCGTATGATCTCCGAGACGAAGAAGCGCATCGGCTTGTCCGTCATCTCATCCTTCGGGAAAAAGGCGGGAGATGAGGGGAGCAGTGCCACGATGCGTTCGAGGAGGTGGTCGAGGTTGAATCCATGCAGGGCACTGATCGGATGGATCTCGGCCCGAGGGATCAGCGACTGCCAATGCGCAATGCGCTCCTTGATGTCCTCCTGTTCGCCAAGGTCGATCTTGTTGATCAGCAGCAGGACGGGGATGTCCATGTCCTGGACCTTCCGCAGGGTCTCGGGGTGGGCGAGGGTACGCTCTTCCGGAGTGGTGACGATGAGCAGTACATCTGCATCGCGCAATGCGGTCCTGACGAATTTCATCATCCCTTCCTGCAGTTTGTATGCAGGGTCAAGGACACCCGGGGTATCGGAGTAGACGATCTGCCACTGCTCGCCGGAAACGATGCCCATGATGCGGTGTCTCGTGGTCTGGGCCTTTG
The DNA here is from genome assembly GCA_964223495.1 of Candidatus Nitrosopumilus sp. Classification (GTDB taxonomy): domain Bacteria; phylum Bacteroidota; class Bacteroidia; order Flavobacteriales_D; family Sanyastnellaceae; genus UBA8752. The sequence goes on along the minus strand of CAXQGL010000048.1, from coordinate 6,182 downwards.
CGTTGATGATGCTGAGCCGTTCACCGACCAGCCTGTTCATCAAGGTGGACTTGCCCACATTGGGGGACCCGATGATGTTGACGAAGCCGGCTTTGTGCTCGGCTTTTGCATTCGTTTGGGACACGGTTGCTGATTTTCTCTTGCAAAGAAAGAGGACCCGACTATCTTCGCCGTCCCGTTCCGGGAATATGGATCGCGGTGTGGAGCAGTTGGTAGCTCGTCGGGCTCATAACCCGAAGGTCGCAGGTTCGAGTCCTGCCACCGCAACAAGGCCTGAAGCATACAGGCATTTATTGAAAGGGTCAGCATGGTTGCTGGCCCTTTTTCGTGCCTTATGGGGACGCATGAATGATATTATCCTTTTGAGGCCTCCGAAGGCCTGGCGTCAACAAATGCGGCCCATCCTTACATGAAAAGGGCTTGCAAAACGCACTTTATCAATTGATTAGACTTTCATTGTGATGGCTTGAAGCCGCATGGGAGTGCCCTGTCCCTGGTTGTGCCTGTAATGGGCGTGTTACCACGAATTTCGATGGAAATTTGTAGACGTAATCCTACAGTGAGCACTACTTACAAGCCTCTTTATCCGTATTCATGGAGCTTTGAGTTGGCTTATTATATGTTTTGGTCGAAAGACCGGTGGTTCTGAATTCAAGCGGGTGTGTTCTGAAGCTGTATAATTCGACGAAGCCACCCCTCGTTCCCTTGGGGAAAGGACAAGATTTGAGAACTTGCTTCTGCCTGTTCATGCAGGTAGAAAACCAATGGAACCAAACCACTTGTGATGCGTCTCACATCTCTCTTTCTGGCCCTGTTCGCTTGTTGGGCCACGTCCTTTTCCCAGATTCAGCAGATTGCGGTCAACTCCGCTCCTGCTCCGGAAGGGTATGATCTCGAACTTGAAGTCACCAACGCTGACATCGGCATACTTGTCGGTGCACTGGGCGTGACTGACCTCACGGGATACAGTACTACCCGGCTGTATGTCACCATGAACAACGAAACGGACTTCATGTCCTCAGTTTCAGGTGATGCCATCAACCCCACGTACGTCAATACCACGACGAACTTCTACCACGCGGCGTTGGGGGCAGCCACTCCGAATGGAATCAACAGCTTGCTCTTCCCGGTATATCCGGACTTGCCGTTTGACACTTGGGTCACCATCGGTTTGGAAGGTGTGCCAAATGCTGGCATTGGTGAAGCCAATGTGAGTACGGTGCAGTCCGGTGCCAACCCATGGGTTACCAACTTCGACCCAGGTGGAGGTTTGCCGGGTGGCAACATCTCCATCGATGACGCCATCGGTGGTGCATGGTATGCCTTGAACGGTGATGCCAATGGTGTTGCCGGAGCCGACCTGAAGGTACTGATCGGACAGTTCACCACCACTGGTGATCTGAGTGGTCAGGTCTACTGTCAGGTGTTCATCGAAGGTGACGGTGCCAATGAATTCCGGGACACCTTCTACTTCGGTGCAGGCGCTCCTGTCTTCGGTTGTACGGATGCCGCGGCATGCAACTACAATGATGCAGCCTCCGATGATGACGGTTCCTGTGAGTATCCGGCAGATTTGTGCGGTGGCGCAACCAACTTGGATTGCGACTGCAACTGTCTGAATGATGCGGATACCGACGGTATTTGTGATGAGGACGAGATTGCCGGATGTACTGATGCAGAAGCTTGCAACTATGACAGTGCTGCAACGGACGACAATGGATCCTGTACTTACCCACCTGCAGACAACCTCGATTGTGACGGCAACTGCTTGAACGATGCGGACAGCGATCAGGTCTGCGATGAGGATGAGATTGCAGGATGCCAGGATGCCGATGCGTGCAACTACAACGGAGCGGCTACCGACGATGACGGTTCCTGCACTTACCCCGACGGGTACCCCAACAATATTGTCGACTGCGATGGTAACTGCCTGAATGACGCTGATCAGGATCTCGTATGTGACGAAGAAGAAGTTGGAGGTTGTCAGGATGCCGGTGCGTGCAACTACGACGCTGCGGCCACCGACGATGATGGTTCCTGTGAGTACCTCACATGTGCTGGATGTACGGCTTCTACAGCGTGCAACTATGACGACACGGCTTCGATTGACGATGGTTCCTGTGTATACGCAGACGACCCTTGTGAGACTTGTAACCCCGACGGTACGGTCAACCCGAATGACGATGACCAGGATGGTGTCTGCAATGCGGACGAGACGGAGGGTTGTACGGATCCTGCCGCTTGTAACGACGGTCCCTACACGGACACCGACAACAGCCTCTGTGAGTACCCTGAGGATCTCTACGGAGTGGATTACGTCGACTGTGATGGCAACTGCTTGAACGATGCCGACCAGGACGGTGTGTGTGATGAGGATGAGGTGCCCGGATGTACGGATGATGCCGCATGTAATTTTGATGCTGCAGCGACCGATGACAATGGTTCATGTCAGTATCCCATCGATCTCTATGGTATTGATTACGTAGACTGTGACGGCAACTGCTTGAACGATGCCGACCAGGATGGCGTCTGCAATGAGGACGAGACCGAGAGCTGCACGGATCCTGCGGCCTGTAACTACGACGACAATCCCCTCGCAGATACGGACAACACCCTCTGCATCTTCCCTGTGGATCTTTACGGTGTGACGAACGTCGATTGCGATGGCATCTGCTTGAACGATGCCGACCAGGATGGCGTCTGTGACGAGGATGAGATTCCCGGTTGTACCGATGCCGGAGCGAACAACTATGATGCCGCTGCCACCGATGACGATGGAAGCTGTACCGGTTGTACGAACCCGATCGCGGACAACTACTACGCCGGTGCCGACATCGACGATGGCACCTGTGTCATCAGCGGCTGTACCGACGCTGAGGCCTGCAACTACTTCGCAGAGGCCAACAATGAGGACGGCTCCTGCCAGTACCCCATTGACCTGTACGGTGTCAGCAACGTCGACTGTGACGGTGTCTGCTTGAACGATGCTGACTCAGACGGAACCTGTGATGAGGACGAGGACCTTGATGAGGTGTTGGACATCATCAATGGTGATACCGGTGGTGAATTGGATTCCACCATCAGCATCATTGGTGATCTGACGACGTCCGGTGACGCAGGAGACAATTTTGAGGGTGCTTTCGGTGGCCTCGGTATCGGTTTTGTGCCGGACGTTGGTGGTCAGTCGACCGCCATGGTGGCCACGCTGGACATCAGCTGCAGTGGTATTGCCGATGTGACTTCTGTCCGCTTGAGCGGCCCCTGGTGGGGTTGGGACCCGAACGGCGGTCCTGAAGCTACCGAGGTGTCTGATGGAATCTGGCAGGTCGTGTTCGATCCGGCTCCCGGAGCGGACATGGAGTACAAGTGGGTCATCAACGGTGAGTACGAGGATTTGCTCGACTTCGGTGCTGATCTGCTCTGGGATGACGGCTACGATGATTACCTGAACGGTGCTTGCGCCCCGATTACGGACTACTGGAGCTACGCCAACCGTCTTTGGAGCATGGGTTCCGGTGACATCAACGACACCTGGGGCCAGTGCACCGCCTGTTCACAGGTTGCGAACTGTGGTACGCTCTTCCTTCCGACCGACGGTGCTTGGGAATCTGCAGGATATAACCTGAACGCCCTCAGCCAGGAGGTCATCGGAGACCTGCTCGCGGGCCACGTGTTCCTCGGTTTCTGTGATCACCTCCAGAATGGTGAGCAGTTGACCAACTGGTATGGAGAGATTTTCCAGTTCAATGACGATGGCGCCGGCAGCCGGAGCATCCAGTCCTTGATGAGTGGAGATACCTACCCGGTCATCGATGGTGCCTACGACTTTGACAGCGGTAGTCAGGTTTACACCCTCGGTGGTGTGATTGCCCTTGCTTCTGCAGACCCCTGCCTCGGTTGCACCGAGTTGGAGATGACGGGAAGCATTGCGGACTACTCCGTGGAGTGTGAGTCCGAGTTGGACGCTGCCATGGCTGCCAATGATGTGAGTGCCTTCGCTTGCTCCGAGCTTGAGCTCGATGCTGTCCACAGCACCAAGCTGCAGTTCGACGGCCGCAACCAGGAAGAGAATGGTGGTGGTTCCAGCCAGACCTGGAACGTCATTTCCGCCGGTGATGACCCGGATTTCAACAACGGTATCGACGCCCTGTTGCAGTTCTACGATATCAACGGTGACATGGGCCAGGCCACTTACTTCGTGGAGGACCTCTCCGCCGGTGGCGTCACGATGACCCAGTACGAGAACGGAACCGCCCTCCTCGAGGGTGCCGTGGTCGACATGAATGACCCCAACCGTGGTCTCGACATCCATTTCTACTTCGAGAACCGCACCGCAGGTACGGCTTGGGGTGGAGGCTTCAAGAACGACTACGGCTGTGCCGTGAATACGGACCTCTGGACCATGTACGTCCTCAATGACGACATGAGCTATGCCACGGGTCGCGGTGACTGGCAGTTCGGAACGCTGTTGCGCTTCAACCACCAGCCTGCCAGCCAGTACTTCGGTTACCAGTTGGGTGACGGAGCCAACAACCACAACTGTGACGACAACGGATTCTCCGGATGGTTCAGCTGGAGTGGTGCCATTACGGGTGAGGCCTCCTACGGCCAGGCCGGTGACATCATCTCCACCCTCGAGCCCACCGTGGATTACGCCACGGATTGTCAGGACGGCGAATTCGTGGAGTTCCACTACGTCGCCTTTGACGAGCTCTGCAACATTGCGCAGCTGAACGTTCAGACGGTGGACCGCAACGATGTGACCGCCCCGACCTACGTTTCCGGCGGTGATGACATCACCTTGGATTGTGCTGAGAGTGATGCTTGGTTGGCCGCCAACCTGGCTGAGGATGAGGTCATCCTCTTCAGTGACAATTGTGATGACAGCGAGTATGGTTGTGCTGCCGGATTCGATCCCAATACGGCTGGATTCGCCGATGGAGACGACTACTTCGTGTGTGTCGAGCTCGTGGGTGAGACCACCGCTTCTTACACCGCCAGCAGTTGCCGCGTTCTGAACCGCACTTGGGTGGCCACGGACTGCTTCGGCAATCAGGCCTTCCACATGCAGACGATCACCATCGAGGACAACACCCAGCCCGAGGTGACCGTGACGGCTCCCGCCGACATCACGCTCAACGTGAATGGCCTCTGTTTCGTGGACCTCGATCCGAGCAACACGGGAACGGCCGCGACGACCTACAGTGACAACTGTGATCTCGCAACCACCGGTCTGAGCTACACCGACAACGTGGTAGACAGCATCAGCTCCGGTTGCTACAGCATCATCCGCTCATGGACGGCCATGGCGACGGACAGCTGCGGAAATGCATTCGCTACCAGCGACAACCAGCGCATCGACATCCAAGATCAGATTGCCCCGAGCTTCGCCTACAACCAGGTGGATACAATCGAGTGTGACCTGTGGATCTCTGGTGCTTGTGACTATGATTACCTGAACAGCATCGGTTTGGCCACGGCCACGGACAACTGCGAGTTGAGCCACGTGGATGTCGAGTGCACGCCGCTCTCCAGTGCCTGCACCGATGACTACATCATTGACTACACGGCCTACGATATGTGTGGCAACAGCACCTCGGTCCAGCAGATCGTGGTGACGGCCGACCGTACGGCACCCGAATTCACGCTCGCCCCCGGCGACTTGACCCTCGAGTGCAGCGACGCCTCCTTGACCGGAAACGTCGACGGTTATGCCGTTCCTGAGTACACGCCTGGCGATGGACTCCACGCCGAGGCCTTGGACAACTGCGATGCCGAGATCTTCGTGACCTACGAAGACGTCATCCTGACCACGGCTTGCGCGCAGGAGTACACCATCGTCCGTACGTACAGTGTGTACGACTGTGATGAGAACCTCGCACAGCACGTACAGGAGATCACGATCGACGACAGCACGGCTCCCGAGTTCACTTCCTTCCCCGCAGATTTGGCGGACGTGGAGTGTGACGCCGTTCCGGCTGTGGCCACGATTGCCAGCCTGGGTGTCAGCGACAACTGTGACGGTGCTCCGAGCACCACCTTCGATGGAGAGGTGCGCACCGATGGAGACTGTGCAGACAGCTACACCCTCGAGCGCACCTGGACCACGGTCGACTGCGCGGGCAACAGCCACACGCAGACCCAGACCATCACGGTCGTGGATACGCAAGGACCTGATTTGA
>CAXQGL010000047.1:0-2726 GCA_964223495.1 Candidatus Nitrosopumilus sp. | reverse complement strand
GACAGGCGTTCTCCATTGACCTGTTCCACATCTTCCTCCAGGGAGACGGCCTCACGTTCCTCCTCCACGAGGTCCATCACCTCCTCGATGGCGCCGAATCCGCGTTGGAGGTCGCCAAAGATGTTGGCGATGCCCCCGATGCTGCCGGCCACGAGTCCCGTCATGAGGAGGAAGCTGAAGAACTGTTCCGAGCTCAATTCACCCGTCTGCAGCATGCTGGCCCCCTGAAACAGTACGAGGGTGATGGCGCCGAAAATCATCACGATGATGAAGCTGGCGAAGGCACCGCGCCACAGGGCCGTTTTCAGGGCAATGCCGCGGACCTCCTCGACGCGTTCCCGGTACCGCGCAAGCTCGAAGGCCTCGCGGGCAAAGGCCTTGACACTGACGATGCCGGTGAGGGTTTCGGAGACGATGGTGTTGGATTGGGCGACGGCCTGCTGGGTCTGCTTGGACATCTTTCGGATGAACCGGCCGAAGAACATGGCCGACAGGATGGCCACGGGCAGCGATCCGAGCATCCACAAGGTGAGCTTCCAACTGAACGTCATCAATGCGAGCATGCCGCCACCGATTATGATGGTCTGCCGGACGAGCTCGGCCAGCACCGTGGTGAAGGTGTCGCGGATGGCTTCGATGTCGGCGGCGATCCGGCTGCCCAGGTCACCGACTCGGCGCGTGTCGAAGAAGGACATCGGCTGCGTGATCATGCCGGCGAAGGCATCCTCCCGCAGTGCTTTGAGCATGCGCGTGGTGATTTCACCGAAGAGCCAGATGCGGATGAAACTCAATGCGGATTGGACGATCAACACCACAAGGATGGCGGTCCCGATGCTGCGGAGGTCACCGGCATCAATGGGGAGGGGCAATTCGAAACCGGTTCCGCCCACACCCGGGTCGACCCCGACGCCACCGAGCTGTCCCCAGAGGCGGGTCACGACAAGCGTCAGGAATCCTGAAAGCGTGATGAGGAGGATGCCCAATGCGAACTTGAGCCGGTGGGGCCTGAGGTAGGGTGCAATGCGGGAGAACTGGCGGAATCCATCACGGTTCAACTTGCCTTTCCGCGGGGGCGGGGCGTTGGGATCCTGGGGGGTCTGTGGAGCGCGTCGGGCCACGGTGGCGTGGGGGTTCCGTTATGGCCGACAAAGCTAGGCGGTGTAATCTTGCATTCGTGCGGAGAGGGGCGTGGGATTCCACGGGCTGGACCCTGCGGATTTCTCAATTCGTTGCCTATCTTTGCGCTCCCGATTTCTAAACCCCTTCGTCATGAAACGGACATTCCAACCCTCGGTTCGCAAGCGTCGCAACAAGCACGGCTTCCGCGAACGCATGGCCTCCGCTGCAGGCCGCGCCGTCCTCGCCGCCCGCCGCCGCAAGGGCCGCAAGAAGTTGTCCGTCTCCGATGAGCGCCGCCACAAGGGCATCGAGCGCTAAGACATCGCACAACCAAAACCTCGAAAGGACGCCGAAATTGGCGTCCTTTTTCTTTACGGTGGTTTTCCAATTCGGAAGCTGTTCAAGGTCGTATCGTGGCCACGGCCATCCAAGCCTTGGGGCCCCGCAGGTGGTACCACAGCAGGTCGAGGTCCACATCCCGGTCCACTGCCTTGATCCGGGCCATCGTGTCGTGGATCTCGAGCCATTCCAATCCCGTCAGGAAATCCACACCGGTACCGAAGACCTTGAAGACGGCCTCCTTGGCGGTCCATAGCCGGCACAGGGTATCCAGCGAATCCCCGAATTGGTCCAGGACAGGTTGATCCGCAGGACCAGCGAACCTCCTTCGGGCTTTTTCGAGGCGCATCCCTGCTGCTTCCACATCGATGCCGATGGGCACTTCGCCTCGGGCGGCGGCCACCCAACCACCCCCGTGCGAAAGGCTGCAGTATCCGATGGGCAAAACGGGTTGGCCCAGCGCATTTTTGGCGGTTTCCGGCCAGCCTGACCGGGCCATCAAGTCCGAAAGTGCCACCCTTTGGGCGCTGAGGTCACCGCTACAAGGTTCTCCGATGAGCATGGCACCGCCGGGCAGGGTCATGGGGAAAGGAGAATCAGGCATGGGTGCGCAAGGAAACAAAACGGCGGCAAACCTGTGTTAATCCTGTTTCCCAAGCCGTTACGCGGCGGCTATCTTTGCACCAAATTCCAATAAGAACGCATGAGCGTCTCCAACACCACTACTGCATTGCCCTACAAGGTCAAGGACATCAACCTCGCCGAATGGGGCCGCAAGGAAATCCAATTGGCGGAGGCCGAAATGCCGGGCCTGATGGCGCTGCGTGACCGCTACCGCAATGAGAAGCCGCTCGCCGGCGCCCGTATTGCCGGTTGCCTGCACATGACCATACAAACGGCGGTGCTCATCGAGACCCTGAAGGAGCTTGGTGCTGATGTGACCTGGTCCAGCTGCAACATCTTTTCCACCCAGGACCACGCTGCCGCGGCCATTGCTGCTGCCGGCATTCCGGTCTATGCCTGGAAGGGCATGACCGAGGAGGAGTACGAGTGGTGCATCGAGCAGACCCTGTTCTTCGGGGCGGACCGCCAGCCGTTGAATATGATCCTCGACGACGGTGGTGACCTCACCAATGTCATTCTCGACAAGCATCCCGAGCTCGCAGGAGGCATCAAGGGCATTTCCGAGGAGACCACGACGGGCGTTTTGCGCCTCTATGAGCGCGAAAAGAATGGTACGCTGCCGATGCCTGCGATCAACGTGAACG
>CAXQGL010000046.1:0-18285 GCA_964223495.1 Candidatus Nitrosopumilus sp. | reverse complement strand
AGCTCAATTCATCGATGACCCGGGCCGAAGGCACCATGCGCGGATCGGCGGTCATCATGCCGGCCACATCCGTCCACTTTTCGAGGACGGTGGCGTCCAGAAAGCAGGCGGCATAGGCGGCGCTCAGGTCGCTGCCTCCCCTGCCGAGTGTTGTGGGCGTTCCGTCGGGGGCGCTGCCGATGAAGCCTTCCATGAGGAAGAGGTCTCCCTCGTCGAATCCGGCGTGGGCGAAGCGGTCGCGCGAAGCGTTGACGTCGAGCCTGGCCGAGCCGTATTGGTCGTCGGTGCACATGAGCTCGAGGGCATCGAGGCGCTGCGGGTTGAACCCGAGGTCGCGACAATGGCCCCACATGATGGGCACGGACAGCCGCTCACCCAGTCCCGTCAGCTCGTCCAATGTGCGGGCACTGGCCTCGCGCAGCAGGAAAATGCCGTACAACAGGTCGTCGAGGTGGCTGAGCCGTTCCTTGAGTTCCGCTTCGATGGCGGCATAGGTGTCGCTCTCGAGCAGGTCGAGGGCACACTGGATGTGGCGGTCCCGGATTTCGCGGGCCACGACGCGGTAGCCGCCATCGCCTTGACGGGCGAGGTTGCCGGCTTCGGTCAGGGCGTCGGTGATGCCGCCGAGGGCGGAACACACGACCATGGCGCGGTAGCCGTCTTGCTGGCGCTTGTGGGACAGCACACGGCCGCACGCGCGGATGCGGTCAGGGTTGGCAACGGAGGAGCCTCCGAATTTCAGGATCTGCATGGCAGGAGCTGATTGGATACCACCCTACGCATCGTTCAACGGGAGGTTGCGGTTTGCGTATAAAATTTACGCCGCAAGCCCCATTCAATCCTCGTTTTCGGTCGCGAACTTGGAAATGACCTCCATGCTCACGCCGGTATTCGAGAATCCGCCGTCGTGGAAGAGGTTCTGCATCGTCACGTAACGGGTCAGGTCGCTGAACAGGGTGGCACAGTAATCGGCACAGGCCTGTCCGGTAGCATTGCCCAGTGGACTCATGGCCTCACTGTAGGCGATGAACTCGTCAAAGCCCTTGACGCCGCTGCCTGCCGTAGTGACCGTCGGGCTCTGGCTGACCGTATTGATGCGGACATTCTTCTCCGTGCCATAGTGGTAGCCGAAGCTGCGGGCGATGCTCTCGAGCAGGCTCTTGGCGTCGGCCATGTCGCCGTAGTCAGGGAAGGTGCGCTGGGCGGCGATGTAGCTGAGGCCGACGACACTGCCCCACTCGTTGATGGCGTCGAGCTCCATGGCGGTCTGCAGCGTCTTGTGAAGGCTGATGGCACTGACATCGAGGGTCTTCTCGAGGTAGCCGTAGTTGAGGCCGGTATAGTGCTTGCCCTTGCGGACGTTGGGCGACATGCCGATAGAGTGCAGGACGAAGTCGACCTTGCCGCCGAAGTGCTCCATGGCGCCTTCGAAGAGGGCCTTCAGGTCCTCCATGCTGGTGGCGTCGGCCATGTCCCCGTAATCCGGAAAGGTGCGCTGGGCGGCGATGTAGCTCAATCCGACCACGCTGCCCCATTCGTTGATGGCGTCTAGCTCCATGGCGGTCTGCAGCGTCTTGTGCAGGCTGACGGCGCTGACGTCGAAGGTCTTCTCGAGGTAGCTGTAATTGAGCCCGGTGTAGTGCTTGCCCTTGCGGACGTTGGGCGACATGCCAATGGAGTGCAGCACGAAGTCGACCTTCCCGCCGAAGTGCTCCATGGCGCCTTCGAAGAGGGCCTTGAGGTCCTCCATGCTGGTGGCGTCGGCCGGGATGACCGGCGCATTGCCGCATTGCTCGGCCAGCTTGTGGATTTCACCCATGCGCATGGCGACGGGGGCGTTGGTCAACACGATCTCGGCACCCATACGGTGCACGGTCTCCGCCGTCTTCCAGGCGATGGACATGTCGTTCAGGGCGCCGAAGATGATGCCCTTCTTTCCTTCGAGGAGGTTCATGGTTCAGTGGTGTCTGAAGGGGCGAAATAAGTTCAATCCTGCTCGTTCTGCTCGGCTTCGGGCAGGATTTTGTCCGGGTTCAGGATGTGGACAGGGTCGAAGGCGTCCTTGATTCTGCGTTGGAGGGCGAGTTCGGCGGGACTAAACCTCAGGTCCATGTAGGGTTTCTGGACCCATCCGATCCCGTGTTCGCCACTCAGTGTGCCGCCCATTCCGATGACTTCGCGAAACAAGGCCCTGATCGCCTCGGGCAGCGTGCGGACCCATTGCTCTTCCGGAAGGTCGCCCCGAAGGATGTTGACGTGGAGGTTTCCATCGCCGGCGTGGCCATAACAGACACTGTCGAATCCGTATTCCTTGCCGATGCGCTTGACGGCGGCCAGCAGTGCCGGCAGGTGTCCACGGGGCACCACTGTATCCTCTTCCTTGTAGGTGGAGTGGGCCTTCACGGCCTCTCCCACCTTGCGGCGCAGGTTCCACAGTCGGTCCTTGCCGGCTGCATCCTCCGCCATGAGCAGCTCGCCGGGATTGAACCGTTCCAGTGAAGTGGTGATGCGTTCGAGTTGGGGCCACAGGTCTTCTTCACGGAATGCGTCGACTTCGATGAGCAGGTGGGCCTGGGTGTCCTCCTCCAGCTTCAGGCTGTGATCGCCGGTGAAATGCATGGCCAATTCGATGGCGGCACGTTCCATGAATTCCAGTGCGCTGGGTTGGTTTCCATCCTGGAAGAGCCCGGCCACAGCCCGGCAGGCATCGGCCGCATCTTCGAAGGGGACCAGGATCAAGGCGTTGAAGCGGGGCCATGGCAGGAGCTTGAGCGTCGCTTCCGTGATGATGCCCAGGGTGCCTTCGGATCCCACCATCAGTTGTGTGAGATTGTAGCCCGTGCTGTTCTTCAAGGTATCGGCTCCCGTCCGGATGACGGTGCCATCGGCCAGCACGACCTCGAGGTTCAGGACCCAGTCCTTGGTGACGCCGTATTTCACGGCGCGCGGCCCTCCGCTGTTCTCCGCGAGGTTGCCCCCGATGGTGCAGCTGCCCCTGCTCGCGGGGTCGACGGCATATAAAAGGCCTTTTTTCTGGACGGCCTCCTGCATTTCCTGGACGATGACGCCGGGTTGGACCACGAGCTGATGGTGCAATTCGTCAATGCGGACGATTCGGTTGAGCCGTTTTGTGCTCAGGCTGATGCCGCCGCGAACGGGCAGGGCGCCACCGCTCAATCCCGTCCATGCTCCGGCCGCCGTTACGGGAAGCCCCTCTCCGTGTGCCCAGCGCAGGATGCGGCTCACCTGTTCCGTTGAGTCCGGGAAGACGACGATGTCCGGCAGGAATTGGAGGTCCTCGGTGTGGTCCCGGCTGTGTTCGTTCCTGAACTCCGCGCTGTCCCTCACCTCCAGTTCCGGCAAGGCGGCCTGGAGGCGCCGGCCGAGGTCGGATTCCGGGGTGTTGGAAGAACCGGTCGTCATGGGGCTTAATTTGCCACCCCGATGGGATTGATTTCCCGTTTGCACCGTTGAATATTCCACAACCATGCGCACCGCTCTTACCCTGGCCGTCCTCGCCCTCCTCCCTTCCCTTTCCGCACAAGCCCAGAAGAACACCGTCCCGAAGGAACGGTGGTCCAATGAAAAGATTTGGTACAGCGGCACGTTCCGTTCGGAAGGTGTCTATGGCATCCGCTCCATGCAGGACGGAATCCACTACACCAGTCTCGAGTCTGCACTCGGTGGAGGGAATGCCGTGGTCAAATACGCATACAGGACCGGTGAGGCCGTGGACACCCTGGCCAAGAGCAGTGTCATCTACGGTGGTTCCGGCCGCATTGCGGGATATCAATTCTCCGCCGATGAGGCCCAGCTGCTGTTGAGCAGTGACCACGCCTCCATCTACCGCCACAGTTACGCAGCGAGTTACCACGTATACCGGATCGGGAGTGGTGAACCCGGTACACCCCTGCTCTCGGACGCCACCCAGGTGCGCCTTGCGACCTTCTCGCCTGCCGGTGACAAAGTGGCTTACGTGTTGGAGAACAACCTGTGGGTGGCCACCCTGGGCGATGAGGCAGGCCACATGCAGCTGACCCGGGATGGCGAGTGGAACAATGTGATCAACGGTGCTTCCGACTGGGTGTACGAGGAGGAATTCGGCAAGGACCGAGGGTTCTTCTGGTCTCCCGATGGCCGCTTCATCGCATACTACAGGTTTGACGAATCGGCCGTCAGGGAGTTCTCCATGCCGATGTATGGTGGGCTCTATCCAGACCCGTATACTTTCAAGTACCCCAAGGCGGGCGAGATCAACAGCGAGGTTGAGATCCGGGTGGCCTCCGTGGACAGTGGCAAGGGCCGCAAGCTGGTCGAGGTCGATGGCGACAACTACATCCCCCGCATCATGTGGATGGGCGATACCGATGACCTCATGGTCATGCGCATGAACCGTCACCAAAACGAAATGGAGTTGCTCCGTTACGACATGGAGGGTTTCGCCGCGGGTGATGTTGCGGGTGAGGCGCTGTTTACCGAGCGCGCCAAGACCCACGTGCCGGTCCAGGATAATTTCACTTTCCTGGCCGATGGTTCTTTCCTCATGACCAGCATGATGGACGGCTTCAACCACCTGTATCACGTCAAGTCGCCTGAAGTGCAGGTGCAGTTGACCAAGGGGGAATGGGACATCACTTCGGTCCAGGGGTATGATGCCAAGCGCAAGGTGGTCTACTTCGCCGGATCATGGGCCGGTGCCACCCAGGAGCACCTCGCCAAGGTGGATCTGAAGGGGCGCATGACCCGGCTTGACGAGATGTCCGGAACCCATGGAGTGCGGTGGAGCAAAACCTTCGACTACGCCATCCATAACCACAGCGATGCGGGCACACCGCCGGTCTATGTGCTGCGCGACCGCAAATGGAAGGAGATCCGCCAGTTGAGGGACAATGCGGGCCTGCGTGAGACGCTGGGCGATTATTCCGTGGCCCCACGTGAGTTCTTCACCTTCACGGATGACGCCGGTGAGGAGTTGAACTGCTGGATGATGAAGCCGACGGATTTCGATCCCACCAAGCAATACCCGGTCTATGTGGCCATCTATGGGGGGCCCGGGGTGAATACGGTGAACGACAGCTGGGGCGGCACGACCTACTATTGGCACAACCTGCTCTGCCAGGAGGGCTACATCGTGGTCAGCTGTGACCCGCGCGGCACGCCGAAGCGCGGCCGGGATTTCGAGCACAGCACCTACCTGCAGCTCGGCAAGTTGGAAACGGAGGACTTCATCGACCTCGCCGAGCACCTCAGTGCCATGGACTACATCGACGGTGACCGCATTGGCATCCAGGGCTGGAGCTACGGGGGCTACATGACCCTGCTGGCCATGACGAAGGGGGCCGCGCACTACGCCGCGGGCATCAGTGTCGCTCCGGTGACGAACTGGCGCTACTACGACAGCATCTACACGGAGCGCTTCATGCGCACGCCGCAGGAGAATGCCGACGGCTATGACGACAACAGCCCGATCAACCATGCCGAGAAACTGGAGGGTCCCCTCCTGCTCGTCCACGGTTCGGCAGACGACAACGTCCACTTCCAGAATGCCATGGAGATGGTGGATGCGCTGGTGGGTGCCGGCAAGGATTTCGACTTCTTTGCCTATCCCAATCGCAACCACGGCATCTATGGTGGCAACACGCGGTTGCACCTCTTCGACATGATGCTGGATTTTCTCAAGGAAAACCTCTGAGCAATCCGACCGGTGCGATTGCGGACCACCCTCCGTTCGCCCCGTATATTGACCCGCAACACCTGAACTGATTCACAATGTCTGATTCGACCATGGCCCAGTCGGGCCATCCGCGTGGCCTGTACACGCTGTTCTTCTCGGAGATGTGGGAGCGTTTCTGCTATTACGGCATGCGCGCCCTGCTGACCCTCTATCTGATCAAGTCCCTCGCCATGGGCGATGCCGAAGCCTTCGGCATTTATGGTGCCTACACGGCCCTGGTCTATGCAGCGCCCGTGTTGGGTGGTCGCATCGCCGACCGGCTGTTGGGCTATCGCAATGCCGTCGTTCTCGGGGGCATCTTGATGTGCATCGGGGAATTCCTGATCCTCGGTGGTACGGATACCTGGCTGTATGTGGGCATGGGGGCCATCATCGTGGGCAATGGCTATTTCAAGGCCAACATCTCCACGATCGTGGGCAAGCTCTATGCTGACGACGACCCCCGGCGCGATTCGGGTTTCACCATCTTCTACATCGGCATCAATGTCGGTGCCTTGCTGGCCACCACGGTCTGCGCGGAAGTCGGCAACATCTATGGCGCCCACTATGGATTCGCCCTCGCTGGTCTCGGCATGATCGCCGGCACGCTCACCTTCTGGCTAGGCCGGAGCAATTACGAGCATGCCGCCATGCCGCCGGATCCCGAGAAGCTGAACAGCAAGGCTTTTGCGGGATTGACTTGGCACCAGTTCACCATCGTGGCTTCCCTTGCCGCGATACCCGTCCTGTATCTGCTCATCGTCAACAACTGGATCGTGGGCTATCTGCTGGCGGCGACGGCGGTGTATGTGGTATACAGTCTCATCGCCGAGGCCGTCAAGGATGGCAATGTGGCCCGTGATCGCATGCTCATGATGATCGTGATGTTTGCGTTCAACATCGTCTTCTGGGCCTGCTTCGAGCAGGCGGGCACCTCCCTCACGCTCTTTGCCGAGCGCAATGTGGATCGCCACCTGTTCGGTTGGGAGATGGGCGCTGCCACGACACAGTTCTTCAACCCGGCCTTCATCCTCATCTTCGGTTCGATCTTCTCCATCATGTGGATCAAGCTGACCGAAGCGGGCCGCAATCCGAGTATCCCGATGAAGTTCGGTCTGGGCATCATCCAACTCGGTCTCGGCTATCTCGTGGTCTACGGCATCCAGAGTCTCGGTTTCGTTTCTCCCGATTTCAAGATGCCGCTCTTCACGATGGTCTTCCTCTACATGCTGCACACCACCGGTGAGCTCTTCCTTTCGCCAATCGGCTTGTCCATGGTGACGAAGCTTGCACCCAAGCGTATGACCGGTACCGCCATGGGCGGCTGGTTCCTGAGTTTTGCCGGCGCCAACTATGTGGCGGCAATCCTCGCCAAGGCCACCGGCACGGAAGAGGGCCATGGCGGAGAAGCAGCAGCGGCGGCGGCCGATGCTGCCTCGACCCTGTCGACCTATGTGGACGTCTACACCCAGATGGGCCTGATCACGGTGGGCATCGGTCTGCTCCTTGTCCTCCTGAGCCGACCGCTCAACAAGCTCACGCACGGCATCGGCTGATCGTTCCGCATTCGTTTTCACCTCTTTTACCGCCCCGATGTGCCGTGTGCCATTGGGGCGGTTGCTTTCATGTGCGATATTTACCCCATGATGCGACAGTTCGCCCTCGGAATGCTCATGCTCACTGCCAGTGCCAATCTGCTGGCCCAGGGAGCGGAAATCAACTGGATCAAGGTCGACGAGCTCGAGGCCGCGCAGGCGCGGGAGTCGCGGAAGGTGATGATCGATGTCTACACCAAGTGGTGCGGGCCGTGCAAGATGATGATGCGGAATACGTTCACCAATCCCGACGTGATTTCCTACATCAATGCCAATTACTACGCCGTCAAGTTCGATGCGGAGGGTCCGGACCCCGTGGAGTTCAAGGGCAAGACGTTCAGCAATCCCACCTATGTCCCGAATCGCCCCGGTCGCAACGGCGTGCACGAATTGAGCCGCGCATTCCAGGTGAGGGCCTACCCCACCATCGTCTACCTCGACGAGGAACTGGAGATGATTGCACCCATCAGTGGGTACAAGAGCCCCCAGCAATTGGAGCTCTACCTGAAGTTCTTCAAAGACGCTTGGGCGCCGGGAACGACTCAGGAGCAATGGGATGCATTTCAGGCTTCATTCACCTCGACTTTCAATTGAGTCGCAGGAGTTCAATCTCCAAAATCCACAAAGACTTCCGGCCCGCCCTCGAAAGATGGCGGGCCGGCTTGTATTTTCGCGGCACGCAATGAACGTTGATACGATGACCGACACCGCCCGCCTGACATTTGAAGAGAAGGAAATCGAGCTCCCCGTAGTCCGTGGTTCGGAAAGTGAGGTTGCCATCGATATCTCCAAGCTTCGTGCCCAGAGCGGACTGATCACCCTCGACAAGGGATTCAAGAATACCGGGTCCACCACCAGTGCCATTACCTTCCTCGATGGAGAGCAGGGCATCCTGCACTATCGGGGCTATTCCATCGAAGACCTGGCTGAGAAGGCATCCTTCATGGAAGTCGCCTATCTGCTCGTCTACGGTGATCTGCCGGATCAGAAGCGGCTGTCCTGGTTTGAAGAAAGCCTGCGCATGCACACCCTCGTGCACGAGAACATGAAGCGCTTCTTCGACGCATTTCCCCTCAGGGCGCATCCCATGGGGATGTTGAGCGCCATGGCTTCGACCCTGTCCACGTTTTACCCCGACAGCCAGGATCCGAACCGCTCGATGGAGGACATCGAATTGACGATCCACCGGTTGATTGCGAAGTTGCCGACTTTGGCCGCGCAGTGCTACAAGCACAACATGGGGCACCCGACGGTCTATCCTGCCAATGAATTGTCGTACACGGAGAACTTCCTGTACATGATGTTCGGTCTGCCCACGCATGACTACGAGATCGATCCCGTCATCAACGATGCGATCAACAAGCTGCTCATCCTCCACGCGGATCATGAACAGAACTGCAGCACTTCCACGGTCCGGATCGTGGGGAGCTCGCAGGCCAATCTGTATTCCTCCGTCGCTGCGGGCATCTCCGCCCTGTGGGGACCGCTTCATGGCGGGGCCAACCAGGCGGTCATCGAGATGTTGGAGCAGATCAAGGCCGATGGTGGTGATCTGCAGAAGTGGATCGACAAGGCCAAGGACAAGACCGACAGCTTCCGTCTGATGGGCTTCGGCCATAGGGTCTACAAGAATTTCGATCCCCGTGCCCGCATCATCAAGAAGTCTGCGGACGAGGTCCTCGCCAAGCTGGGCATCGATGATCCCGTCCTGGAAATCGCCAAGAAGCTGGAGGCCGTCGCGCTGGAGGACGAGTATTTCGTGCAGCGGGGACTCTATCCCAACGTGGATTTCTACAGTGGCATCATCTATCGGGCGCTCGGCATTCCGACGGAGATGTTCACCGTGATGTTCGCCCTGGGTCGCCTGCCGGGTTGGATCGCACAGTGGAAGGAGATGGTGGAGAATGGCGAACCGATCGGTCGTCCCCGCCAGATCTACACGGGACATACAGCCCGGGTTGTCACGCCCATCGCGCAGCGCTGATCCATGTTGGATGCCGCGCTCACGGAAGGTGTCTCCCTGTCAGTCGATGACCGGGGCGTGGCCTACGTGACCTTTGCCCATCCCCGATCCAACAGCCTTCCAGGGGCCGTTTTGGCTTCACTTGCCGAAACGGTGCGCAAGCTGGGCGACCGTTCCGATGTGAAGGTGGTCGTCCTGGGTTCTGCCGGTGATCGTGCGTTCTGCGCCGGTGCGTCGTTCGACGAATTGATGGCCATATCGGATGAGGCCGAGGGGCTGCGTTTCTTCATGGGGTTCGCGAATGTGATCAATGCACTCAGGTCCATTCCCCAGCTCGTCATCGGACGGGTCCAAGGCAAAGCCGTGGGCGGAGGTGTGGGTGTTGCGGCGGCTACGGATTATTGCCTGGCCACCCGGCATGCCTCGGTGAAGCTCAGTGAGCTCGCAGTCGGGATCGGTCCTTTCGTGGTGGGGCCCGCAGTGGAGCGGAAGCTGGGTGTTTCCGGCATGAGTCAATTGGCCATGGACGCTGCTGAATGGCGCAGTGCCGATTGGGCGGCACAACGCGGATTGTATGCGGCCATCCATGAGGATACAGCCGCTCTGGATGCCGCTGTGGAAGACTTGGCCGGAAGATTGGCTGGGTCAAACCCCGAAGCGATGGCTGAGATGAAGCGGGCGTTCTGGTCGGGCGCGGAGGACTGGGACGACCTGTTGGCGCAGCGCGCCGCGGTGAGTGGACGTCTGGTTTTGAGCGACTTTACACGGGAGGCGATTGCCCGTTTCAAGGCGGGTTGACCGCCAGCCCTTTCGAATTGCACAGCTCCGGGTTGACGACCCGGGTCCCGGATGGCTTCAATTCGGGCTTTGGGAGCGAAATTGCAGGTCATGCAAAAGCCTATGAAGACGCGGCTCCGTTGGGACCGCATCGCAATGGTCGGGGGCGTGGTGTTGTTGGCTTCATTCGGAATCGCCGCCATGGTGCCCGATGAAGCGGAGTTTGAAGGGGATGCGACTGAGGGCCGGATGGCTTCGGTTCTGGAGGTGGAATCCGTGGCCGCAGAGGATGGAGATGCCCCCGAACAAGGGGCTGTCGAATTTCCTGAGGCCGTAGCCCAGGCGATCATAGAAGCTGAGAAAATCGCCAAGAGGACACAGGTCCAAAGCGAGCCGGTAGGAAACGAAGCATCCGTAGGGCCTGCGCCGACCGGGCCCCTTCCCCGCAAGGGGGTGGCACCGTGCAGTTGCTCCAAGCGCACGATGAAGCTGGTCAAGAATCCATATACGCGACATCAACAGCGCGCCCGTACCCTGCCCGGCAGCTTCTTCGTGAAGAACGAGGCCGAATTGCAGGCCGGTTTCAGCCGCGGGGATTTGATCCGTGTACCGGGAGTCGGACGGGGATATCACCTCGACCGCTTGACGCACAGTGAGCCCTTCCTGTTGAAGTCGGCGATGAAGGCCCTGACGGCCATGGCGGATCGGTTTGCCGATGCCATGGAGGGCACGGAGGATGAGGGCGCATCCATCCGGATCACGAGTCTGACGCGCACCCAGTCGCAGCAACGTCGCCTGCGTCGGCGCAATGCCAACGCTTTCAATGGGCAGAGCACCCACAACTACGGCGCCAGTTTCGATATCGCATTCATCGATCGCCCGAGCAATGAGGTGTCCTGTGGCGGTCCCTCCTGGGCCCTCCAATCGATTCTGCAGGACATGCAGGAAAAGGGTGAAATACTGGTGGTGCCGGAAGGAAACTGCATGCACATCACCCCGAAGAATCCATGAGGCTGCCCTGGTTCCGCTTCCTCAGTGCCATGAACAAGGCCTTGCTCCCGAAGATGTATCGGAAGCCCAACCTCGAGCGCCTGTCTTCCGTGGACAAGGCGATCATCGGTTGGAAGATGTGGGTGACCTATCGCTTGCTCGACGCCCAGAGTGCCCAAGCCGTCGCTGCAGCCGAAAGCAAGGCCAGCAACACTTTGGGCAGATAGCCCCAACCCAAACCGCCCACAAGGAGGACGGCGACGGGAACAAAGGCGAGGTCGACCAACCATGCAAGGGCGATGCGTCCCCAGCCCCAACCGCGGTTCCACAATTCACCGACTGCGGCGAGGGCGCAGAACACCCATGTCAATGCGCCAGCCAATTCAAGGCTGGTGAGGTTCTCCGTGCTTTGCAGCACGAGCAGGGCCACACCCAACAGGATCAACCAGCGGCCGATGAGGACCGCAGCCAAGGCCGTGGAGGGTTTGGGGTCGTATTTCCGTTCCGCACCGGTGATGACTGGTGGATCCTGTGGACCGCCGATGCTCTCGGGGTACCAACCGGGTGTTGCAAACAGGAAACGGAGCCGGTCCCACCAGCCGGGTATGCGTTTTAGGTCCCTCCACAAGTCCACCACCGGCTTCCATTGGGCGTGGACCGGATTGAATGTGTCGGTTGGCCGGGTGATGCCATAGGTCGGCTTCACGATTTCCTGCTGAAAGGTGCCGAACATCCGGTCCCAGACGATGAAGACGCCAGCGTGGTTCCGGTCGATGTACTCCGGATTGCGGCCGTGGTGGACGCGGTGATGGGACGGGGTGTTCATGACCCACTCGAGTGGCCCCATCCTGTCGATCAATTCGGTGTGAATCCAGAACTGGTACAGCAGGTTGATGGCCATGCTGGTGAGGAACATCTCGGGTGGGAATCCGATCATGGCGAGGGGCCAATACACCCACATCATCAGGACCTTCTGCAATACGCTCTGGCGCAAGGCGACACCCAGGTTGTAGTCCTCGCTCTGGTGGTGGACGACATGACCAATCCAGAAGATGTTGACTTCGTGTGCCGTCCGGTGTGCCCAGTAATAGGCGAAATCAGAGAGCACGAATGCGGCGGCCCACACGGTCCAGTGTTGGTCGAATGTCCATGGCCTCCATTGTGCTGTCCAATGGAATACCGCTGTGTATGCGCCCACGGTGATGACCTTGGAGAACAGGGCGCTGGATTGGTCCATGATCCCGCAGCCGATGTTGGCCATGCTGTCCCCCAGGCGGTAGAGTCCCTTGCCCTTGAGCTGGTCCCATACCACCTCCAATCCGATGAGGGTGAAGAAGATGGGGATGGAAAGGACAATCAGATTCACGGTGGTTCAAAATACGCCATACCGCAATGGTGAGCTGTGTCAGGGGTGTGACCGGCCACCTTAACTTTGCGGCTCCATCGGAGAGATGGCAGAGTGGTCGATTGCGGCGGTCTTGAAAACCGCTGTACCGCAAGGTACCGGGGGTTCGAATCCCTCTCTCTCCGCTTTTTTTTCTCAGCCTCCCGGAAACCCGTCCATCGCCTTGATGGCCTCGATCTGGTGGCGGTGGTGGTCCATGTGGAAGCGCATGAATTCGATGCGCTGAAGGACGTTCACAGGCCCTGAGATTCCGTGGGGAAACACCATGTCCTCCACGTCTTCCTCCCCCAGCTGTTCGGCAAAAGCCTCGAGGGTGTGCTGATTCGCTTGCAATTGGGAAAGCCAGAAAGAGACGGGCCCTCCCCATGAGGGTTCCACCACCTTGGGGGCTTTGACCGGTCCCTTCCATGTGCGTTCGAGAATTTCCTCCAAGCGCATACCGTGGTGGGGGTTGTCGGTCTTGCGCATGCCCCTGCCCGACCTGAAATCCTCCAGTGCCTTGAATGTGCCGACCATCATACCCTGGTCTGCCCGCACAATGTGTTCCACGATTTGGGAAATGGACCATTTACCCTCTGGAGCCCAGCGCGATTGTGCATGACTGAGGTGCATGGCGGCATGGATGAATTCTACTCGGGCCACTTGGACGGAAGCGATCAGGGCGGGGTTCAGGACCATGGCCTCAATATCAGGCATTCCGTCGCATGGCCCATCACCCGCCGCCGCCGCATTATCTTCGCGCTCCCTTCGGAGAAGTGCCAGAGTGGTCGAATGGGCCTGACTCGAAATCAGGTGTGCCCGTCAGGGTACCGGGGGTTCGAATCCCTCCTTCTCCGCTTGAAGAGCCCGGATCATGCATCCGGGTTCTTGCTTTTCAGGCGGTTGCGTAGATATCGTGTACAGAGTACACAAAAAGTTGATTGTCAATAAGTTGGGTTAAATTTCGGGCTGTTCCTTGATGAACGAATTCGACCATCAGCCTCCTTTGCACCATGATCATTGGCATCCCTTCTGAAATCAAGCCTTCCGAGAGCCGGGTTGGCATGACGCCTGCTGGCGTTTTCGAACTGACCCGTCGGGGTCACACGGTCTTGGTCCAATCCGGTGCCGGGATGGGCAGTGGCTTTTCCGATGCAGACTATGTCGAGGTCGGCGCAGAAATGCGTGGGTCGATCGGGCTGGTGTACCGGGAAGCGGACATGATCGTGAAGGTCAAGGAGCCCATTGCCGAGGAGTATTCTTTGATTCGGCCGGGCCAAGTGGTCTTCACCTATTTCCACTTCGCCTCCTCTGCCCCGCTGACGGAAGCGATGGTCGCCAGTGGTGCCATCTGCATCGCATACGAGACCGTGGAGGAGAAGGATGGATCGCTGCCCTTGCTCACGCCGATGTCCGAAGTGGCCGGAAGAATGGCGATTCAGCAGGGTGCCAAATACCTTGAGAAGCCGCGCAGGGGCCGCGGCGTATTGCTGGGCGGCGTTCCCGGGGTTCCTCCCGGACGGGTACTCGTACTCGGCGCTGGCGTGGCCGGAACGCAGGCAGCGAAGATGGCGGCAGGACTGGGTGCCCATGTGACCATCATGGACATCAATATGGCGCGCCTCCGCCAGGTCAATGACATCATGCCCCACCACGTGGTTACGGAGTATTCGAATGCCTACAACATCCGCCAGGCCATTGCCACGCATGACCTGATCGTGGGAGCCGTCCTGGTCAAGGGAGGCCGGGCACCCCACCTGATCACGCGGGAGATGCTTTCCGAAATGCGTCCGGGTACCGTCATCGTCGACATTGCGGTGGACCAGGGTGGATGCATCGAGACGACCAAGCCGACAACCCACGATGATCCCGTCTACATCGTGGACGATGTGGTGCACTATTGTGTGGCCAACATGCCGGGCGCCGTGCCCTACACTTCCACCTTGGCCTTGACGAATGTGACCTTGCCCTATGTCATCGCGCTTGCCGAGAAGGGTTGGCAGACGGCATGCAAGGACGATGTGACCCTCGCGAAGGGGCTCAACATCTGTGAGGGCGACATCGTCTACGCGGCTGTTGAAACCGCATTTGAGCCCGCCTGAGTCCGGCGAGGCCCCTCTTCTTGCAGACGATGGGGAATGCGGCATGGGACTGTCGTACCTTGTTTGGAACCTCTGAACACCATGCGCTACCTTCCTTTTCTGCTGCTTCTTTTGCCCATGGTGACCCTCCATGGCCAGACTTGGCAACTCTCGTGGAGCGATGAGTTCAATGGCGCCGTGATCGACAATACCAAATGGGGCTACGACATCGGTACCGGTGCGGACCAGGGACTGTGGGGTTGGGGCAATGGAGAGCTCCAGTATTACACGGACCAGACGGACAATGCCCGTGTGGAAAATGGTCATTTGATCATCACCGCCATCGAGGAGAATTTCGCCGGGAGCAACTACACCTCGGCGAGGATGGTGACCCGCGACAAGTTCAGCCAGACCTACGGCAAGTTCGAGGCGCGAATTGACCTGCCTACAGGACAGGGCATCTGGCCCGCCTTCTGGATGTTGCGCGAAAACAACCCCTGGCCGGGAGAGATCGACATCATGGAAATCGTGGGCAATGCACCAGGCAGTTGTCATGGGACGGCGCATTGGGGTGAAGTCGGTGCCGTCGTGTCCTCCGGCGGCGTGATCTATTCGGCGGATTGGACCACCACCTTCCACGTGTACACCGTCGAATGGTGGCCCGACCACATCCGCTGGTCGGTGGATGGTCAGGTCTATTTTGAATTGGACCGCACACAGGTCACCCCAGCCAATCCCTGGCTGTTTGCCGAGGATTACCACATGCTGCTCAATGTGGCGGTCGGTGGTTTGTGGCCGGGTTCACCGGATGCCTCCACGGTATTCCCGCAGGAGATGAAAGTCGATTGGGTGCGCGTCTACGAGCATGTTCCGGACCCACAGCCGATCACTTTCCGGGTGGACCTCAGCCAGGAAAACCCCGGTGCAACCGATCAGGTCTATGTGACCGGTGAATTTGACAACTGGTCGGGCAATACCCATGCGCTGACGGAAGGAGCCGATGGCATCTGGTCCGTGACCCTCGATCTGCCTCAAGGCATCCACGAGTACAAGTTCACCATCAACGGATGGGGCGGTCAACAGGAGACTTTTTCCCCCGGTGCTCAGGGCACGCTGACTTCCTACGGCATTTCCGAGACTTTTGTGAACCGATATGTCGACGTGGCCTGGGATGCCATCGTCACCGACGCGGACTGTTTTTCCTCCACGGAAGGTTGCCCGGGAACAGGTGGCGACGGATGTACGGATCCGGATGCGGCCAACTACAGCGTGTCGGCGACCGTCAACGACGGCAGCTGCGTGTATGCCGTCCATTTCTCGGTGGACCTCAATGAGGAGAATGCCACAGGGCATACGGCATATGTCAACGGCACATTCAATGCCTGGTGCGGGGATTGCGCTGCGATGTCGGATGCCAATGGCGACGGCGTCTGGGAGAAGACCATCAACCTGCCCCCCGGCACCCATGAATTCAAATACACGACCAATGCCTGGAGTGGCCTTGTCGAAATGTTTGCCGTAGGCACTCCCTGTACGGAAACGACCTATGACGGTGCCAACGTCTACACCAATCGGATTTTCACGGTGGGCTCCTCGCCTGTCGACCTTGGTACCGTCTGTTTCAATTCCTGCGAGGCCTGCACCCCGGTGGACCCTGTATTCCATGAGGTCACCTTCAGGGTCAAGATGCCGGATGAAACCATGGAGGCCATGATCGAGGTCGAGGGTCAGGAGTACCCGATGACCGATGCGCTTTGGGGTGCCAAGCAGGCGACCATCACGGTCCAGGGCCTGGTGCCCTTGTCCTATCGTTTCGGAACCCCTTCCGCTTCCGGGCCTGCCTGGGAGAGTATGCCCTCCTCATGCAATGACGGGGGCTATCGGACCGTCACCGTGACAGGTGACGGTGCCCTGGATGTGGTGTGTTTCACCGAGTGCCAGGCTTGTCTGGGCTGTGCCGATCCGTTCGCAGCGAATTTCGATCCCGTGGCCAGTCCCTCCTCTCCTTCCAGCCTCTGTGTCGGTCTGGCCGAAGCGGGCTGCACCTACCCCGACGGGTCGAATTTCAGTCCTGACGCCGTCTGGGATGATGGCACGTGCACATTCGATTTGGCACTTTCCGATTGTCCTGACAACAATGGGGATGGTCTGGTCGGCGTGAATGATGTCCTGATCCTCCTGGCGGCTTTCGGCGATACCTGCGAATGAATCCGCTGGGCTAGATTGCCGGGCGATGCCCAATCAGACAACCGACCGCTGGTCCTTTCTGGTCAACTTCATCAAGCACCCCCTGCGCAATGCCAGCGTAGCACCGAGCAGCCGGATCGCGGCCAGGAACATGTTGTGCGGTCTCGATCTCGAGCACCTGGAGTATGTCGTTGAGCTCGGTCCGGGCACCGGCAGTTTCACGCGGGAACTGTATCATCGGTTGCCCTTGGACTGCAAGGTGCTCATCGTTGAGCTCGAGGCCGGGTATGTAGGCCGATTGAGGGACCAGTATGGCGACCGATTCGATATTGTGCAGGCCAGTGCCGCTGAGCTTGATGCGCTGCTTGAAAAGCGGAATTGGCCCAGGGTCGACTTGATCATTTCGGGCTTGCCCTTCGTGCTCCCGGAACCCGTGAAGGTGCCGCTTTGGAACACGCTCAAGCGCCATACCGAACGGGGTACCGTATACCGATGGTTCACCTACATGCCACCTTTGATGAAGCAGCATTACAAGGGTTTTGAAATGAACCTGGTCCGCAGGGTCTGGGCCAACCTCCCCCCGATGTGGATCTACTCGGTGAACTAGACGGCCTTGGGGCTGTCCCTGCTGAGGGGACAAAATGCAGTGATTTCCTGCTGGGGAGATATTAAGGTTGGTAAACGTGGAATCGGCCACTCAAATGGCATGTTGGATCTGATGTGCAGACATACCCGCTGGGCAGTCCAGAAGGGCAGGTCACCAAACAGTTCATGGTGGCATCCGTCAGAGTGCATGTTGTGAGATTGACACCCTCCAAATCTGCTTCACTGAAGTCAGCTCCCGTGAAATTGCAATTGGTCACATCAGTATAGTAGAACCTTGCCCCATGAAAGCTGGTGTAACTGTAATCCATATTGAATAACTGAAAGGAACTTGTGTTCAGCGATGCGCCGCCCAGGTAAGCATGGTCAAAAACTGAATACTGGAAAGACGGGCCGGGAAACAACTGATCTTCGAGGTTTGCGGCAGTCCAATCCCCCGGTGGCATCGATCCTGGAGGTAGAATTCCTGATGGGTTTTTGTTTACTGCTGTTTCAAGCATCATGGCTGGCAGATCGCTTATTTCTGACTGCAGCCAATAGATTTCATTTTGCAGGTATTGCACTTCTGAATGCAAATACTGTAAGGATATGAGATCAGCATTCAGGGTATTGACTACCTGATTGAGTGAGTCTATGGTTGAAGTCAGTCCGCTGATCACGGATCCCAGTGTTTCTCCATCTACGAGGATTTCACCCGGAGTGAAATTCTGACCATAAATAGAAAGGGACTCGACCACATCTACTGCCCCGATGATGCCGTCAGGCTCGGAGTCCGGGTTGTACGGCAATGTCACCGACTGGCACCGACCCAATCCGGGTGAAAGAACAAGAAGGCCTATGAGGCTGAAAATTGGGGCAAAACGTATCATGGTGATGCAATTAAGCTCACCGTGCTTGTAATCACAATAGTCTGTTAATCAATGCCGTATAATCTGTTATGGTCTGAAATCTTCTCTTCTGCAATCCTTTGTTTCACTTCCGTTTGCGGCGGT
>CAXQGL010000045.1:0-4473 GCA_964223495.1 Candidatus Nitrosopumilus sp. | reverse complement strand
AGCACGGGCAAGTCGAGCTTGAGTGCTGTGGACGCCCTTCGGGAGATGGGACTTCAGGTGAAGGGCATGGTGGCCATCTTCACCTATGGCTTCGATGTGGCGGTCCAGAATTTCAAAGCGGCAGATTGTCCGTTGGAGACCTTGAGTGATTACGGCACCTTGATCAGCGAGGCGGCCAACCTCGACTACCTCACAGAGGCGCAGGCGGGCGCCCTCATCAAGTGGCGCGAGGACGCTGCGGCTTGGAGCCGGCAGTTCACCGGGGAAGTGGCATCAGACGGCGTGACCGGATGACGGAGATCAGGAGCAAGGAAGTGGTGGTCGCCACCACAGCGGATGCATTGCGCGCCCATCTCGCTGATTTGCGCAACCTCGGTCCGCTTCTTCCCAAAGACAAGGTCAAGGGGTTCGATGGCTCCGAGAACGAGGTTTCCTTCAAGATTCAGGGTGGGCTTGAGATCCGCCTGACCCGCACGGCCGACACTTTTGACGGCAACACCTTGCGCCTGCAGGGGGGCGGTGCGCCGTTTGCCTTTCACCTCGACCTGCATGTCCAGGAGGAAGGAGCGCATGCCCGGGCCTTCGTCCTGTGCGAAGCCGACCTCAACCCCTTCCTGCGCATGATGGCGCAGAAGCCCTTGGAAGCGCTGTTTCAGCACATTGCCGGAGCCGTGGAGGCGCATTTCGGTGCCGCCTGAGGGCACCCTCCATGTCATTTCCCGGGCTCCATGCCGAGCCATCCGACTTCTCCCGGGGAGAAGCAGTGCTGCGCCCCTTCGGTGGATACACACAGCCGTCCTTCGATGTCGATGGATTCGAGGATTCCGCTGATGGTCTGGCCATCGAGTTGCCACCGCTGCGCCCTTCCCCAGCCGTGCAGGCGCTGGTGGTATTGTCGCAGCAGAGCCTCTGGGTGTGCCATTTCCGCCATCCGCTGGTCGCTGCGGAGCAGGATGGACTTTCTGAGGTTGTCCAGCAAGGGGGCAGGGTCGGCCTGGGTTTCAAGGAGCAGCCGGGTCGCATTGGGGAAAGGAGGCTGACCAGCGATGTTCAGGCCGATGCCGATGACGGCCGATGACCAGGTGTTGCCCCGCCAATTGTTTTCGATCAGGATGCCGCCCGCCTTCCTCCCTCGCCACATGATGTCGTTCGGCCATTTGATTTCAAGGCCGGATCGGTTGACGGTCGGCAGGGCCTCTTCGATCGCCTCGATGACGGCGAGGCTCACGGCGAGGTTCAACACGAAGGGGTGTTTTTCGGGGAGGGACTTGCTGACCACCGTAGTCATGGCGAGGTCGCGTTCCGGTTCTTGCGTCCAGATGCGCTGCTGTTGTCCCCTTCCGGCCCGTTGGTGGTTCACGAAGAGGGCCACATGGTCGAGGGCATGCGGCGGAGCCTGCCGAATGGCGGCAAGGGCCACCGAATTCGTACTGTTGGCCGCCGCCCAGCCGAACAGAGTCCACCGTCCTATGACCGTCGAGGACAGGGGAGGGCTGCCAATGGCATGGCCCAGGTGGGTTTCGGCGGTGTACGGGTGCTCCACGGGGGCTATTTTAGCGCACGTTGAAAGAACAAGCTTCATCTCCCGATCCCCGCACCTACGCGACGACCCCCGGACATGCACCTGAGCGAACCGCCGGTCCGAGCACGGATGTCCTGGTGACCACCGTCGTGGAAGGCATTCAGGAAGTCAAGGGGCAGTCCATCTGCATCATCGATTTCAGCAGTGTCCAGAACAGTGTGGCGGCCCGCTTCGTCATCTGTGAGGGGCAGTCCAATACGCAGGTCGAGGCCATCGCCCGCAGCGTGGAGGAGTTCACGGAGAAGGCCCATGATGAGTCGCCCTGGGCCAAACAGGGCCTGCGCGGTGGCCAGTGGGCGCTGTTGGACTACGCGGATGTCGTGGTGCACATCTTCCACAAGGATTGGCGCGGGCATTACGGGCTCGAGGAGCTGTGGGCCGACGCGCCGCAGCAACGGTTGCCGGATGTAGGGGGCGTTCAGCCCGATCCGGAGGACTTTCCGGAGTATTGATCAGTTGAAGACCAGCACCGTCCAGGCGTGAACCGCCGTGAGGGCGAGGGTCACGGCCGAGAGGGCGATGTGGTATTTGAGGTGCTTCCGTATGGCCGCTTCGCCTTCGAGCAGGGAGCCGAAGTGGGCCGTGGCGAGCAGGGTGATGGGCAGCAGGGCGAGCAGTCCCCACCCCAGCGAAATGGAATGGACGAGGACGGCGAGTGGCATCACGATGGCGCTGCGCAGGTGCCAATTGATCCACCCTCCCCATTGGCTTCCATTGCGTTGGAACACCGTCCTTCCAAGGGTCAGTCCCCATTGGAAGAGGATGATGCTTGCGACGGCAAGTCCGCTGATGTTGCGGAAAGTACGGTCCGACTGGAATCGGAAAGCATCCAGTTGGTCCCATCCACAGCACCAGCCCAGTGCCATGGCGATGGCGGCCATCCAGGTCAGGAAGCGCGCTGCCCTGCGCATCAGAGGGTGGCCTTTTCCAACAGGCTGCCGAACAGGCCGCCGTTGGCCAGGCGGTCGATGCTGTCGCGCAGTGCGGAATGGTCGGGGATGAACCGGCCTTCGGAAGGCCAGGTCGCGCCGACTTCAGGACGTTGATCCGTGTCGAGTTGTTCCAACTCCCCGAGGTATTGGCTCCACACCACGGCGACCCCCTCGCGGTAGGCGTTCATCATGGCGAGAAACTCGTCGGTGGTCACGGAGTCAGAGGGATAGGCCCACGTGGTGGCGCCCATGATGTCGCCGAGGGCCCAGTCGGATTTCCGCGTTCGGGCGTGCTCGTTGTGGCAAGAGACGCAAGGTCCGGCGGATGCCATGTCGGGGAACATGCTCACATGCTCACCCGTGACCTCGTCCATGAAATGCCGGGGCAGGGTGTCGCGGCGCATGGCCTTGAACTCCTCTGCTTGGCGGCCTTCAAATTCGTTGGACTGCTCGATGGGGAAGTCTGATCCCAGGAAGAGCCGCAGGGGCACGTCGCTGGCCGAGATCTCGTCCGCCACACCGCGCAGGAAGAGGGCGGGCAGGGGGCCGGCGATCACGTCCTCATCGGCCCAATCCTCGTCAAAGGCCAGCCCTTGGGGTTTGGCCTTGCCCACGATGCCTTTGGTGAAGAGGGTGCGGGTAACATCGTTCTCATGGGCGAGCATGGTCAAGGCCTCCGCCGTTGAAATCGTTTTGCGCTCCACCGCTCCTGAATCCAGCGCTGCCGGCGCGGTGGCAAAGAGGTAGACGAGCAGCGCCGCCCCACCGATGACGGAGAAGGTCCAGAACCTGACGGGCCTTGAAATGCGGTTCATTGCAGCAGGATGGAAGGATTGAGGTTGAGGGAGATCCAGCCCCATCGCTGCCACGTTTCCGCAGCGCTGGGATTGTCCTCTCCGGAGAGGTGTCCCTGGCGCTCCACATGGCGCAATGTGGGGTCGAAAACGGACCAGCCGATGTGCCACTGAATGCCGCTGGCGTGCCGTCCGGTCAGCCACAGGTCGAGTTCATTGCCGAGGAGGGCGTCGCCCTCGGGAGCGCGGAAATGGTGAAGGGTGGCGCCGAGTTTGGCGCGGTTGGCGAAACAGGGAATGCGGTGGTCGAGCTTGGCGCTGAGCAGGCCGTCCGATGCCGTTCCCACGTAGAAATGGTCGATCCAGCCGTAGAACTTGTGGTTGGTGCCCAGTACCGGGTTGAATGCGCCGCCGCTGCTGCTGCCCGACAGGTAGTCGATGCCCCAGCCGCTCTGTGTCCCATTGTCGCGTTTGGTGCCGCCATCCATGACCCACATGATGGCGGTGCCTCCGGCATCGGGCCATTGCATGTAGGCTTCCATGTTCCACCACTTGCCCTTGGCGGGCATCCATTTCCATGTGCCCCCCGCGGTGGTCATGTCCGCTTCCGTGCTGCTCGATTGGTCGAAAAAGAGCAGCGAGTAGCGGTGCTTCCCCCCGCCGAGGGTGCCCATGTGGTAGGCAATGTTGCGTTGGGTGTCTGCGCCCTCATCCCACGTGGCGAGGAAGGAGGTGGTGCCCTTGTCGCGCGCGAGGTCGAATCGGATGCCGTCCAGGAAGCGGCCCGGATTGGCCCAGTTGGCCGCACCGACGATGCGGCCGTTGTCGATGTCGACGAACTGTCGCCCGAAAGTGGCCTTGATCTTTGGTGTCAATGGAATGGCCGCCCAAGCGGCTGCCGCTCCGATGTTGTTGCCCGTGGGACCCGCCGGCCCTCCGAATGACCGCACGTCTTGGAGTTGCAGCTTGAATTCCAGTTTGTTCCATCCTCCGGAAATGCCCAGGCGGCTCCTTTGGACGGTGGTGAGGTTGCCGATATTGGCGTCGGTGGCGGCGAGGCGATATCCATCGCGCCACTCCGACCGGACGCGCAGTTGGAAATCAAGGGCGAGGGTCGAATCGTTGGACGCTTGTCCGAACACATTCAAGGAGGCCATCAGGGCCA
>CAXQGL010000044.1:0-11853 GCA_964223495.1 Candidatus Nitrosopumilus sp. | reverse complement strand
GTACCCAGAACTGGACTCGAACCAGCACGCCCGAAGGCACAGCCGCCTGAAGACTGCGCGTCTACCAATTTCGCCACCTGGGTGTGACCCCCGGACTGCTCCGGGAAGGGGCGCCAAAATTAGCGCATTCCAATGGATTCACCCAACCTTCAGAGTGTCGAAGGACAGACCCAATCCGAGACGGGAGTGTCGGTCTGTTTGATGGCCTCGAAGCCGCCCAGCACATCGATGCCGTTGTGGTAGCCTCGGGCCTTGAGCAGACTGCCTGCAATGAGGGAACGGTAGCCGGTCTGGCAGTGCAGGTAAAAGGTCTGGTCATTTGGAAACTCCGCAAGGTGGGCGTTCAGTTCGGCCAAGGGAATGGACTCCGCGTCGATGACGTGTTCGGAGGCGTATTCGCCCGGCTTGCGGACATCGATGACGGTGATGTCGCCTTCCTTCTTCATGCGGGCCAGTTCCCGGGACGGGATGGATTCAATGCGGTCGACTTCCTTGCCTGCCGCCTGCCACGCCTCCACACCGCCTTCGAGGTGGCCGAGCACCTGATCGAAACCGACGCGGGAAAGGCGGGTCACGGCCTCATTGACCTTCTCGGCATCGCACACCAGCAGAATGGGCTGCTGGACATCGACAATCATGGTGCCGACCCAAGGGGCAAAGTTGCCATCGAGTCCGATGAAGGTGCTGCGGGGCACATGGGCCTCGCGGAAGGTGTCCTTGTCCCGGACGTCGAGGACGACCGCACCCGTCTCGTTGGCGGCAGCCTCGAAGGCGTCGGGGGTCAGGCCTCGGGTGCCCTGGTCAAGCACCACGTCGATGGGCGCGTAGCCCTCCTTGTTCAACTTCACATTGAGCGGGAAATAGGCGGGAGGTGGCAACAGGCCATCCGTCACCTCGGCCACGAATTCCTCCTTGGTCATGTCTGCACGAAGCGCATAGTTGTTGGCCTTCTGGTCGCCCACGGAACCCACGGTCTCGGTGCTCATGTTCTTGCCGCATGCCGATCCGGCACCGTGCCCGGGGTACACGATGACGTCGTCCGGCAGGGTCATGATTTTCTCACGGAGGCTGTCGAACAGGATGCCCGCCAGATCCTCCTGCGTCACATCGGCACCCTTCTGGGCGAGGTCGGGGCGGCCCACGTCACCGAGGAACAGGGTGTCTCCGGTGAAAATCGCGTGCGGGTTGCCTTCCTTGTCACGGAGGAGATACGTCGTAGACTCCATGGTATGGCCCGGAGTATGCAGGACTTCGATGGTCACCTTGCCCACCTTGAACACCTCACCGTCCTGCGCAATGTGGGCATCAAACCTGGGATTGGCATTCGGGCCGAAGACAATCGGAGCTCCCGTCTTCTCGGAAAGGGTCACGTGGCCGCTCACGAAATCCGCGTGGAAATGCGTCTCGAAGATGTACTTGATCTTCTTGCCCCCCGCAACGGCACGGTCGATGTAGGGCTGGACCTCACGGAGGGGGTCGATGACCACAGCTTCGTCGCAGCACTCGATGTAGTACGCGCCCTGCGCCAGGCATCCGGTATAGATCTGTTCAACCTTCATGGTGCGAATTTCGGGAGAATCTCAGGAATGGGGGGCAACCAGGGTTACCGTTTCACACGTGTTTGCGTTGCGATTCGCTGCATGTCACCGTGGTCTTCCGGTTCGAGCGCGGCTTCGATGCCCGTATGGAAATGGTTGGCCCCGATCCGGTCCATGAGGCCCGTGCGCTGCAGGGCATCGCGCACCGGACCTATGGCGCCGGCGAGCTCGAGTTGGATGCCCTCCTTTTGCCAATCGGTGAGCAGGTCATCCAGCATGGCGCTCGCGGAGGCGTCGATGTAGGCTATGGATTCTGCGTGGAGCACGATTCGGAAGACCTTTTCGCCGCGTTCCCTGCGACGATCAATCAGTCCGGATACGAAATCCTTGAAATGCGCCTGGCTCGCGTAGTGCAATGGCCCGTCATACCGAAGGATCACACAGCCTTCCGGTGTCACGGCCTCGGGAAAGCGGTCCACGTTGCGGTAAATGCCCGCAATGGTGCCGAGTTCGGCAGCATGGGGCCGCGTGCTGCGGTAAAGGGTCAGGATCAGGCCCATGGCGACTCCGCTGGCAATGCCGATGACCATGCCGCCGAATGCCGTGATCAGAAAGGTCAGCAGCAGCAGGACAGCCTCTTCACGGTGGCTGCGCAGGAGGCGCAGGACATAGCGGACATCCACAAGGCCCGAAACCGCGACCATGATGATGGCGCCGAGGACGGCCTTGGGCAGTTGGCTGAAGAGCGGCGTCAGGAAGGTGAGGGTCAATGCGATGACACCTGCTGAGATCAAGGCGGACATTCCGGTCATCGCGCCGGCCCGGTCATTGACGGCGGTGCGGGAGAAACCGCCTGTGCTGGGATAGGCACCGAACATGGACCCGAGCAGATTGGCCGCCCCGAGCGCGCGCAGTTCCTGGTCCGCGTCGACTTCGTGGTCGCCGCGCTGTTGGGAAACAGCCCGCGCGACACTGTAGGCTTCCATGAAGGCGATGAGGGCGAGGGTGGCGGCCATCGGGCCGAGGGCCATGGCATCGTCCAAGGAGATCGCGGGCAGGGCAAAGCCGGGCAGACCGGAGGGGATGACGCCCACCACACGGATGCCGGCGGTGTCAAGGTCGCCGAAGTGGACGGTGAGGATGCCCAGGATGACCAAGGCGAGGGAGCCGGGTATGCGCGGTGCCCAACGCCGCAGGCCGAAGAGCAGCGCGATGCCCGCGACGGCCATGGCCAACGTGGGAAGGTGGGTCTCTCCGATGTGCTGGAAGGCGTCGGCGAGGAGCACGTGCAATTGGGCGCTCCGCTCGGTCTGGATGCCGAGGACACTGGGCAATTGGTTCAGCCCGATGATGAGGGCTGCCGCGCTGGTGAAGCCGCTGATCACGGGCCTCGACAGGAATTGGGCGAGGAAGCCCATGCGCAAGGCGCCCAAGGCGAACTGTATGGTTCCCATCATCATCGCCAGCAACAGGGCCAAAGCGATGTAGCGGTCCGTCCCGGCTGCGGCCATGCCCGCCAAGCCGGAGGCAACGAGCAGTGAATCCATGGCCACGGGGCCGACAGCGAGCTGCCGGGAGCTGCCGAGAAAGGCGTAGACGATCTGGGGAATCAAGGCGGCATAGAGCCCGTAGACCACGGGAAGTCCTGCAATCATGGCGTAGGCCATGCCTTGCGGTATGAGCATGACGCCTACCGTCAAGCCGGCCGGCAGGTCACCGGCCAGCTCCGTCCGGCTGTAGTGGGGAAGCCAATCGAGGGCGGGAATCCACGATTTCACATTGCAAAGTACAGGGGTAGGCCCGAGTTGGGCGGCCACACAGGTTACCCACGAAGCCGCTCAGAATTCAAGGACCTCGATTCGATTGCGGTGCAGTTCGATGCGCCCCTCCTTTTCCAGCTGCTTCAACACGCGCGAGACGACCACCCGGGAGGTGTGCAGGTCTGCGGCAATCTCCGCATGCGTCGTGCTGAGGCTGACGGTTCCATTGACCTTCACCCGGTCGCTGAGGTATTTGGCCAACCGATCGTGCAGATCAAAAAATGCGAGGGTATCCATGGCCTCCACCAATTCCTGCAGACGGGTGTTGAAACTCTCGATCACGAATTGCCGGAAGTCCGCGTGCGCTCCGATCCAGTCATAGGCCCGGTCCATCGGTACGATCACCATGGTGCTGTCCTTCTCGGCTACCGCACGTATGGCACTTTTTGAGACGCCGAAGAAACTGCCCAGGGTCATGGCACAGCTGTCGCCCGACTCGAGGAAGTAGATGAGCATCTCATCGCCCCCCTCGTCGACCCGGAGGATTTTTACGGCGCCCTCCATGAGGAGGGGCAATCCGGGAATGGGGTCGCCCACATCCATGATGAGGGCACCCTTCTCGACCTCCATGAAGCGGCCTTCCGCTGCAATGGTGTCAAGCAGCTCCTCGTTCAGCAGGTGGCCGTACGATTCCCCGAGCAAACTCCGCATGGTGCCAAATTAATGGCTGTCTCCGCTGCGTCTTTGCCCTGAGGGACCACCTTCTCCGGGACCGCCCTTTTTTCCGCCTGGCCGCCGCCGCTTGTTGCGGCCGCCATGCGGCCTGTTGCCCCCGCCACTTCCAGACCCACCCTGGCCTTCTCGACCTCCCGGGCCGTGTCCATTTCGGGGCCCATTTCCTCCACGGCCACGGCCACGGTTGCGGCCCCCTCGGCCACCGGATCCCTTGCCGCCGCCCTTGCCGCGGCCGGATGGGTTGCCCCCGCCCCCTCCGGGCCTTCCGGCATCGAGGGGAATCGCAGGCAGCGCCAAATGGTAGTCGTGGTCCGTATGCAGGGGAACCTCCCGACGGATCAGGCGCTGGATGTCGCGGAGATAGGTCCGCTCATCCTCCTCGTTGCAGAAAGAGATGGCGATGCCTTCGGCGCCGGCCCGGCCCGTGCGGCCGATGCGGTGCACATAGGTCTCGGGGATGTTCGGAATCTCGAAGTTCACGACGTGGCTCAGTTCATCGACATCGATGCCGCGTGCGGCAATGTCCGTGGCGACCAATACGCCGAGGTCGCCGCGTTTGAACGCCTTCATGGCCTTCTCGCGTTGGGGCTGGCTCTTGTTGCCGTGGATGGCCTCGCTCCGGACGCCCTGTTTGCGAAGGTGCCGCACCAATTTGTCGGCCCCGTATTTGGTGCGCGTGAAGACGAGGGCACTCGTCACATCAGGAGCGGTGAGGACGTCGACCAATAGGTGCTTCTTCTCGCTCTGTCGCACGAAGTAGACACGTTGGTCCACCGTTTCGGCAGCGGAGCTGCGGCGCTCGACCTCCACGGTCACAGGCGCATCGAGGATGGTGTCGGCAAGCTCCTGGATGTTCTGCGGCATCGTGGCCGAGAAGAACAGGGATTGGCGCTTGGGCGGCAACAGCTTGATCACCTTGCGGATGTCGTGGATGAAGCCCATGTCGAGCATGGTGTCCGCCTCGTCGAGCACGAAATACTCGAGGTGTCGGAGGTCGATGTAGCCTTGGTCGATGAGGTCGAGCAGGCGGCCTGGTGTCGCCACCACGATGTCCACACCGCGCTTCAGCGCCGCCACCTGCTTGCCCTGCGACACCCCGCCGAAGATGACCGTGTGGTGCATGTTCATGTGGGTTGAATAGTCCCGGATGCTATCGCCGATCTGGGCGGAGAGCTCGCGGGTCGGGCTGAGGATCAGCGCACGAATGACCTTGCGGGAGTCCCGACGGGGCTGCTGGCCGAGCCGGTGCAGCATGGGCAAGGAGAATGCCGCGGTCTTCCCCGTGCCGGTCTGGGCGACACCGAGGACGTCGCGCCCTTCGATGACATGGGGAATGGCCTGGGCCTGAATGGGGGTAGGGGTCTCGTAGCCAAGCGGTACGAGGGCCTTCATGAGGGGTTCGCTCAAGCCGAGCGAATGGAAGTCGGTCAAAAGAGTAGGGTTTGACGCAACTTCATGTCCCTTCTCGGGCACGTTTGCGTCATGCGCCGCAAAGGTAGGTCCCCATCCCTGCCCGGCAGGGATTCAATCGCCATGCTTGGCGATTCTTTTGCAATCGGAATGGTGAACGAATCAGTCGATCTGCTCTCCGTGCTGGCTCTCGTCGAGGCCCAGTGTCTCCTGCCATCCGCTGACGCGCAGCGGAATCATCATGTCCACAACCTTGAAAATCAGGTAGCTTCCGCCGAAAGTGAACACGGCCACTCCGATCAGGGCAATAAGGTGCCACATGAAGGTGGTGGTTTCACCGGATGTGAGGCCGACTTCACTGGCGAACACCCCGGTCAGGATCATGCCCACGATGCCGCCCACACCGTGGGAGGGAAATACGTCCAGGGTGTCATCGAGTCCGCTGCGCTTCTGACGGGCAATGGCCCAATTGGAGACAAGTGCGGCAATAAAGCCGATGAGCACGCTTTCCTGGACGGTGACGAAACCTGCAGCCGGTGTGATGGCCACCAATCCCACGATGGCGCCGATGCAGGCC
This sequence comes from Candidatus Nitrosopumilus sp., assembly GCA_964223495.1. Taxonomy (GTDB): domain Bacteria; phylum Bacteroidota; class Bacteroidia; order Flavobacteriales_D; family Sanyastnellaceae; genus UBA8752. The sequence continues at coordinate 5,833 of CAXQGL010000044.1, read as the reverse complement.
CCCACGGCATTCATCTTCCGGCCTTGGTACCGTTCGAAAAACATCCATGTGATCATGCCACTGGCCGAAGCGAAGTGGGTGTTGGCGAAGGCCAATACGGCATCGCTGTTGGCGCCGAGCGCTGAACCCGCATTGAAACCGAACCATCCAAACCACAAAAGGCCCGTTCCGAGGATGATGAAGGGGATGTTGGCATGCTCCAGGCGACTCGTCTTGCGTGGTCCGAGGAAGACTGCGCCGGCAAGGGCAGCGAAACCGGCCGACATGTGGACCACCGTTCCCCCTGCGAAATCGAGGACACCGAGGTTCATGAGCAGGCCGTCGGGGTGCCATGTCATGTGGGCGAGCGGCGCATAGATGAACACCGAAAACAGCACCATGAACAGGATGTAGCTTCGGAATCGGATGCGGCCGGCCATGCTGCCTGTGATGAGCGCTGGGGTGATGATGGCGAACTTGAGCTGGAACAGGGCAAACAACAGGAAGGGAATGCTGCTCCCGATGCGCGGATGCGGGGCGGCGCCCACACCCGAGAAATTGAGGAAGGTCAAGGGGTTGCCGATGATGCCGCCGATGCTGTTACCGAAGCAGAGGCTGAACCCGAACACGACCCAGATGATGCTGATGACGCCGAGGGCCACGAAGCTTTGGAGCATGGTGGAGATCACGTTCTTCCGATCGACCATACCCCCGTAGAAAAAGGCCAGCCCCGGGGTCATCAACAACACGAAAGCACTGGCTACGACCATCCAGGCCACGTCACCGGGATGCGCCTCCAGCACTTCGGACCATTCGGCGCTGGGGGCGGCCAGCCCGCTTCCGAAAACAGTCATGAGCACAAAGGCCAAGAGGGCAATGAAGTTGAGTTTCCGTCCCATTTCAATCGTTTTGGTCAGCGCTGAAGCAGGCGCGAAAATAGAACGACACTTTCGAAGAATGAAATTCAACTTGCTGATTGTTAGTTAATTAAACGTGTACTATGGACACGGATAACGTGACGAACGCATCGGATACCTTTGAAGTGATGACCCTGGAGCAGCTCATGGTGGAATTGAAGAAATGGGGCATTTCTCCAGGGCATGACCAGGCTGCACATTTCATGGCCGACGGTCGATGTCGCGTTCCATTGGAAGCGCTCTGCGTCCTGCTTGAAGGAGGAGATCCAGGGCCGGATCTCCGAAGGACACGCCAGGCGAAGGTCGAACTGGCTTGGCAGGCGCTCCTGGCGCGATGGCGCGAGGGTCAACCGGGCCCTGAATGGTTGGGGCGACTGCCCTCATTTGACGGAGCACTTTCTTTCTCAGGAGAGGCGATGGAGCGGGCATCCTGGGACTATGGCAAGGTGCGTCACCGCATACCCGCCGTGGTGCTCAGGCCGGCCCATTCGGAGGATGTCGCCGCCGCAGTGCGGTTCTGCGGCGAGGAGGGAATCGGATTGTCGCCCCGGGGGTTCGCCCATTCCGCCGGGGGCCAGATGCAGGTGGAGGGGGGCTTCATCATCGACATGAAGTCCATGCAGCGCGTCACCACCTTGGAGGATGAATGGTGCGAGGTGGAGGCGGGTGCCGGATGGGATGTGGTCCTGGAGGCGGCGATGGAGCAGGGCAGGACGCCCCCCATTGTGACGGATTGGCTCAAAGTGTCCGTTGGGGGGACCATTTCCATGGGGGGATTCGGCTTCATGTCTTTTTGGCGGGGCACCCAGATGGACCACCTGCTCGAGTTGGAGGTCGTCACCGGCAAGGGAGAGTTGGTGCGGTGCAGCGCGCGTGAGCAAGTGGAGCTCTTCAATGCGGTCAAGGGAACCCATGGAAAATTCGGCATCATCACGAAGGCGAGAATCCCTTTGGAACCTGCGCCCGAGGCCGTCCGGTTGGTTCAGGCGTGCTACGGCGATCTGAGGACCATGTATGCGGATTTCGAGCGCCATGCCACCCAACGCTCTGCGGATCTGATCCACGCCTTTGCAGCCGAGAAGTCCCGACCGTCCATCGTCACGAAGATGAATTCGACCGAGGAGCTGGGGTTCGCAGAGGCGGACGTCCAGCGCCTGCTGCAATCCGGTGGAGGCCGCTGGGTATTCAACCTGGAACTGGTGGATTTCATCGGAGGTCCCCATGGGGATGACCATCATCCAGTGGCGGTGGAGGAACTGCAATGCGGGGAAGGTCTCGTCCAGGCTTGGGAAATGGACTGGAAGTCATTTTGTTTCCGAGTTCCTCCGCTCGTCCTCGAGGAACAATTTCGCGGCGCCGCGCCCCATCCTGAACTCTGCGCCTGGGTGCCCATGAATGGCAATGGACTGGCACTGCTCGAGGCCGAATTCGAGAGGATGGACCCGGAAGCTGATACCGGCAATGGCCCGATCTTGTTCTTTCCGCTGCGCTCCGCAATGGTGGGGGCCCCCTTCTTCAGGTTGCCCGACGCGGAATTCTGCTTGTTCTGGGGCCTGCTGAGAAGGGCGGAACCCGCCACTGCGGATCGCATGGCTGATTTGATGGGGGACAACGAGGCACTCTACGACCGCATCCGCGCCATCGGCGGGGAACGGTACCTCCCGGATACCCCGCCGGAAACCCGCGATTTCTGGATCCACCATTTCGCAGAACAATGGCCCGACATCATTTCATCCCGAGACCGTTGGGATCCGTCCCGTGTATTCCGAGGGTCTTTCGGAAATTTCAGCTGATCAACCGCGCGACATGAATCCTTTTCCCCTCCCGCTGGGCCGCCTCGACCACTACACCCTCATCGTCCCGGATGCTGCTGCCAGCACCCGTTTCCACATGGACGTCCTTGGTTTCGGCTGGGTCCGGGAGCAGAAGGTCAATGCCGGAAGTGCTCCTGAAGGTGAATTCGACATGCTCAACCACGTGCTGCACCTTCCCGGCGACCCTTCGAGGGTCGTGGTCATCACCGAAGGACTGACCGAGGAGAGCATTTTCCGGAAATACCTCGACACCCACGGACCGGGCATCCACCACATCGCCTACACGGTGGACGATCTCGCCGGGGCCTTTGCCAAGCTCGAAGCGGAGGGAATCACCATGACCTCGGACCGCATTGTGCACGACCCACTCAGCGGGCTGCGCCAAGTCTTTCTCGGGCGCGCGGAAACCGGTTATTTCATCGAGTTGATAGAACGGACCGATGAGTCGGAGGAAGGCACCTTCAAGGAGGACAACATGGCCGAGCTGGCCAACACGATGAAGGCATATCTCGGTGAGGCCACTGCTGCGGAGGCAGTGCCAGGTGAAGTCGTGGCCGAATTCGAGGTGGAGGCCACGACCGTAGCCGAATTTCTCTCCGATCCGGCCCACCTTTCCGCTTGGACGGCACACCAGACCGTATTCCAATCGGCACAAGGGCATTGGTTCGAACGTCGGATGGCAGGGGACATCCCCCTCTCGGTGGTGCGCAGTGGAGGAGGGGTGACCTTTGTTTGGGATACCGCCGGAGCACCGTTCTCCATCCATTTCGCCGTCGAGGCGGTATCGGGAGGCAGCCGGATCTCGGTGGCCATTCCGGATGGTTTGGGGGCCGAAAGGGCCCGAAGGACGGCGACGGTCATCGGGGCTGAACTCGTCCTGCTTGCTGCAGCCCTTGGGATGGATGTGGACAGCATGGCCCATGAGGCTGCCCGAGTGGAGGTGGCCCGATTCCACCTCGAAGTCTACGCCAGACCGGGCGCCTGAATCCGACAAAGCGCATCCGGGAGGATGACGACCGTCATTCCGGCAGGCAAGGGCATTCCGTTGCTTTGGATCACCCAATTGCAACGCCATGTCCATAGGATTGCCCCCTTCCTCCCGCATAGATGCCCCCGGCCTCCACGCGCTCGTTCGCCAGGGAGCGCCTGCGGCCATGCCCCTGTTTGATGCGGCATCGGCCATCACCGATGCGGTCCGGCTGGATCTCAATGAGTCGACCCTCACCCTGACTCCGGCCATGCGCCAGCGGATGGGGGAGGTGGCAGCCACGGCTTCGCTCGTGGGCTATCCCGATGGTGCTTGCACTGCGCTGCGCGCTGCGGCAGCCCGGTTCTTCGGTGTGCGGCACCGTGACTGTCTGGCGGTGGGCAATGGGGCCGATGACCTGATCGGCCGCCTGTGCGCCACCTTCGGTCAGCCCCGTCAGGGCCGGCAGCAGGGGCGTGTGCTGGTTCCTGAAATGAGTTTCGAGGCGTACAAGATGGCCGCTACCGCCAATGGCATGGCCGTGGATACGTTCTGCTTCGAACCCGGTTTCCGACCGGACTTGGCGATGCTGGAATCGGCCATCGGGCGCACACGGCCCAACCTCGTCTTCCTGGCCACCCCCAATAACCCGACCGGACAGACCATCGAGCCCGAAGCGATGAAAGCCGTCCTCAAGCGCCATCCCGATGTGCTGTTTGTTCTGGACGAAGCCTACATCGCATACAGCGACGCGGATTCCTTGGCCGATGCCGTGGTGGACTTTCCCAATGCGGTGTGCCTCAGCAGCCTCTCCAAGTTGGGGTTGGCCGGCTTGCGCCTCGGATTCGCTTCGGCCCATCCCGCCGTCATCCGGATGCTCAATGGCGGGCGCATGCCGTTTCCCGTCAACGCCTTGAGCCAGGCGGTCGGCACGATGTTCCTCGATGAGTTTGCCGAGGCCCTCCATGCAGCAGTCAAGCAGTGTGCCCGCGAACGCGAGCGCGTCTACACGGCCTTGGTCGCTTTGCAGGCGGTTTCGGGCGGATCATTCCATGTGGTGCCCAGCCAAGGCAACTTCCACCTCCTTGAATCCACTCAAGCGCCGGCACTCCGAGCGGCCCTCCTACAGCAGGGCGTGGTGGTCCGGACCTTCAATGCGCCCCACCCCCATCATCCGCTGGCCAATGTGCTCCGTGTGAGTGTGGGAACGCCCCATCAGAATGATCGCATGCTCGCCGCCTTGAAAGCCGCACTCCACGACGCATGAACCCGCCAAGCGGTTGGAGGCTCATTCGTCCACGATGCGGAAGCGGCCTTCCTCCCCACACTCCGGATCCGGCTCGCAGATGTAGAACTCAGGGAGGGCTGAAGGGCAGCCCTTGAGGCAATTCATCGTGGCATCCACCAGATTGGCATTGGCGAGGCCGGCACCCTGCAGGCTGGCACTTTCCAAGTTGGCCATGAAGAGGTCGGCGCCTCGGAGATCGGCACGGCTGAGGTCTGCATGGGTCAAGTCGGCATCGATGAGATTGGCAAAAGACAGGGTGGCGTCAGAGAGGATGGCTCCGCTGAGGTTGGAACCCATGAGGTCGGCATCGATGAGCAGGGCCCGGGATAGGTTGGCTCCATTGAGGTCGGCTCCCCTGAGCTTGGCCCCTTCGAGAATGGCCCCTTCAAGTTTGGCTTCCAGGAGGTCCGCATTGTCCAGGTTGGCATTGAAGAGATAGGCAGAAGACAAGTCCAGGCCTTCCAGGTCTTCGCCGCTGAGGTCGGCACCCTCGAGTGCAGCATGGGGCTCGAGTGTATAGGTTTTGGTGATCACCTTCTGTGCGCCGGCAGAGCAGCAGAACAACACAAGCAAGGCCGCAAGCAATCGATTCATGCTTCCAATATCGCGAGAAACCAAAACGATGACAGCACCCGCCCATCAGCCGTGGTGTGTTGAAGGGTCTGCAAAAAAGGCCCCACTCTGACCCCACTGAAGGCCATGAAACAAGAAAAGCCGCGGAAATCGCGGCCTTTCAACTCTTGTGCTGGTGCCCAGGGCGGGACTCGAACCCGCACGCCCTAATGGACACATGGCCCTCAACCATGCCTGTCTACCAATTTCAGCACCTGGGCTGGTCACCCCCCTGGGGCTCGAACCCAGGACCCTC
>CAXQGL010000043.1:0-41667 GCA_964223495.1 Candidatus Nitrosopumilus sp. | reverse complement strand
TCAACCTCGAGGACGTACTCGGCGAACCGTCCGTTCACCTTGCTTTCCGATACAACGATGGTGGAGGATGGCTCTACGGATGGGGGGTGGACGATGTATCGGTCATGGAACCCGGCGGTTTGGATCTCGCCCTGACCGCATTGTCCCTGGAGCCCATCGCCTTGGCTCCCTCGTCCGAGGATCTGGGCGGCAGCGTGGTGAACCTGGGTGCCGATACCATTTATTCCTACACGGTGGCGTGGACCATGGGCGGGGAATCAGGCCAGACCACCGTCGATGGTGTGGAACTGGGAACGGCCGACAGCCACTCCTTCAACCTTTCCGGCGTGTTGCCGTTTGACCTCAGTGGCAACTACACCGTCTCCGCCGAAATCGTCTCGGTCAATGGCGTGGTGGATGACGTGACCGCGAACAATGCGCAGAGTTCAGATGTCACGGCCATCTTCGCCGGAGAGTATCCCGACGGGAAGGAATTGCGGGAATACTACTACTATGAGCCCACGACGGCTCCTGACAATTGTCCGTTGGTGTTCGTTTTCCACGGCTATGGTGGCAGTGCGGAAGGCATGATCCAATGGTCCGGTTTCAATGACCTCGCGGATGAATATGGCTTTGCCGTCTGCTACCCCCAAGGCACCGAGGACAGCTTCGGTGAGCAATACTGGAATGTGGGCTATGACTTCCAGCCCAATGCCTTCGTCGATGATGTCGCCTTCATTTCCGGATTGCGTCAGGAACTCGTCGACACCTATGGGTTGGATGTTTCGAGGGTGTTCGGAACCGGATTCTCCAATGGTGCCGACTTCTGCTACCTCCTTGCTTGTGAGGCATCCACCGAATTCCGTGCTGTGGCACCCATCGCTGGAATCCTGATGTCGGACATACAAGCCGAGTGCAGTCCGGAGTACATGGTGCCCATCCTCGAGATCCACGGTACAGACGATGACGTCAGCCTGTACGAGGGCGACCTTGAGAATGTCGATGGATGGGGGGCGTATCCCAGCACTCCGGATGCCATGGCCTTCTTTGTGAATCTGTTCGGCATTTCGCTTCAGGAATCAGGCAGCTTTCCGGATATCGTGCCCTGGGATGAATCCACCGTCGACTACCAGAAATGGGGCATGGAGGGCGCCTGCCCCCAAGTTTGGCTCTACACGGTCCAAGGTGGGGGACACAGCTGGCCGGGCACCTGGGGCAACCAGGACATCGATGCCTCACTCGAGGCTTGGCAGTTCTTTGCCCAGGCTTGCAGCGAGCCCATGTCGGTAGGTGAATTGACCGGAACGGGGGAACGCACTTTGGTCAAGATCACGGACGTCCTCGGAAGGGAAGTAGAGCCGGCCGCGGGTCAACTCCTCTTGTACCAGTATTCCGATGGAAGCGTCGTGAAGCGGCTTTCTGCCGAGTAATCATGGCCATGGCCGAGGCCAACCCGCAAATCAACCTCGAGGATGTACCGCGCCTCGATGACGTGACGTTTCTCCCCGTCAGCCGCAAGTACTTCCGCATGAGGATGGCATTCTGGGGCGTGGTGCAGCTCATGACCTTCGGAGCCGTGATGTCCCCTTTCGTGGCCAGGGCCTTCGTGGACGATGGCCGATTGGATGAATTTACCGGTTGGTGGTGGCCTCTTGCCGCGCTCGTCACATGGGCTGCCCTGTGGTTCCTGGAGGAATGGAAAGGGTTTGAGAGAAGGGGGTATGCGGTGCGCGAACATGACGTCACCTATCGAACCGGATGGTTCTTCCGCAATACCACGACCGTACCCTTCGGGATGATCCAGCATTCAGAGTTGAGCCAGGGGCCCATCTCCCGGGCACTTGGACTGAATCACCTCAAGATTTTCACGGCCGGTGGCAGCGGTAACCTGCGGATCGCAGGCTTGGACGAAGAGGAAGCCCAGCAGCTGCGGTCGGTCATTGAAGTTCGAACCCAGCGATGATTCCCGACTTCAGTGTGCCGCGCAGGCAGCATCCAGTGGGGATGGCCATCCTCGCCGTCAAATTCTCGTGGAGGACATTGAGCACCTTCTGGCCCATCTTCATAGGTCTGTCCCTCGCAGAAATCGGCTGGCGGCATTACGCGGCCATAGCGCTGGTTTTTATAGGAGTTGTGGCGTCTGCCATTGTGTACTACCTGAGGTTCAGGTACCACGTGGCCTCCGATGCCCTCATCGTCGAGCGCGGGCTCATACAGAGGGAGCGCCTTCAAATTCCCTTTGACAGGATCCAGGCGGTGCAGCTGTTTCAAGGCCCCATACAGCAGTTGGCTGGACTTACGGGATTGCGGGTGGATACAGCCGGTTCCTCGGGCAGCGAATTGGAATTGCTCGCCGTACATCGATCCGAAGCCGAAGGATTGCAGGAACACCTGCGCAGACGCATGGAGAATGTGGAGCCGCCAGAGGAGACCAACGGTGAGGAGACGGGAGCAGTGGGTACGTCAGGTCACCAGCGCGATGAGGGAGAGCCGCTGGTGGCCTTGGACGTCCCCAATCTGATGAAGGTGGGGCTGTCCCAGAACCACCTGAAGAGTGCCTTCATTTCCCTGGCTGTGGTGATGTCCTTCTTCCAGGGTTTGGAAGACCGAATGGTGGTCTGGTTGAACGGGTTGCCCGCGATGGTCCAGGCTGTGCTCGGTCTGGCGACCGTTTTCCTGATCCTACCGGGCATCATGCTCTTCCTGCTGCTCGGGGTTTTGACAAGTGTGGCGCTGGCCGTGCTGCGTTATTGGAGGCTGAAAAGCAGGTTGGACGGGGAGGGCCTCAAACTGGAGATGGGACTTTTCAGGAGAAACGCATTCGAGGTGCCCTTCAAGAAAATCCACCTGACCGAGTGGAACAGCAACTGGATTCGCCGACAGCTCGGATTCGAGACCTTGCGGATCCGACAGGCTCAGGCGCAGAGTGGTTCGGGCGGATTGCGCGTCTTCATTCCCGCCGTGGAACCCGTGCACAGGGCGGCCATGGAAGCGGCACTCTACCCTGATTTGGAATCGCATAGGGGCATTGAATTCAGGCCTGCCGGTCGATTGCGCTGGTTGCTTTGGCTGGTGGCACTCTTGCCGGCGGGCGCCGTGTTGTTCGTTCCTGCCACAGAAAACCTCGCACTCGCCGCAGTCTGGACGGGGTTTGTGTACTGGACCACCGGTCGCCGGTTCGCTTCCCTGCGCATGTCCGTGCACAGGGATGCCATCGTACTGGAGCGCGGTTGGTTCTGGAAAACGAGGGTGCTGTTGAAGATGAGCCAACTGCAAGGAGTGGAATGGAAACGCAATGCGCTCCTGGAGCGCCGGGGCATCGGTCATCTCGTGTTCCATACAGCTGCCGGAGCAAGGTCATTTCGCTACATGAGAAGGGAAGATGGGGTGGGCATCAGGGACGCAGCACTTCACCGGCTTCATTCAATGCACCCGGGTCCGGGCATCGTGCAATGAGGGGCTGAATTGCCTTCCTCCAATCGTCTCAGAACATGAGAAAAGAAGCGGTTTCACTATTACTCGTCTTGGTTCTTGCCCTCCATGCTCCGGCCCAGATTGGAGCATCATGGACCTTGAATGCGGTGGAGGTGGAATATCCCTTCCTGACATACCGACTCAACAATGTCAGGAGCCCCACATTCACTTTCCTTGAATTCCACGGCAAGCTCCTGGATCGGTTCTGGATCCATGCGGCGCCATTGCAGGTTACATCGGTGGAAACCCTCTCGGAATGGTCCACGACGTCGGTGACATTTCCAGCCATCGGTCCTTTCGGCGTTGACCTCAACCTCGGGGGGGGCAGTGCACTGAGATTGGAGGCGGCACATTATTTCAATCCCCGGGGTGGTTTCGACCATATTTCACCGCTCGACTACGTCAGCGGCCCCTATGCCCAGCAATTTCCTTCCTTTTTCCCCCCTGCCCAGGTGGGCGACATAGGATCACTGTTCGAGCATGACACGCCAACCTCGCTGAGCTACTGTCTCAGGCTGCCATGGCAGGATTGGGGACTCGTCACGCTGCAGCTCGGTTATCGTTGGAGTTCCTACATAGACGTGTTCGGGAGCACGGAGTCCATGACGGTGGAAAATGTGGATGTGGATGCCCACGAATATCTGGGGCGGTTCAGACCGCAGCCATACGGGGTCTTCATTTCTCTCTCCGCTTCATTGGGATCGGGATGGCGACTGAGCAGCCTTGTGTCCGACAAGTTCAAGAGCCGGGAGGAATTGGATGCAATGGCCGAATCCAACAAGGTCCGGGAACTGAGCAGAAGGACCGGAAACCAATCCGAAGGCATTCAGATCAATGTGACCAAGGAGCCCAAGGACATCGGCACCGTCTTCGTGATTCAAGGCAATTCCGTACCGTGTGATTCGGTGGCGGCGTCCGGGGAAGCTTTGCGGAACTACATGGAGACCCGCCTCATGGGACGGTATGAAATTCTCGAAAGGCAACACATCGAGAAGATCCTGGCCGAACAGCGATTGGGCATCTCAGGTGCTGTGTTTGAATGGTCCGCTGCAGAAGCGGGCCTGCTCAAGGGAGCGGACGGCATTGTGCTCTGCGATGTGGGCTGTCTGCAGGGCAAGGAACTTCTGACGGTGAAATTGGTGGATTGTGAATCCGGGGTTCAGCAATGGTCGGGTGTGGGCTTGGATGCGAGCGCTGAAAAGCTCATCGATGCCGTCCTCGGACGCATCGTGCAACCATGACCATGTTCGCGTTGTATTTTCCCCGTGCCTGTGGGGAAGAACACCTTGACTGAAACGATGGCATCGGCCCTTGCCGCCATGCACTCAACCGATTTGGACGCGCTTGATTCGGTGCAATTGATGCGGCGTTTCGACACCAAGTATGTCGTCCCGGAGACTTGGTTGCCTGCACTCTATGAAGTGATGGCTCCCCATGCCCATGTGCTGGAGGTCAATGGCCACCGGTCGTCCGAATACGAGAACCTGTATTATGAGCTTCCCGAAGATCAGTTCCTGCAGGATCACCTGCGCGGAAAGGCGCGGAGGATGAAGGTGCGCGAGCGGCATTATAGAAGCAATGGTGTGGTGTTTCTCGAAGTCAAGCAAAGGCTGCCAGGTGGAAGGACCGTGAAGGACCGGATGAAGCGGGAAGTGGAATACAACGCACCATTGTCACAGGAGGAAGTGGCTTTCCTGGAGCGATTCATGCTCTCTGCGAAGTCACTGGAACCCCGCTTGAATGGGGCATTCGAGCGCGCCACCTTGGTGGATTTCAACCGCAAGGAAAGGATCACGGTCGACAGGGGCCTGATGACGGGCCTTGTGGGCAGGACACTGGCCCCCCTGATTGAAGGCCTGGCGGTCATTGAGGTGAAGCAACCGCGACCGGACCGGTACAGTCCCGTGCAGAAATGGCTGCGCAGCCAGGACGAGAGGAAAGGGCTGGTCGGGCGGAGGACGAGGATGAGCAAGTACACCGTCGGCAGGATGGCGTGCGACCCTGACATCGCTGGACGGGCTTACCTTGCAACCTATCGGCGGCTCCAAGAGGCCATCTCCTGGGCCGGGGACCTGCAAGCCTGAACCGCACATGACTGAAATCGCCCTGCATTTCGCAGCCAATCTTGTATCGTGTTGGATCATCGTCCGCATGATCTACCAGTCCAAGGCCAAGCGCCGGGACTACGTGTTCACTTTCATGATGGTGAGTGCGTCGGTTTTCCTGCTCTGCCGCATGCTGAGCGGGGTTGAACTGGACCTGGCATTCGCATTGGGTCTGTTCGCCATCTTCGGCATCATCCGTTATCGAACGAATACGGTTCCCATCCGGGAAATGACGTATTTGTTCCTCGTCATCGCCCTCGCCGTGATGAATGCATTGGCGCCCATCTCCACGCCCTGGATGGAGGTGTCCTCGGGCAACGTTGCACTCTGGGTACTGGCGTTCATTCTGGAGCGCCTGGTATTCGTGGAACACCTCGTGACCAAGCGGGTGGTCTATGACAGGATCGAGTTGCTGCAGGAAGGCAGGCGGGAGGAACTCAGGGCCGATCTCGCCCAGCGCATCGGAGAAAAAGTGGAGCGCATCGAAATCGGTGATGTGGACCTCCTCAGGGAGACCGCCGTCATCAAGGTGAGCTACAAGGGTGAGGACCTTTCGGAGCACATCGATCCCAGCGACGGCCTGTGATGCGGTGGTGTGTCCTGTTGCTTTGTTGGGGTTGTTGCATTGCCCCGGCGTTTGGACAGAACCTCCCCGCACCTCCGGACACATCGGATTGCACGGCCTGGGGCAGTGTAGCCCTGAATTGGCGTCCCATCAAAAGCGTCAAACTGGCCGTGGAGGAGCAATGGCGGATCAAGGACAACTTTTCGTCATTCGATCGGCAGTTTCATCAGTTCACCCTCGGCTTCAGTCCGCGCTGGAACGCGTTCTCCAAGGCACATAGTCTCGGTTTGGGATTCAGACACATGACCCGGGTCGACGATACTGGAGACAACCAGGGATTGGAGCGGTTCATCCGGTGGCACGCCCAGCACGAGCTTGATCTGGACCTCGGTCGCTGGAACGTGCGGACGCGTCTCCGCTTCCAACGAAGAAGGGCCATATGGCTGAAGGACGGCAAGGACCCAGGGGAAGAAGGGACCAAGGATGTGTGGCGACTCAAGGTGGAATTGGGGCACAATTTCCGCGATTGGAAAGCCGATCCCGAGCTCTCGGTGGAGCGTTTCTGGACCACGGTGCCCGAAGGTTGGCCCGTGGATGGTCATTGGCGGGTCAGGCTGGGAACCGGATTGAAGGTGGGTAAGCGCCAACGTGTGAAGACCTTCATTCAACGCCAATGGAGGCCCCGTTACCTCCCCAGCGGGGTCGGTGCGACACTCGAGGATTTCAGGCTGTGGGGCGAGGAGCGGTGGACCTTGGGCATCGCGTACCGCTGCAGCCTCAAGACCCGAAAGAAAAAGGAATGATCCTCAACGAAGGACGGCGCGCCGAGCGCCACACCTGACTTCCAGGAAACCACCTGGAGGAACCCCGGGCCAATCGAGGTGGACCGTGCCCATGGGCAGCCTTTCCCTTCCGGTTGCCACCATGCGACCAACACCATCACGGACCGTCCAGATCACTTCTGCCGGAGCGGGGAGCGTCACGCTCCACATTGGACCGAGCCGCTCGACTCCCCAGCTTTCCAACGGACCCTCGTACACATATGAGGATCCGAACTCGTGGAAGGTGACTTCGTCGCTTCCGGAGTTCGCGATTCCGAGGACATCCAATTCCACCGCGTAACTGATGTCCGCGGGACTCGAGAGCCCGGCCGCCGAAGAGAGCATGGGTTCGGCCACGGTGAAGTCAGCGCTGTACCGGGTGACCTTGTTGGGGGACCAGGAAGTCACATAATACTGGCCATTTCCATCGTCATCAATGCCATCCAGGTTGCCCATGCCCGTTCCATCCACCAATGTGGACACTTCACCGCTTTCAAGGTCGACGGCAATGATATCCGCGTTGTTGCCCCAGCACACCACGATGGCCCTGTTGTTCTCGACGTCGACCACGACACCATTCGGGGTAAGTCCCAGATTGCCCGTGAGTTGCATGCTCGTCATGGCCGTGGGGTCCGCGGCATTCACTTGATGGAGCCTGCTGTTGGCGAAGTCACTCACCACCAGCATTCCGGACCCGTTGTTCCCCATGCCGTTCAGGAAACCCACATCCGGAATGACCAATGACCCCAGCAGTTCAGCCGAGCTCAGCGCGTAGGATCGGATGACGTTGTCCCCAATGGCATAGAGTACCCCATTCATGATTTCCATGCCATGGGAGGCCTGAGCTTCACCAAAGAAGCTCCAATTGGCGCCTTGGTCCGACGTGACGAGAACACTGCTGCCATTGCTCACGAACCAGCGGTTTCCCTGGGGATCATATTCCACTGCCTCGATGTTCGAAGGCGTCTGATTCTGTGCTGTGAGGGCCGCACAACAGGCAGCGAGGGTCAACAGGTAGCGCATGGTCGCAAATTAGTTCAGGGGTTCATTGGCAGGGCGCGCCATAATCCGCAAGGAAGAGCAGCGCATCCCCTACATCCACCTGGTCATTGCCGTCGATGTCCGCGATGCCGCAATTCTCCAGGCACCCGAACTCTGCCAGGATCAGCAGAAGGTCCGGTGCACCGACCTGTCCGTTGCCGTCGAGGTCTGCGGGGCAGGGGGTCTCGTCCAGGACGAACTGCACGTATTCAATGAAGCTGTATCGCTTGATGTTCTTGGCACGGTCCCGGATGGCAATGGCCGAAATGCCCCACAGACCGGGCACAGAGCCGGCAGGCAGGAAAGTGCTCAAGGTCAGGGTCTGCCATTCGTTGGCTCCATCGGGGGGATATACCTGATAGTAGAAATTGGCCCCACCCAATTCCTCCCATGCATCATGGTGGAACTCTTCGCCGATGGGGTTGCGCAGGGTGTACGTGATGTGCTGGACACCGGAGGTGAACCCATCAAATTCGGAGGTGTCCTGCACGGCCAAGGTGAACTCCACAAGGGTCTCTCCATTTGGCGCATCCGGATTGCTCGGCGTGGCCTGTACTTCGAAGCTGTTCAGGTCGACAACAGGGGGGAGCAGATCGGGGTAGGCGGTTTCCATGTAGACGGAATCCCGGTCCTCGGCGAAGATGTGCACCCCGTCCGCATTGCTGTAGTTCGGGTCTCCAGTGAAATACAGGAGACTGCTGTTCCCCGCGATGTCATCTGCGGCCGCGAAGTTGACAGTGTAGTGGCCGGTAGGGAAATAATGCGGCACAGGCAGTTCCATGCTGTGGTGTTTGATTTCCTCGTATCCATTGCTCGGAAACTGGTTGGATTGGATATCCATGGAGTATCGGTGACCATAATCGGGGTCAACGGTGGGAAAGGAGACGCGTGTCAGTCCGCGGCTCAAGGGAATTTTGTCCCAGGTATCGAACTCCACTTGGATGCCATCCACTGTCGCGGGGCCATCCGAACCGTCGCCGACCTCGATGCCGGTGATGGCCTCCATCACGAAAGTGTCATCGATGTACTCCGGGGGGGTGATGTCCTCCAAGGGGTTGTTGAGGAAGAGGCGCAGTCCGATGGTGGCCGGGCTCTCGTAGCGGTCATTGCCGACGGCATCCCAGAGGTGAAGGCCATCAAAATTCCACCAACCGGCCTTCATGTGCTTGTTCAGCGTCAAGGTCCCCGTCAGGATGGAGTCGCTGTTGCCATTCTGCGGACTCAACCACATGTCGAAGATGGTGCCGACTGAGCTCACGAACCGCACCTGTCCGCTGGCCGCGCCATCCACTGCGGGGTCATCGCTGTGGAGCGTCACAGTCAGGGTGAATTCCTTGTCATCACTGGGATTCCCGATGACCTGAACATCGGTTCCCACGATTTTGCCGGGATAGGTGTAGTCCGGAAAGAGATTGAACACCTCGAACGTCAACTCCTCGGCGATCATCGCCACATACCGGGCACCATGCATGACCCTGTCACGAATGAAATCGTACTTGTCCGGAGCATGGGTCAGCAGCACCTGTGGGTTGGAGATGTAGTAAGCGATGCTCTCAGCCATGTCCTCGTTGGGATTCATGTCATGGGCGTATCCACTCACGAACTCCGTGGTCAGGGTCGTGCTCCAGCCGCTGGGGGCATCGGGGTCCTCAAACCATCCGCCCAGCGTCGTCCAATCGTCGCGCAAGTCGTCATCAAAGGTGTAGGCCCAGAGAAAGTGCGCCTTTTCGTGCAGGATGAGCCGGTGGATGTAGTCCATCGAAAAACTGCTGAATCCGCTTTCCATCCACTCAATGGTCTCGATTCCAGTCCATGCAATGGCAGGTGCGGTCGGATAGAACGGATTCTGCTGCCCATTGATGCGGCGGACCAGGTGGCTCAACCCTTCCTGTTTCCGCAATCCTTCCGGGAATTCTTCGAACATGCCCATGATCTGCAACTTCTCCCATGCCGGGAATGGCTGGAAGTTGGTCTGGGTTTCGCTCATCAGGGATTCAAGCTCGGAACCGGGCACCATGAACTCGATCCCGTAGCGGTCTTCGGCAATCTGTGAGACGAGTCCGGCATCGGTGCCTTCGTCGGTCAGATGGGAGAGGAGTGCCTTGAACAGGCGCCTCGAGAAGAACTGCCCCTGATCACCATCGAAGTTGACCACAAGGGGTTCAGCGTAAGTGAAGGCATCCTTGGAGACCGTGACAACCTCAGTACCCGTGATGGTCTCCACCATGTAGTCACCATCGAGCATGTCGTCCGTCAAACGCCAGACGGCCACCACCGGAGTTCCGTTCTCATCTGCATTGACGCGGGGATAGGGGAGGGATGCGATCGTCTCATGAAGCTTGAAGGCATCGTCCGGTGTCCAGGCGAGCTCCGTGTCGTCGAGGATGAATCCGAACTGATGGTAAAGGGTCTGGGCACTGAATCCGTCCGGAATGACATAGGCATCGCCGAGCACTTCGATGACGGGCGGGTCCGCGGGCACGAACTCCGTGGCATGTCCGGCGAAGCTGCCGTCCTCCTCCCAGCTGAAGATGTAGGTCGTACTGTCCCCGGCCAGGACGGCCACATCCAACGTGATGGCTGTATTTCCGGACAGATCCACAGTTTCCGCCGCTGGTGCTGCATGGCCCGGGGCATCGATGGAGACGGTCCAAGGGCCGGTAGCCAATGTGAACGTATGGTGCACTGGAGCGTCTTCACCTGCACCGATCAGGACGGCGTCATCCAGTCCGCCGACACCCCTTTCGACCGTGATGGTGGCTTCCGCATCCAACAGGAGGCCTTCGACGATGACAGTAAGGTCCGCGGTCTGGGCCAGATGTGAACAGGGAAGAAGCAGGGAGACCAACGAAATGGAAAGGCAAATCAATCGAAGCATGACGGCAATCTACTGCTGCATCGACGACCGGAACGCACTATCTTTGCCGCCCTTCAACATGAAGGCCTTCGGGATGTGGCGCAGTTGGTAGCGCGCGTCGTTCGGGACGACGAGGTCGCTGGTTCGAGTCCAGTCATCCCGACTTCAAAAGCCCTCACTTCCGAGGGCTTTTTTCATGCGCCTTCCTGACCTTCCTGCATGATCCTGTTCTGGATTGAAATGGAGGCCTGGTGGACCGCCTTGAACACGTCAGACAGAAAGGCGGCATCCACGCCCTGCGCCTCGCCCTTTTCGATGTTCTTGCGGAGGAGTTCCTGCCATCGCCTGTTCTGCAGGATGGTCATTCCCCTTTCCTTCTTGTGACGTCCAATGGCCTCGCTGATGCCCATCCTACGAGCGAACAACTCGATGAGGGCTTCATCCACCATGTTGATTTCCGCCCTCAGTGAGACGAGGCCATCCAATGCGGCACCCTCTTTTGCCTGTCGCAGGACCAGACCGCCGATCATGTCCTGCAGTGCAGCCGGCGTCAGCTGCTGGGCCGCATCCGTCCAAGCCGCATCCGGATCGGGATGGGTCTCCACCATCAAACCGTCGAATGCCAGATCCATCGCCATTTGTGATACACCCGCGAGAAGGTCCCGCCTTCCACAGATGTGGCTGGGGTCATTGATCATGGGAATCTCCGGGTGGGCGTTCCTGAAGTCGATGGGGATTTGCCATAGGGGTGCATTGCGGTACTTGTTCTGGCCGTGGACGGCAAAACCTCGGTGTATGGCCATCAGATTCCGGACTCCGGAGCGGGCAAGACGCTCGACCGCACCTGACCACAGCGCCAGGTCCGGATGGGTGGGATTCTTGACGGCGACCGGCACTTCCATACCGGCCAAACTGTCCGCAATGGCCTGTACTTGAAAAGGGTTCGTAGTGGTGCGGGCACCGATCCACAACATGTCGATTCCCGCCTGAAGGGCATCCTCCACGTGCTGGGGATTGGCCACTTCCGTGCAGGTCTTCAACCCATAAGTCTCTGACACCTCTTTCAACCAGGGAAGTCCTGTCCTTCCTACGCCCTCGAAGGCGCCGGGTTGGGTGCGCGGCTTCCAAATTCCCGCCCTGAAATAGGCCACCTTGCTCCCCGACAGTCCTTTCGCTGTCTCCATGACCTGTTCCCGCGACTCGGCGCTGCAGGGTCCTGCTATGAGCATCATTTCGTCCATCATTCCTTCTGTTTCAATTCAAAATTGTCCAATCGCTGCGACGCCGAACGAATCACGTCTACGGGCGAGCACAGGGAGAGCCTCAAAAATTGGTTTCCCTCACTGCCAAACACCTTTCCGGGCGTCAGGAAGACACCAGTGGCATGGAGTACGGCATCTGAAAGCCGATCGCCATCCCAACCCTTGGGAACCTCAGCCCATAGAAACAGTCCGGTTTGTCCGGGCCGAACCCGGCAACCGAGGGATTCGAGCAACGCCACACCTTCCCTCTGCCGTTCTGCATAGATGGCGTTGGATGCCTCGAGGGCTTTTCCATCTTCCAGCAGAGCGGCAGCGGCAGCACGTTGCATCGAGCGCCACATGCCTGAACCGAACTGTGTCGCGATCCTGAACAACGGTGCAACGGCCCGGGGTGTTCCGAGGGCGAAGCCAATCCGGGCACCCGCCATTCTGTGCGACTTGCTCATCGAATGCAATTCGATGACCCCATCCGGTTCCGAAGAGTGGTCCAGAAGGCTGAACGGATCTGTCGTGGTGAGAATCCGGGCATATGGGTTGTCGTGGACCACAAGGACCTTGCGTTCGGAAGCCCAATGGAGCACATCCTTCAGGCGACGGGGATCCGGTGCAGCACCAGTTGGCATGTTGGGGTAATTCAACCACATCATGCGGATCGTGCAGCCTGAATCGGCGTGCGTCGAAAAGAGCGCTTCCAACGCGTTGACGTCGGGATGGTAGTGCTCGGCCTCCGTGAGTGCAAAGGGGACCGGAATCCCACCGGCGAGTCTCGTTGCGGACGAATAGGTGGGGTAGCCTGGGTTGGGAACGAGGGCCCCATCACCGGCGTCCAGGTGGGCCAGTGCAATGAAGCCACACCCCTCCTTGCTGCCCAGCAGGGGAACGATTCCATCGGCCTCAATTTCGATACCGTAATCCCTTTGGAAATAAAGCACGAGGGCTTCACGCAACTCGGGAATGCCCCGATAGGCTTGATAGGCAAAGGCCCCCTGTTCAGCAGCATCCGACCGGATGGCATCCAACACGAGGGAAGAAGCCGGGAGGTCCGGACTGCCCACTCCGAGGTTGATGATGTCCACTCCGGATGACTGCAGCCTGCGCAATTGAGCCAGCTTGTCAGCGAAATAGTAATTGGTAAGCCCGGACGCCCGCTCCGATATGTGAAAGGCCGGATTCATGACTCGTTCGATCGGTCCCTTTGATACATGCCCATGAGTACAATGCGGTCAGCACAGGCTTGGAGGGATTCCACGGCCTGAAGCAGGGTGCTCGCCTCTGCCGCTTCCAGGTCCATCACGAATTCGTACTCGTATGGCCTTCCGACGATGGGCATGGACTCGATTTTGGACAAGGAGACGCCACACTCCAGAAGACAAGTCAGGGCCGCATTGAGGCTGCCCGTCTTGTGCGGAAGGACAAGCGATATGGTGGCCAGATCGGCC
Source organism: Candidatus Nitrosopumilus sp. (assembly GCA_964223495.1). Lineage (GTDB taxonomy): Bacteria > Bacteroidota > Bacteroidia > Flavobacteriales_D > Sanyastnellaceae > UBA8752. The sequence continues at coordinate 28,124 of CAXQGL010000043.1, read as the reverse complement.
ACTTGCACCGCTGGGCGCTGTCTTCCCCGTTCGAGGACAAGGAACCGCGTCAAGTTGGCCTGATTGTCCGCAATGTTCTCTGCAATGCAGTCCAATCCGTACAACTCCATGGCCCGCTTGCTCGCCACACAGCCTACATCCTTCAGCCGATGCCGGGCAATCTGACGGGCGACAATCGCCGTATCCTCATCTTCAATGAGGCGGATGCCCCCATGGGGCTGGAAGAAGCGACGGCATTGGTTCAATGCCATGTAGTGAGACCGGACCTCCTTCAATTCCTCCAATGCCACCCCGGGCAGCACCCCCAGATTCTGAATGACGGGCATGCGAACTTCACCGACGATGAAGAGGTCACGCTCCACCAGCAATTTGAAATTCCGGAGCATGGAGCCCGAGATGGTGTTCTCCACGGCCATGACCGCCCGGTCGAAGGCCTCATTCACCAATCCATCCAGAAGATCAGGGAAATCCGATGATGGGCAGGGGTCAATATCCCCGCCGAACCATCGGATGGCCGCCTCCTCATGAAATGCCCCCCGGACACCTTGAATTCCTACTTGCATTGGCACATAAAAAAAATGCCCGTCCAAGGACGGGCGACTACAGCATCATATGGTTATGCACATCTTCCCGTCATCGCCTGAGGACGCAGTAATAAAACGACTGGAATGAATAACGGAAGAGCATACTTAAATATAACACGGTTGGCCTGAACCGCCGCATACAATTGTGACCTTATTCGGGTGCCCCATGCTTGGGTCGGATTAACTTCCACCCATGCAGCGTTCAGCACAGCTTCTGTCGGTCCTCGTCCTCATGCAGGGACTCCTTTCAGTCCAGGCACAGGAATCCATGACCAACCCGTTCATTCAGCTCGACCCCCAAGAGGTTCGTTTGCCATCCACTTGGTCCCCTTGGGATGCTTCATTGCAGGGACGTTGGAGGAGTGGTGCATTCTGGACCGGATTCAAGTCGGCGCATCCGAGATGGCAGGTGCAATTTCATCCTGCAAACGGCTCCATCCACAGAGCCTATGGTCCCGCCATTCAGAACGACGACCCCACTGGATGGTTGGAAGCATTGGTCTCAGAGGCGGGCTGGACGGTCGAAATGGGGGATTGGAGTGATGCCCCCATGGGCAAGCACACCTTGTACAGGGCCGTTCAAACCGTTGCGGGCCGGCCTGTGCTCGGGACGGAATTCGTTGTGAAGGTGGCCGACCAGGGCGTGGTGATGTGGGCCGCACAATGTCACCGGGATGCGGCATGGCCGGTTGAATCGCCATTCATCGAGGACGAGCAGGTCGCCCAGGCAGCGGCAGAAGGGCTGCTCCTGGAGCAGATGGAAATCTCCCTCGGGGAGGAAGTGCTGGTGCCCGTCATGCGCCATCAGGACGAACAAAAGCGGTTTGAGCACCGCCCGACCCGGGTGGTGTTCGTTTCGGGCCAATCGGGCGATGGCATACCCGTCCGTTACCTGACCCGCGTTGACCTTGAAACAGGAGAGGTGCTGGAGCGACAGAACACCGTGCGACATATCGATCCGGCCCATGGAGGTTCGGGGCGGCCCAAGCCCAAGCCCATGGGGCCGCCTGCCCTGATGCAGATGCTGAGTTGCCAGGTGACAGGCACGGTCCACCTCACCCAACCTTTCGAGGAATCCGTGGAGGTGGGATTGGATCACCTCTTGGTCCAAACCTCCGAAGGGGTCATGACGACATCGGGAGGGGGGATGCTGACCCTTTCCGGAGCCCCGCCCCAATCACTGGGATTGCAACTGCAGGGCTTGTGGAGTGTCGTGTCCACCAATGGCGTCACCCCGGACCTCGATGCTACGCTCACAGCAGATTCGACGGTAAGCTTGGATGGCGTCGCCAACATCCGGGAGTTGAGCGCCTACCACAGTGTGAACAGGATCCATGCCCACATGCAGCAATGGATGCCAGATTTTGATGGTCTGGACTTTGCCATCCCCACGATCGTGGATGTCAGCGGAACTTGCAATGCCTTCTACACGCCGGGGTCCCCCAGCATCAGCTTCTACTCCGCAGGGGATGGGTGCAATGCCTTCTCCCTCGTATCCGATGTCGTATTCCATGAATACGGACATGGGATCAACGATCTTTTTTACGAAAGCCTGGGAAGCAATTTCAGCAATGGCGCGATGAATGAGGGGTATGCCGATTGGTGGGCCATCAGCCTCACTGGAAATCCCATTCTGGGCAATGGATGTTATTCGGAAAATCCTGAATTCTACATCAGACGGTACGATGAGAATCCCAAGGTATATCCCCTGGATCTGGTAGGTCAGGTCCATGCGGATGGTGAGATCATCTGCGGCGCTTGGTATGACACCCACCTGCTCATGGGAGGGGACTGGGCCCAATCCATGGGGTTGTTCATGGACACCTATGCGGGGCAGCAAGCCAATACACAGAATGGCAATGAAGGGGAAGCCTTTGTCGAGGTGTTGCTCGATGCCCTTCAGGCAGACGATGACAATGCAGACCTGTCCGATGGCACGCCGAATGGGGCCGCCATCCTCGAAGGCTTCGGCATTCATGGCATCACCTTGTTCAGCAATGTCGACATCGGCCATGAAGCGGAGGGATATGCCGTGACAGGAGATCCAATCACGTTGGAGGCGAATGCCTTGATCCTCTTTCCATACTCCCAGTATTTCAGCAGCTGCGATGTCTATTTCCGGACGTCTCCTTTCGATCCTTGGGCGTCGATGCCCATGGCACAGACCGGAGGGGACAGTTATACGGTCCAATTGCCCGCCCAGGAAACCGGAACGGTCGTGGAGTATCATTTCGGCATCTCGGACATCTATGGTGCAGTCAGTGCGGTCACACCATACAGTTCAAATGACCCCGTTAATCCCAACCTGCCGTTCAATACGATCGTGGGCTTGTCGCCCGTTCTGATCGACGACCAGGATGATTATTCCGATTTCGGATTCTGGGATGTCGGATTGCCGGAGGACAATGCCACGACAGGTGAGTGGGAATCGGCCATCCCCATCGGCTCATTCAGCACACCCGGGGACCCTTCCTCCATTTGTGCACCGGATGAGGACCACACCCCGGGCGATGGGATTTTTGCCTTCATCACGGGTGTCAGTCCGGGACAGGATGCTGGAATCGGCGCCAATGATGTCGATCAGGGGAGCACGACCCTGCAGTCAGAGCCCATCGATCTGTCCGGAATGGTGGCGCCGGTGCTCAGCTATTGGCGCTGGTATGTCAACGCTCCGGCCACCGGAGCCAACCCCGGCGCGGACTGGTGGCAGGTGCATGTCAGTTCCGATGGCGGCGCCAATTGGGTGAAGGTGGAAGAGACACTCACACAGGACATCAGTTGGCGGAGAAATGCCTTCGCCATCGAGTCTTATGTGCCGCTCACCGATGCTTTCAAGATCAGGTTCACCGCTTCGGACAGCCTCAGGCCGGATCAGGGGCTGGAGTTTGATGGAGGATCCCTCATCGAAGCTGCGGTCGACGATCTGATCATCCACGACATCGCCACCTCGGGCATTGAGGAGGACGCGGTGGATGCCGGCATCATCGCCTGGCCGGTACCCTTCTCGAACCGACTTCACGCCGCGGGATGGGCACCGGGGTCAACGGTGCACCTGATGGATGCCTTGGGGCGCCGCATCGGCATCCGTCAGGCAGACGAAAGGGGAGAAGTACATTGGAGTCTTGAATCGGGCACCACTGGAACCTACATTCTGACCGGCCCGGGAAAGGACGGAAGAATCCGACGCAAGGAGGTGGTCAGAACCTTGCGGTAATCCCACCACCAAGCGCATCTTTGCGCGCGATTTGAACACCATGTCAAAGCCGAACAAACCGCGCCGCATGGCCATCAGGGCCGAATGGGAGAGGGACAGCAACTCCGCTCCGGGATTCAACAAGTATTTCATCACGATCCGCGATGTGGACGGCACAGAGACACGTGTCCCCGCATATGGTCGTGACATGCAGGACGCCCTCAGCCGCCTGGTGAAGACGGAAAGGGCGGAGAAATTGGCGGAAGCCACGGAAAAAGTGCCGGACTTCGTCTATGTCCTGTTGTTCCTCGGGACCTTGGGAGTCGGGGCCACACTGAGCACGGCCAGTGATGATCCGATGTATTTCGCGGTGGGCGCGGGCGCCCTTGTGGCCCTTGTGGGCTTCTATCTGCTCAGGGCCAAAAAGTAGGGCGGGTTCATTGCCCGATGCCCATGTGGCCTTCCGTAGGATTGATCCATACGAGATTGGCCAGCACGGCTTGATTCGGCATGGCGGCCTGGACCCGCATGAAGCCTTGGACGGCCAATTGTTCGGTATCGAAGTATTGACGGACATCCAGCACCTTCACCACACCCGGTGCGACCCGGATCTCGAACAACGCCAGGAATCCATATCTCCCCTGCTCTGAAGACCGTGAAGTACCTCCTTGAGGAAGAGCGCCTTGATCGCTGTTGTGAAAGGAGCTGGGTTTATGGAAGTCGGGAAATACCGGAGTCTGGGATTGCGTCCCGAATGCGGCGGCAATGAAGATGAGGGCGAGGAGGGAGCGCAACATGGGATGGGATTTTCACCATGTTACGGGGGATATGCCATCAGGGTTTCACTGATGAAGCCCTGTTGGAGGCTCCTATCTTTGGTTCATGGGAAGAGCCTTTGAATTCAGAAAGGAGAGGAAAATGAAGCGTTGGGCCGCGATGTCCAAGACGTTTGCACGCCTCAACAAGGACATCATTCTGGCGATCAAGGAGGGGGGCGGCATCACAGATCCCGATCTCAATGCCCGACTTCGCGCCGTCATGCAGAACTGCAGGGCAGCCAACATGCCCAAGGACAACATTGAGCGGGCCATCAAGAAGGCCATGGACAAGGACGCGGCGGACCTCAAACAGGTGACATTCGAAGGCTATGGTCCACACGGAATCGCAGTTTTCGTGGAAACGGCCACGGACAACAACAACAGGACCGTAGCCAACGTCAGGAGTTACTTCAACAAATGCAACGGCAACCTCGGCACCACGGGCAGTGTCGAGTTCATGTTCTCACATGTCTGTCATTTCAAGATTGCCCTCGCAGACCGCGATCCGGAGGAAATCGAATTGGAGCTGATTGATTTCGGGGCGGAAGAAATCGGGGTCGATGAGGATTCCATCATGATCTATGGTGCCTTCGAAAGCTATGGAGGCCTCCAGAAGAAGCTTGAAGAGGACGGCATCGACATTGTCGAGTCCGGATTCGACCGCATCCCCTCCACCACCAAGGAACTCAGCCCGGATGAGACTGCGGAAGTCGAGAAGTTGATCGAGAAGCTTGAAGACGATGAAGACGTCCAGAATGTCTTCCATACAATGTCTTCCAGTACGGAAGACTGAGCATCAACTCACTCTCCGCAGATCACTCCGAATTCAACAAGCAACTGCAAAAGGTCGTTCGTTCCGACGACGCCATCCGGAACGATGTCTGCGAGACAACTTTGGTCCGAACTGAAGACGCAGGACCCATTGTCGACTTCCGCATCAACTTCGAAATTGAATGCGGTGGGGTAGGTGCACCCGCAGGAAGCCGGATGATCCAGGATGACGAAGCTCACTGAAGCTTGTTGTCCGGATTCGTCCTCGCCGATGATTGTGTAGGTGCCTGCCGCCATCTGGGTCAGGTCCAGATTTGTAAGCAGGGACACGGCACCAATGGCTCCGGTAGAGGTGATTTCTACCAGTCCAGTGCTGCTGCCGGCACATCTTGTCGAATATGCTGTTGCATCAAGGGTCAGCTGTGATTGCATGACGGTAACCATCATGATGGCGGATAGAAGGGCGACAAAGCGATACATGTAACGAATTTGGTCTATTGAAATTAGCACAATTGGCTTTGAATTGGAAAATCCAACAAAGACCGAAGTGTGTAATATGTATAAAAATAATCGAAACAGAATATTCTACGCTAAAAAGCATCTTTTGTGCCGTCAATAGTTTGTCGTTGCAATCGTTCAAAGGTTACTTTTAAAGTATGGACCAAAATCGCCTCCGCTCTCTGCTGGTTGTTAGTGTTTTGTGCGCTCCATTTTGGGGTTTGAATGCGCAAGGCAACCCAATTCAGAACACATCCGACGGATCGAATTACGAATCGATATCTGCAGCCATCCAACAGGCGCAATCGGGTGATGTGATCGTGCTCGGCCCCTTGACATTCGAGGAACGCCTCTTGATTCAGCAGCCCCTGACCATCATCGGGGATGCGGGTGGCGGTACCGTGCTGGATGTACGGGGTACCACAGGCTGGGGAATCTGGCTCGGCTCCAGCGGCATTACCCTCGAGAACATCACAGTACTGTCTGACATTGCGCATGACGGCTACGGGGTGCACTGTGATCCGGGCACCACGGATTTGACGCTCAGGAACATCAGGGTTCTGAACAATGCCACGTCTGGAATCGACCTCAATGGTCTTGTCGGTCCCGGAACGAACCTCGTGGAGGATTGTGAAGTGGTGAATTCCCCTTCCGGCTTCGGATTGGCCTTGAGCAGTTGTCAAAATGTGGTGGTGCGGGATTTCATCAGTTCGAAGAATGGCTTCGGTGACATCGGCATCCTCGAGAGCGCATATACTGCCAACCGAACTGAAAGCTTGACATTCGAAGGCAACATGACGCTCGGTGGTCCACAGGGCGATGGACTCGGGGGCATCAGCATCCAATCGGACACGACGGTGGTCGACCCCGGAGTGGGCATTGGTTTCGACCTCGACATGCAGGCAGGCCTGATCCACCAGTTGACAGGCACGACGACATACGACGGCAATCCCCTGGGTTATGTGCTGTGCCGTCCGGAGAATGTGGCCTCTCTGTCAAACAACCTGACCACGGTGCTCGGGGTGACAGACTTGACCGGCCGTAACCTCATCACGGGAGAAGTGGAAGTGTGGCCAGGCATGTCCCTGCAGGAAGCCATCAACGCATCTGCTGACGAAGGCACCATCCGCGTGGCGGAACCGGGATTGTACGATACGGAACTCATCACCGTCAACAAGAGCATCACCATTCTCGGTCCAAATGAGGGCGTCGCAGCAAACGACCCCGCCCGTGATACCGAAGCCATTTTCTCCGGTGGGATGACCATCAACGCATCGAATGTGCTCATGGACGGCATCAGAATACTCGCGGAGGCTGGTGATCCCATTGGACTGGACGTCTCAGCCGGAAGCGCGAACATTCTCGTCAAGAACACCGTCATCCGGGGCTGGCTCGAAGAGAACGGAGACCTGTCCACCATAGGCTTGAGGACTGCCGGTGATTTGGCCATGGAATCCTCTTCGCTCAGAAACTGGCCACTTGCCGTGTCCATGCTCGGAGGAGACCTCGACCTGACGAGCTGCATTGTGACCGACAACAGGGGCGGAGTGGAAATGACGAGTGCAAACAGTGCAGTGGATCAAGCACACATCGCCAACTGCACCTTCCGGAATGCAGGTGCGGATGCCTTCATCGTGTCCGCTGCGGATGCCGCGGACAGTCTGGTGGTGCTCGGTGGAACAGCCAACCTGCACAGACATGCTTTCCGCTTTGATGTGGAATGTGCCCACCGCGTCGAAAACGGCGTCTACACTGAATCCGAAGTCCAGATCATCGGTTTGAACACGGCACAAAGGATTGAACTGTGTGAAGACAATGATTTCAGCAATCCGGCCATTGTCATCGATGCATGCATGGACATTACCGCAGTCAATTATGAAGCCTGCGCCACCATAGACTCGGGCAACTGTCTCTATTCCGGATGCACCGATGCCGGGGCCTGCAATTATGAGGCTACTGCAGTTTCAGACGATGGCAGTTGTGAATTCCAAAGCTGTGCAGGATGCACGAATCCCATCGCCTGCAATTACGATGCGGTCTACACGATTGAAAATGGCACCTGTGAATACCTCTCCTGCCGGGGATGCACGGATCCAACGGCATTGAACTACGATGCCGACGCCACATTTGACGACGGAACTTGTCTTTACCCCGGTTGCACCAATCCGGAGGCGGACAACTATGATCCCGACGCCAACTTCGACAATGGCGTCTGCTTCTTCTTCGGATGTACCGATGTGGGCGCCTGCAATTATGACGCAACAGCCAACATCGACAACGGAACATGCGAATTCACATCCTGTGCGGGCTGCAAGAACGTCAAGGCCTGCAACTACAACCCTACCGCCACCATCAGTGGCGATTGCGACTACCTGAGTTGCAGGGGATGTACCAATCCTGATGCCACGAATTATGATGCCGACGCCACGGTGGATGATGGGTCATGTCTAATCCTGGGATGTACGGATGCCGCGGCCTCCAACTACGATGCCGAAGCCAATGTGGAGGATGGAAGTTGCATTTTCAGTGGGTGTACGGATGCGGGTGCATGCAATTATGACGCCAACGCTTCGGTGGATGATGGTTCCTGTGAATTCACGAGCTGCGCAGGCTGTGCCATTGAGGGATTCTGCAATTACGACCCCAACGTCCTGATCCACGACGGAAGCCTGTGCGATTACCTCTCATGCTGCGGTGATCCTGCGGCAAACAATTACGACCCGGACATTCTGCCCCAGCTCATTTACGGATGCACCTATGGCATGGCGGCGGGAATGCCTGCTTTGAGCACCTGTACCCTGCCCATCGCTTGCAATTACCTCGCTGAGGAGCCTTGCGAATTTGACAGTTGCGCAGGATGCACGGACGCCACGGCATGCAATTATGACGCCACGGCAACCTTGTCCACATCCACGTGTACGTTCCCGATTGACTTGTACGGTGCGGACAACTTGGATTGCGCCGGCAATTGCCTGAATGACGCCGATCAGGACGGCGTTTGCGACGAGGATGAAGTTTCGGGCTGCACAGACGAAGGTGCTTGCAACTACTCGGTTTCCGCTACCGAGGATGACGGTTCTTGCGAGACGACATCCTGCGGGGGATGCACGGATTCGGAAGCCTGCACTTATGACGCCGCGGCACTGGTGAATGATGGCTCGTGTGATTACACGAGCTGTTCCGGTTGTACGGACCCCTCGGCATGCAATTATGATGCGGCAGCGACCATCGATGGGCCCTGCACTTTCCCGGTGGACCTGTACGGATCAACCTCCGTGGATTGCAATGGGAACTGTCTGACCGACTCGGACCAGGATGGCGTGTGCGACCCGGATGAAATTGCGGGATGCACCAACGCCACCGCATGCAACTACGATGCGGGCGCCACCGAAAACGATGGCACATGTGACTTTACTTCCTGTGCGGGATGCACCGACGCCGCCGCATGCAACTACGATGCTGCCGCGACGAAGTCCGACAGCAGCTGTGAGTATGAGACTTGTGCCGGATGTACGGATGCCGCGGCATGCAACTACGATGCAACGGCAACGATCGACGCGAATTGCACCTATCCCGCGCAGTCCTACCTCGATTGCGACGGCAATTGTCTCGCTGATGCGGATTCAGACGGCATTTGTGATCCGAATGAGATACCCGGATGCAAGGATGCAGAAGCCTGCAACTTCTCCGACTCGGCTACCGATGATGACGGATCCTGTGAATACGCCTCTTGCGGAGGATGCACCAATCCTGGGGCGTGCAATTACGACGCATCCGCCACGGTAAACGATGGTACTTGCAACTACACCTCCTGCCAAGGCTGTACGGATCCGAGTGCGTGCAATTATGTCCCGGGAGCGACGACCGATGACGGCAGCTGCATCTATGTACTCGATTTATACAATGTGACCTACCTCGATTGTGGAGGCAGTTGCTTGAATGACGCGGACAATGACGGAATCTGTGATGAGGACGAATTGTCCGGATGTACCGATGCCACGGCATGCAACTACAATCCAGCTGCTGATTTTGACGATGCGTCGTGCGAATTCGAGAGCTGTGGAGGTTGTCTGGACCCTACCGCCTGCAACTACAATGAAGGCGCCTCATTCAGTGACGGATCATGCACCTATCCCGGCTCACTGTACGGAAAGGATTACGTGAATTGCTTCAATGAGTGCCTGAACGACCTTGACCAGGACGGCATCTGCGACGAGGAGGAGCAAGGATGTACGGACGCCACTGCGTGCAACTACGATTCATTTGCTGCTGTGGATGATGGTTCTTGCACCTATCCGGCCGAGACCTACCTGGACTGCGACGGGAATTGCCTCAACGACACAGACGATGATGGAGTCTGTGACGAATTGGAAGTCTTGGGCTGTACCGACCCCAGTGCCTGTGGCTATGACGAGCAGGCCACGGATGATGATGGCTCCTGTCTGTACATCACCAATGCCTGCGACACCTGTGTGGACGGTGTCATTGTGGATGGTGATGCGGATGACGATGGAATCTGTGATGCGGATGACGTTTGTCCGGGCGATTTCAATGGAGACAACATCAGAAGTGCCTCGGACGTGCTTGTGGTACTCGCGGCCTATGGTTGTGATGCGGACTGTGGGGACGCCGATCTCGATGGAAACGGCTTCGTCACGGCCAACGATGTACTTCAGATGCTCAGTTATTTCGGGTCAACCTGTCAATGAGGCAAACTAAATATGCTCGAAGAATGGCCGCAAAAGCGGCCATTTTTCTTTGGTCAAGAATCGATGAAAAGGAATAAATAGTAGACAGACAAGTAAATATATTCCATCGATTATATATATTTGTAGACGAAAAGAGTTTATCATGCTCCGTTTGTCTACAATTCTGCTGTCGTCTCTTTTGACCCTCACGCTCCAGGCCCAGCAATCCGCGGTTGTTCCGGTATTGAACCTCACCTCGGGTACCGAGCATGAATCCATTGCAGAAGGTGTCGAGAACGCCTCACCTGGAGACCACCTCCAACTGGCGCCCGCCTCATTCACAGAGCACGTGGCCATTGGAATTCCATTGACGATTTCCGGATCGGAGACCGGCACGACCATCATAGACGTCTCCCAGGAGGATGGCTGGGGCATCACCTTGTCCAGCAATGGCATCACCCTCGAGGATATTACCGTCACGGCAGGCGGAGTGAACACGGCCTATGCCATTCACAGTGAGCCTGGCATTACAGACCTTACGATAGAGGATGTGGAGGTATATGGTTCGACCCGGACCTGCATTGACCTGAATGGACTGACCGGACCGGGCTTGAGCACCATTCGCAACATCACCGTATCCGGCAGTGCCATCGGGTTCGGATTGGCCTTGAGTACGTGTTCCAATGTGCACATCGAGAATGTGACCAGTTCAGACAATGGTTACGGGGACATCGCAATCATGGAGTCAAACTACTTTGACCAGGAAATCCATGACCTCGTATTCACGGGTACACTGAATCTGGAAGGACCTGAGAACCTCGGAGGCGGAGGTGTCATCGTACAGATCGATCCGGCGGAAGTGCCGGTCGGAGGAAGCGCTGGATTCCCGGTGGTCATGGATGCCGATGGATATGACTATCTCCTGGAAGCGCCCGGTGACCTCACAGGTTGCATCCTCGTGCACAGCGACGACGTCCGCACCATTGCGGCCACCCTCGGAGCACAAATCACGCCATTGGTTTCCTATGACCTGGTCACGCAGAACATGGTGGTCTTTCCTGGCATGTCGGTCCAGAGTGCGGTCAATGCTGCTGAAGAGGCGGCCGTCATCGAAGTGGAGGCAGGCTCATTTGATGCCGCCCCCATTGAAATCAACACATCGGTCACCCTTGTCGGGCCGAATGCGGGCATCACGGGCGAACCAGGAGGGGGACGTGGCAGTGAAGCCGTCATTCCCGGTATCATTGTCGCCGGAGGCCATCCCATCGTGGATGGATTGAGGTTGTCCAGTGCAGGTGGAAATTCGGTGGAAGTACTCTCGAATGCGGGCGGCTTGACGATGCGCAACAGCGTCATGGTCGGTAACGGAACAGCGGGTTCTCAAGGCATCATCGCCAGAAATAACGTGACCCTCGAGCACCTCAAGGTGTCGGGGTTCACCCAGGCCATCGTCCAGCATGATGGCGGACTCCAAACGACATCCAGCACCTTGTCGAACAATGGCACCCAGCTTTCACTCGTGACGGAAGACGGCATGTCCAGCTCGACGGATTTCTCTTTCTGCACCTTTGAATCCACAGGGGGTACGGGTCTGCACATTGCATCGGGAGACCCTGCGGATGTGCTGGTCTTGGCAGGTTGCAACTTCAATCTGCATGGCACGGCCTTCCATTCGGAAGACACAATCTCTTGGACTGTGGAGAACAACGTCTTTACCAATTCGGAGAAGCAGGTCGAAGGGCTCGGCCGTTCCGAACAACTCCTGCTCTGTGCGGACAACACCTTCGACCCCGTCCTTCGGATCACCGGATGCACGGACGAGACTGCGGACAACTTTGAACCCTGCGCCACGGTCAACCACGATTGTCAATATCTCGGCTGCACCTCTCCCAAGGCATGCAACTTCGATGCTTCCGCCAATGTGGATGATGGCAGCTGTGATTTCATCACCTGTGCCGCCTGCCCCCTCGGTTTTGCGTGCAATTATGACCCGGACGCCGAGCTTTACAAGGTTGAAGCCTGCGACTTCACGGGCTGTGAAATCGAAGGCATGGCTGAAGTGGACGGGGAGCGCGCCCTCACGATGACGATTGAGGGATGCACCATCCCCCAAGCCTGCAACTATGACGCGTCAGCCGATACGGAAGATGGAAGCTGCACCTTTGACTGCTATGGATGCATGGATGTTGTGGCCTGCAATTTCGACGCGGTGTTCACCCAGAGTTCCAATGAGACCTGTCTCTATCAACATGACTTGCACACGTCACCGCACGTCGATTGTGATGGCGCCTGTCTGGAGGACGTGAATGGGAACGGCATCTGCGATCCGGAGGAGGTGCATGGATGCAGGGATGCAGGGGCGTGCAACTTCGACCCGGATGCCACTTTGGACGACGGGGGATGCGACTTCCTCACCTGCGCGGGTTGCACGAATCCCGCAGCATGCAATCACGACGCGGATGCCGTCATCGCCGATGATTCCTGCGACTACAGCTCCTGTTCGGGATGCACGGATGTCAATGCTTGCAATTACGATGCTACGGCCAGCATTGATGACGGCTCCTGCGTGACCCCGGTGGATCTCTACAACAAGGACTACCTCGATTGCGATGCGGGTTGTCTGAACGACGCGGATGGCGATGGCATCTGTGATGAGGAGGAGATTGCAGGTTGCACCGATTCCGAGGCCTGCAATTACCATGAGGAGGCGACCGATGATGACGGGAATTGTGATTTCCTGACCTGTTCAGGGTGCACCGATGCGGACTACTGCAACTTCAATCCGGCCGCGACGGTGGACAATGGCAGTTGCGCCACCCCTGAGGACCTCTATCCCGATTCGGTGGTGGATGGCGTGGCCACTGTGGATTGTCTCGGAAGGTGCATCAACGATGAAGATGGAGACGGCATTTGTGATGAGGCGGAAGTGGTGTGCCCGGGAGATTTGAACGACGACGGCCTCAGGGGCGCAGCTGACATCCTGGTCCTCCTGAGTGCCTTCGGATGTACCGAGGGTTGCGGGGATCCGGACCTGAATGGAGACGGACTCGTGGCCGCCAGTGACATCCTCATGGCCCTGTCGACCTTCGGAGTCGCCTGTCCACAATAATCCAACGAGATTTTACCGTCCGGATTCCACCGCTTGGGGGTCCGGGTGGGGCACCTGTCACGAATCGGGTGCAACTTCAGGCGGACCAACCAGAACCCGATGCTCCGCAGCCCTGTCACCAAGGGGCCGTTCCGGCCTTGGCACACCAGAATCCTGGTGTGCAGTCTGTTGGTCGGGTGCATCGGAGAAATACAGGCCCAGCATTGGAGCGATGGCACCATGCCAGGATACGACTGGGATCAGGCTTTTCTGGACTTCGAGAACACCTGGTCCGACAGCATTCCGGAAAAAGGCAAGGGCTTCAAGCCTTTCATGCGTTGGCGGCATTTCGCCGAAGCGCGATTTGCTTTCGATGGGGCACCTCCTTTCACGCCATCAGCAATATGGCAGGCAACGAAATGGGAGCGGCAAGGGAGGCAGGCCCGAACCACACCGGAAACCGCAATCTGGACACCCGCAGTACCGGAAGGACTGCCCCTTGTCGGGGGTGCAGGACGGGTAAACCGTGTGGTCGTCGATTCCCAGGACACGTCACGGTGGATCGCATGTGCACCGAGTGGCGGCATCTGGGTCACCGATGATTCCGGTGCATCATGGAATGTCATGGGCACCCACGACTGGGCCGGCATGGGGGTTTCCGATGTGGCCCTGCATCCCGACAATCCCAATCGCGTCCTTGCTGCAACTGGAGATGCCGACTTCGGCAGTGCGTATGCAGTCGGACTGATGGAAACGATGGACGGAGGAACGACCTGGGCAACCACCGGACTCAGCTTTGCGCTTGAAGAAGGCATCACGTGCAGCCGTGTACACCGGAAGGAGGGAGATCCAACCCAGATTCTGGTCGCCACCTCCGATGGTGTCTGGATGAGTGAGGACGATGGTGGAAGCTTCGTCCGAACACTCGAGGGCTTGTGTTCCGATTTGCTGCCCCACCCGGGAGACTCGGCGCTGTGGCACGCAGCCTTGAGACCGGGAGAGCTCATGCGGTCCACCGATGGTGGGCGACATTGGGAAAGCATTCCCGAAATGCCCTCATCCTTTCTTGTCAGCCGGTATACCCTTGCGACGAGTGCATCCAATCCTGCCCGCGTCGCCGCCATTGCTGCAAAGAGCGGCACACAGGGATTGGAAGGCGTCTATGTGAGCAGCGACAGTGGCGCGACATACCAGGCCATTCCGGATGTGCCCAACCTGCTGGGTTGGACCGTGGACGGTGTTGATTTCGGGGGACAGGGATTCTATGATCTCGCATTGGCCGTGGATCCGATGGATGCGGACCATATGCTTGCAGGGGGCGTGAACCTCTGGGAATCCTTCGACGGGGGAACGGGATGGACTTGCATTGGGCATTGGTTTGCCGGAGCGGATGCGGACTACATCCATGCAGACCATCACGCCGTGACCTTTTTGCCGGGGACTTCTGACTGGATCAGCGCCCACGACGGCGGAGTCGGGCGGTCTTCTTCCGGCGTTTTTTGCGACTTGAGCAGCGGATTGGAAGTGGGGCAGGTTTATCGGGTGGAATGGTCGGAGTCACGTCCAGACCGGCTGCTATCAGGATGGCAGGACAATGGTGTGAATTTCCTCAAAAACGGTGTGCACGCTCAGGTCCTCGGTGCCGATGGTTTCCACTGCCTGATTGACCCGATGGATTCACAGACCATGATCGCAGCGGAATATTATGGAAAAGCGTACCGGAGCACGGACGGTGGATGGAGTTGGGCACCATGGATCCAGAGCAGTGGAGACGGGGTGGATGAACAGGGGGACTGGAATACCCCCATGATGTTCGCGCCGAATCACCCCGGGAGAATCCTTGTGGCGAAGCACCGCGTGTATTGGACCGATGATGGTGGAGTTCAATGGAACCAGTCCGCAGCGCTGCCGGGGGCGGAAATCGAACTGATGGTACCCGCGCCTTCAGAGGACAGCACCGTTCTGGTTGCGAGGGGGACAAACGCATTCATCACACATGACCTCGACAGCTGGTCACCCTTGGTGGATCTTCCAGGATTGCCCGTGCTCGACGGGGCTTTTGATGAAACGGATGCGGACAGGTTCTGGCTGTCTTTCGGCGGTTACGCCGGAGACCATCGGGTATGGAAGACTGAGGACGGTGGCACGACCTGGGAATCGGCTGGCGAAGGACTGCCCGCATTGCCCGTGAATACATTGGTCCGCCATGCCGAGTCCGGAGATCTGTATGCCGGTACGGACGCCGGCGTCTATGTCCTGGTCCAAGGGAGTTCGACATGGACACCATACAAGGCCGGACTTCCCGAGGTGCTCTGCAGCGATCTTGGCATCCGCTCATCCACTGGCGAACTGCTGTTGGCCACATACGGCCGTGGTCTATGGAAAGCTCCTCTGCATACGCCCCCGGATCGCGATGCCGCCATCGTCCACATCACGGGAATGGAGGCCTCCAATTGCTCCGGGCCCATTGATGTTGCCGCGCGGATCAGAAATGCCGGAACGGATACACTCGTGTCCATCACCTTGGTTTGGAACGGCCTCGATACGGCAACCTACGGTATGGTCCTGCCTCCAAATGCGGAAATACCCCTTGCATGGAATGGTGCGCAAAGAGGGTCCGTGCCTGCCGGAGAGGACCTGGTGGTGCGCATTCTCGATGTCGTGGGATTGGATGGCAGCCTGGATTCGGGATGGATGGTCGATGGACCGGACGCGGTGGCGGAGAATGACGTGCTGGGGAGCCGATGGGAGCATCGCACCGGAACGGGAGCCGTCGTCATGACCACCCTGGCGGATTGTGCTCCGATGGAATCGGCATGGGCATTGTTGGATTCAACCGATGGAACCTGGTCCCGCCGCCAGCATTTTCCCATTGAATCCGTCATCCGGGATACCCTGTGTCTGGCCCATGGTTGCTATGACATTCTGTTGCACGACGCTTCAAACAACGGGTTTGCCGGACCGCAGTGCGGAATGGAAGGGGAGATGCTGCTGATGAACCTGGAAGGAGACACCATATGGGACCTGCATCTCGATGCTGCCGGAATAGGATTTGATTCCGGTCTGGCTGGCCCTGTGTGCCTGCCCATGCCGGGCTGGGAAGGATGCACGGATCCGAACGCTTGCAATTTCGACCCCACGGCAGCATTGGATGACGGCTCTTGCACAGGACCTTGCGCCCACGGGGCAGGCTGTCCCACCGACCTGGACGGAGATGGATTTCATGGAGCCTCGGATATCCTGGCCTTGCTTTCCGAATTCGGCTGTTCCGAGGGATGCACTTTGGACATCACCGGTGATGGCTCTGTTTCAGCATTGGACATCCTCGCATTGTTGGCATTGTATGGTGAGGCCTGCGGGGAATGAGGATTCGCGGTGCATCTTGCACCGCCATGGCCGCAAGACCTCCCCGCCCCAAGTTGAACATCCGCCGTTGGACGTCGGAAATAGAAGCACCGCTTCACGCCCTCGTCCGCTCGGAAATGGGATTGAAAAGCACCACCGCCGCCCGAAACCTGATCAAGGGCGGTGCAGTCAGGGTCGACGGGGATGTGGTCAAGATCCCTTCCTTGGTCATCCCCGTCGGACAGGAGATTTCCGTTCCGGAAGAAAAAGAGGTCCGCAGGGGCGAACCGGCCAATGCGGCCAAGTCCATTCGTCCGGCGGACGACCTTCCTTTCGAGATCCTCTACGAGGACGAGGACATTTTCTGCTACATGAAACCCGCAGGCTGGGTCCTGGCCTCTCCAAACCCCCGGGTGGACACCAGTTTCACGAGGGTCAAGGAATTCCTCATCGCCAAGGACCTCGAATCGGGCATGCCCGAGCGCTCCGTGCACTTCGTGAACATGATCGACAGGGACAGCAGTGGCATTGCCGTCGTCGTGCGCGACATGGGACTGCGCAAGCGTCTCCAGGAAAGCTGGAGGGAGCAGGGGTTCGAATCCTACCTGCTGTTGCAAGGGGAGATGCCCGAGGATGGTGAATTCAGTGCCCGTCGAAAGCCGGGTGAGAAGTATTCAGCGCGGAAATTCCCCTTCCGCCGCATGCGTTCGGGAGGACGCTTCACCATCATCAAGGTGCAGGCTGGTCTGCAGGACATTCCTGAAGTCCTGCCCGGATTGCGTCACCACAACTGCATGGTATGCGGTCTGGGGCAGGACGCACCCGATCCTCTGGGGCGTCAGGGCGTGCACCTCTTCCGGGTCGTCCTCACGGACAGGGAACTCGATGCCATGTGGGAGGTGAAGACCCGCGTACCCAAGGAATTCCTGAGGGTGGTGAAATGAGAAGCGCCCCGACGTTTCGGAGCGCTTCAACCTTAACCAAATCTGTACCGGATCGTTGCCGGTACCTTGAACCATATCGCTGCTTTCAGCTGCGTAGTGTGTTTCAACTACCATGCCAAACTCCAGATTGTGACGTCCACGTTGCTTGTTGAACTCCCAACAAAACCAAAAGAAGGGGCGCATTCCGGCAGTATCTTCACGGCCACGCAACACATCTGAAATGAGCAGATCCGTCGTCATTGTTTCCGCCCGCCGAACCCCAATGGGTTCATTCATGGGCGCGCTCTCATCGGTGCCCGCACCAGTCCTGGGCAGCTTGGCCATACAGGCCGCACTCGAATCCGCTGGAATTCCGGGCAGTGATGTGGACGAAGTCTTCATGGGCAACGTGCTGCAGGCAGGCCTGGGACAGGCTCCGGCCCGACAAGCCGCCATGAATGCGGGCATTCCCGACACGGTCCCCTGTACCACCGTGAACAAGGTCTGCTCGTCCGGAATGAAAGCCCTGCACCTCGGAGCCAATGCCATAGCATTGGGGCAGGCTGACACCGTCGTTGCTGGAGGAATGGAGAACATGTCATCCGTCCCGCATTACCTCCAGGGCAGAAGTGGTGTGAAACTGGGCAACATCAAAGCCGTGGATGGGATGGTCCTCGACGGACTGACCGACGTCTACAACCAACAACATATGGGCGTGTGCGCGGAACTGTGTGCCCGGGAACACGACATCAGCAGAGAGGACCAGGATGCCTTTGCCATCGAGAGCTACCGCCGTTCGGGCCAAGCCTGGAAAGAGGGTGCCTTCAATGAGGAGGTGACACCTGTCCCGGTTCCGCAGCGCAAGGGCGACCCCATCATGGTGACGGAGGATGAGGAGTTCCGGAATGTGAAGCTGGACAAAATTCCCCATTTGCGGCCCGTATTCGACAAGGATGGGTCTGTCACCGCTGCCAATGCGAGTACGCTGAATGATGGCGCATCCGCCTTGGTGCTGATGGCCGAGGAAGTCGCCGCAGCCAAAGGGTTGAAGCCATTGGCGCGGGTTTTGTCCAATGCGGATGCAGCGCGGGATCCCGAGCGGTTCACCATTGCTCCATCCAAGGCGGTCCCCATTGCGCTCGAACGCGCTGGAAAGCACATCCAAGACGTGGAGCTGGTCGAATTGAACGAGGCATTTTCCGTTGTCGGCCTGGCCAACATGAAGCTGTTGGGTTTGGATCCCGCCATCGTCAATGTCCATGGTGGTGCAGTATCCCTTGGGCATCCCCTTGGAAGTTCGGGCAGCCGCATCGTGGTCACGCTGATTCACGCCATGCGGCGTCACGGCAAGCAACTGGGCCTCGCCGGCATCTGCAATGGCGGCGGCGGTGCCAGCGCCATGGTCATCGAAGGTATGTGATGGAGGACCGGAAGCCGGGCATCATCAGGGTGCCGATTGCACCCATCAGGGCCGCTGCGGATGATAGGGCGGAGATGGTCACACAGGCCCTCTTCGGCGAGCAGGTCGAATGGGCACCGGTTCCGGAATCGCCATCCTGGGTGGAGGTGAACCTCGTCGAGGACGGATACCATGGCTTCTGCGATGTGAAGCTGATTGCCGACGGTGAGGATGCCTTGGCGGTATTCCGGGCGGACACCCGGATTCTGACCGCGCCCCTGACCACGTTGGAGTGGGAGGGAAGGCCCTATCATTTGCCAGCTGGCGCGCGGGTCCCCGCATCACTGCTGTCCACCGATGATGCCCCGTCGGATCAGCCAGTGCACATGGCGCACGGACTCCTGGGATCCCCCTATCTGTGGGGTGGCAAGAGCGTACTCGGCATCGATTGCAGCGGCCTGACCCAGTTGTCCTCCGCATTGTGCGGCTACAAATTGCCGAGGGATGCTGCCCAGCAATGGTCAGTGCTAAAGCCTCGATCCATCCAGTTCAGTGAACTGGGCCATGGAGACCTCGTATTCTTCCACAAATCAGATCCGGACAAGGTGACCCATGTGGGGTTCGTCTGGAAACCGGACGGGTCACCGATGAGGGTGCTGCACGCTTCGGGTGAAGTGAGGCTGGACCCCCTTGATTCGAAAGGCATCATGAGGGATGGGCGCATTACCCACCCATGGACAGGTGGAGCCCACTGGCCCATCAGTGCTGGATGACGAGCCTCTCCGTCCCTTTGGGGCTCCGGAACAGCACCATCCCATCTGGAAGACCTTCCAAGCTGATGCGCACATTGGCGGAGCGGAATTCACCCGCGTCCAGAACGCGCCCTCCGAGGTCCAACAGTTCCCATGGCTGTCCCACGAATTGTGGATGGACCAGCACTTGGACCTGATTCGAGGCGGGGTTCGGCTGGATTCGGACGTCCGGTGCCGATGGGTCCATGGGTTCGACGCTGGTCAGCAGCGGCGTGTCCAATGAAATATCCTCATCGCCTTCCTCGTAGAGCACATAGTCATAGAACACGAAGAACATCTCGTCCTCCGTATTGTCCCCATACATCACCAATTGTGGCGGGTCACTCGGATTGAATGGGTTGTCAACCGTATTGTCGTAGGTGGCAATACCATGGATGGTGTAGCCTGCTGGAATCTTCGTCAGGGTCGGGAAGGTGAAGAATCCCTGCCAATTGAAATCCCAAGCGGGGATGGAAATCAAGGGGATCGTGTCCACACCATTCGGACCCGTGGCGAAGACCTCCCAGGCCACGCCAACGAGGTGACAATGCGGTACGATGCTGATGAGGCTCAAGTCTACCGGCACTGTGAACGTACCGTGAAACGTCTTGACCTGGTTGGCCGGTATGAAGAAGGGCTCCCCGAGTGTCCAAGGGCCCATGATGCCGGTTGTCACCTCCCGATCGATCGGCCCATCGGTCAGGAATACATTGATTTCAGTCTGGTCGCTCTCTTCCACCGCACTGGGCCCGTAGTGCATCTGTATGAGCAGGTCGCTGTCCGCCGGAATCACCCGCCCGATGCCTTCCGGGTACACCACGGTCTGGGTGCCCGGGACCCATCCGCCGAAGAAATTCTCGTACGCCTCAAAGCCGAAGTCACCGAAACTCTCGTATCCCGGCGCAGGGTCTTCAGCATCCAGTCCCGCTGCAATTCCCGCGATGTCCACACCGAGTATGGCGTGGTGGGCAATCGCCCCATTCCCCGGGCGCACCTCCAATGACCGGACAGCCATATCCTCCGTGAACCCGGTCGGCAGCACGAACACCTGATACTGGTCCTCCATGGTGGCCTCATGGTTGTAAGGTTCCGGCATACTGAACACCAGGTCGGGTTCGCCCACTTGGCTGCCTTCAGGGAATTCCGGCAGGCCCGGATTGTCGGCCGGATTGCCTTCCGGCATCCCGGCGTCCACCCATGCACTGATGGTTTCGATCTCCTCAGCACTCAGGACACGCTCGCCCACAAAATGACTGTAGTCGGCATCCGGTGTCCAAGGCGGCATGTACCCGATGGAGGTCACATACTCTATGAACGCACCGTAGGCGGCCACTTCATCGTAAGTAGTGAAGGGCATGGGACCGATCTCTCCGGCCCGGTGGCATTCCGTGCAGGCATTGTGGATGATCGGAGCCACGTCCAGGTGATAGGTGACCTGGGCCTGAACGATGCAAGCCAAGAAGAATGAAACAGCGCAGAGAATGGAGCGAATCAACATGATGTTCAAGATTATGGGGTAAACGGATGAGAGAATCGGGGGTTCAACTCATTCTTTCCCCATGGGCATCTTCATCCCTTCGATGGGACAACCCACCGCGTCCGTGTGGGGCACACTGATGGTTTCCCCTGCCATCCATTCATGCAGGGCTTTCCGTAGATCCCTGTTGCGGGTCTTGTTCTTCCTGCGACCGGGTGCGAAATACCGGTCGTTGATCCTGCCTTGGTAGAGAATGGAGTCGTTGGCATCCAGCACGAAGGCCTCCGGAGTCCAATGCGCCCCGAGATGCCTTGCCCAATTCATCGTGTCCGGAATCAACACCATCGAAAGGCCGTATTCCTCGCCGAAAGCCACAATCTGATCCTGTTGGGTCGATGGGTTGGGGAATACCCCGATGAATTCAATTGGGGCATCGGCAAACTCCTCTTCCAGCAGCCGCAAGTCGTAGGTCATGTTCTGACAAATGGGGCACAATGGCGCAAGAAAGAGGACGACCCTGACCGCCATGGACTGTAAGGGCCGTGTCAGCATGATTCTCCAAAAAGGCTGAGGATGGTGAGTACGTCACCCACAGTAACGGCACCGTCACCGTCCACGTCACTTTCACATTGGATGAGGCATCCGAAATCCGACAAGAGCAAGAGGATGTCCGTGACGCCGATCAGCCCATCGCCGCTCACGTCGGCAGGACAGGGTGGGATTGAGGGGTCCAATGAGATCGACTCATCTCCTTCCTGATAAGCCACGACGTCGATGAAGATGAAGAACATCTCATCCTCCGTACCCTCCCCAAACACAACCCATTCTGGCGGATCATTCGGATTGAAGGGGTTGTTGGATGTGTTGTCATAGGTGGCCTCCCCGTGAAGGGTGTACCCTTCGGGAACCTTGGTCAAGTGGGGGAAAGTGAAGAACCCCTGCCAATTGAAATCCCATTCCGGAATCGAAATGAGCGGAATGGTGTCCTGGTCGTCTGGAGAAGTCGCATACACCAGCCAGGACGCCCCGATCAGGTGGCAATGTGGCGCAATGTTGATGAGGCTCACATCCTGATTCACCTCCATGGTTCCGTGAAAGGAGGACACCTGGTTCGGAGGGAGTATGAATGGAGCGTCGAGGTGCTGAGGGCCCATGATGGCCGTGAACACTTCCCGTTCAATCGGTTCGTCGGAATAGAAGATGTTGACCGCAGAGAGGTCCGACTGTTCCACCGGCGAGGGACCGTAGTGCATCTGCAACAGCAAGTCGGCATCTGCAGGAATCGTGCGCCCGATGCCCGGTGGATATATGACGGGCAATGCCCCCGGAACCCATGCTCCGAAGAATGAGCTCTCGGCATTGAACCCGAACCCTCCGAAACTCTCATAACCCGGTTCCGGATCGGCGGCATCGAGCTCAGCCGCTGTGCCGGAAACATCCAAGCCGAGAATGGCGTGGTGGGCCACGGCCCCATTTCCAGGCATCACCTCCAAGGCTTTGATTGCCGTGCTTTCGGAGAATCCCGTGGGCAGGACAAAGACCTGATACTGATCCGTCATGTCGCCGCCATGCACGTATGCCTCATCCATCGCACTCACGACATCGGGTGTTCCGATCTGACTGCCGTCATTGAAATCTGGCAACCCCGGATTGTCCCCGGGATTCCCCTCCGGCTTGCCTTCTGCCACCCATGTGCTGAGAACGTCCAATTCATCCGCTGTCAGCACCATTTCACCCAAGAAATGCCGGTATTCAGGATCTGGCGACCACGGGGGCATGTAGCCGATGGACGTCACATATTCGATGAACTCACCGTAGGCCGCCACTTCATCATAGGTCGTGAACGGCATGGGACCGATGCCGCCTTCCCGATGGCACGATGCACATTCCCCATAAATGATGGGCGCCACGTCCGCATGGAAAGTCACAACCTGCCCATGGACCGTCATCCCCGCAAACCAGAAAAGTAAAAAGGCCAAGCACACCCGCATTTCCTAAAGATAACGGAATCGGAAGGGGCGGGGCCAACGGCTGCCCAAGGAGGGAGGTGCTACATTGGGGGCCATGCAATTGACCTCGTTGGATTGGGCCATCATCGCCCTGGTGCTGCTCATTGTTCTCGGCATCGGTTGGTGGACCGGGCGACAGGGAAAGGACAATGTCGATGATTACTTCTTGGGAGGACGCGCCATGCCTTGGTGGCTGCTCGGCACGTCCATGGTGGCCACGACCTTCAGTGCGGATACACCTAATCTCGTGACCGACCTGGTGCGCCAGCAGGGCGTATCCGGCAATTGGGCCTGGTGGGCCTTCCTGTTGACTGGCATGCTGACGGTGTTTGTCTACGCAAGGCTGTGGCGGCGTTCCGGTGTCCTGACCGACATCGCCTTCTATGAGCTCCGCTATGGCGGCAAGGCGGGCGCATTCCTCAGGGGCTTCCGCGCTGTTTATCTGGGTCTCGTCTTCAATGTTCTGGTGATGGCCACCGTCAGCCTCGCGGCCATCAAACTCGGCAGCATCCTGTTGGGCTGGCCCGGATGGCTCACCCTCGCCGTGACTTGCAGCATCACTTTGTTCTTCAGCACATACGGTGGACTGCGTGCCATCCTGTGGACAGACCTGTTCCAGTTCATCCTCGCGATGGGGGGCGCCGTGGCCGCCTGCCTATGGGTTTTGTCCATGCCCGAAGTCGGAGGGATGGAAGGGCTCATGTCCCACCCTGAGGTGGCAGGAAAACTGTCCATGTGGCCCGACTTCGATGACCCCTCGGTGTGGGTGCCAGTCCTGTTGGTACCCTTGGCCGTACAATGGTGGGCGAGTTATTATCCGGGTGCCGAACCTGGAGGAGGGGGTTACATCGCCCAGAGAATGTTCAGTGCCCGAAGCGAAGATGATGCCGTCGGTGCAACCCTGCTGTTCAATGCTGCACATTATGCACTCCGCCCATGGCCATGGATCATCGTCGCATTGGCCTCGCTGATCGTATTCCCGGATCTCCAATCCATCGCTTCGGCCTTTCCTGCCCTCGCAGCGGACAAGGTGGGACATGACGTGGCCTATCCCGCCATGCTGAGCCTGTTGCCTTCCGGCCTGCTCGGCTGGGTGGCCGCTTCCCTTCTGGCCGCCTTCATCTCCACCATGAGTACCCAGGTCAACCTGGGCGCCAGCTATCTCGTCAACGACCTGTGGTGTCGTTTCATCCACACGGACGCGACCGAATCCCAGAAAGTGGCCGCTGGCCGCTGGGCCACCGTCATCTCCTTGCTGACCGGGGCGCTGCTGAGCCTTACCCTGACTTCGGCCGGACAGGCATTCAACCTGCTCCTCCTGCTGGGAGCAGGAACCGGAGGGCTGTTCATCCTGCGCTGGTTCTGGTGGCGGATTTCCGCGGCCACCGAGATCGCAGCCATGGTGCTGTCCTTGCTGGTCGCCGCCTATTTCACATGGGTCCATGACGCCTTGGCGGCGCACCCCATTTCACTCGTACCGGAATTGGAAGCTTGGCAGAAATTGGTTTGGGGCGCATCCATCACCACGCTTGGCTGGTTGATCAGTGCCTTTGTGTTGCCCGCCGAACGGGATGAAGTCCTGCAGGCCTTTGTCAACCGTGTCCGTCCCGGCGGTCCGGGTTGGAGGCGGTTCAAGAGCATTGGCGCTCCGGAAGAGGCATGGAATGTACCCCGCGCCTTGCTGCAGGCCTTTCTCGGCTGTGTCGCAGTCTATGGCCTGTTGCTCGGTTTCGGTTCCGTCATCTATGGTCACGGTTCGATGGGCATGTTGTTCGGGGCAATGACGGGTCTGTCCGTTTCCATCATCTTGCGGTTGCAGCGCAAACCATGAGGGCGGCCTTCATCAGTTCCGCACCGGGAAGGCTCTGCTTGTTCGGGGAGCACCAGGACTATTTGGGCTTGCCGGTCATTGCCATGGCCATGAACCGCCGTTGCCACCTGCATTTCAACCCAGTGGAAGAGGGGCAAATCAACCTGACCAGTGCCATACTCGGGAACATGGACGCGTTCGGATTCCACGATTTGATTGGAGAACGTCAAACAGACCCCTTGCGCCACGCCCTCGGCAGTCTGCTGAAGGAATTCGGCATCCCTGAAAATGGAGGCTGGCACATCCACATCGAAAGCGACATCCCGGTCAGGGCCGGTTGCAGTTCGTCCACAGCACTCATGACGGCTTGGATTGCAGGATGGCTCAAGGTCCTCAACGGAGGATACAGCACCGATGACATCGTGGCCCGCTGTCATCAATATGAAGTGCTCGATTTCAATGGCGCAGGAGGCAATATGGATCAGTTTGCCTGCGGCCATGGAGGGCTGCGGAGATTCGGTTTGGGCGCTCCCGTGGAATTGACCTTGCCCGAAGGTGTCTTCATCCTGGGTGATTCAGGTCAGCCCAAGGACACACAGGGACACCTCAGACGGTGCAGGGATGCGCGCATTCCATTGATGCATCACATCGATGAGGACAGGCCCGCATTGTCAGCCGACGAATTGAGTCTGCTCTCCGGAACGCGGATCAACCGCAACCTGGAGGCCAAATGGGGAAGCCGAATGGCCCTGGGCACGTCAAGTGGTGCTGAATTCGGTGAGGATCTGTCACACCATCATGCCGTATTGAGGGATGTGCTCGGACTGTCAACGCCCCGGATTGAGTCCATGCTGGATGCCGCCATGTCTGCCGGAGCTTGGGGTGGGAAGATCAATGGTTCCGGAGGGGGTGGCTGCTGCTTTGTCCTGTGCGACGAATCCAAAGTCCAAAAGGTGATGGAAGCCATGGAAACGGCCGGGGCAACAGGTGCTTGGCAAGTAGAATTGGAGGGTGGCGTGACATGCAGCCAATGAATCCCACCATCGTCATGGCCGCCGGCAACGGCAGCCGTATGCGGGCTGACGCTGCAGTCGATCCGGAGATGCTGACCGAGGCGCGCTCCCGACCCAAGGCCATGATCCGCATCGGCAGGGACCGTAGACCGCTGCTGGAACACCTCTTGCGGCAGCTCCAACAGGAAGGATGCGGAAAGGCTTGTGTGGTCATTGCTCCCGATGATGTGGTTACCCGGGCCCATTTCGGTGAATGCCCCATTGCAGGAATGGAATTGACGTTCGTCGAGCAGTCCGTGCCCCAAGGCAGAAGCAAACCGCTCGGAACGGCGCATGCCGTGGAATTGGCCTTGAGGGCCCAATCCGAATGGCAAGGGACTTCAGTAACAGTGGCCAATGGGGACAACCTGCCGCCAAGGGGCATGTTCCAATCCTTGTTCATGCATGATTCGGTTCTGCCCGCCTTTCACCCCAACCACCTGGGGCTACCCGAGGAGCGCATTCGGGCTTTTGCCGTCATCCACGTGAATGATGCGGGGCAGTTGGCCGGCATAAGTGAAAAGCCGGATGATGCCGCCATGACGGCCGCCTTGTGGTCCGATGGCCATGTACGCGTCAGCATGAACTACTTCCGGATGCCATTCGATGACCTCCTGCAAGCCGTGTGCGAGGTGGAGGAGCATCCAGTAAGGCGGGAGAAGGAACTCCCGGTTGCGGTGTCACAATGGCTCACCCGTCACGATGGGGTCATGGAGGCACTGCCGATGAGTGGTGCCTTCCTCGACATGACGCACCCCCAAGACATAGCCAAGGCTGGGAAAATCGTGGACCGAGGCGGGTATTCGCTGATTTTACGAACTTGAGCGTACACCAAACTGTTCAATCACCATGAACCTGAACCGCTTGCTGCCGCCTTGGAGTGCGGTCATCCTTTCATTTTTGGCACTGACTCAGCCCAATGATGGCCGGTCACAGTGCGATTCCCTGGATTTCCAGTTGCTCTGCGAAGAAGGAGCGTTGGTCAACGATGCCATTTTCGCCTGTGGTTTTGACTGCATTTTCGCTGGTGATCTGAACACCTGTTTCTCGGGGTGCATCTCCGCCGCCATTCCGACCATGAGCACCGGTTGTGTGGGGTGTTTTGCAGAACAGAGCACCTGCGCCTCGGACAATTGTTTTTTCGTCTGCGGATTCGGCAGCGCAGCGGATTGCGAGGCCTGCATCCTGGCCAACTGCCAGGAACAATTCGAAGATTGTGCCGGAATCGTGGATGCCGATGGGGATGGTCAGGATGTCATCTGTGACTGTGACGACCAGGACGCCAGTGTATTTCCCGGTGCCCCTGGCACATTCAGTGGTCTGGACAACAACTGCGACGGCATCATCAGCCTCGAGGAAATCCTCTGCGCCTTGGATCTGACCGGCGATTTCCTGGTCACTGTGGCTGATATGCTGATCATGCTGGGTGATTTCGGATGTCAATTCGGATGCAACAGCGACCTCGATGGAGATGGTGCTGTTACGGTTTCCGACGTTCTCGAGATGCTGGGTGGCTACGGTGAGGGTTGTTGAATCAGGTGAAGAAGCCGCGGCCTTCCGCGGCCCTCGTACGCAGTAAAGGACTGCAGCGATACCGTTCCTCTCAATACCGCTCACGCAGGGCATCGAGCGCCTGGACACACAGGTCCAGCCCGACCTCCTCGGCCCAAGCCAACAG
>CAXQGL010000042.1:0-57624 GCA_964223495.1 Candidatus Nitrosopumilus sp. | reverse complement strand
CCTGTTTCGCCTCCAGGTTCTGCTGGAAGCCTTCTCTGATGGCGTCGTAATGGGCCTTGACCTGATCGAGCGCACCGCGCGTGTGGCCGAAGAAGGTACCCGCCAGTTGCTCATAGGTTTCCCTTGGACTGGGCCCGATGTCGAACCAGGCTTTCATGTAGCTGCGGGCCAGCATCTCCTTCTCCTTGAGGTCAGATACCGTCTCGAGCTGCGCGGCCTGGGTGATGAGTTCCTCCTTCTTCTTGAGGTTGATCTGCAGGTCATGGTCCTGCAACTGCTTGTAGATGTTGACGTTGTAGAAAAAATCGTCCCGCAGACGGTGCCATGAATCGTGTACCTCCCGGTATTGGTCACCCGGCACGTTGCCCACGGCGTTCCACTCCTCCGTCAGGGCGTTGAAAGCGTCGAACATCTTCCCGATGTGTTCCTCATTGGCCACGAGTTCGCGCATCTTGTCCAGGATGGCCTGCTTCCCTTCGAGGTTGGCCCGCTGCTCGGCGGCGACCTTCTCACGCCAAGCCTTTTCCCGTTCCCGGAAAGCCTTGTACATGTCGTCATTCCGGGCGTCCTCCTCATCGGGTTGGTAGCTGAAACGAATGGGCTCCTCACCGGGCTCAGGGGCGGGATGCTCCTCCTTGTCGAATGCGGCACGCTGTGTCGTCACATCTTTTTCCCGCGCATCCTTGTAGACTTCGAAAGCGGTGCGGATTTCCACCCGGACCGTTTCAATTTCCGGGTTCTCCAGCAACGTCGCGATGCGCTGATTGATCTCGGCTTTCATGGCGTTTTCAGTAGGCTTCACCAGGCGTTCCCGGTGGTTTGCAAGTGGCGTTCCAATCAGCGCGCTGCGATGTAGCTTCCGCGCAGTGGATTCAAAAAAAGACGTTTCCTCGAAG
This sequence comes from Candidatus Nitrosopumilus sp., assembly GCA_964223495.1. Taxonomy (GTDB): domain Bacteria; phylum Bacteroidota; class Bacteroidia; order Flavobacteriales_D; family Sanyastnellaceae; genus UBA8752. The sequence goes on along the minus strand of CAXQGL010000042.1, from coordinate 56,728 downwards.
ATACGACATTGGTGCGCCCGTGCCGAGCGTTCGCCGGCACAGGTCCGTCGGAAGCTGATGTCCTGGGGCGAAGCGGAACTTGCCGATGAACTGATTGCATCCCTCAAGGCTGAGGGGTACCTCGATGAGCGGCGTTTTGCCGAGGCCTATGCCACAGACCATGTCCGGCTGAGGGGTTGGGGTCCGCTCAAGGTCCTCGCGGCATTGAGGATGGAACACGGGATTTCCGACGTCTTGGCCGAAGGAGCGGTCGCGGGCATTGCGGAGCAGGATGTGCTCGAGGCGGGCAAACGTGCCGTCCGCAAGCGCCGAAAGGGTAGGAATGACGAGCTGGCCGCTGATACCATTGGTGCGCTGATGCGGCGGGGATTCCCGTTGGAAGTGGCGCGTGAGGCGGTGGCAGCGGAGGTTGTGCCCCCTAAATTTGACCCCTCATGCTGAATGCCGATCAGATCCAATCCGCACGTGAGCGCGTGCTGGCCCTCAAGGGCTACCTGGCCATCGAACAGAAGCGCATCGATATCCAGGAGGATGAGAAGCTTTCCCAGGACCCGGAATTCTGGAATGATGCCAAGGAGGCGGAGAAGGTCATGCGTCGGATGAGGGGCAAAAAGGCCTGGGTGGAGGAATATGAGCGGGCGGAGACGGCCATCGAGGACCTGCAGGTCCTCTTCGATTTCTTCAAGGAGGGCGAGAGCACCGAAGAGGAGGTCATTTCGCAGCATGAAGACCTGATCGGGTGCATCGAGGAGCTCGAGTTCAAGCAGATGCTCTCTGATGAGGCGGACGGGCTCAATGCGGTGGTACAGATCACGGCCGGAGCCGGGGGTACGGAGTCCTGCGATTGGGCGGGCATGCTCCTGCGCATGTACACGATGTACGCGGACAAGGCCGGATTCAAGGTGAAGGAAATCGACCGTCAGGATGGCGATGTGGCGGGGGTCAAGCAAATCACCATGGAGGTCGATGGCGACTATGCTTTCGGCATGCTCAAGGGTGAGAATGGCGTGCACCGGTTGGTGCGCATCAGCCCATATGACTCGCAGGCACGGAGGCACACTTCCTTTGTTTCGGTTTACGTGTATCCCCTGGTGGACGACAGCATCGAGATCGAGGTCAATCCCGCGGACATCACCTGGGACACGTTCCGCTCCGGCGGCGCGGGCGGTCAGAATGTGAACAAGGTGGAAACCGGTGTGCGGCTGAGGCACAAGCCGACGGGCATCATCATCGACAATACTGAAACGCGTTCACAGCTCGGAAACAAGGAAAAGGCCATCCAGCTTCTGAAGTCACAGCTTTACGAGATGGAGATGGCCAAGCGCAATGAGGCTCGGGCGGAAATCGAGGCAGGCAAGAAGAAGATCGAGTGGGGATCACAGATCCGCTCTTACGTGCTGCAACCGTACAAGATGGTCAAGGACCTGCGTTCGAGCTTCGAAACGTCGAACACGGATGCCGTGCTCAACGGCGATATTGAAGCCATGCTCAAGGCCAACCTGATGCACGCCGCCTCGGAAAGGGCAGCAACGGAGGGTTGACACCATGGAAATCCAGCATTCCAAGATGGACATGAACACCCGCATAGAAAAGGACACCCTCGGCGAAGTCGCGGTCCCCGCGGACCAATACTGGGGCGCCCAGACCGAGCGCAGCAGACACAATTTTCCCATCGGACCTTCGGGAAGCATGCCGATCGAGGTGATCCATGCCTTCGGCCATCTGAAGATGGCCGCCGCCCGGGCGAATTGCGATCTCGGAATCCTCACCGAGGATAAGCGGGACTTGATCGTCCGGGTCTGCGAGGAGATCATCGCGGGCGATCTCGACCATTGCTTTCCGCTCGTGGTGTGGCAGACCGGCTCGGGAACCCAGTCCAACATGAACGTGAACGAGGTGATTGCCAATCGGGCCCATGTGCTGGCCGGGGGCACCCTCGGAGAAGGAGAGCGCCCGGTGCACCCGAACGATGACGCCAACAAATCACAGAGCTCGAACGACACATTTCCGACGGCCATGCACCTCGCGGCCTATGACCGCATCATCCGAACCGCCTTGCCTGGTGTTCAGCGCATGCGGGATGCCCTCTCCACCAAGGCTGAAGAGATGGGCAACGTCGTGAAGATCGGCCGGACCCACTTGATGGACGCCACACCGCTGACCCTGGGCCAGGAATTCGGTGGTTATGTCGCCCAGCTTGATCATGGGATGCGGGCATTGCGCAACACCCTCGATCACCTCGCCGAACTCGCCTTGGGGGGGACGGCGGTCGGCACCGGGCTGAATGCGCCGGTGGGATATGCCGAGAAGGTGGCTGCGTACATGGCGGAGTCGACGGGACATCCCTTCGTGAGCGCACCCAACAAATTCGAGGCACTCGCCTCGCACGACGCGGTGGTGGAGGCGCATGGGGCGCTCAAGCAGCTTGCCGTCAGCTGCAACAAGATCGCCCACGACATCCGCATGATGGGCAGTGGACCGCGCAGTGGCATCGGCGAGTTGTCCCTGCCTGCCAATGAACCCGGTTCAAGCATCATGCCCGGCAAGGTGAACCCCACCCAGGCCGAGGCACTCACCATGGTGTGCGCCCAGGTGATGGGGAATGATGTGGCCGTGACCATCGGGGGTGCCCAGGGGCATTTCGAACTCAACGTGTTCAAGCCGATGATGGCCCGCAACATCCTCGAGTCCGCGAGGCTGCTCGGTGAAGCATGTGCCTCCTTTGCAGAAAGGTGCGTGGAGGGCATCACCCCCAATCGCGCCCGCATCGACCAGTTGCTCAAGGACAGCTTGATGCTGGTGACGGCTCTGAATCCGCACATCGGATACTACAAGGCCGCCGCCATCGCCCAGAAGGCGCATGAGGAGGGCACAACCTTGAAGGCGGCGGCATTGGCGCTCGGTCATCTGACGGAGGAGGAATACGATCGCTGGGTGGTGCCGGCAGACATGACGGGCACGCGATGAGGTTCCGGTGTTCAGGAGGTCGATATCAGGCGCTGGTCTTCGCCTTGCTGGCCATTTTCCTCGCGGATTGTGCGCCCCACCGGCAGGTGCAACGCCCCAAGCGCAAGCGCAAGCCGAAGTGCAAGACCTGCCCGTCATTCTCCCGGGTCGAAGGACAGCATAGGCTCGGGCTACCTTTGCCTTCGAATCAGCGGACAGGCACCACCACATGGCCCTACACGACCACACATACGCCGTAATCATGGCTGGGGGCGTTGGCTCCCGCTTCTGGCCGATGAGCCGATCGGGCAGGCCGAAGCAATTCCTGGACATCCTCGACCGCGGCCGCACGCTCATCCAGATGACGGCCGACCGTCTGGAGCCCATGTTGCCGTATGGGCGCATGTATGTCGTGACCAACGTCCGTTACAAGGACGAAATCATGGCCCAGTTGCCCGGCATCCCGGAGGACCAGATCCTCTGCGAGCCGTTCATGCGGAACACGGCACCCTGTCTGGCCTACGCCCATCACCGCATCGCCCTGCGCGATCCGGACGCCACCATCGTGGTGGCCTCCGCCGATCATCTGATCGAAGACGAGGAGGGGTTCCGGGACGTGCTGGGGGTCGCCGTCAGGCAGGCAGCACAGACCAGCCAGTTGTTGACCGTGGGCATTGCGCCCACGCGGCCGGATACCGGGTATGGATACATCCAGTTCGAGGAGCTGCCCGGTGCATTCGATCCGCGCCTGCAGCAGGTGAGGACTTTCACAGAGAAGCCCGATCTCGAGCTGGCCCGTCAGTTCATCGATTCAGGAGACTTCTGTTGGAATTCGGGCATATTCGTGTGGTCCCTGGAGACCATTCAGGACCGATTCGAAGCGCAGTTGCCGGATCTGCACGGGGCCTTCATTGAGCGCAAGGACGACCTGGGCACTGAGCGGGAGGCCGAGGCTGTTTTGGAGATTTTCGGAGAGGCCGAAAATATCTCCATCGACTATGGCATCATGGAGGGGGCACCCAACGTGGGGGTGGTCCTGGGCAATTTCGGTTGGAGCGACCTCGGGACCTGGGGCTCCCTGTACGACAAGCTCGAAAAGGACGGTGACCACAATGCCACGAGCGGAGTCCGCCTGCTTGGAGATGATGCCACTGGACTCATGGTGGCCGGTGAAGGAGGCAAGATGATCGTGGCCAAGGGACTCCAGGATTTCATCATTGTGGACACGCCGGACGCACTGCTCATCTGCCCGAGAAGTGAGGAGCAGTGGGTGAAGCAGGTGGTGTCCAGACTCAAGTCGGACCACGGTGAGCCGTTGGTCTGATCGGCGCCCTGGACACCCAAGAAAAAAGCACCGCGCCGGTCAGGGCAAGGTGCTTCATCTATCGTGGTCTTTATGTAGTCGCATTCTGTCCCGGTATGCGCTGCACCGGCCCGGCGTCCCTTGGACTGTTCCGTTGTTGGCAAGATGATGGCGTGTCGCGCCGTCCACATTGACGGTTGGTTATGCCTTGGATGACATTCATCAACGGGACGGAGGGTGTGTACCTTCGTCGGAGGCATGGGACTCCTATTCCATATCGGTCGGTACTTCGCCTTCATGGCTTCAGCCTTGCGGCGTCCGCAGAAAGGAAGGGTGTTCTTTCAGGCGACCCTGGTTGAGCTTGAGGCCATCGGCGTCCAAAGCCTCGGTATCGTCGCCTTGCTGAGCCTGTTCATGGGGGCGGTCATCGCCATCCAGACCGCGCACCAGGTCGGGGGTTGGGTGCCTGCCTACACCATCGGTTTCACCGTGCGTCAGACGATGATACTGGAATTTGCTCCCACCATCATTCCCGTCATACTCTCCGGAAAGGTGGGGTCGAACATCGCTTCCCAGATCGGCACGATGCAGGTGACCGAACAGATTGACGCCCTGGAGGTCATGGGCGTCCGGAGCATTTCGCATCTGGTCCTGCCCAAGTTGCTGGCGTCCCTGTTGATTTTCCCCTTTCTCGTGGTCATCGCCATGGTGCTGGGGATGGGTGCGGGGGCCTGGATCTGTAACGCTGCGGAACTCAGCAGCTTCGCCGATTATGAATACGGCATACAGATTGACTTCCAGGCTTTCGACGTGGCCTATGCCCTGATCAAGACCTGCATTTTCGCCCTGATTATCACAAGTGTCAGTGCCTATCATGGGTACCATACGAGTGGTGGCGCCAGGGAGGTCGGCCGATCGAGCACCAAGGCCGTGGTCTACAGTGTCGTCATCGTGATGATTGCGAACCTCGTCATCACCCAATTGCTGTTGACATGATCCGGGTTGAGGGGGTGATGAAATCCTTTGGGGACAAGGCGGTGTTGCATGGTATCGATGCCGCGTTCGATGCGGGCCAGGTCAATTTCATCATCGGCCGGAGCGGCTCGGGAAAATCCGTGTTGACCAAGTGCATTGTGGGGTTGCTCGATGTGGATGAGGGCACGGTGCGATACGCGGATGAGGACTTCACTGTGATGGGCAGAAAGGAACAGGAGCAGGTGCGACTCCAGATTGGGATGTTGTTCCAGGGAGGCGCCCTCTTCGACTCCATGACGGTGCTGGAAAATGTGGAGTTTCCGCTCAGGATGTTTGGCAACATGGACGTGCGGGAGCGCCGCGATCGTGCCATGGAATGTCTGCGCCGGGTGGAATTGGAAGGGTCCGAACACCTGTTCCCGGCGGAGGTTTCCGGAGGCATGCAGAAGCGGGTTGCCCTGGCCCGCGCCATTGTCGGAAGGCCACGGTACCTCTTCTGCGATGAGCCCAATTCGGGCCTGGATCCCCAGACCGCCATCGTCATCGACAACCTCATCCGTGAATTGACGCAGGAATATCAGACCACGACCGTGGTGATATCCCATGACATGAACAGCGTCATCGAAATCGGCGACAACATCCACTTCCTGCATGAAGGTGAAGTGGCGTGGCGCGGCAACCGCAAGGGCATCCTCTCGAGCGGGGTGGAGGAGCTGGACGCGTTTGTCTACGCTTCGAACCTCATGCGTGACATACGCAAGAAGCTCAAGGGAAAATGAGCAGCGAGAAAGGCCACATTCCCTATCGGCCAGCCCGCCTTGATGCGGAAGGCATGCGCCGTAAGCTCGATGCGATGTACGACCACCTTGCCGGGCGCCGCAGTGTGCGCATGTTCAGCCCGGATCCGGTGCCCATGGACATTCTGGAGCAGGCCATCCGGATTGCGGGCACTGCCCCGAGCGGCGCCAACAAGCAGCCATGGACTTTTTGCGTCGTGACGGACCCGGAGCTCAGAAAGCGGATCAGAAAGGCAGCTGAAGAGGAGGAGCTCAAGAGCTACTCCGAACGCATGTCTCCTCGGTGGCTGCAGGATCTCGTTCCGCTGGGTACCGATCACGTCAAGCCCTTCATCGAGGAGGCACCCGCATTGATCATCGTCTTCCGCCGCATCCACGAAAGGGATGCCGACACGGGCGAAAAGCACCCCAATTATTACGTGCAGGAGAGTTGCGGCATCGCGGTGGGCCTGTTGCTTGCAGCGCTGCACGAGGTCGGTCTGTCCGCCTTGACCCACACCCCATCCCCCATGGACTTCCTCTCCCACCTGTTGGATCGTCCGGACAACGAAAGGGCCTTTCTCAATATCCCCGTAGGTTGGCCCTCGGACGATGCCACGGTGCCTAACCTTTCGCGTAAAACGTTGGACGAAATTTGCGTCCATTACCCGAAACACCCCGAGAAAAAGGGGAATTAAAATGCTGTCAAACAGATAATTAATGACTTTCCCCCGGTCATGGTGGGCAATTTTCTCGAAAGGCGAAAAGAAGCCCGTGTCACTTGGAAAGGAGGAGTTTACTTTGCACCGCATTCGCAATACCACAAATCATGTCTGATATCCGCGAAAAAGTGACCGCCATCATCGTTGACAAGCTCGGCGTTGATGCATCCGAAGTAAATGACGAGGCAGGTTTCACCAACGACCTCGGGGCGGACTCCCTCGACACCGTCGAGCTGATCATGGAATTCGAAAAGGAATTCAATATCGCCATCCCGGACGACCAGGCCGAGAAGATCGGTACGGTCGGTCAAGCCATCGAGTACATCGAAAACGCGAAGTAAGCCCCACATGGAGCTGAACCGTGTCGTCGTCACGGGAATGGGTTGCCTGACTCCGTTGGGCAACGACGTTCCCTCCTTCTTCGATGCCTTGAAACGGGGGGTCAGCGGTGCGGGACCCATTACCCGATTCGACGCCTCGAAGTTCAAGACCCAGTTTGCCTGCGAAGTCAAGGGCTGGGATCCGAACGAGCATTTCGACCGCAAGGAGGCCAGGAAGCTGGACCCCTATGCCCAATATGGCATTGTCGCGGCGCGCCAGGCGGTTGCCCAAAGCGGTTTGGCAGAGGCTGATGTCGATCCCGACCGCATCGGGGTCATCTTCGGAAGCGGCATTGGAGGCATCCTGACCTTCCAGCAGGAGATCAAGGCTTTTGCTGAGGGAGACGGGACGCCCAGATTCAATCCTTTCTTCATTCCCAAGATGATCGGGGACATCTGCGCCGGTCAGATCTCGATGGAATTCGGTTTCAGGGGCCCCAATTACGCGTGCGTCTCAGCCTGTGCAAGTGCCACCAACTGCATCATCGATGCATTCAATGCCATCCGCTATGGAAAGGCGGATGCGATGGTCAGCGGTGGTGCCGAAGCCGCTGTGGTCGAGGCGGGCATTGGAGGCTTCAGTGCCATGAAGGCGCTGTCCAGTCGGAATGATGAGCCTGAAGTCGCGTCGCGACCGTTCGATGTCAATCGGGACGGCTTCGTACTGGGTGAAGGGGCCGGTGCAATCGTATTGGAGTCACTCGAGCACGCGCAGGCCAGAGGAGCGCACATCATCTGCGAAATGATGGGTGGAGGGGCATCTGCGGACGCCCACCACCTGACCGCGCCCCATCCCGAAGGACTCGGCGCCCGGAATGTGATGCGCGCGGCCCTGGCCGATGCCGGGATGACACCGGAAGACATCGACTACGTGAACGTCCACGGTACTTCCACCCCATTGGGTGACCTCGCCGAAGTCAAGGCCATTGAGGAAGTCTTCGGTGACCACGCCAAGGCATTGAGCATTTCCAGCACCAAGTCCATGACGGGTCACCTGTTGGGAGCTGCTGGTGCTGTGGAAACGTTGGCTTGCATCATGTCCGTGACCGAGGATGTGGTGCCGCCGACCATCAATTCCACCGATCCCGATCCCGCGCTAAACCAAGCGTTGGACTACACCTTCAACGTGAAGCGGGAAAGACCCGTGAACGCGGCTTTGTCCAACACCTTCGGGTTTGGAGGGCACAACGCTTCGGTCATCGTCCGAAAGTTCTGATGCGCCTGGGGCGCAAGGACACCAGGGAAGCACGTATCCGAAGGTTCATTCGACGGCATTTCGGGGTGAGACCCCGCCACCTTGGCCACTACATGGAGGCGTTGCGTCATTCCAGTTCACAGGAATGTCAGCGCGATGGTCTCCCCAGCAATGAAAGGCTGGAGTTCCTCGGTGATGCCGTGTTGGACATGATTGTAGTCGATCTGTTGTTCCGCAGGTTCCCGAATGGCGACGAAGGGGAGATGACCCGGATGAAGGCGCGTCTCGTGAGCCGGGAATCCCTGAATTACCTCGGTGAGGAGATCGGCGTGGAGCACCTGCTCGATGCCCAGACCGGCAAGGGCTCCGTCCACGCATCCCTGCGTGGCAATGCCATGGAAGCTGTCGTGGGCGCGGTTTATCTCGACCGGGGCTACCTGAGGACACAGAAAGGCGTGCTCAAGCTTCTGAAGCGCTTCGACCTGGAGCACCGACTTCAGGCAACGGTGGACTTCAAGAGTAAACTTCACGAATGGGGCCAGAAGCGGAAGAAGAAGGTGCAGTTCAAGGTGGTGCGTGAGTTCAAGCGGGACGGCCAGCAGCTGTACAAGATGCAGGTCATGGTCGGAGGCAAGGTCATGGGCACATCGGATGGCCCTTCCAAGAAGTCGGCGGAGCAAGCTGCAGCGCGGGAGGCTTGCCGTCATATCTTCGGCGATGAATAAGACCGCCCTCTTGGCGTAGGCCGGAATCTCATGCGCACCCTCACATTGGACATCGGGGATGATTCGATGCCCCATGCCTTCTTGGGGGTCAGTTGCCCGGATGCGGGCCATCGATTCTGCTGGAACCTCAACCGCAAGTTGGGAACCAGCCTTGGGTTCCACGATGAATTGGAGGTGACCCAAAAACGGAGACCCGCGACCCGGCATTGCATCTGGCGTCACGAGGACGAGGCGGAAGGGTGGACTTTCGATGTCATCTGGAATCGGACACCGGAAGGGGCAATGATCCCCACCTTGGTCCATTTTGATTACTTGCTGCGCATCGAGTCGTTCTCGGGCGACCGCACGGAATCGTTGATGGAGGCCGTCCGCTCCCTGAGCAGGGTGGCGGCATGCTTCCGGGTGGAACCCAAGGCCATTACCCGTCAGGAGGTCCTGTATTACGAATAAAGAGTGGCTCAAAAAGCTTCGAACATGACCCGCAAATTCACCAAGATCGTGGCCACCGTAGGCCCGTCCAGTTCATCCCCCGAGGTGCTCGAGGGCATGATCAGGGAAGGGGTCAATGTGATCCGACTCAATTTCTCCCATGGTGACCATGCCACCCATGCCATCACTGTGGAGCGCGTCAGGGAAGTCGACGCCAAACTGGGCACGCATACGGCGCTGCTGGCGGACATGCAGGGTCCTAAGCTGCGCGTCGGGATGATGGCCGAAGGATCCGAGCTGGTGGAAGGGTCGACCTTCACCATCCGCGTCGGCAAGGGAGAAGGCGATGCCACGCAGGCGTGGACCGGTTATCCCCATTTCGCAGCGGATGTCAAGCCGGGTGAACCCGTGTTGCTCGACGACGGAAAGCTCCGGCTCATCGTGGAGGAAACGGATGGAAAGGAAACGGTGCGGTGCAAAGTGGTCCACGGGGGCATCCTGTCCTCCAGGAAGGGACTCAACCTGCCTTCCACCGACATCAGTCTGCCCAGCCTGACGGAAAAGGACACCGAGGACCTCGGGTTCGCATTGACGCTCGGCGTCGATTGGATTGGCCTCAGTTTCGTTCGTTCAGCCCGGGATGTGGAAGACCTCAAGGAACGCATCACGGAGGCGGACAGCCATGCCCGCGTGGTGGCCAAGATCGAGAAGCCCGAGGCGGTGGCGGATCTGGAGGCCATCATCCAAGGCACGGATGCCATCATGATTGCAAGGGGCGACCTCGGGGTGGAGGTCCCGATGCAGCAGGTGCCGATGATACAGAAGCGCATCATCGAGCAGTGCCAAAGCTGCGGAAAGCCCGTGATCGTGGCCACCCAGATGATGGAGTCCATGGTCGAGAACATTGCGCCGACACGCGCCGAAGTGACCGATGTGGCCAACGCCGTCCTCGACGGGGCCGATGCGGTCATGTTGAGCGGTGAGACTTCGGTGGGTGCTCATCCCATGGAGGTCATCAAGGCGATGCGCGACATCGTCACGGAAATAGAGAAGGAGCCCCGGATCTACCACCGGAGCGCCTGTGTCGATTCCGAACATCCCGAGCGATTTGTGACGGATGCCATCTGTGGAAATGCCTGCGACCTTGCGGAGAGGGTGTCCGCTGCAGCCATCGTGACGATGACGTTTTCGGGATACACGGCCTACAAGGTGGCGAGTCAGCGTCCGAAGGCGTTCATCCACGTCTTTACGAGCAACCGCAACATCCTGGGTCAAATGGCCCTGTGCTGGGGTGTGGAGGCCTACCACTACGACAAGATGATCTCGACCGACCATACGATCTCCGATGTCAAGTCCCTGCTTCAGCGGAAGGGCAAGGTGGACGATGGAGATTACATCATCCACGTCGCGAGCATGCCCATTGCAGAAGCAGGCATGTCCAATATGCTGAAAATCAGCAGAGTTTAAGGCTTCGTTACCCTGAAGGACCGGTTTATCTTCGCGCGACCGGCGGGCGCAACCGTCCAGACCGATTGAGCCATTGTCATGACCCGACGATTTCCCGAACGAGGACCACTCGACCTTCCCGGTATCGCCCAGGAGGTGATGCGGCAATGGGAGGACGGTGACGTGTTCCGCAGGAGTGTGGAATCCAGACCGTCGGAGCGCCGTTTCGTGTTCTTCGAAGGCCCCCCTTCCGCCAACGGAAAACCGGGCATACACCACGTCATGGCGCGGGCATTGAAGGACATCTTCTGCCGCTACCGGACCCTCAAGGGCGAACGGGTGGAACGCAAGGCCGGTTGGGATACACACGGACTTCCTGTGGAGCTCGGGGTGGAGAAGGCCCTCGGCATCACCAAGGAGGACATCGGCAAGGGCATTTCCGTGGAGGAGTACAACCAGGCCTGCCGTGAATCGGTGATGCGCTACACCGAGGAATGGAACGACCTGACCCGGAAGATGGGCTACTGGGTGGACATGGATGCCCCTTATGTGACCTACGAGCCGAAGTACATGGAAAGTGTGTGGTGGCTCCTGTCCCAACTCCACAAGAAGGGGTTGATCTACAAGGGATACACCATCCAACCCTACAGCCCGAAGGCCGGCACCGGCTTGAGCAGCCACGAATTGAACCAGCCCGGTGCCTATCGTGATGTCACCGACACGACGGTGGTGGCGCAGTTCCGTCTGCTGGGCGCCGATGCGGACAAGGTCAGGGAATGGACCGGGGGCAAGGCGGAAGGGTTGCCCGTGGACCTGCTCGCATGGACGACCACACCATGGACCCTTCCTTCGAATACCGCCCTGACCGTCGGTGCCGATATCGCATACAATGTGGTACGCACGACCAATCGGTACACCGGTGAACAGGGCATCGTGGTGCTCGCCGAAGCTCTGTACGCCAAGCATTTCGGTGGCAAAAAGGCACCGGAGTCGGAAGTGCTCACCACCGTCCGTGGCGCCGAGCTCGTAGGCCTGAGGTACGAGCAACTCATTCCCTGGGCGCAACCCATGCGGGAAGCCGAACAGGCTTTCCGTGTGATTCCCGGTGATTTCGTCACCACGGAGGACGGTACGGGCATCGTGCACACGGCACCCACATTCGGAGCGGACGATGCGCGGGTGGCATCGGCCGCCGGGGTGCCGCCCTTGCTGGTGGATGACGGCACGGGTCAAGGGGTCCCGTTGGTGGATTTCCAAGGCCGGTTCCGGCCGGAATGCGGACCGATGGCCGGCCGTTTCGTCAAGCAGGAGTATTACGATGGGGACGCTCCGGAAAAGTCCGTGGACGTGGAGATCGCCATCGACCTGAAGACCCGTGGACGGGCATTCCTAGTAGAGAAATACAAGCACAGCTATCCGCATTGCTGGCGCACCGACCGGCCGGTGCTGTACTACCCGCTGGACAGCTGGTTCATCCGTGCCACCGCGGCCAAGGACCGGATGCGCGCACTCAACGAGACCATACAATGGAAGCCCGCGGCGACAGGGACGGGCCGTTTCGGGAAGTGGCTTGAAAACCTCAATGACTGGAACCTCAGCCGCTCACGCTACTGGGGCATTCCGATTCCGATCTGGCGCACGGAAGACGGCAGTGAGGAGCGCTGCATCGGTTCGGTGGAGGAGCTCCATGCCGCATGCACGGAAGCGGTCGAGGCCGGATTGATGGATGCACATCCCTTCCCGGACTTTGCGCCCGGAGACATGTCGGATGCCAACTACGCCCGGATCGACCTGCACAAGCACGTGGTGGATGGCATCGTACTCAAGGCGGCCAACGGCGAGCCCATGCGCAGGGAGTCCGACCTGATTGATGTCTGGTTCGATTCAGGCAGCATGCCTTACGCCCAGTGGCACTATCCATTCGAGAACCGGGAGCGCGTTGAAGGTGAGGGTGGCGGATTGTCCTTTCCGGCAGATTTCATCGCCGAGGGTGTGGACCAGACCCGAGGGTGGTTCTACACCCTGCACGCCATCTCGACCATGGTCTTCGATCAGGTGGCATACCGGACGGTGGTCTCCAATGGGCTGGTGCTGGACAAGGACGGCCAGAAGATGTCCAAGCGGCTGGGCAATGCGGTGGATCCATTTGAAACCCTGAAGCAGTTCGGACCGGACGCCACGCGCTGGTACATGATCACCAACGCCCAGCCATGGGACAACCTGAGGTTCGATACCGAAGGCATAGGCGAAGTGCAGCGGAAGTTCTTCGGCACACTGCATAACACCTATGCCTTCTTCGCGCTGTACGCGGGCATTGACGGTTTCGATCCGGAAGCGGATGCACCTGCGATGTCCGGCAGACCGGAGCTCGACCGTTGGATCCTGAGCCGGCTGCATACCTGCATTGCCGAAGTGGAGGCGGCATTGGATGCATTCGAGCCCACGCGCGCAGGCCGCCTCGTGCAGTCCTTTGTGGTGGACGACCTCAGCAATTGGTACGTCCGACTGGGCCGCCGCCGTTTCTGGAAGAGCGATTCCGATGAGGACAAGGCCGCTGCCTATGCGACCCTCCACACCTGTCTCAAGACGGTGTCCGTCCTGATGTCGCCCATCGCCCCATTCCATTCCGACCGGTTGTGGCAGGACCTAGGAGGATCGGATTCGGTCCACCTCGCAGATTGGCCGAAGGTGGACGAGGCCCTTCGGGACAGCGAACTCGAGGCCCGAATGGAACTCGCCCAACGCCTGAGTTCCCTGACGTTGAGCCTGCGGAAGCGGGAGAAGATCAGGGTGCGTCAGCCGCTGAAGCGCATCCTGGTTCCCGTGCTGGACACCGGTTTCGGAGACCGACTCGCCGCGGTGACGGAATTGGTGAAGAGCGAGGTCAATGTGAAGTCGATTGAGCCGCTTGCCGAGGACAGTGACATCCTGACGAAACGCCTCAAGGCCGACTTCAAAAAACTCGGGCCCCGTTACGGAAAGCGGATGAAGGAGGTGGCAGCGGGCATCGCAGCCCTGGGTCAGGAGGAAATCCGCAGCCTGGAGCAGGCCGGTTCGCTGACCCTCGACCTTGCAGAAGGCCCCGTGGAGGTGCTGCTGGAAGACGTGGAAGTGCTCACGGAAGACATTCCGGGTTGGCTTGTTGCAGGCGAAGGCGGCATTACGGTGGCGTTGGACATCGAGGTGACCCCGGAGTTGAGGTCGGAGGGACTCGCGCGCGAGCTGGTGAACCGCATTCAGCAGCGCAGGAAGGATGCCGGTCTCGAGGTGACCGACCGCATTGCCCTCACCTTGGATGGGCCACAGGAGCTGCAGGAATCCGTGGCCTCCAATTTGGACTATATTCGGGCCGAGACCCTTGCTGAGCAGTTGGAATGGTCCCCCATGGGCACGGAGGCAGAACGCGAGGAATTGGAACCCTTATTGACCGTGGCCATCGCCATGGTCCCCATTCAATGAACCATGGCAGAAACGCGATTTTCTGACGCTGAACTCAAGGAGTTCGAGGACCTCATCAACATGAAGTTGGAACAGGCCCGTTCGGACTATGACCAATTGCAGCGTTCGCTCTCCTACGAGGATGACAACCGCACGGAAGACACAGCCCCGACCTTCAAGATGATGGAGGACGGCAGCGATACGATGAGCCGTGAGGAAACGGCCCAGCTTGCTGCCCGCCAGCAGAAGTTCATCATGAGCCTCGAGAATGCCCTGCTCCGCATCAAGAACAAGACCTATGGCGTGTGCAGGGTGACCGGAAAGCTCATCGCCAAGGAGCGGCTTCGCCTCGTGCCGCACGCCACCATGTCGATCGAGGCCAAGAACAACCAGGACAAGCGTTGAGTCCGGATCGCCGTCCCGCCCACGTCGCATGGATCGTGGCGGCCGTTTTGCTGGTCGATCAGGTCGTCAAGGTGTGCGTGAAGCTGGGTTTCACGCTGGCGGAGAACATCGTCTGGATCCCCGGTGCCTTCGACATCCAGTTCATCGAAAACGATGGCATGGCCTTCGGATGGGCATTGCCCGGGGCTACGGGGAAATACTTGCTCACGGGATTTCGAATCGTTGCGGTGGTCTTGCTTTCCCTCCATGTCAGGAGGATTGCAACGCAGGGGGCACCAAGGGGGTTCAGGCAGGCACTCGCGTTGATCCTCGCCGGTGCGGCAGGCAACATCGTGGACAGCATCGGTTACGGCAGATTGTTCAGCCGCAGTTCGTTCGGTACCCCCGCAGAGTGGGCATGGCAGAGCGAGTGGGGCGGTTACGCGCCATGGTTCCGCGGGAATGTCGTGGACATGTTGCACATCACCGTGCGCTGGCCGGAATGGTGGCCGGTGGACGCCTGGGTCGGTCACGAGATCTTCCCGCCCATTTTCAACATTGCCGATGTCGCCATCACCTTCGGTGTGGCATGGATTGTCCTGCGCCAGAAGCATTGGCTTGGGAAGGGTGCCGATTGGATGCGTCCAGCGGATCCGGATCCCGCATCCGCGGGCAGCTGACTCATCTTTTGGGAGTGTCCACCCAATCACCGTGGGTGCGGATCAAATCGATCAGGGCATCCACGGCCTCTTCCTCCGGGATGTTGCGTTGCACCACTTCCTTCTCTTTGTAAAGGGTGATTTTGCCCGGTCCGGTTCCGACGTAACCATAATCCGCGTCCGCCATTTCACCAGGACCGTTGACGATGCAACCCATGATGCCAATCTTGACACCCTTCAGGTGATTCGTCACGGCGCGGATGCGGGCGGTGGTTTCCTGCAGGTCGAACAGGGTGCGTCCGCAGGATGGGCAGCTGATGTACTCCGTTCGGCTGATGCGGGTGCGTGTGGCTTGAAGGATGCCGAAGGCCGTTCGGTTGAGGAATTGCAAACCGCCGTCGATGCCGACGTGGGCAGTGATGCAAGCACCGTCTCCGTAGCCGTCCAGCAGCAATCCTCCGATTTCAGTGGACGCCTTCAGTTGCAGCCGTTCCGCGTCGAGATCGCCGTAGCCGCGGTGGACGATGACGGGCATGGTGCAACCGGCTGCGACAAGCCGGTTGAAGGCCGAGCGCAGGACAACGAGGCCGTCCAAGCGACCGGTGTGCAGCATGAGGACGGTCGCATCGGCATTCCAGGAGGTCAATTGCTCCGCCAATGCCCCGTCGATGGCGGAGGCGTCACATTCGAGCAGGTTCAGTTCCGCATCAAGGGCCTGTTCCACCCTCGCTTTGCGGTATTCCTCCAATGACCACTTGGGGTGATGACGGTCGGGATGGTCCGCGGCATTCAGCCATGCGTCCGCATCCTGTATGGCCCTCAGCCACCCGGGCAGGGCGAAATCGAGCGTGCGATCGCCGATGAGGAGCAGGTCACAGGCCGCATCATCGGCTTCCCATTTGTCCAGCTCCGCCTGATAGCGGTGGCCGGCGCCATACAGGCCCGCCTCAGTCAATGGCCTGCCGGACATGTCGTGGCAGACGACGGGCACCTGTCCTCCTCCAACGGGGCCTACGGATCGGGTCTGGCGGCGGGCGTAGGCATGGCGTTCGAAACCATTGGGGACCACGTCTTCTTCCGTCGGAGTAGCCCCTTGGCGCGCGGCTTCGGCCTGCTCCACGAGCAAGCGTGCCACCGGAATCTCCGCCTCAGGGGCCTCGGTAAGGGACACCCGGATGGTATCACCGAGCCCCTCGGCAAGCAGCGTACCGATGCCGACAGCACTCTTGATCCGCCCGTCTTCACCTTCTCCGGCCTCGGTAACCCCAAGGTGCAGGGGATAGGCCATGTCTTCCTGGGCCATGCGGTCCGCGAGCATGCGGTAAGCCTGCACCATGACCTGGGGGTTGCTGGCCTTCATGGACAATACGATGTCGTGGTAATCCTCGTCACGGCAGATGTGCAGGAATTCCATGGCACTCTCGACCATGCCTTGAGGCGTGTCGCCATAATGCGACAGGATGCGGTCTGACAGCGAGCCGTGGTTCGTGCCGATCCGCATGGCACGTCCGAGCGATTTGCACTTGCGGACGAGCGGGGTGAACCGTTCTCGGATGCGCTCCAATTCGGCCGCGTATGATTCCTCCGTGTATTCGTGGGTCTCGAATTTCTTCTTGTCCGCATAATTGCCCGGATTCACCCTGATCTTCTCGACGTGGTCCGCTGCGATTTCCGCTGCATTCGGGGTGAAGTGAATGTCCGCGACCAGGGGCACATCGGCATGACCGGCAGAGTCCAGCCTTTCCCGGATTTCCTTCAGGGCCTCGGCTTCCTTCCTGCTGGGCGCCGTGATGCGGACGATCTGGCATCCTGCGTCGATCATGCGCAGCGACTCCGCCACGGTGGCCTCCACATCCATGGTGTCTGCGGTGGTCATCGACTGCAATACGATTGGCGCATCACCGCCCACGATGACATTGCCCACGCGAACGGCACGGGTCGCCTTTCTGGCGGATGGGTGTGGAGCTGTGGTGGATGTCATGCAGGCCTGTATCGAGGGTCTGGGAGCCTGATTCGCGTCCCTCGGGGGTTGGATCGGGCAACCGACGGGAAGTTAACACGGCACCGGCGTGGCAGTTCAGCCCCGTTGGCAGTTTTTGTGTGGTCGTGGGGCATGAACCTCGAGGCCTCACGGCGGTTCCCTCTGTAGCTTGGTGGAGCATTTCCACTTATTCCATGCTCGGCTTCCAATTCCATGCCACACGTCCCGACCGGGACCGCCGAAGTCCATTCGAGCGACTGCTGGAGTTGTTCACCGAAGTGGTGACGCACACGAGCGGCGATGTGGAGGAGGCGATGGATTGGATGCGTGCACTGGACCAACAGCACGGACTGACCGACGAGGACTATACCCTTGAGGACTTCTTCGAGGAGTTGAAGGCCAAAGGGTACCTGAGGGAATCCACCGACCCGGGCAAGGGCGGAATGCAGCTGGGTTCGCGCGGTGAACAGCACATGCGCCGCCGCGCACTCGACCAGATCTTCGGTAACCTCCGCAAGGGGGAGCAGGGCAAACACCGGACGCGTGAGCGGGGTCAGGGAGATGAGCCTACTGCGGATCGGCGGCCCTACCGGTTCGGTGACAAGTTGGATCAAGTCGATTTCGGGGCTTCGCTCCGCAATGCCCAGATCCACCATGGACCCGGCGCCGCGAGTGGAAGGGGTGGTTTCAGGATGACCGAGGACGACCTCGTGGTGGAGGACAGGGAACACAGGAGCACGACGGCCACGGTCCTCATGATCGACATCAGCCACAGCATGATACTGTATGGCGAGGATCGGATCACTCCGGCCAAGAAAGTCGCGATGGCCCTTGCCGAGCTCGTCATGATCAAGTACCCCAAGGATACCTTGGATATCGTGGTCTTCGGAGACGATGCCTGGGAGGTGGCCATCGCCGACCTGCCCTATCTGCAGGTGGGGCCATTCCACACGAACACCGTCGCCGGCCTCGAGCGGGCCATGGACATCCTGCGTCGCCGCAAGACACCCAACCGCCAGATTTTCATGATCACGGACGGCAAGCCCAGCTGTCTGAAGGAGCCCGATGGGTACTACAAGAACAGCTGGGGCCTCGACCCCTACATTACCGGGAAGTGCCACAACCTGGCCCGACAATGCCGCAAGCTGGGCATTCCCATCACGACCTTCATGATCGCCACAGACCCGGCACTGCAACGGTTCGTCTCGGATTTCACCGAGGCCAACAACGGCCGTGCCTTCTTCACCGGACTGAAGGGACTGGGCGACACCATTTTCACGGACTTCGAACGCAACCGCCGCGGACGGGCGCGGTGACCCCACCATGAGCACAACACGACCTGACATCGAGACCCTTGGCGCCCTGCGCGCATCGGGCCATTCGCCGCGCAGCATCGCGGAAGAATTGAGATCGAATCTCATCGCCAAACTCGAAGAGGGCACGCCGCTCTTTGAAGGGATCATCGGATACGACGACTCGGTCATTCCGGAGGTCCAACGCGCCATCCTCGCCGGTCACAGCATGAACCTGCTGGGACTCAGGGGACAGGCCAAGACCCGCATTGCCAGGGCCCTGACCGAATTATTGGACGAATGGGTGCCTTTCCTGAGCGGCGCCCCCTTGCCTGAAGATCCGATGGCCCCGATCACGCCACAGGGCAAGGCCATCATTGCAGCGGCAGGCGATGACGCCAAAGTCGAGTGGATGCACCGCTCGGACCGATACGTGGAGAAGCTGGCCACCCCGGATGTCAGTGTGGCCGACCTCATCGGCGACATCGACCCCATTAAGGCGGCCAATGAGGGGCTGGACTACAGCGACCCCAGGGCCTTGCATTTCGGGCTGATCCCGCGCAGCCACCGCTGCATTTTCGCCATCAACGAACTGCCGGACCTGCAACCGCGCATCCAAGTGGCCCTCTTCAACATCCTCCAGGAGGGCGACATCCAGATTCGGGGATTCCAGATGCGGCTCGCCCTCGACATTCAATTCGTCTTCACCGCCAATCCAGAAGACTACACCAACCGAGGCGCCATCATTACCCCTCTCAAGGACCGGATCCAAAGCCAGATCCTCACCCACTATCCCGCATCCATTGAGGATTCCATGGCGATCACGGACCAGGAAGCCCAACTTTCCCCCTCCGCCAGGGAACGGGTGGTGGTGCCTGGAGTGGTCCGAAGGGTATTGGAGCGCATCGCCTTCGAGGCGAGGGAGAGCGAGCACATCGATGAGCGGAGCGGCGTTTCGGCCCGATTGACAATCAGTGCGCTCGAGCATCTCGTGGCGGCCGGTGAGCTGAGGACCCTGAGGAACGGAAATGGTCAGACCCGTTCGCGCCTCACCGATCTCTTGGCGGTCATCCCGGCTGTCAATGGAAAGGTCGAGCTGGTTTATGAGGGCGAACAAGAGGGCCCGGCCGGTGTGGCCCTCTCCCTCGTCCGCCGTGCCATCCGCCGCGAGTTTCCCGCCGTGTTTCCCGATCCCGAGTCCATCAAGAAGGGCAAGGTCGAGGACCCCTATCAACCCATCGTGGCCTGGTTCAACCGAAACGAGCTTTCCCTCCTCAAGGACCAGACGGAAGCCGAATACACCGCCGCCCTGAGTCGGGTGACCGGGCTGCCCGAAGTGGTTGACAAATACTGTCCGGGCATGCCGGTGGAGGACCATCCTGCGGCCATGGAGTTCGTATTGCATGGTTTGGCCGCTTTCAACGAGATTGGCCAATCCATCGTCGGTACGGAAGTCACCTTCGGAGACCTGATCGGCAACCTGTTCGACCCAAGCGAAGAAGATTGACCCCGGAACTCCCGCAACACCATCCGGCCATTGCGTTGGCGACGGTGCGCCACAAGGACGGCGTTTCCATCCTGCGGGTATTCTCCCGGGAACATGGCGTCATCGGATGCCTCGTGCGCGAAGGGGTCAAAGGGGGCAGACGGGCGCGCAAACTCCATGCCCCCCTTTCCCTGCTCGACTTGGTGGGATTGCGCCCGCTGAAAGAGGAGCTTCATCGTTTCGATCGGGTGGACCGGGTCATGCCGCAAGACAGAACAACCGCAGAGGTGCCCCGGGGGGCCGTGGCGATGTTCCTCGCAGAATTCGTGCTCAGGACCCTTGAGTCCGGGATGCCCCATGCGGAATTGTTCGACGCCCTCTGGCGGGCTGCCGGCAGGCTGGAGCATGAAGGTGGAATCGGCCGCCAGCACCTCGCCTTCCTCGTGGAGGCCGTTGGGGTCATGGGCTTGAAACCCGACGCAGCAGTAAAGGCGCCCGGCGGCATGGGGCGTTTCAATCTGGCGACGGCGGAATGGGAATCCGGACCTCCGTTGGGTGAGGACTACCTTTCGGTTGAAGACGGCGAATCCTTCCTGCGAATTCAAGGCATGGAATTTGATGGCTTGCGGGCCGAAGCGCTTCTACATGACGCCCGAAATCAGCTTGTGCTCCAGCATGTCCATTACCTGCAACTCCACCTTTCCAGCCCACGCACATTGCGCTCCTGGGAAGTGCTCAGTGCGGTTTTGGCCCCATGATCGGCCGCTTCGTGGTGTCCTGATGGGCGCCATGCTGGTGTTGTTCTCCATGCCAGTGTTGGGACAGGTCATCGAGGTGCAGGACGATGAGGGCAATCCTGTCCCGGCGGCGGTCATCAGCAACCAGGCAGGAGAGGTCCGGATGACGGACATGCAAGGGCGCATCGAGCTGGACAGCCTCATCCTCCAGGGGGATACCCTCGAAATCAGGAGCATGGGGTTCGGATCTCGTTCGGTCGCCATGCCCGTTCAAGTCCTGGATATGGAGGTGAATCTGGTTCCCGAATCCGTCAACCTCTCCGAAGTTGTGGTCTCAAGTGCCATGCCGTTGAGAGAAAGGAATGCGGCCACGACCATGAGCACCCTCACGGCCTCGGCGGTCGCAAAGGAAATCCCGTCCAATGCCGCGACCTTGCTTTGGCAGACGGGTCAGGTCCATGTCCAGCAGAGCCAGCAGGGAGGAGGTTCACCTGTATTGCGGGGGTTCGAGGCCAACCGCATCCTGCTGGTCGTCGACGGGGTCCGAATGAACAACGCGATCTATCGGAGCGGTCACCTTCAGAATGCCTTGACCATTGACCCTTTCATCCTGGCTTCCACCCAGGTCCTGCAGGGCGCAGGTTCCGTCCAATACGGCAGTGACGCACTGGGTGGCGTCATCCACTATCAGACGCGCTCCCCGGGATGGAAGACCGGTGTCAGGGCCAGAAGTCAGCTGGGATATTCAGCGGTTTCCCGGACACCCACCTTCCACGCGGACGCCGAGGTGGTCGGTCGGGCCTGGGCCTCATTGACGAGTGTGACGCACAGAAGGTATGGGGACCTCAGAATGGGCCGGTGGCGGCCCCATGGAGAAGAGGAATGGGGCCGGGTACCCTGGGAGCGAAGCACGACATCGAATGGCACCACCATCACCGACATCGCTGCAGCGAACCCGGACCCCGATGTACAGCCTGGTACGGGGTATCACCAGACCGATGTGCTGCAGAAGCTTCGTTTCGGAGGCATGGCCCGGCACGTCGAATTGAACTTTCAGCACAGTACCAGTTCCGCCGTGCCGAGGTTTGACCGGCTCAATGACGCTGCGGACGACGGTGACCCGAAGTGGGCACAGTGGGAGTATGGTCCACAATTGCGGTCCTTGGCTTCCGCGCGCTTTGTGGGCAGGGTCCGATCCTTGGGAAATGTGTCGCTCACGGCCGCCTACCAGCAGATTCAGGAATCCAGATTCAAGGCGCGGTTCGGTGACCAGCAGCGGGAGGTGCAGTTGGAGGAAGTGGCCGTGGGCAGTGTATTTCTGGACGTGGACCGCATGGTCCGCCGGTGGCAGTTGGCCTATGGTGCATACTGGAGCCGGGACCGGGTACGTTCCGACGCCTGGGCCGAGCGGCGGGCAGACGGCTTGAAGCTCGAAACTCCGGTTTTGACGCGGTATCCCAACGGCGGGGCCGGAACCGGATCTTGGGCCACTTATGCCGGCGTTTCGAGGCGATGGGAGAAATGGACCCTGCACACGGCCGCACGGTATACCCGCGGATGGTTGGATGCCCGATTCGACCCCCAGCCCGGACTGGATCTGCCTTTCAGTCGGGTTGCGTTCGGGAGGGGCGCCTTGACGGGCAGCACCACCCTGCGGTGGTCCCCCATCCAGCGTATGGGATTGCATGCGGTGCTCTCGACGGCATTCAGGAACCCCAACGTCGATGACGTGGGGAAGGTGCGCGCCAAGGATGGATACGCGTTGTTGCCTTCCGACAATGTGCGTCCGGAGCGGTTGTCCGGGTTTGAATTCGGGGGCCGTTGGAGGAGCCCGAACCAGCGGCTTGGAGCCCAGGCCGCCCTGTACCTGACGGGATTGCGTGATGCCATCGCAGCGGTGGACACGGTGCTGACGGATGTTTCCGGCGCGCAGGTGGAGACGATCGTCGTGGAAGGGGACACGAACCGGATCCAGGTCAACGCCAACATAGGCCGCGCTTCCATCCGCGGCACCCAGTGGCGTATTTTCTACCGGCCGTCATCGGGATGGCGGGTAGAGGCCACCGCCAATTTCACCCGGGGAACGGATGTCCGTACAAACGCCCCCCTCGCCCATATACCGCCCATGTTCGGCCGTGTTGCAGCGGAGCGCACGTGGGACTGGCTGTCCATGGAAGCCCATCTCCTTTGGAGTGGCCGAAAGGCGGCAGAGGCCTATGGTCCGGGTGCCACGGACAATCTTGCAGAGGCACTGCCTGCAGGAACTCCGGCATGGTGGACGATCGGTGTCGATTGTGAAGGTCGCCTGACCGAGCGGATGACGGTGGCGGCTGGCGTACACAATATCCTAGACCGCCACTACAAGGTCTTTGCCTCCGGCATCAGCGCTCCCGGCCGTGATTTCCGGTGCAGTGTGCGGTGGCGCCCCACGACGTGACGCCCTTTATCTTCGGGATATGGAAGCGGTGCATGAAGCCTTGGGACAGGATACGCTCGCAGCTCGGCTTGCTGAACAGGCGGACGCGGGGACCTTGGCACACGCCATGCTGTTCACCGGCCCCCCCGGTCGTGGGGGCCTCGCCTTGGCCATGGGCCTTGCCCGACGGCTGCATTGCACCGACCGCACTTCCTTCGATCCCTGCGGGGCCTGCCCAGCCTGCCAACAGCACGACCAGTTCCAGCACCCCGATCTCCACTTCACTTTTCCCGTCGTCAAGCCCGCGGGCAAGGACAAGGCGCTGAGTGCCGACCAATTGGGCACTTGGCGTGAGTTGCTGCGTGAAGTGGGTCCCCACTTCGATATGGAGGACCTCAGGGAGCGCATGGCGGTCGGCAACAAGCAGCCGTTCATTTCCGTCCATGAGGCTGCCGATGTGCTGCGTCGGCTGTCCTTGACGGCCCATGCGGGTGGATGGAAGGTCCAGATCATCTGGGGTGCCCAATGGATGAGGACGGACACCGCCAACAAATTGCTCAAGGTCATCGAGGAACCGCCCCGGAAGACGGTGTTCATCCTGTTGGCGGATTCGACCGAAAGCCTGTTGGCGACCATCCTGAGCCGGACGCAGATTGTGCCGGTACCGCCCGTGGAAAGCGAGGTCATTGGACAATGGCTGCGCGGTCTCGGGGCGACTGAGGAGCAGGTGTTGGATGCTACCGGACTCGCCGAAGGAGACCTGGCAAGGGCGCGTCGGCTCATGGCCGAGGATGCGGCGGGAGAATTCGCCATGTTCGTGGAATGGATGCGGGCGGCATTTGCCAGGGACGGACGGAAGGCCGCGAAGCTCGCCGACAGTTTCCACGACTTGGGCCGCGAGCAGCAGAAGCAGTTCCTGGCCTATGCGCTCCACATGCTCCGACAGTGCATCGTCGGCAATTACGGTGCTGCAAGTGCCGTGCGGTTGCGCACTTCCGAAAGGGGCTTCGCAGAAAAATTCTCCCCTTACATCCACCACGGCAACATTGTGGACATGCAGGCAGAATTGGAGAAGGCAACCCGTGATGTGGCCGGCAATGTCTACGGGAGGACGGTCTTCCTCGATTTGAGCATGCGGATGATGGAACTTCTGCATCGACCGCGATAGGACGACCCTTCATCGCGTTATCTTCGGAGGGTACGTCGGGAATGTTCCCGGCCAGCGATTCGGACCGGGAAGATGGGATGCGCTTCATGCAGGAAAGGACCGGACGGCAAGCCGATGGGGTGCCGTTCAAATGGCAATTGCGGCAATTGCGGTTGTGACGTCATGACCGTGTTCGACTGGCTCGAGGGCGTACCCATTCCTGAAGGCCAGCGCCCATTCGACATTGTCGAGGTGAGGTTCAAACGGAACCGCAAGGGATACTACCGGATTGGCCAAGGCCGTCGGGTGCAGACGGGAGATGTGGCCGTCGTGGACGCCTCGCCCGGAGAGGACATGGGCATCGTCTCATTGACCGGTGAGCTGGTCCGTGCTCAAATGAAGGCCAAGGGGGTCAAGGACACCCACGAAATCAAACGGGTCGTCCGCAAGGCGGAAATGGACGACATCACGACCTGGCAGAACTCGCGGAACCGTGAGGACGACACCTTGTCGGAAGCCAGACGCATCATCCCCGACCACAAGCTGGAGATGAAATTGGGGGATGTGGAATTCCAGGCCGATGGAACCAAGTGCACCTTCTACTACACCGCGGAACAGCGTGTCGATTTCCGGGAACTGGTCCGTGCGCTGGCCGCTGCATTCAAGGTTCGCGTGGAAATGCGCCAGATCGGGGCACGACAGGAATCCGCGAGGTTGGGCGGCATCGGGGTATGTGGACGGGAGCTGTGCTGTTCGACATGGTTGACCGATTTCCGCAGCGTTTCCACGGGTGCGGCGCGTTACCAGCAACTCTCGCTGAACCCCCAGAAACTGGCTGGTCAATGCGGCAAGCTCAAGTGTTGCCTCAATTTCGAGCTGGACCAATACAAGGAGGCGGTGGCACAGTTTCCTCCTCCGAGTACAAAACTGATGACCCGGAAAGGCAAGGCCGGTCATTTCAAGACGGACATCTTCGGAGGCCGGATGTGGTTCCAATATTTCGACGATCCCGGGGCATCGCCCATTCCGATTGACCTCGATGACGTCAAGCACATCATGGAAATGAATGCGCGGGGTGAGAAGCCCGATGACCTTCAGGGCTATGCCATCGAGGCCGAGGCCGCTCCCGAGGACGCCCTGTATGGCGACGTTGTCGGACAGGACGATGTCGGGCGTTTCGACTCGACGGGTCGCCACCGCCGCAAAGGTGGCCGCCGCCGCAACCGGGGAACGGACGGGTCTGCTCAAGCCGGTGGGGATCCATCGCGGTCCGGTGCCCAGGGCGGAAGCGGCAAGAGAAGAAAAAAGCGGAGAAAGGGCCGTGGCAACGGAAAAGCGCCTCAAGGATGAGGTACTTCCCACTGCTGACAGGTGCCGTCCTGAGTGCATGCGTCATGGTTGGATGTGGCCCTGGTCCGGTTGCAGCAGATTCGGCCATGGTGGATACGGATGGCTGGTACGCGCAGGATACGGTGCGGTTGACTTTTGATGTGAAGCAGCCCGAGCACCGGCACGACTTGCAGTTGGGCCTGCGACACAACCAGGATTATCCCTTTTCCAACCTGTATCTCTTCGTGCGCCTCACCTATCCGAATGGCAGGACGCTTACGGACACTCTGGCCTGTCCGTTGGCAGGACCGGATGGCAGGTGGTACGGCAGTGGCCGGAGCTGGATCGACCATCGGATCGGGTACAAGAAGGGTGTGGCATTTCCCCTTCCGGGAACCTATACCTTGGACGTGGTCCACGCCATGCGCAAGGACCCATTGCCGGGGCTGAGCGACATCCGGTTCAGCCTGTTCGACCGGACGGTCGATTGAACCTCTTATTCGGGAAGGGGGACGGGAGGTCCGTTCGAGACCTCATGGCCGGCATCCTCCCAACCGTAGAATCCACCGCGGAGGTTGTACACTTCCTTGAATCCGGCATTCGAGAGGAATACCATCGCATCGGCACTGCGTCCACCTGCGGCACAATAGACGGCAATGGGCCGGTCCTTCGGCAATGACGATGCGCGTTCGCGAAAGTCGTCCTCAAGGAAATCGAGGAAGCAGGCCCCGCCGATGTGCCCCTTCTGCCATTCCCTGTCGGTCCGCACATCAACCAGCAGGAGGTTCGGTCGGTCATTGAGAAGGGCCACCAGCTCGACATCACTGATGTCCCGTGCGACCGTGAGATTGGGTTGTGCTTCCTCCATCTTGGATTCAGCAGCTGATCCTTCCGACGCACATCCGATGCTTTCCACGGAGATCAGGACCAGACCGGCCAACATCAGGACCGGGAAAATGGTTGAACTATTGAACCTCGTCATGCATCCAAAGCTAATTCCGTCGCGTTCATTCCCGGAAGGCGGATTGCTCAGGACCCCTGAACGTGACAACCGGTATGACTCGGCTTATCTTGCCCCGCCCGCAAGCCCATGAAATCGCATCTCTCCTTTATCAGCAAGTCAGTGGCAATAGCATGTCTGTTTGCCGTCACGTTGGCCCCCTTGGCCCAGACCCCACTCTCATGCGGACAGACTGAAGCCCAGGCCGCTTTCGATGCTGCCCATCCTGATGCAGCGATGGCAAGGGCATTGAGCGAGGAAGCGACCCGTGTCGCCGCGCGCAAGGTGATGCAGCGTGGCGGAGAGGATGATGAGCTCTACATCATTCCCGTGGTGTTCCACGTCATTCACGACAATGGTGAAGAGAACATCAGCGACGCCCAGATCCACGACGCCATGGACATTCTGAATGCCGACTTCCGCAAATTGAACGCGGACACCGGTCAGATAGTGGCCGGTTTCGTGGACGTGGCCGCCGATGTGGATGTCGAGTTCCATCTCGCCAAACGGGATCCCGAGGGCAATTGCCATTCGGGCATCAACCGTATCCAGAGCGAGCTCACCTATGAGGGGAACAACGAGATGAAGCAGCTGGTCAACTGGCCCAGGGAGAGCTACATGAATGTCTATGTGGCCGCCAGTGCTGCAGGAGCGGCAGGCTATACCAATTATCCATCGGATTGGGGAGCCAATACCGACGGCATTGTCCTTCGCCATGACTACGTGGGCAGCATCGGCACGAGCAACCCCTACAGGAGCCGGACCCTGACCCACGAATGTGGTCACTGGTTGAATCTGCCGCACACGTGGGGCAGTTCGAACAGCCCCAATCAGGAGGACAATTGCGACATTGATGATGGCGTGGAGGACACACCGGTCTGCCTTGGCAGCCCGGTAGGTCTGTGTGACCTGGACCGGACCACTTGCGGGTCGCTTGACAACGTTCAGAATTACATGGAATACAGCTATTGCGGCGCCATGTACACCTTGGGACAACGGGCGCGGATGCGGGTGGCACTCAACGATGACGTGGCCGATCGGGACCAGCTTTGGACAATGCAGAACCTGGAGGATACCGGGGTGTTCGAGGAGGAGCTGCTGTGCCGGGCTGAATTTTCCGCGGACAGGCGCGAAATCTGTCTCGGAGAGGCGGTTCAATTCACGGACGCCAGTTTTTTCGGCGTCACGGCATGGTCGTGGGATTTCGGCGATGGGCAGACCCTGTCCGGATCCGATGAATCGATCCACCGCAACCCGGCGCACGTCTACGAACAGGCTGGAGAGTTCGAGGTATACCTGACCGCTTCAAATGCATCAGGTGAGGTGACTTCAGTGGATCCGGTCGTCATTCGGGTCCTGGACGATGGCATGCTTCCGGCCCCGATGGTCGAGGGCTTCGAGTCGGGCCAAGGTCCATGGAGCGATGGTCAATGGAGCGTGCAGACGCAGGAAGGTCAGCCTTGGCAGATCCGTGAGACCACGGGATACTCCGGCTCGCGCTCCTTGTATGTACGCAACCGCCAGAATGTGGGTGGGGAAATCACCCGCGTGACCTCGACGACCTACGATGCCGGAGGGATGGCAGCCGTGTTCATTTCCTACAAGTATGCATACAGCCACAGGACGACGGGGGAGACGGATGACCGGCTCAAACTCCAGGTAAGCAAGGATTGCGGAGAGTCCTGGAATACGCGCCAATTCCACAGGGGCATCATCGACCTCCCTACGGCTGAACCCCACGGTGGCAATTTCTATCCCTCGGGCACTGCGGAATGGACCGGGCACATTGAAGAGGTGGACAATGAAATCTATATGATACCCAACCTCCGCATCCGGTTCGAGTTCGAGTCCAAGGGGGGCAACAATGTCTTTCTGGACGACATCAACGTCTACGGGGTCGATTCCCTCGGCAATGTGCAGACGCTGGTGGCAGGGCCGCATGAAACGGAATTGTCCATGGACCTCTTCCCCAATCCGTCCACTGGCCAAGCGACAGCCGCCGTTCAATGGCCTGGAGACGCAGCCGTCCTTTCATTGCGTGATGCGGCCGGACGGCTCATCCGACAGGAGCAGCTTCGTGGAAATGGAGGCCGCCGCATCCTACTCGAAGGCTTGGCACCGGGGGTGCACTTCATCGAGTTGAACGCGGCGGACCGCCGTGTGGTCGAGCGGTTGCTCGTCCTGCGCTGATCGGGATCACCCCGGTTCGTTGCAACCCAGGTCGATGCTCGACTGAGTATCGCTGTTGGGGAAGCAGTTGCCACTGAGCACCTCGTTGGGCACGTAGCGGTGGAGCGAGGCATCATAGAGTCCATCGGAGAGGAAGTCGAACAAATCACGTTCCTGCTGCTCGGTCAATTCCACCGGCTGGAAGTCGTCGGAGAGGAAAGACGCGGCTTCCGGCTTGGCGGCTTCTCCGGTCAACTTGTAGCGGATCACATCCGTCAAGTCGTAGAAAGTCCCGCCGTGGCCGTAGAACTTGCTGTCTTTGAGGTTGTACAGTTGCGGCGTCTTGAATGCGTGCTTGTCGCCTTCCAAGCCGGTGAATCCGCCCCGCCCGAGTGCGAGGTCAGACCCGGACAAGCCGTAGTTGTTGTCATTGGCATCGAGGACCTCTATGCCGGGCATGTCAGGCATGCCCAAGGCGTGGAAGCCACCATCGGTGAGTCCGGGGCCATTGTGGCAGGTGCCGCAGTTGGCCGCACCGAAGAACACCATGGCGCCTTCCTTCTGCTGATCCGTCATGGCCGTGTGCTCACCCCTCAACCATTTCTGGAAAGGAGATTCGGAGGCCATGATGGTCCGCTCGTAGGCGGCGATCGCCAATCCAGCGGTCTCGACTGTGTACCGCTCGGACTCAGGGAAATCCGGGAAGGCCTCATCGAAGAGGGGCACGTAACCGGGCATGTGGTCGAAGAACTGGGCGTCGGGGGCCATCCGGTGCACGGTCAAGCCGGCGATGGCCTGGGTCTCGAGGCCCTCGTAGCCGAGGTAGTTCACGGCGATGGGGGTGCCCTCAGTCCAGTTGGCCTCCGTGCCGGCATTCGGACCGTTGGCGCCGAATTGGCCGTTCCACAGGGTTACAGGTGTGAAGGCACCATTCATGGCCGTCGGGGTCCGCATCGGCTGCCGATCGATGGCGGTCGGGTCGTAATCAGGCGAAATCACCCGGCCTTCCCCCCGTATGCCGAAGCCAACACCACCGTCGCCCAGGCCTTGTTGGACACCGGCTTGGAAACCGGCTGCGGCGTGGTGGCAGCTGGCACAGCTGAAGGTGGCGATGCCGCTCTCCTCCTCGGCGTCCATTCCGAGGGCCGTTTCGTGGAAGAGCATCCGGCCGAGGTTGACCTTGGCATAGGTGAGCGGGTTTTGCACATCCTGGGGGATGGACGCCAGATCGTGCGGGTCGGGCATGTGGAGGTTGGCGTATCCCTGTTGACCGAGCGCATCGATGATTGTCGCGAGGAGCTGGAAGTCCTTGTCGACGGGTTCAGGGTTGACCGCATTGCTGGGGTTGCATGCGGGAAGGAGAACAACCGCGAGCAGGGCGAGGGCGGCTGTCATCATGAATTGGGGGGCAGTCATCTGGTTCATGGCGCTGTCAATTGGATTACAGGACCAAATGAAGAGCGCGATGGTGCCGGTCGAATTGACGTCCATCACTGGTTGAACATGATGTTCGTCATGTTCGGCGGATGCAATCTCTTCAGAATCAGGGTAATTATTCTTCCGAGAAAGCCTGCAGCCAGGTGCGGTAAGCTCCGAAGAGCTTGGACCGGCTCACGAAGCCCACGTAGCGCCCGCCTTCGAGAACAGGCAGGTTCCAGGCGCGCGTCCGATCGAATTTCTCCATCACCCGGTCCATATGCTCGCCCAATTCGAGTGTGGCCGCGGGCATGACCATCAAATCATGGACGGATAGGGAGTCGTAGCGCTCACGGTCGAACATCACGCTTCGGATCTCCTCAAGGGGCACGATGCCCACCAGTTGTCCTCCGGCATCGAGGACGGGGTGGATGTTGCGCTTGCTGCGGGCCACCACCTCGACCAGGTCACCGAGGGTCATGTCGGCGCGCACGGGATCGAAGTCCCGTTCAACCTGCTCAGCCAACTTCATCAAGGTGAGGACCGCCTTGTCCTTGTCGTGGGTGATCAGTTCACCACGTTCTGCCAGTTCCTGGGTGTAGATGCTGTTCGGGCGCATCCATCGTGCAGTCTGGAACGCGATGGCACTGGTGAGCATCAGTGGAAGGAACAGGTCATAACCACCGCTCGCCTCCGCGGCGAGGAAGATGGCGGTCAGGGGTGCCCTGAGGATGCCGGCCATCAATCCCGCCATGCCGGCAAGGACGAAGTGCCCCCCGATCAGGTGCCAACCGGGAAAAATGAGATCGGTGGCTGAGAGGTAGATGCCGCCGAGCATGGCTCCGCTGAAAAGGGCCGGTGCGAAAATTCCACCGACCCCACCGGCACCCACCGTGAGGCCGGTCAGGGCGGGCTTGCACAACCACAGCAGGCTCAATACGGCGAGAAGCCTGAAAGTGGTCCCTTCGATGAAGATGCTGTGTCCGGCGGGATCAAGCCGGTCGAACCGTCCCCTCAGCAGGTCATTGATCAGCTCGAAGCCCTCACCATAAAGGGAAGGAAAGGCGACGAGCACGCCACCAACGACTGCTCCGGCCAGGGCGATTCTGGTTCCTGGGTATTTGAACTTGCGGATGGCCTGCCCCGTGCCCCGGTATACCGCACTGAACCAGACGGAGGCCACACCACAGAGGATGGCGAAGGGCAGGTAAGCCAGCACGGCTCCATCCCATTCAGGGAGATTGCGACCGGCCTGTATGAGTTCATTCCCATCGATGAACAAGGTGGTGGTCAGAAGCGCCGAGATCGAGGCGATGAGCAAGGGCACCAGACTGGCCGTCGTGAGGTCGATCATGATCACCTCAACGGCAAAGACGATGGCGGCAAGGGGGGCCTTGAACATCGCAGCAAGGGAGGCTGTGGCGGCACAACCGATCAGGACCAGACGGTGCCGATAGTCGAGGTTGAAGCGTTCGGCGGCTTCACTGGCCATGGCTGCACTGCTTTGCACGGTCGGGGCTTCAAGTCCGGCACTGCCCCCGAATCCAACCGTGATGAAGGTGGCCGACACGGGGCTGATCATGGACATTCGGGACAGCCGGGCCCGCATCCTGGAAATGGCGTGCAGCGTGGCGGGAATGCCCGGGCCGGGATGGCGATTCAGGAAGACCCGGCGGATGAGCAGGTGGGTCAGCACCAAGCCGATGATGGGGAGGATGAACCGGATCTCGGCCCCTTCGGTCCCCCTCGCAATCCATGGCAGTTGCCTGAGCCAGCCTATGCCATTCTTGAGCAATGCCGCCATACCGCCCGCCACCATGCCGATGCCGCCCGCCATCAGGATGACCATATTCCGGGGCCCCAACCCTTCGTTCCATTGGTCCTGTATCCAGGCCCAACCCGCGAGTGCCTTCAGTCTGGATGTCCGTTTCCCTTGCAAGACTGCCTCGATTCGTAACTATCCCAACCGGATGCGCACCCCGCATACGAGGATGTCGTCCACCTGATCCTCATTGGACTCTGCACGCCAAGCCTCGATCTGGTCCCGCAGTTTCCGTTCCTGCTCATCCACCGACATCATGGCCAATTCCGCGAGCAGCGCCCTGAACCGCTTCCGCATGAACTTCCTGCCTTTCGGACCTCCGAACTGGTCAGGATAGCCATCCGAAGCGCAGTAGACCATGTCACCATTGCGCAATGTCATCTTGTGCGTGGTATAGCGGTGCTCACCCGGTTCGAAGCTGGCGATCGCCCGTTTATCCGGCTTCAATTCGGTCACCTCACCATCCCTCACCACATAAGCCGGGGAGTGGGCACCGGCATATTCGAGCAGCCCTTCCTCCAGGTTGATGGAGACAAGGCCGATGTCCATTCCATCCGGCACCTGGTCCTCGGCATCGAGGCCACTGTCCTCGCCGCGGTGGAGGACGTTCCGGGCGAGCTCATTGAGCCGGTCCAAAATTTTGCCAGGTTGGGTGTACACTTTGCCGATGTGTTGCAGCGCATTGTGGCCGAGCAGGCTCATGAAGGCTCCGGGAACACCGTGGCCTGTGCAATCCACTGCGGCAAACATGCGCCATGCGTCCAATTTGTGGAACCAGGGGAAATCACCGCTGACCCCATCCCGTGGCATGTAGAGCACGAAGTGCCGGTCGAAGATGCTCTTCCGATTGGCTTCGCTGGGCAGGATGGCACCTTGGATGCGCCGGGCATAATCGATGCTCGAGGTGAGGTCGTCGTAGAGCTTTCGGATCTGTTCACCCTGATCCTCCAGTTGGGCTTTCTGTTTGGTGAGGACCTCGGTCCGCTCGGCCACTTTTCCCTCCATCTCCTTCTCATAGCTGGCGAGGTCATCCCGCATGGCGAGGAGGGTCTTGCCGAGCACGTCCTCCTCACTCAATGGGGTGTATGCGGCATCGAATTGACCTTGACCCACGGCAGCACTGAATTCACGCGTTCGGCGAAGTCCTTCGGCCAGGCGGTCCAATGCCCGGGCCATTTCACCGATTTCGTCCTTGCGGTCGGGCATGGAGAAAGGGTGGTCAATGCCACGCGACAGGTAGAGCAGGCGTGCGCGAACCTTGAGCAAGGGCTGACGGATGGCACGGGTTACCCCTGCAGCAATGGCAAGGCCGGCCAGCAGGACAGTAAGGGAAATCCACCGAACCAGGGTGTCCAGCCTCCGGCCGCTGGTCTCGACCGCGTCATCGGTGACGCCCGCAGAATCGGATAGATAGAGTTCGAGCCGTTGCAGTCCCGATTCGAGGGAATCGAGCCGGGATGTCAGGTCGCCGCCCGGTTCGAAGGGGTTGTCCAAGAGCTCATCAATCTTCCAGAGCCGATCGAAATCAACTTCGAGCTCGGCCTTGCGCGTCCCGGGGGGAACGAGCCCCTGCAGGGCATCGAGCAGGGCATCGGTTGCGAGGTGATGCTGGAACAGCCGTTCATGCACCTCGGCGAGAGCGGGAGTGGCCGTCCGGAGGGCATCGAGTTTCTCAGCGAAACCCGATTGAAGCCGGTCCAGGGATTGGTGGGCATCCACATGGAGGTGGGTAGGTTCGGGCAGGCGTGCGGCAAGCAGGGCATAGGCCCTCATGGCCTCCACGCGTTGCTGGAGTTTGGCGACTTCGCCTTTGGCCTGGTCCCACCTTGCCGATTGGTCGAGGAGGTCAGCCTGTTCCCTCGTCGTCCTGGCCGTCAGGATGAAAAACACGGCCAAGGCTGCGATGAAGAGGCCGAAACCAGCGAAGATCCTCGCCCCGATGGAGTGGTACCACGCCCTCATGTTCAGCCTCCACCCAGTTCTTTGAGGTGGGCCTTGCACCATTCGAGCCGGTCCTGATTCAGCAGCGCCTTGGACACGATGGCCAATGCCTCGTAGGCGACGGAATTCCTGTCGTCGAATGAAATGGTCTGTTCCAGCAGGTCCGCAGCATGCTGCCAATGTGCTGCGGCGGCATTCAGGGCGGCGTCAATGGCATCGAGGTTGTCTTCAGCTGCCTTGAATTCCCTCACCCCCTGGTTGTAGGTATGTACCGCGAGGTTGTACATCGACCGGGCGCGGTCGTGCTCCTCGAGGGCCGCCGATCGATAGTGTTCCACTCCGAGTTTGAACCAGGGCCCCGCGCCACTTTTTTCTCGCTCCTTGGCCTCGAACATGGCTGCCTCGCCCATCTGCTGGAGCAGGAGAACCCACTCCGGTTGCCGGTCCCAATCGGGATCCAGGGCGCTCTGGACCTCAACATAACGGTTGAAGAGTGCGATGGTGGGCCCCTCAATTTCAGGCGTCATGGAACCAATGGCCATCCGCGCATCCTCGAGATAAGTGTCACCGAGGTATCCCAGCAGCGGCTCGTACCATTTGCCCAATGCCCTATCGGAATCGCGGTCGATGCACTGCAAGGCCGATGCGATGGCCTGCTCCCGGAGGGGAGAGTCCGGCAACCGTCCTTCCTGAATGAAGCGTTCCTTGAGTATGTAGGCCTGGACGTACCACGTCATGGACTGCTCGGCCTCCTCAGTCGCCAAAGCGGAGACGATGCGGTACTCTGCCTGTTCGAGTTCTCCTTGCTGTGCCAATTCGATGGCACTCCGGGTGATCGGCCCCTGTGCGAGGGAAACTCCACTGCATAAGCTGAAGGAGAGGACAGCCAGGAGAAGCTGGATGGTGGGGCAACGCACCCCCTCGTGGAGAGAAGCAGTCATCACGGGCATCGTTTCTGGAGAAAATGGACCGGCAAATCCAGTGATTTCGAGATCATGGCTTCAGCGTCTGTCAACACGCACAGGGCGAGTCCATTGTCCACCTTCATTCTTTTGAAGATGACGTCATGTCCGTCGACGTTTCCGCCATCGGTCAGGACGAGGGCTCTCCGGTCTCCTTTTCGCTGCCACCTCGTCAGGGATTGGGACAATGTGCCATTCATGTCTTTATTGGCGGACCCCCCGAGAAAAAGCATGGTGAAGTCGCCCTTTTCATTGGCCAATTCCTTGGCCTCCAAGGCCACGATGTCCACGGGCAGGCCGGCGATGGCACGTCCGGCGAGCCGCACACCCAGATCGGCAGCGAGTTCGGGCCAATTCACGACGGCAATCCGGAAACGGTCCTTCCTGTCGATTCCGGGCCAGAACATCTCTGTGCCCAGCAGGTACAGATATCGGCCATAGACCACGGCCCAGATGGGAGAGCGGTCGATTTCGGGGTCGGGGCCATGAACGTTCAGTTCCATCCGCTCCACAGCCAGCGGCTCTAACATGCAGGCTCCCCTGGCCTGCGGCCGGGTGGACAACAGCAGGAGAGCCGTCATCGAAAGGGCATGGAGCTTACAGGAGAATGGAGGCATGACGGAACCGCGTCTTCGCAAATTACACTGTTGAGGGCACGCTTTACCCTTCGGGCTGCAGTTGCTCCAGATCGCGATCGAAGAGATACAATCCACCCTTGTCCGTGCCGATCAGGGCGAGCTTGTCGAGGATGTTCCTTGCCAGCGCTTCTTCCTCAATCTGCTCCGCGACATACCACTGCATGAAGTTGTGCGTGGTGTAGTCCTTCCTGCTGAGGCACAGGTCGACGACCTCGTTGATGCTGGCGGTCACTTTCGTCTCGTGCTCGAGCAATGTCGTGAAAATGGCCTTCAGACCGGAAAAATTGGAAGTGGGGGATTCTAGAGCGGGAATGACGGCATGCCCCCCACGTTCGTTGACGAAACGGACGAGTTTGAGCATGTGCAGTCGCTCCTCATCGCTGTGCCGATAAAGGAATTCCGCGGTTCCATTGAGCCCTTGGTTTTCAGCCCAGCTTGCCATGGCGAGATAGAAATGGGAACTCCTGGCCTCCATTTCGATTTGGGCATTCAATGCCGCTTCGATGGTCTTGTCGATCATAATTTCAATATATTTTGAATTTAAATGGTTTAAGTGAAGGTACTTGAATCATTGTAAATGTGTAGTTTATAATAAAGTCAAGGATTCAATTTTGTTCAATTCCGCTTTGAATGTGGCGAACGGTCCATTCTGGATCGCGTTCCGAGCACAGGGTGAGCCATTGTTCGAACATTCGGGACAAAGTGTGCAATTGTCCGACCGTTTGCAACCAATGCAGGTCCTCCTTATCCGCAATGGACGTCAACGTGGGCCCCAGCATGTCCATGGCCTTGAAGGCATGACGCCTCCGGATTTCCGCCAAAGCGATGAAAACGGCAGCGGGATCCTTTACCGCCTGATACTGGTGCTTGCGCGATCCAGCGATTCGGAGACGCTCCACCATGCCTATTTCCGACAGGAGCCTCAACATGGTACTGCCCGATCCATTGCTCAGTCCAAGAACGTTGGTGATTTCTTCCGCGGTCAGTGTTCCATCGGTAGAGAGGAGGAGGGCATGTATTCGTGCGGCGGCCTTGGGCACGGACCAGGGCTTCAGGACATCGGGCCACGAAGCAATCAGGTGCTGCCTTGCGGAAGAAAGTGATGCGAGCCCGGAATGTTCCACCGGACCAATTTATTTCAGAAATAATTGAAACTATTCAGTTTCTAAGAGTAGTCTATCTGGCTGTGTTTCTGCGCTATGGTCACATTTTCCAGCGATGAATGCAACCAGAAACTCTGCCCATCGAGGCGCAATCAGCACACCACGCGTGCCGAGGCCATTGAACACATACCACCTCTGTTTGCCGGGATAGGCGCCGACGACAGGCCGCCGGTCCCGGGATACGGGCCTCATCCCGACTTGGTGTGATGCGACTGTCAAGCCAGGCGTGGACCCAATGGCCTCATTGAGTTTCCCAATCAGGATATCTCGGGTTTCAGGGGTCTCGTCAAGGTCATTCCGATTCCATTCGTAGCTCGCACCCAATCGCCACTGGTGCGCTCCAATGGGGATGGTCCATTTGCCGAAATTCAGAATGGCATCCTGAGGCGGTGAGTTGGTGGAGTTGGAAATCGCTATGGTGAGCAGTTCTCCGCGGTTTGCACGGATATCGAGGGGCTCCAAGAGGGTGTCGGCCTTGAGGGCCATACCCCTGCAATCAACGATGGCATCCCAGGCCCCCGATGCATGTTGATCCCGATCGGCGTTGGACAGGGCCCGCTG
Organism: Candidatus Nitrosopumilus sp.; assembly: GCA_964223495.1. GTDB lineage: Bacteria > Bacteroidota > Bacteroidia > Flavobacteriales_D > Sanyastnellaceae > UBA8752. Next base: position 19,290 of record CAXQGL010000042.1, on the reverse strand, counting down.
TTCAAACCTACCGGCATCGACCAGGGACTGTCTCCAATGATGGAGCAGTGCGGGCATGTTCAGCCATCCGCCACCATGAACGGTGCCGTACTGGGGCCATCGACCATCTTCACACCGAGTCCATTCGAGGTCCTGACTTCGCTCCTTCCACAAGCGGGCATACTCGGCATTCGGCAACGCCTTGAGAATGGGGAGGTCGTGGAGCAATGTGACACCCAGTCGCTTTTCCAGGGACTTGTAGGTGGCCTTCATGATGCGCAGATGGGCTTCCGCTTCCCATACCTCCACAATGCGCCTGAATGACATGGGATTGTACATGCCAGCTGCTACTGAGGAAGCGGAGGGCAAGCCGGCATCAATCACATGGACGTCCCAACCGCGCTCCAATGCGGCATGGCTGGCCAAGGTTCCGGCCAAGCCCTGACCTACGACCAGAATGCGCATGAGTTCAGGCGAGCGCCTTCAGAATGCCGAGTTTGCGTCCAACCTTCTCGAATGCCGAGAGGGCCCGGTCCAGATGTTCCCGGGTGTGTGCGGCACTCAGCTGCACCCGGATCCGCGCTTGATTCTTGGGAACCACCGGATAGAAGAAGCCAATGACATAAACGCCTTCTTCAAGCAGGGCGTCAGCCATCACCTGGCTGAGTTTGGCATCCCCCAGCATCACGGGCACGATGGCACTTTCCCCGTCCTTGAAATCCAATCCGATTTTGCTGAGTCCCGCTTTGAAATAGCGGGTGTTTTCCTCCAGCGTATCGCGCAGTTCCGTGGTCTCATCCAACATCTTGAACACCTCAATACTGGCCCCTACAATGCTGGGTGCAAGCGAGTTGCTGAAGAGGTAAGGGCGGCTCCGCTGCCTGAGCATCTCGATGATTTCCTTGCGTCCGGTGGTGAATCCCCCCATGGCTCCACCCAATGCCTTGCCCAGCGTACCTGTGATGATGTCCACCCTGCCCAGGGCATTCCGCAGTTCAATGGAGCCGCGGCCCGTGCGGCCGATGAAGCCCGTGGCATGGCATTCGTCCACCATCACGAGCGCATCATACTGCTCGGCGAGATCGCATATGCGGTCAATCTGTGCCACATAACCATCCATGGAGAAGACCCCATCCGTAACGATCACCTTGAACCGGTGTCCGGCATCTGAAGCCGCCTGCAGTTGGGCCTCGAGATCATCCATGTTGTTGTTGGCATAGCGATAGCGGGCCGCCTTGCACAACCGGACACCATCGATGATGGAGGCGTGATTGAGGGCGTCGGAGATGATGGCATCCTCGGAGGTGAGCAAGGGTTCGAACACCCCACCGTTCGCGTCGAAAGCAGCCGCGTAAAGGATGGTGTCTTCGGTGTGGTGGAAGTCAGCAATGGACCGCTCCAGTGCTTTGTGGATGTCCTGTGTACCGCATATGAAGCGCACCGAGGACATGCCGAAGCCCCGTTCATCGATGGCCCGTTTGGCCGCGGCCACCACCCTCGGGTGCGAAGAGAGCCCCAGATAGTTGTTCGCGCAGAAATTCAGGACCTCCGATCCGTCATCGAGTCTGATGACCGCATCCTGCACAGAGCCGATGACCCTTTCCTTCTTGAAGAGCCCTTCATCCCTGATGCTCATGAGTTCGGCCTCCAGATGGGCCTTCATCTTTCCGTACATGTAAACGAAGATAGTCCGTGCGACATCCGTCAATCCTTGGAGTCAAAGGATGCAATCCTGTAGACGATCACCCGCTTGTCGGAATCGGATCGGCTGCGGTGGATCACAGGTGCGCCGAACCACGCATTGGACTCCGCATTGAGCAATTGGATGAGCCGGCTGCGTTTTGAGCGCTTCGTCTCGTCCGAAAGGACGCTGTCCAATCCGAGCACTTCATCGAGTCGCTGGGTGGACATGTTGCTGCCGCCATGATGGATGACCATACTCAGTTCAGCTGAAGGAGCACCATGATGCTCCCGTGCTACGTCAATCACTGGATACGCATTGGCGGAAGCCGCTCGCAACCGGATGTTCATTCCGATCAAGGCCAGGGCAAGGACCAGTGAGATCAAAGGGAACAACCGCACAGGCCATGAGGCTTTGCCCTGGTCGTCTTCGGGAATCTCGTGGGGTACTGTCAACGGCACCCATTGTGCATCGGACAGCACGGAATCAATGTGCTCGGTCACTGTCCCTTTCGCCCAGGAGTATGTATAGCTGTTTCCGCGAACCGCCCTCCAGGCGTAGAGTCCTTGGCCCACCTCCGTGGCCTTCTTCCTCTCAAGTGCAAAGGTCGAGGGCACCTGTGTGATGTACTGGTCGGATTTACGGATGACCGTCAGCGTGCCCGAATAGGTGGAGATCCAATAATCTTCCAGGCTGAATATTTGGGAGTAGCTGAACAGCCTGCGGATGCCTGGATTCAAGGCGCCGAGGTATTCCCAGTCTCTCCGCTGATGGCCCAGGCGGTAGACCAACGCAGGTTGGGTCGATTCTTCCAGCTTCCCTTTGAAAACAATGAAATGGCTGCTGGAATCCCCCGAAAAGACCATGGAATTTTCAATCCCTCTTGGTCCGATTGAGGTTTCCCGCATCTCGATGTGTCCATTGTCGAGGCTGTGATAATGGCGGTTGGCATGTCTGTGCCAATTCGACGCCCCGTTCTGAAAACAGAGCTGGTCTCCGTACCAGTAGAAATGGGCCCCGTGGCTGTACCCCACAACGATACTCTGACTGGCATTGGCTCGGGTCTCCATGTCGTAGCAGATGAAACGCAGATCACCTTCCACGAACAGGGCCTCCTTGTCATTGGAGGAGATATAGCGGACCAACTTGAAATAGCCCTCCTGCCGGGGAGACTCCACAGAGATGGAAAAGTTGTCGAAACCCTCATTCAGAAGGCTGTCCAGCAATCCAGGTCTCGCCCAATCCAAAGGCTCTGCGGGTCGCCATGCCCTCAAGTTCTGCAGGGTGTCATTTCCTCCATCCATCCAGAACCGTTGAGTTGGATCCTGGGCATTGGACAAGAACGGTGGAACCATCAGGACCACTGTCATGAGAAAGCGGGAAGCATGAAGGCAGGACACGAACAGCATTTGGGCTCACAAGTAAGTAGAATATCGCGCCAGAGGGAAATTGGAAAGGGCTGGATTTACCTTCGCGGCATGTCCGCAACGCCCAAGCGCACCCTGGTCACCTCGGCACTGCCTTACGCCAATGGCCCCATCCACATCGGCCACATTGCCGGGGCTTATCTGCCCGCGGACCTGTTCGTGCGATATCTCCGGGCGAGGAAGCGGGATGTGGTGTGGGTATGCGGATCCGATGAGCATGGGGCAGCCATCACCCTACGCGCCCGGAAAGAAGGGACGACACCGAGGGCCATCGTGGACTTGTACCACGAGGAGATGCAAGAGGCCTTCCGCGGCCTCGACATCGACTTCGACCATTATGATCGGACTTCGAGTGCGGAGCATCACGCCTTCGCCCAAGCGTTCTTTCTCGATCTGCTCGAGAAAGGGGCCTTCACTGAAGAAACCCGGCAGCAGTTCTATGATCCTGTGGAGGGCCAATTCCTTGCGGACAGGTACATTCAGGGGACATGCCCCAAATGCGGCCACGATGGAGCCTATGGAGATCAGTGTGAGTCCTGTGGTACGGCCTTGTCCCCGGATGAACTGGTGAATCCGAGGAGCACCCTCAGCGGTGCCGCTCCCGAGCGGCGGGATACGACGCTGTGGTACCTGCCGATGGACCGGCATGAGGATTGGCTGCGGGAATACCTTGACAAGGGCATACTGGAAGGGAAGGAACACCACGACCCGAAAGGCTGGAAGGCGCACGTTCTGGGTCAATGCAGGAGCTGGATCGACGGCGGGCTGCAGAGCCGTGCCATGACGCGGGACCTCGATTGGGGCGTACCCGTGCCGGTGGAGGGTGCCGAGGGCAAGGTGCTGTACGTGTGGCTGGATGCGCCTTTGGGCTACATCACGGCCACGAGGAATTGGGCGGAGCGCGAGGGTGTGGACTGGAAGCCCTACTGGATGGATGAAGACACGCAGTTGGTCCACTTCATCGGCAAGGACAACATCGTCTTCCATTGCATCATTTTCCCCATCCTGCTGAAGGAGCACGGAGGCTACATCCTGCCGCACAACGTGCCCGCGAATGAGTTCATGAACCTCGAGGGGGACAAGATTTCCACCTCCCGGAACTGGGCGGTCTGGGCCAAGGAGTACATCGCGGATTTTCCGGGGCGCAGCGACGAGATGAGGTACGTCCTCGCGTCCATCATGCCCGAGCAGAAGGATGCGGAGTTCACGTGGCAGGATTTCCAGTCCAGGGTCAACAACGAACTGGCCGACGTGCTGGGCAACTTCGTCAACCGCGTTTTCGTGCTCACCGGAAAATTCCACGGAGGAAAGGTGCCCGGTGCTTCGGGCGATTGGACGGAAGTCGATCAGACCCTGCTCGATTTGATTGCTGCGACACCGGATGCAGTAGGGAACGCCATCGAGCGCTACCGGTTCCGGGATGCCCTGCAGCACGCGATGGGATTGGTCAGGGCCGGCAACAAATACCTCACCGAGGAGGAGCCCTGGAAAGTGGTCAAGACGGACCCTTCGCGGGCGGCGGACATTCTGCACCTCGCACTGCAGGTGACGGCCAATGCGGCCATCGTCCTGTCCCCTTTCCTGCCGCGCACGGCCGAACGGCTGGCGTCGGCCTTGGGAACATCCAAGCTTCCCTGGGATGCTGCCGGCGGCGCGCTGGTGGCCGAGGGCCAACCACTGGGCGAATTGCCCATTCTATTCGAGAAGATTACCGACGAGCAAGTGCAGGAACAACAGGCAAAACTGGGGCCCGACCAGGCGGGACTCCGCGATGTGGATGCCGAAAAGGCCCAGACCACATTTGACGACTTCCAGACGATGGATCTCCGGGTGGCGGAAATCTTGGCTGCCGAAAAGGTCAAGGGAGCGGACAAATTGCTTCAGCTGACCGTGCGCACGGGATACGACGAACGCACCGTGGTCAGCGGTATTGCCGAGCATTTCAGTCCGGAAGAGGTGGTCGGCCGAAAAGTGGTCCTGTTGGCCAACCTGGCACCCCGCAAGATCCGGGGTGTTGTCTCCCAAGGGATGGTCCTGATGGCGACCACGGAGGATGGAGGCCTGCGCTTTGTCACTCCGGAAGAAGGAGCGGAAGCAGGCGACGTCATTCGCTGAACACCTTCCTCACAAGACCGTCAGGGCTGCGCTGTATGAGCAGCTGGCCCGGCATGGGGTGGGTTGGACGCCCCAGCAGATCGTAGCTGGCCCAAGTGCCGGGGTCCGCTATCTCCTCCAGTTCGCCCAATGCGTTCACGTTTCCGAATTCATACCACGTCCACGTGCACCGGGTGGATCCACCGCCGGCCAACCATCCTTCAATGAGCCTGAGCTCCAATTCGAAAGGAGGCACCCAAGTGCTGAGGTCCACGCCGTCGACATACTCGAGGTGCCGGATGTGGGGAACTTCGTCGCCGCCAAAGCCGTAGAAGTTGGGTGCGGTTTCCCCAATTTCGGTGGCGACCATGCTGCCATCCACATCGAACAGGGCGAATCCTGCATAGGCGAACCAATAGGGCGTGACGTAGTTCGGATCCACCTCGATGTCGATCTGGCCATCCGACCCTTCCCCTACGGCCACCACAGAGATGGCGATGGAGTCGCAAAGGCCTTCGAGAAGACCTTCCTGCGGACATTCGCTATCCAAGCAATCCTCCAGGGTTTCGAAGGGAACGTTACCCTCACAACCGCCCCAGAGAAACTGGGTGCATTGACCCCAATCGAGGTCGAAATACCAAGCGGGAATGGCGGCTTCGCAAGGTCCCGGGTCAGGCAACTGGGTACAAGGGTCAACCTGGGCAAATCCTTGGCTGGTCCAAGCCAAGAGTAGACTGCAGAAGTAGGTAAGATGGAGTTTCACTTCCTGAATCTACCGGATTTCTGAAGGTATTCCGCGATTTGGATGGCATTGGTGGCGGCCCCCTTTCTCAAATTGTCGGAAACCACCCACATGTGCAGGCCCTGCTCCTCACTGAGATCCCGTCGGATTCTGCCCACGAAGACTTCATCCTTGTCGGCGGAATTGACCGGCATCGGGTAGACATCCGCCATCGGGTCGTCCTGGATGATCAGACCGGGCATGAGCTGGAGCGCCTCTTTCACATCCGGCACGCTGAAGGAACGTTCCATTTCGAGGTAAATGCTCTCGGAATGTCCACCCACAACGGGCACGCGTACTGCGGTGGCACTGACCTGTACGTCCTCGTCTCCCAGGATTTTCTTGGTCTCATGGTGGAGCTTCATCTCCTCCTTGGTAAAGTCATTTTCCAGGAATACGTCACAATGTGGCAAGCAATTCCGGTCGATGGGGTGGGGGTACACCCTTGTGGCTTCATCTCCCGACCGCTCTCCTTCGAGCTGGTCGATGCCTGCTTGCCCAGTTCCCGTGACGCTCTGGTACGTGCTCACGATGGCCCGCCGGATGAGGAAACGATCGTGCAGGGGCTTCAGCGCCATGACCAACTGGATGGTCGAGCAATTGGGGTTGGCAATCAGCAGGTCGTCACCGATGGCGTCGGCGTTGACCTCCGGCACCACGAGAGGCACAGCGGGGTCCATGCGCCAGGCCGAGCTGTTGTCGATGACGGTCGTACCCACCGAGGTGAATGCCTTGGCCCATTCGAGACTGACGCTGCCGCCGGCGCTGAACAAGGCGATGTCCGGTTTCCGCTCGATGGCTTCTTCCACGCTGATCACGGGGATGTGCTCCCCCTTGAATTCGACATTGCTGCCCACGGATCTGCTGCTCGCTACCGGCAACAATTCCTTGATGGGAAACTTCCTCGCCGCCAGACCGGCGAGCATGGTGCGTCCTACGAGGCCGGTGGCGCCAACAACGGCAACTGTGCGTCCGTGGGGAGAAGGTGACATGGCGATGGAATTGGGGTCGAACTGTGACGAAGTGCGCTTGTTGCTTGTGGACGTCCCGTGCGGGTTTGCATGTGCAAACCTGAGGGCGCCGCGAAGTTAAGAGGTTGCAACATGTTGCTTTGTTCAACCGCGAATCCGATTCGTTCGGGGGTTTTGTTGCTGGTGATGCTCCGCGCAGCCCCGGCAATGGGCCAGTGGGTCATATCGTCCATCCATCCGGATCCGACGCCGTACCTGGGCGCTCCCGGCTCCGAGTTCATTGCACTGCTCTCGACGGGCGCCCAGGACAGCTGTATCAGCCTCGAAGGCCTTGGATTGTCCTGGAATGGTCATTTCCGACCGCTTCCGGACACCTGTCTGACAGCAGGCACCTTGATCGTCGCGCACAGGGCATCGGACAGCCTTGATTTCGATTTCGGCGCGGCATTGTCCATCCCCATGGCATCCTGGCCGGCGCTGGTCAATGGCGGAGGAACGGTGATCCTTGCAGATGTCGAAGGTGCGGCGCTGGACGCCATGTCCTACACGGAGGAATCGCTGGGCGGGGGAGGCCAACCCCTCATGCGCACCAACATCCGGGCATGCGGTGGTTCGGTGAACCAACATCTATGGTCGCCCGGGTCCTCACCGTTCCTGGATACGGTTGCTGGGGCAGGCCATGCTCTTGGATCGCCGGATGGCCTGGCGGAGCTGTTGGAATCGAGGCGGCCCGGACGCATCGTATCCCGGGGCCCGGGAAAACTGGACTGGTACCTGGGCAGCACATTCGACCCGGTGTCGGTGAGCAAGGCCAAGGGCTGGATCGGAAGCAGGGCTGCAATCCTGCATTGGCCTTCTGATTCCGTGGTCGAATTCCGATGGGATGAGCGGGCCCCGTTGGAGCTGCCGTCTACCCGCAATGAGGTCGCCGTGTTGCTCGGGCCGCTGAGGACTTGCGCTGACAATGCCCGGGACCGCATGTTCGCAGCCCATCATGACAGGTTTCCCTCGTCAGGTGATGTCCGGGCCGTAGGAGTGCTGCCCGATCCCATCCCAGGTGATCCAATCAATCCTGAAGAGTCCCTATCCCTGTTCAATGCGGGCATGGATACCGTGGATCTTGGCCCCTGGAATTTCGGAGGAGCGAGGTTGCGCCGAAGCGAACACCTTCCGCCTCAAGGATCATTGCGGCTTTCGGCATCCGAGTTCGAGGATTGGCCGGGCATGACCAATTCCGGTGGCAGCCTTTTACTGGATGCGCCTTGGGCAGATGATGGATTGGAGGTCCATTGGCACCCCTGTGACCACGAGGCGCCATCTTTTGCGGACACTGGGCTCGGGTTGGCATGGTCGGCAAAATCCGGCGAGGACTGGCACACCAAAGACAGGACGCAACATGATGAAGAACCGGTCTCCCTCGTCGGGTATGGCTGCGTGGCAGACCTGCTGAGCGAGCATTGGATTGGACTGGACATCCACGTGAACCGTTATGCACCCCATCTGCCCGACCGAAGATGGAATGTGTCCGGTGCACAGTCCGGTGTAGTGGAGCACAGAATACCCGATCAGCCACGGTCATTCCGGTTGAAGTGGGATGGTGCGGAGGAGGACCTCGAAGGAACCGGAGGGGTGGCCATCGGATTGGAAGGTGAGGGTTGGCACACCAACGGACTCCATGCCATGTGCCCTTCGCTGGTGGGAAATGCCGATCCGTGCTTGAGACTGGCGGAAATCATGTGGGACGCCGAGGAAGGGGGTGTGGAGTTTGCTGAACTCGTGAATTGTGGCGAAAAACCCATCAACCTGTCCGGATTGCAGGCGACAAGCCGCTCCGTTCCTGCACCCTCTGATTGGAACACTTGGGTGGACGGTTCGGTCAATCTCGTACTGCGGCCCGGGGAGGTCCTGGCCTTTGGAACATGTGCCAAGTGGGTCGGTAGGGGACGTCCCTCCAGAGGTCCCGCGCGTTGGTCGGTGGACCGCTGGACTCCTTTGAATGATGAAGCGGGCAGCCTTCGCATCCGATTGCCCTCGAGCGGGACTGCTGTGCTGGACCAGGCGGAATGGAGCAGTGCTCTTGAAGGGCCCTGGTGGTGGTCTCCTGACGGATGGGCATGGGTGCGCTTCGGATCGGGTTTTGGCGATTGGGTGCCTGCGCCGGACCGCGGCTCGCCGGGGAGGCCGGCAAGCATGGTGGGGGCGGCATCCTGTGATGAGGCCGTTCGGTTTGACACAGGCTTGGAAGAAGGCCAACCCGGTATTGCCTGGTCCTTTTCTGATGTCGTCGCTGCGATGGAAATCAGGGTGGTGGGTTGGCCTTCAGGCGAATTGGTCGCGCACCGGGTCCTTACTGACCTACTTCCGGAGGGAAGCTGGACATGGAGCAATGGGGGCCAAAGGGGAGTCGCGCCCCTTCCCGGTCATCTTCTGTGGGACATCCGTTGGTTTGGAAGCCGATGCCGTGGGCGCAGAAGATGGACGACAAGTCCCTGAGAAGTCGATGTGCCCTGCCCTCAGGGGCTGGGTATGTTGTGCGAACTTGGGCAGGTGTTTGAAGGAGCCTCCCGTTGGATGGAATGGAGCGCCCCCGCATGGTGGTGGTCGGGTTGGTGTATCGTGGGACTGGCCTTCGCCCTGTTCCGGCAATGGAGCCCCCGTTATTTCGTCCACCTGGGGTGGGCCTGGACCGATTACAGATTGCTGCTGCAGTCTCGGGGAGATTTCACGGCACCTTGGTATTCCGGTTGGATGCAGAATACGATGGCGGGAGCGGCATTGGCACTGGGTCTCGCAGGGATGGCAGGCAGAAGACACATGGAGGTTCCCGACCCGTGGACTGTTTCAAGGTTGCTCATGATGTGGTGGGTGGTGATGCTGATGCGCTGGAGTGTTGCACGTCTGTGGGAGGGCATTTCCGCAGGAGAAATTCACGGCAGGGAATGGGCACTCGGGCATCGCTACCTTCTGGAGGCTTCTGCCTGGATTCTGGCACCGATTGGACTGTGCCTCACCGCGTGGGGCCCGGATGCCTCTGTGGTTGGCATGTGGCTGTTTGCAGCGGTATGGGCTGTCGGATGGGGGGTGCGGCACCGAAGGACCTTTGCCCGAATATCCCGTTTTCGACATCGACCGGTTGAAGGGTTTTTCTACCTTTGCGCCCTCGAATTCCTCCCGGTAGCGGTTTTGTATCGCGCCTGGCAATGGTAGATTCAATGGGCAAGAAGGTCAAGACCATTCTGATTTCGCAACCCAAACCCGCTGCGGAGAAATCGCCGTATTTCGACCTGGCGGACAAGCACAAGCTCAAAATCGACTTCCGGAGTTTCATCCACGTTGAAGGCGTGGAAGGCCAAACTTTCCGGCAGGACAGGGTTGATCTGGCAGCACACAACTGCATCATCTTCACTTCTCGCAATGCTGTGGATCATTATTTCCGGATGGCGAGCGAATTGAGGTATGAAGTGCCTGACAGCACCAAATACTTCTGCATCAGCGAGTCCACAGCGCACTATTTGCAGAAGTACATTGTTTACCGGAAGCGCAAGATCTTCCATGGCCAATTGCGATTCTCGGAGCTCATGGATGCGATCAAGAAGCACAAGAAGGAGAAGTTCCTGTTGCCGTGTGCGGACATCCTGAAGCCGAGTATCCCCAGCGAGTTGGACAAGGCAGGCATCGATTACACGAAGGCGGTCATGTACAAGACTGTCTGCAGTGATCTGTCCGACCTGTCCGAGGTGAAATACGACATGCTGGTGTTTTTCTCACCTTCCGGCATCGAGAGTCTCTACAAGAATTTCCCGGATTTCGAACAGGGTGAAACCCGCATTGCGGTATTCGGCCCCACCACGCGTCAGGCAGCCGAGAACCGGTCCTTGCGCATCGATGTGGCGGCACCCAACCCCAAGGCGCCATCCATGAGCATGGCCATCGAGAACCACATCCTCGCCAAGGACTGACTGCACGTGGTTCCAATCCCCATCTGCCGGACCTGAAACAGGGCCGGGACCGCAGCCTCAAGCGGAAGGTCGTCATGGACCGCATTTTCGCCGAGGGCCATTCTGCCAAAGCCTTTCCCCTCATTGTGCGTTTTGCGGAGGTGTCGCCCGATGGTCCGGCACCGACGAGGGCTGCCTTCACGGTAAGCAAACGCCGTTTCCGACGGGCTGTTGACCGCAACAGGATCAAGCGGCTCATGAGGGAATCCTGGCGACATCACCGTGGCGATTTCGAGTCGAACATAGGGTGGGGACACCAATGCGCCGTGGTGCTCATCTTTGTGGGGAAGGCCCTGCCGACCGCTGAGGAAGTGGACCGCGGCATGGTCAAGTTGTTGAACCGCATGGCCCAAGCCACATCCGCAGAAACCCCATGAAGCACAACCGATCCCGACCGCTGGCCGTGTCCACCTTGTTGGTCGCCATCACGGCGTGCATCAGCATCTATGCGGTGCGGCCATCCGGAACCTATTTCGAGGTGACCAAACACCTCGAGATCCTGACGTCGGTCTTCAAGGGCGTCCATGAGTTCTATGTGGAGGAACCGGAACCGGGGACCTTGATGAGTGTGGCGATCGATGCCATGTTGGACGAGCTCGATCCTTACACCATCTACTACCCGGAATCGCGCATCGAGGATCTCCGATTCATGAATACGGGGGAATACGGGGGCATTGGAGCCTTGGTGCAGCCCATCAATGGCAGGACCACCGTGATCGAGGTCTATGAGGGTTATCCGGCGCAAGAGGCTGGAATCCGTCCTGGTGACATTCTGTTGTCGGTGGACGGGAAGTCAATCGATGGCGAGGCCGACGAGGATGTGGGAGAATGGCTCAAGGGTGAATCGGGAAGTCAGGTCGAGGTTCGGATCGATCGGCCTTATGGCGGTGGTGTTCTGGACCTGACGGTGGACCGGGCCAAGGTGCGTGTGCCGGCAGTGACCTACTCCGGCATGCTCGACGACACCACAGGATACATCTACCTGTCCAAATTCACGCGAGGTTCGGCGGGAGAGGTGCGGAAAGCGCTGATGTCCCTGCGGGATTCCGCGGGCATGAAGCAATTGGTGCTCGACCTGCGCGGCAACGGGGGCGGCCTGCTCAAGGAGAGTGTCAGCATCGTCAACCTCTTCGTGCCCAAGGGAACGGAAATCGTTTCCACCCGCGGAAAGAGTGATCAATGGAACAAATCCTATCTCGCCTTGGGGCGTCCAACGGCGGAGGACATGCCGCTGGTCGTCCTCATCGATGGACAATCCGCGAGCGCCTCGGAGATCGTGAGCGGCACGTTGCAGGACCTCGACCGGGCGGTGATCGTCGGCATGGAGAGTTTCGGCAAGGGTTTGGTCCAACAGACAAAGGACATGGCATTCAACACCCGGCTCAAGGTGACCGTGGCCAAGTACTACACGGCAAGCGGGCGCTGCATCCAACGTCTGGATTACGGTGGTGAACGGGATGCACAGGGCAAGGCCAAGGCCGTCTCCGATACATTGTTGCGGACGTTCCGCACCACGGGGGGACGACCGGTCATTGAAGGTCGTGGGATCCAGCCCGACATCGAGGTGGAGACGCCGTACATGTCCACCTTGCTCCAACGCCTGCTCGATGAGTACGAGGTGTTCCACTATGCCACCAGGGTGGCTTCGGCCCTGGACAGTACGGACGTTCCCGACCCCGTCTCCTACCGCATGACGGAGTCGGACTGGAGGGGTTTCATCCCCTTCCTGGAGGAAGCGGGGTTCGACTACACCACGGAGAGCATGGCGGCGCTTGAAGACCTCAGGGAAGTCGTGAGGATGGAGCAATACGATGGGGTGGCTGGCGAGGCGATGCAACAATTGGACCGTGCGCTTGAGCCCAATCTGGACCGCGACCTCGGGCTGTTCGAGGATGAGGTCCGACAAACCCTCGAGGAAGAGGTGGTGTTGCGATTCCATTATGCTGCCGGTATGGTCGAACGCAGTTTGACGCGGGATCCGACCGTCAGCCGTGCCCTCGATGTGTTCGGTGCCGAGATGGCTGAAGTCATCGGATGGTCCGGAACGACCGGTGCCGGGGAGGATCCAACCCGCGAATGAGCCACCGCCGCCTACCTGTTCTGCCATGGATCTGGGGATGGGGCGCCGTGGTGCTCGCCTTTCCCTGGTCCAATGCGTTCATGAGTGTGGCGACAGGTCTGCTCGGCTTGACCGCACTGCTCAAACTCCTCACGATTGGGAGTATCGACAAGAAGCCGGATACACGGGACAAAGCACTGAGCGCTGCTGGACTCGGTCTTATGTTGTTGGTCGCGTGGTCGGGTGTATCAGGCCTCTGGGGAGGCAGCATTGCTGAGTGCCTCCACGACGTCAGGGTCAAATTGCCCTTGGCAGCGGGGGGACTTGCGATGCTGGCCATGTCCCGGGACAAGGACGGGATGCCGCGCAAGGACCTGGATACGGTGTTGAAACTCGCCGTGGCTTCGGCCTTTGCCGCCACCATTGCTCTGGTGGTCAGGGATATTCTGGATGGTGGGATGCTCGGTGGAAGGCAAGCGTCCAGGTTCATCTCCCACATTCGGTTCGGCCTCTGGTGGGCGCTGTTGCTTCCTTGGGTGGCCAACATGCTCAACCGTCGGTGGTCCCTGTTCTGTCTGATCGGTGCCGTGACGGCGTGGTCCTGGATTCAGGGCTTGTCAGGGCTCATGGTGGGCATCGTGCTGATTCCCTGGTGGTGGTCGGGTGTGGCCAACAATGCCGGAAGTCCCATCGGAGAGCGGAACTGGCCGGAATCGAGGCGGATCCGCAGGACGGCATTCTCCATCGTCCTCTTGAGTCTCCCCTTTGTCATGCTCGTGGCCTGGGCCTTGCCCACATCAGTGCCTGACCCTGCAGGACTTCCTGAGCAGACAAAGGAGGGAGCGCCGTACATGCACAAACTCGATCGGAGCGTGACCGAAAACGGAAACTATATCTGGACCTGCATCTCGTGGGGCGAACTGCAGGCGGGGTGGAGTCGGCGGAGCTACATCCCGATGCCCGAGATCCAAGGGGCGCTGGTCCGGTTTCTCACTTCCAAGGACCTGAACAAGGACAAAGACGGCGTCGCTGCGCTGAACGATGAGGAAGTGGCTGCCATCGAGCGCGGGATTCCTTCCGTGGTCGAATTGAAGGGCAGTGGCTGGGAAAAGCGATGGAACCGCTTCAAATTCAATTGGGGCGAATGGTGGGACGGTCGCCGGTCGCCGGACGCGAGCATATTGGCCAGGTCGGTCTACGCACGCATTGGGTTTTCTGCCTGGTTGTCACTGCCGCCCGACCGATGGGTGGTCGGATGTGGCTCGGGTCAGGTGGAAGCGGTCATGGACAAGGCCTACGCGGAACAGCTGCCGGATTGGCCGGCCGAAGGCAGAAAGAGGCCGCATTTTCAATACGTGACGCTGCTGCTCGGCTTGGGTTTCGTCGGGGTGGGTCTGTTTCTGTGGATCCTGCTGGCCATGTGGGCGCATCCACCTGCCCGTCCGGGAATCCTCCTCATCGCATTGAGTTGTCTGGCCGAGGACACATTGGAGACCCAGGCAGGAGTGACACTGGCCTTTGTCGCCCTCGCCTTGGGGGCCTTCATCCACGTTCGGAAGTCCTGACCATTTCAAGGACGGCGTCCAGGACCTGTTCGACGGGAATGTCCAGCCCCCCATTTTCGTCGCGGTGCTCCGTAGACACCACGCGCACGTGCGGACCGATTGGACGCCACCGAGCGGCCCATTCGGGCGGGGTCGTGCCGTACAGCCCGATGCCCGGGCGCCCCATGGCAGTGGCCGTGTGCAGCGGACCGGTGCTGGATGCCACCACCGCAAGGGAGCGCGATTGCAGGGCCAACAGCTGATTCAGATCGAACCGACCAAACCAGTCGTGCACGCCCAAGGATGAAGGCATGTGCGAAGCGAAGGTCCGCCCTTCATTTTCAGTTCCGGTGAACCCTACGGAAAATCCTCGGAGGTGCAATTGTTCGGCAAGCTGGGCAAATCGGTCTGGAGACCAATTGTCCGCGCTGCCATGGGAGCCAGGGTGCAGCAATATGGGGGGTGACCCGCAGGCATCGAAGGCAGACTGGACATGAGCATCCGCTGCGGGCGGTTGGAGATATGTGTCCTCGAATCCCGTGCTCGCCTCGATGCCGAGCGGAAGGAGGAGCCGGAGGCCATGCCATGCCTCGTGGCCTCCCGAGTCCTTTCGGCCATCCCAATTGCGGTGGGTCAGCCGGTGCCAGGTGTGCCACCGACGGCCCGTTCCAATTCGCATCGAAATCCCGGCATCGGCACAAGCTTTGATGACCGAGGCATCCGGAAAAGCGAGGACCGCGGCATCGTATTGCCCTTCACCGATCACTGCGGACCCTGTTCCGGAAGGATCCATCGCGCACGCTTCCGTCCACTCCACCACCTCGTCGACTTCGGTTGCGGCTTTGGCGACGGATGACGCATAGGGCCGCACCAGAAGGTCGATTTTGGCATTGGGAAAATGGCGTTTCAGCGCAGTGGCAATGGGCAGGCTCAACACCAGGTCGCCCAGGGCATCGGTTCTGCACACGAGGATGCGCCGCGGCGGGGCTGCCTCACCCTCATGGAGTGCCCGCAACCGGGCATGCTTGCGCCAGGTTGCCCACGCGCTGAGCCTCGCAATGTCCCATCCTGCCCGACCATCCCGCCATCCTTGGCGGAGGATGTAGGTTTTGAGCCACTGTGCCATGACCTTGAGCCAGACCAACATCAAGGGTGCACGGTAACCCTGCGCGTGACGGTCCTCGGCCCAAACCCTGCCGAATTTCTCGATCTGGTCGAGGTGTGAGGCCCTGCTCGGATAGCTGAAATGTTCAACGGAACCGGCCAGGCGGCTCACCACCACCGGGGCATCGAAATGGGGGACCTCATGGATGGCACCCTGCCATTCCGCAGCACCGGATGGCCATAGCCTCACCTTGCGATCGGGGTACCAACCGCTGTGACGGACCCACTGTCCGCAGTAGTTGGTGATTCGGTTGACCTCACCGGCCCTCCAGGCACCATTCGCAGTGCGTGGGCCCACCGCGATGTGGTCGCGTATGGCTTGTCGGGCCGTGGCATCCGGTGCCTCATCCGCATCCAGACTCAGAATCCAGTCTCCGGTCGCTTCGGAATTGGCCTTGTTCTTTGTGGTGGACCACCCTTCCCATGGACAGTCCACGACCCGCGCTCCGGAAGCAGCGGCCAATGCGGGTGTCCCATCGGTGCTGCCAGAATCGAAGACCACGACCTCATCGGCAAGGTGGGCCACCGATTTCAACAGCCTTGGCAGGTTGTCCGCCTCATTGCGCGTGATGACCACCACACTCAGGGAGGGCGCGTCCTGCATTGCGGGGGGCCGATTGTCGTCTGTGGGGTCTTCCACCATCGGGTGATCCTGTATGGGCACTTTGGTGAGCACTTGTCGCAAGCTGTTGAAAACAATGACTCAGCCCGGGCCGGGGCGAAGGTAGTTTTGAGGTGCCATGCGCGTACTCATACTTGGATCCGGTGGTCGGGAACACGCCATCGGATTGAAAATATCAGGCAGCTCCTTGCTGGATGCGGCTTTCTTCGGCCCGGGCAATGCGGGAACGGCATCTTTGGGTACCAACGTACCCCTCGACCCCATGGATTTCGCTGCCGTCGCGGAATTCGTTCTGGCCGAACGCATCGACATGGTGGTGGTTGGACCGGAGGCACCGCTCGTCGCAGGGATCGCGGACCACTTCGCTGCAGATGACAGGCTCGGACATGTGGCCGTGATCGGTCCCAAGAAGGCGGGCGCGGCATTGGAGGGAAGCAAGAAGTTCGCCAAGGAATTCATGCACCGGCACCGCATCCCCTCGGCCAAATACGGATGCTTCGGCAAAGGTGAAGTGCGGGACGCGCTGGCGTTCCTCAAGAAAATGAAGCCACCTTATGTGGTCAAGGCCAGTGGCCTTGCAGCGGGCAAGGGCGTCATCGTGACCGAAAACCTGGCCGAGGCGGAGTCCGCGGTGCGTGACATGATCAAGGGCAAGGCTTTCGGTGGGGCAGGAAAGGAGGTGGTCATCGAGGAATTCCTGAAGGGTGTGGAGGTGTCCATGTTCGCGGTCACCGACGGGCATGCTTGGCGGTTGCTCTCTCCTGCGATGGATTACAAGCGGATAGGGGATGGCAATACCGGGCCCAATACGGGTGGCATGGGGGCCATCAGTCCGGTGCCGCATGTGACTCCGGAGTTCATGGAGAAGGTCAAGAATCAGGTGGTGATTCCGACCATACGTGGATTGCAGCGGGATGGCATTCCCTACTGTGGATTCCTGTTCTTCGGACTGATGAAGGTTCAGGGCGACCCCTACGTCATCGAATACAACTGTCGTCTGGGAGACCCTGAAACGCAAATTGTGCTGCCCTTGTTGGATACCGACCTGCTCCATGTCATGGACGGTTTGGCAAATGGATTGCTGTCAGAAATCGACGTGGCCCTTTCCCCAAAGGCTGCTGCTGCCGTCATTCTCGCGAGCGATGGTTATCCCGGCAGCTATGAGAAGGGAAGGCCCATAGACCTGCCGGGAACCAACGAGGAAGGCCAGCACCTCGTTCACGCCGGGACCACCGTGGAGGGTGACCAGGTGGTCACGGCTGGAGGAAGGGTGTTGGCGTGTGTTGGGATGGGCCCCGATGTCAACAAGGCGGCGGAAAAGGCCTACGCCCTGGCGGATGCGGTCCAATTCGAAGGAAAGTCCCACCGGTCGGACATTGGATCGGTGGAATGAAGGAACTGCCGGGGGCGGTTCAGATGATGCCGCCGTTCTGGCGGGCTTCCTCTGAGAATTTGCGCTGCTTGCGCAACCAAAGGCCAATGCCGACGAAACCGAGCACGATGACACCGAGGTTGAAGGGGTCACTCAACGGCACCAAAACGGTCTCGAAGGTCCATTCGACGAACTTGCCAACGGGGGTGATGAGGTCCTGGAGGTTCATGGGGTCGGTTTGCTGCCGCGAAAATAGGCACCTTTCGGCATGGAACGCATTCTGAATTCGAATCAACCCGTGGCTTGGGCGTTCGTTCCGTTCACGGGATGCGGCCTGTTCCTCATTTCGGTCATTCAGGGTACGGTGGACCGGGATTCGTGGCCGGCATTCCTTGCCTTGCTCTTTTCCGCATGGTTGATGCACCGCATGCACGCCGATTCTGGAATGCGCACCCGACCGGGCAGCATCCCGTCATGGATATGGGTACTCATGGCAGCCCCATTGCTCGGGATGGCACCGGACGAAGGCTGGTTGTCCTTTCCCTTCTTCTTGATGGGGATGAAGTCCCTGCTCGGATTGCGGGACGTGGAACAGGCTCCCGGGACCATGCTCTCGACAGGCGCATGGTGGAGCTCGGGACTCATTGTCTGTCCGGACATGTGGTGTTTCGTCGTCGCGATGTCGTGTGCTGCCGTGCTGGTGCGTCGACCGACGAGCGAGGAGTGGGCCTCAGCTTCCATTGGATTTGTTGCGCCGATCATGGTGCTGGTGGCATTGTATTGGCTGTGGCACGGGACCTGGCCGAGTACCTGGACTTGGACGGAGCAAAGCTTCACGGGGATGCCGAGTGGAGCAGCCTGGCTCCTGGTCCCTACCGGATTCGGATGGTTCGTGCGCCAGCAATCGCTGATCACGGCGACCGCACAACAGCGGTATGCAAGGCAGTGGACCCAATGGGCGGGCATCCTTGGAATCGCACTGGTCTTCGCAGCACAGGCCGTGCATTGGGTTGCGGGGCATGATGGATGGTCCTCCGCAATGACAGCTGCTCCGATGTCACTCGCATTCATGGCGGCATGGTCCTGGCCGTGGCTCATGCCCCCGGGATTCAAATGGACCAAAGTGGCGCCATTCGTTTTTCTGGTGTCATCGTTGGCCTTGCTGATGTTGAAGGGCTGGTCCCTGCTGTAACCATTTCCGCTCAAGGAGCGTAAGGGGCCGCATGAAGTCCCTCGTACTCTCTCTGATGATGTTCTCCGTGTTCACGCTGTACGCCCAACCGGCGGATGGTGCCTGGGCTGCCGGAGACCCGGTGGCATCCGTGCAATCCGGAGCCTGGACGGAAGCATCCACATGGGATTGCGAATGCGTGCCATCCAATTCCAATGACGTGGCCATCCAATCCGGGCATTCCATCATTCTCCTGGAAGGAGACACGGCCCGGGCCGAGAGCCTGGCCATCTCCGAAGGCGGCACGGTCGAACTTCCTGCAGGCGCGCGCATCGAGCTGTCGGCAGCATTCTCATCGGTCGGAGACATCATTGGTCGGGGCGCGGTTGCCCTGGTTGGAGAGGGCCCTCACGTGTGCGGCCCCGCT
>CAXQGL010000041.1:0-74787 GCA_964223495.1 Candidatus Nitrosopumilus sp. | reverse complement strand
CGGCATGGTGGTTTTTGGCTATGTGCAGGAAGACGTCAAGATCAAACTCAACCACTACATGGCCGTGGGCGACTTCTATTCGGACTTCTACACCTACAAGTACGAGGAGTGCGAGTGGGACCCTGAGTGCATCTATGAGGCGAGACGGGATTGGTGGAACCGGGCCGCACCCAAAAGCAGGAACAACTTCTATGTCAGCCGGGACACGTTCGACGTCTTCCACAGATGGGATCGGGAGCAGATGGTGCGCGCCAAGTGGGTATTGATGGTCCTGATCGTGGGGGGGTTCTTCCTGTTTGACGCTTTGTTCCTGAGGACAGCTGGTGTGGGGGAGCGTTGGAAATTGCTCTTCGTCATCTATGCCGCTTCGGGATTGGTGGTCCTGACATTCTATCTCCTGGATGGCCGGGGAGGGCCGGAGGAGCACGGCTACAATGTGGCCCGGGAAGTCCTTGGGTTCCTGCAGTCGCCATTGCCATCATTGATGCTGGTGTTGTTGCCTTGGCTTCGGGAGCGCGCATTGGAAGGGGGGAAGCCTGTTTGAGCCGAAGAAGCCCGCTATTTTCGGAGCATGACTTTTGATGAATTGCCGGGTCGGGCCCGGCTTTGGGTTCATGTGGCGGATCGGTCGCTGACCGAGGCTGAGCAGTCCGCGTTGGCCTCTGAACTTCGGGGCTTTCTGGAGCAGTGGTCGGCCCATGGGGCATCGTTGGCAGCGGCTGCGTCTCTGGAGTATGACCGTGTGCTGGTGGTGGGCCTGGATGAGGCGCAGGCCGGGGCGACGGGGTGCAGCATCGACAAGTTGGTCGGGTTCGTGCGGGCGCATGGGGCGCAGCATGGGATAGACTGGTTTGATCGGCACCAGGTGATGTGGAGGAAGCCTGGAGAGCAGGCATGGCGCGCCACGCGCACTTCGGAGTTCTGGGCCTTGCGGAAGGCGGGGGTCGTGACCGGCGTTACCGAGGTGCTGGATCCCTTGTCGGGGTCCGTGGAGGAGGCGCGTGGTGCCCGCGGTTTTTTGGTCAAGACCTTCGACGAAAGCTGGCACGCAGAGATGTGGTCCTGAGTGGGTTGAGGGTTGGCACGAATACAAATTGAGCGGTTTTAAAAACACTCTCGTCGATTATCAAGTCAATTTGGTGGTCGATTAGATTTAAGGAGAAATTTGGTTTGAGGCGATTTTCCGCCGTATCTTTCCCTTCAAGTCTCGATGTAAAGTAGCGACCAAACTATCTTGCCTCGGACCCAACCGAATTAGCAACCCCGCTGGAACCATGAAGCTCCGCAACCTTCGCACCGCCTTTTTTCAGGTCGGTCTTCTTTTCGCCTCCATCACCATTGCCTTGGGAGTGCGTGCCCAATCCATCACCCTCTATTCCGATTTCTACGCCACCCAGTACGGTGTGGCCGTGACGAGCCTGACGCAAGGCCAGATCGTGAACATCAGCGAAGGCGGGATCTGGAGTACCAATGGTTTCAACCAGACGTACACCATCGACCTGTCCGACTACGGTGAGGACACCTACACCATCATTCTGCTCGATGATGGAGCGGATGGCGGCTTGAGTTTCGAGGTCAATGTGGAGAACCTGCCGTTTGCCTGCGGAGGCACTTGTGCAGGTGAATTGACGGTTGGGCCTGCTGCGGCTTTCAACTTCTCACTGACCCAATTGGACGGCATTCCCGGCTGCATGGACGATGCGGCCTGCAACTATGATCCCGAAGCGGGGTTCAACGATGGTTCCTGCTGTTATGACGCCTGTGTCACGGTGCGCCTGTACGATGCCTTCTCCAATGGATGGGTGGATGCTCAGGGCAATGTCGGCGGTGCTTCGGTAGGCAATCTTGCAGGCCAGGAGCTCGGCAGCATTGAATTCTCCGATGGCGCATCTGCGGACCTCGATCTCTGTCTGACCGACGATTGCTATGTGCTTGAGTTGTCATTCGACAACCTCGCCGTCGAGGCCTCCTGGGAGGTCTACCTCGGCAGTCAGCTCATCCTTGAGGGTGGGCCCGGTGTGGCTGGAGGCACCTTGCAGGAATTCTTCTATGTAGGAGACCCGGGATGCCTCATTGTCGGCTGCACGACCGAGGGGGCATGCAATTATGACCCTTCCGCCAACTTCAACGATGGAAGCTGTGAATACCTGACCTGTCAGGGATGCACGGATCCGACGGCATGCAACTATGACCAGTCGGCGACGATTCCCAACGATGATTGTGACTACAGCTGCTATGGCTGCACGGAGTCGGGGGCGGTCAACTACGACGAGGGTGCGATCTACGATGATGGCACCTGTTGCTACGAGGAGTACTTCTTCTTCCTGGAAGTGGGGGGAGGCAGCTGGGATGGAGAGATCAGCTGGAACATCCGCAACATGGAGACGAATACGGTGGTGGACTTCGGTGGTGCCGGTTTGCACGCCGTCTGCCTGCCGCAGGGTTGCTACAACTTCGAGATGTTCGACAGCTTCCAGGACGGTTGGAACAATGCGACCTACACGTTCAGTACGTTCGATGGCCAGGCCGTGTACACGGGTTCCCTCGACGACGCCGAATTCGGCGACCAGGCAATCAGTGGTGCCGACCGCATTACACTGGGTGACGTGAACTGTCCCATCGGCTGCACGGACCCGACGGCCTGCAACTTCAGCTCGAATGCCGTGTTCGACAGTGGTTTCTGCTCTTTTACGTGCTACGGTTGTACCGACTTCAATGCGACGAACTTCACGCCGACGGCCTCCATTGATGATGGAAGCTGTGTCTACTGCGGTGCAGGCGAGTTGATCCTGGAGGTGACCATGACCGACGCATTCGGCGACGGATGGAATGGAGGGGTGTACTACATCTCGGACCTCAACGGCAACATCGAGGCCACTGGTGACCTCGACAATGCCGACGATGGTGACGGCCTGACCAGTGGTGTCGACCTCGTCTGTCTCCAGCCCGGTTGTTACCTGTTCGACATCACCCCGGGTGACGATTCCGACGACATCGGTTGGTACCTCGAGGATGTGGTGGGCAATTTCTACGGCACCGGAGTGGACGAGGTGTCCAGTTTCGGCATCGATTTCGGTGAGACGGGATCCTGCACCTTCCTGGGCTGCACCGATCCGTTCTGCCTGAACTACAATCCCAGTGCCACCGAGGACGATGGTACCTGTGAGTGTCCGCCGACCAACAACTATGCCTACAGTGCCCAGGCCGTCCAGTGCGGTGCGCAGATCGCGGGCACGTTGACCTACGCCATCGATGGCGAGGGCATTGTCGGTACGACCTGTTCAGGACAGGAGATCAATGCCGCAGGAGTGTGGTACGTATTCAATGCGCAGGCCGACCAACAGATGGTATTGTCCACTTGCGGTACTGACGCGTTCAACCCCGCGGGCAACCCCTTGTTCGATTCACAGGTGTTCGTCTTCAAGGCCGTGGACGGTGACCTCGACAACCTCGAGTGTCTGGGTGGAAACGATGACGGCTGTTCAGAAGGCTTCATGAGTGAAGTGGCGTTCAACGTCGAGCAGGGTGAGGATTACTACATCCATGTGACCCGTTTCAGCGAGTACACCAGTGGCGATGAGTTCCTCCTGTCCGTTGAATGTGTGGATTGCTCCAGCGGCGCGCCCATCAACGACGACTGTGCCAACGCCCTGGAGCTCGAGAACGGGGTGCCCCATGTGGGATCCGTCTGCTGCTCCAGCCCGGACAATGTCGACGTCAGCTTCCTCGCAGGATTCCAGACGAGCTATGGTGTCTGGTACCAGTTCAACAGCCTGGACTACGAGACGTTCTTCTTTGATCTGCTCAACCTGAGTGCGGCGAACATCGGCCTTGCCATTTTCGATGTGGGCACTTGTGGTGATCTCGAGGCCCAGGTTGGATGTCTGGTCTCCGAGCAATGTGCGGGTGAGATCAGCCAGTTCACGGTATTGCAGCCCAACACGGATTACCTCTTCTACGTGTTCACCACGGATCCCGAGGATTGTGGTCAGTACCAGTTCCTCACCACCGGGGTGTACCTGGGTTGCATGGACCCCGTGGCGCCGAATTACGACGCGACGGCCACCATGGACGATGGCGGTTGTGACTACGCCGGTGTGGTGCCTGCGAACAACACGTGCGGTACGGCAATCACCATCGATTGCAACTCGACCGCGACCGGCTCCACCGGTGGTGCAACCAACCTGGGCGCGCCCAACCTGATCAACGGTTGTGATCCGGTTCCGGGTCCGGGAATCTGGTACACGTTCGAAGGGACCGGTGACCTGCACACGCTGAGCCTGTGTGGATCCAACATCGACTCAAAGCTCAACCTCTACGTGAGCGACCAGGTATGTGCCGGAGGCATTCCTGCGCTCTTCGAATGTGTCCTTACCGTGGAGGATGGCATCTACGCCTCCGAGGAGTCCGACTTCATCAACTGTGGATTCTTCGATCAGGATGACGCCTGGGTGCAGTTCATCTCGGAACCCGGACGGTTCTACTACGCCTACGTCAGTGCGGAGGATGCCGATGGTGACCCCGTGACCGACGACAATGGAACAGTGGAGGTCGGCTTCAGCTGTGCCCCTGCAGTGGAAGGGTGCACGAATGATGTGGCGTGCAACTTCAACCCGGATGCCAACATCGAGGATGGCTCATGTGACTTCCTCAGTTGTGCCTGTCCCGTGGATGCCACCGATGGCATCGCACTCAAGCTGGACATGTTCGACAGCTTCGGTGATGGATGGAACGGAGCGGATTACTATTTGACGGACGCTGCCGGAGACACCCTGATCATCGGCAACCTCGACAGTGCGGATTACATCCTCGACGTCGACAACTTCCTCGGTGGGGATGAAGGATTTGACACCTTCTGCCTCGTGGAGGGTTGTTACACCATGATTGTCGGAGGCGGTGATTTCGATGAGGAGATCAGCTGGACGCTGTCCGGTCTCGACGGTGAAATCGTGTCGGGTACCATCGGGTCCGTGAACTTCTCGCTTGGCGGGGTGCTTTGCGGGTGCATCGATTCGGGAGCCTGCAACTACGAGCCCGAGGCCACGGCGGACAATGGCTCTTGTGATTATGAGAGCTGCGCCGGTTGCACTGACGCTGCGGCCTGCAATTACGATGAGACTGCAACGATCTCCACGGACGACTGCTGCTATGACAGCTGCATCCGTCTGCAGATGACGGATGATTTCGGTGATGGGTGGAACGGAGCCCAATACAGCCTTTACAGTGTGGATGGCCTGTTGCTCGCACAAGGTGGCCTTCCGAGTGTCGGTTTCACCGTGACGCCCGAAGGCACCAGTGGAACAGACAACTTCTGTCTCGCTGATGGCTGTTACTATCTCGAAGTCTCGTCCGGGGTCATTCCAGTCGAGGTGGGATGGACGCTCCTGGGTGCTTCAAGCGGCATCACCTCCGGTGGCGCACCTGCAGGACCTGTCTACTTCGAAGTGGGCGAGTCGGACTGCATTTCGGGCTGCACAGTTCCCGTGGCGTGCAATTATGATCCCAATGCCAACATCACCGTTCTGGAAGACTGCGTTTTCGCTGGCTGTGGCGGCTGCAAGTATGACATCGCCGAGAACTACAACCCCAACGCCATTCAGGATGACGGCTCCTGTGAATTCATCCTGCAGAGTCCATGTCCCACAGACCTGAATCAGGATGGCGCCACGACTACAGCAGACCTGCTTGAATTCCTGATCAGCTTCGGAGACCCCTGTTTGGAGTAATCATTCGCTCAGGTCTTCAACGACTACAAATTTCTCTTGCGGTTCTCGATTGGCCGTGATATAACCCCGGACTGTAGAATCCGGGGTTATTCATAATCGAATGTTTGATAATCAGCGACCTGACCTCCATCATATAAGCACCTCGCACGGGAGTTCAAGGAATTCTCATCCCATTCTCTTCTTGATTCGGTATCGTTTCCGCTATATTGCTCCGGCAATTGGAAAAAACCTTAATCATGAACCTGAGAACTTCCATTCTCCGAGGGACACTTGGCGCATTCGCCATCGCCCTTTTTGCGTCCGTACAGGCGCAGTCCATTACATTCACGTCCGACAGCTGGCCGGAAGAAGTCACAACCGTCATCGTCACCTTCAACGGTGATACGATTCTTGACGTTACTGGCTTCGACCTTTGGGCAGGTGCTACCAACACGGACTTCTCGTACTCCATCGCTACGTATGGCGCCGGTGATTACACCGTCTACGTAAACGACACCTTTGGTGATGGAGGAACAGGGGTTTCAGTGGATGGTGGCTCACTCAACTGCTTGGGCACCTGTTCAGGCTCGGTTTCGGGCAGCGGAACCACGTTCGTGTTCACGCTGACTCCTGACTTCCCGGGTTGTACCGACACAGCGGCGCTGAACTACGATGAGACCGCCACACTGGATGACGGCACATGTTTGTTCGACATCTGCCCGGACTCATCCCAAACCATGGTCTTCATGAACATGACCGACTCCTGGGGAGACGGTTGGAACGGCAACACCTACGAAATCTATGCGGACGGCACTTTGATCGCTTCCGGATCGCTGGACGCATCGGTGACTGGAACCGGTGGAACAGGCGGCGGAGCAAATGAGGGTCAGGATACCCTGTGCATTCCGGTGGGCGCCTGTTTCGAAGTGGTCAATGGAGGTGGAAGCTACCTCTCCGAGATCGGGTGGACATTGGTCAATGTCTACACCGGCAGCATCATCGCTGGAGACAATGGTGGAGGAACGGAAGCCTTCTATTACGGAACGACCGCAGAAGTCTGTGGCTGTACGGATGTGGAGGCCCTCAACTTTGACGGAAACGCCACTGTGGATGATGGAAGCTGTGTCTTCCCGAGCTGCGACAACCCTGAAGATGTTCTCGTCCAATTCATGATGTTCGACACCTTTGGTGACGGCTGGGACGGTGCGACCTATACCTTGACGAACCAAGCGGGTGAAATCCTGAATGCCGGTTCGCTGGATGATGCGACCTTTACGATCACGACAGGTACTCAGGGCTATGATTTCTTCTGTCTGTCCACGACGGAGTGCTACGTGCTCGAGATTTCCGGCGGTGTGTATCCCGGAGAAAAGGAGTGGCAAATCATCGATTACAATACGGGTGCCATCCTGTATGACTTCACCGCCAATGATGGATTTGGTGTGTTCGGTGTGGCCGGCCCCGGCCTTACCTGTGGCTGTACGGATGCGAATGCGTTCAACTACGATGCCAACGCCACGGATGATGACGGATCCTGCTTCTCTCCTGATTGCATCGACAGTGCGGACAGCACGAGTTACCTGCTCTACCTCAACCACGACCTTTACCTCTACTGGGGTAACAACTCTGCCACCATCTATGATCCCGCAACGGGTGACACCATTCTCGCCGGTGGTAACTCCGGATTCCCGGATTACCTCTACACCCCGGATTATGAGGAGACCGTGGTTGACGCCTACTGGCAGTTCTGCATTCCGAATGATGCTTGTCTCCAGTTCTCCGGTGGAGGTGGATCTCCTGTAGGTACGCCGCTTTGGTACATCCTGGATTTCTCAGGAAACGTGCTCCACGAGGGTGGTCTCGGTGTATACGACATTGGTTTCGGAGCTGATGCCGAGACTTGTTTGAGTGGTTGCACGCTGCCCGCGGCCATCAACTTCAATCCCGACGCTACGATTGACGATGGATCCTGTGTGGTCTGCGACAACGGACAGCTCGGCTTCTACATCACCATGCAGGATGACTTCGGCACCGGCTGGAGCGCAGGCAACGATTACTACGTTGTGGATGAGTCCACGGGCGATACCGTGTTGACGGGAACGATGGCTGCTGGAACTACGACCGCGCAAGACATCTACTGTCTGGATATCGGTTGCTACACCTTCAGCACCGGCTCGATTTTCAGTACGGAAGGTTGGGGCTTGTCCGACAACCTCGGCAACGAGTACGCTTCCCTCACATACGGACCCACGGACGGCTATCCTGTGGCCCTTGGTGGTTTGGATGTGACGGATTGTGCCTTCGCAGGTTGTACGGATCCCCTTGGAAACAACTACAACATCTCCGCTTCCGTGGATGATGGAACTTGTGAGTTCCCGCCGGCGAACGACAACCCGGAAGATGCCCAAGCCATTGCTTGTGAATTGATTCTGACCGGAACCCTGGAGAACGCTAACGGAGATGAGTACAGTGGTACTACCGTACTCGGCAACTCCATTTCCAATAGTGGTGCCATCTGGTACGAGTTCAATGCCGACAACGATTATCAGGTGACCTTCAACCTGTGTGCCTCGGCTGACGCTGACAACGGCGTGACGGACACCGATGTGATCGTGTTCGAACTGAATACTGACGGAACCCTCACCCCCATCGCCACCAACGATGACTCCGGTATCGCAGGCTGTGGTGCGGGAACGACGGGAACGTTCAACTCGATTGTGAGCATCAACGCATTCCAGGGTAACAACTACCTGGTGCGTGTGGGCCACTACAGCAGCACTTCGACCCAGACGGGAATCGTCATCGAGGCCAACTGTGCCCTCTGTCCTGATGGTTTCCCAGTGAACGACAACCTCTGCAATGATGTGGCGCTTCCGCTCGTCAACGGTGGTTCATACGATGGCAGCCTCTGTTGTGCTGCTGCGGACGAGGACTTCGGCATGCCGAGTCTGAGCATCTTCGCCACCGCCTACGGTGTTTGGTACGAAGTTGATGTGGATTCCACCTACAACCTGTACAACATCACTGTGGACGCCACCGGAACGGGGGCCATCGGATGGGCTACCTACAACGGTAATGACTGCACCGACTTGGCCGACATGTCTTCAGGCGTGGTTCAGGGATCCGTGCAGGAGGAGATGAACCAGTACTTCGCTGCTGAGGCTGCTGGACCCGTGACGGTGTCCATCAACCAGCCGAACGTGTCGAACACGTACTACTTGTTCCTGTGGACCACCCAGCCGGACGATTGCGGTTCCTACAACATCACGATGTCTGCCGAGATTTCCGGTTGTACCGACCCGACGGCTTCCAACTACAACCCCTCCGCTACGGTGAACAGTGGTTGTCTTTACGTGGGTGTGACGCAGCCGAACGACAGCTGTGAAAATGCCATCGCCACGACGTGTGGTGCTACGGTCAGTGGCAATACCGGTGGTGCTACCGCCGCTGGTGGCAACAATGCCTGTGGCGGAAGTGGCAGCGGTGTTTGGTACACCTTGGACAATGGTGGACAGGAGCAGCTGATCACGATCAGCACTTGTGGTTCGACTGTGAACACGATCTTCGAGGTCTTCCAGGAAGTGGATGCTCCGGATGCGGTGCTCGAGGTGAACAGCCTGAACGTAGACAACTATGCCAACATCAGTGCGGTCATTGTCTACAATGGTGACACCATCGCCGACATTCCTGCAGGGGAGTTCTTCCCGACGGTGTTCAACGATTACTACCAGATTCTGGATGGCGGTGATTACACCGTGTACTTTACGAATGAGGGCACTGAGCTGGATGGTATCACTGCGAACGTGATCAACACCATGGGTGAGCCTTCAGGCCTTTGTTCCGGTGAGTGCTCGACAGACCCGACGGTCTGCCTCGATCTCCAGATTGTTTCCGACAACTACCCCGGTGAGACCACCTACGAGCTCGCTGATGCAGCTGGAAACGTGGTTTGGAGTGGTGGAATCGCGAGCGGTTTGAACCTCTTGAGCACCTGTGTCGCTCCCGGATCATACACCTTCACGATGTATGACTCCTTCGGCGATGGTATCTGCTGCAGCTATGGAACTGGTTCCTACACGCTCTCCGGTCCTGACGGTACGCTTGCGAGCGGTGGTGAATACGGTGATTCCGAAAGCACCAGCTTCTCCTTGGATGCAAGTCCCTACAACTTGCCTGCCGGTGCGACCATCAGCCAGACCTTCAGCATCTTCGGAGGTACGGGTACTTGTTCCAGCTTGATTTGCTGGACCGAAGGTGACAACACGGAGACCATGTCCGAGTCCTGTGAGAACGGCGAGACCTTCCAGTTCATCTCCGATGACATGGCGAACAACTACGCCATCCTGGTGGCAGCCGGTTCAGGTTCACTTGGTGGTCCGTTCGATCTGAGTGTGACCTGTGAGCCTGTGGTTTACGGTTGTATGGATGACATGGCCTGCAACTACAATGCAGATGCCAACGTTGACGATGCAGACAACCCCTGTGACTACACGAGCTGTCTCGGTTGTGATACGGAGACGTGGACCTACTGCTACGATAACAGTGAGTCCTGGAGCTTCACCTTGGTGAACCCCAACGGCGGTACCATCGTGGTTGATCTCGCTGGAACGCTCATCGAGCAGGGCTGGGATGAATTGACCATCGACGATGCAGCTACGGGTGCCAACCTGTACAACAGTGATGTTGATCCTGATGAGAGCCTCGTGATTGGTTCTGACTCCTTGACCGTGAGCTTTACCTCTGACGGTTCCGTCAGCTGTGTCTCGTCGGGTGACTACTTCATTAGTCTGGCCATCACCTGTGCCCCGGCACCGACGACCGGTTGTGCTGATGAGACCGCTTGCAACTACAACGGACCGGTTGACTTTGGTGACAACACGCTCTGCGACTACAGCTGCCTCGGTTGTACGAACCCTGACGCCGTGAACTACAATCCGTTCGCTTCCGTGGACGATGGTTCATGCTGCTTCGGAGCCTACATCCAGTTCAATATGTTCGACAGCT
This sequence comes from Candidatus Nitrosopumilus sp., assembly GCA_964223495.1. Taxonomy (GTDB): domain Bacteria; phylum Bacteroidota; class Bacteroidia; order Flavobacteriales_D; family Sanyastnellaceae; genus UBA8752. Next base: position 64,078 of record CAXQGL010000041.1, on the reverse strand, counting down.
TCGGCGACGGAGGGAACGGCGCTACCTACAGCTTCTATGATGCTGATGGCAACCTGGTTGCTGAAGGTGGTCTGCTCTCCAACGAGAACGATGGCGAGTTCGATACCGATGATGTCTGTGTGGATGCTGCCGGCTGCTACACCCTCATTGTGACGGACGGTTCCTACCCGAGTGAGGTGAGCTGGACCATTTCCGGTTCCGCCTTCAACAACACGAGCGGTGGTCCCGGTACGTACAGTGTTGGATTGGGTGCCGCCTGTACTGAGGGATGTACCCTGCCGATTGCTCCGAACTACGTGAGCCCGGACAGCGTGGACATCTCCAACGACGAGCTCTGCGACTTCAGTGCCGTGGTGATGGGTTGTACCTACCCGGATGCCGCCAACTATGATGAGACCGCCACGAATGATGACGGTTCCTGTACGTTCGACATCGCGAACCCCTGCCCGACCGACCTCAACGGCGACGGTCAGACGACGACGTCCGACCTGTTGATCTTCCTCGGTGCCTTCGGTACCGACTGCTGATCGACAAGCAGGAAGTGAGGACTTCGGTCCCACTCTGAAAACCTTGGAAAGGCCCGACGCAAGTCGGGCCTTTCTCTTTCAAGGAATCCCCATCTTCGCAACATGAGGAAGACGGTGTTGATCACAGGAGCGGGTTCCGGCATTGGCCGGGCTTCAGCAATTCGGATGGCCAGAGATGGTTTTGACGTACTGATGGTCGGGCGCCGCCGTGAGGCATTGGAGTTGACACTGGGAGGGCTCAAGGGCTCCGGAACTCATGGCATCTTGCCGTTGGATGTTGCGGACAGGCGTGCTTTCAGTGATGCGTTGTCAGCTGAAATGGATGCCGTGGCCGGAAGGGCTTTGATCGGGGTGTTTGCCAATGCAGGCATTGGAGGGGCAAACGAATTTGACTTGGATTCTTCGGAGGATCGATGGGATGAGATCATGAGGGCCAATGTCACGGGAGTGTATGTGACCTTGAACACGGCATATCCGTATTTGAAGGCCGCACCTCAGGAAGTGACCCATGCCGTGGTGACGTCCAGTGTATTGGCGAGATTCGGTGTGCCGGGCCAGGCGGCTTATGTCACGTCCAAGACGGCAGTGTTGGGACTGGTGCGGAGTCTGGCGGTGGCGTGGGGCACGGACGGAATCCTGGTCAACGCGGTGTGTCCGGGATGGGTTGAAACGGACATGGCTAGGGCCTCCATTCAGCGTATGGCCGAGGCCCAAGGCATGACGTACGAGGCGTGTCACGCCCAGCAGTGTGCGTTGTTGCCTACGGGTAGGATGAGTGAGCCCGACGAGGTGGCGGATTTCGTGGCATGGTTGATGTCTTCGGAGCAGCGCGGCATCACCGGGCAGGGCCTCGATTTGAACAATGGAAGTTGGATGTCATGATGGAAATGAAACGCATGGGTTGGATCGCGCTGCTGCTGGGCTGCAGTGGTGTTGTGGTGGCCCAGGAGCAATCCGGCTGGTCGGATGAGGACTCGGCCATGGTGGCTGGAATTCATGCCCAGATCCTTGGTCATGGGGGGTGCTATGAGGATTTGAGGGTGTTGTGCAAGGATGTGGGTGCGCGATTGAGCGGATCCGAGGAAGCGGACGCTGCCATCCTGTGGGGTGCGAGGACGTTGGAGGACATCGGAGCTGGCACTGTGAGGATGCAGCCTGTCGTTGTGCCGCATTGGGAACGGGGCGCTTCCGAACGGGCGTGGTTGAGGGTGGACGGTGGTGTGCCGGAGCCGCTGCGCATCAGTGCCCTCGGGGGCAGCGTGGGTACGGAAGGCACATTGGAAGCGGAGGTGATGGTGTTTCGGGATTTTGATGAGCTCGACAGCTTGGGCGAGGATGGTCTGGATGGCAGGATCGCCTTTTTCAATCGGCCGATGGACCCATTGATGATCAATGCGGGGAGTGCCTACGGAGGGGCACATGAGCAACGCTCAAGGGGTGCAGTGGAATCGGCGCAGCATGGTGGTTCGGCGGCATTGGTCCGATCGCTCACGCATGCGCTGGACACTTTCCCCCACACCGGCGGCATGCGGTACGAGGAAGGGGTGCGTCAGGTGCCTGCTGCCGCTTTGAGCACCGTGGATGCCCGGCACATTGCGCGCCTGGTGGCTGCTGGCCGCGATGTGCGCGTGGGTATGGAGTTGGGGTGCGTATTGCACGATGACAAGACGCAGGCCAATGTGATTGCCGAATGGACCGGCACCGAGCATCCTGACCGGTTCATCGTGGTGGGTGGACACCTCGACAGTTGGGACATCGGTGAGGGCGCCCATGATGATGGTGCGGGCATCGTGCAGAGCATCGAGGTCCTGCGCACGTTGCATGCCATGGGATATGCGCCCCGGCACACGTTGCGTGTTGTCCTTTTCATCAACGAGGAGAACGGCAACAATGGAGGCAAGACCTATGCCAGACGGGCCAAGGAGAAGGGAGAATGGCATGTGGCTGCCGTGGAGAGTGACGCAGGAGGGGACGCTCCGAGGGGCTATTCCATCGACGCTTCGGATGCCGGTACCGCTGCTGTGAGGGCATGGAGCGCGGCGTTTGCGGAATACGGTGTGGGCGACATGAGAAGGGGAGGAGCCGGCGTGGACATCGGCCCGCTGAAGAAGGAGGAGCCCGCAGGGAAACGACCCTTGATGGTCGGTCTGCGTCCCAATTCCCAACGGTATTTCGACTACCATCACAGCAACCGCGACGTCTTCGAAAATGTCCATGAGCGAGAACTCAAGCTCGGTGCGGCCGCATTGACCTCCATGGTTTACCTGTTGGATCGGCTGGATTACGGTTCCCTCGATTGAAGCCATGCGCTACAGCATCAGTGATACCAGTACCTTGATCAAGGACCGGAGGAGCATTCCACCGGAGCGCTATTCCGCACGGTCCGTGCACAGGGAGATCGTGGAGGAGGTCTTGCAGCATGGCACATGGGCGCCCAACCATGGGTTGACCCAGCCTTGGCGTTTCCATGTCTTCATGGACGGCGGCGCAGAGCTGTTGATGGCGGCACTTGCCGAAGCCTACAAGGCGCACGCGGGTGATGGGGCGCTCGAATCGAAATATGACAAGATCCGCGACCGCGGAGTGCGGTGCAATGCCATCGTGGCGCTGGGGCTGGCCCACGACCCTGAAGGTCGTTTCCCATTGTGGGAAGACCAGGCCGCATTGGCCGCCTGCGTCCAGAACATGTTTCTGATGTGCACGGCCCACGGCATCGGGGGGTATTGGTCGACCCCGACTTTCCTCAGCCATCCGAAGGCCGTGGCGGCGTTGGCGCATGATGAAGGAGTGCAGGGGATGGGACTGTTCTATATGGGTTATCCGGAAGGCGAGTGGCCAGGCAAGGGGCACCGGAAACCCCTCGAGTATGTCACGCGCTGGACCACCGATTGAATCATGCGTTGGACGAATTGGTATCTCCATCCTGCGGACAACCGCTACTACGTGTTCGAATTCAGGGATGCGGAACTCGCGGATGCCTATGAGTCCGGCTTGAAGGATGCGGCCATTGAATTCGAACGCGAGGCGTCCGATACCGGGTCGGACCACGATGGTGCTCCTGATCCCCAGGCGCATCGATTCGGGGTGCATCGCCAGTATTTCAAGGAGGCGTTGAAGGTGAACCACCTGTTGCACGGCCAGCACCGTGCGCCGTTCATTCCGCATGCCGGGCTGCGCTGGGCGATGCTGGTGGTTACCGCGGCTGCGGTGGCCTTGGCATTGTTGGGTTGGATGAAATCATGATCAACGCAGGGGGGGCATCCACAAGTGGGAAAGTGCAGCATTCCTTGGTGCTGGTCCTGTTCCTGGTCTGCAGTGCATCGGGTTTCGGTCAGACGGACTGGACATTGGATGTTCGCATGCAGTCTTCCGTTCCATTCGGGCGGCCTGCGGTAGGAGAGGGTTCCGGCTGGGGAGGTCAGTCCCTTCTTGTTCAGGATGGCGCATTGACGGCGGGCTGGGGGAAACGCGGTACGCGGAGTTTCGGCGTATCGGTGAGGCGGGCCATCGGCAAGTCCTGGCAACTGGCGTTCGGCTTCGAACAGACGCGCAGGATCTGGTCGGCGCAAGTGGACTGGCTGGATCCGGTGGGAGGCGTGACTGAACCCGTGGTGGTGGCCATGGAGTGGATACAGGCTTCCTATTCGTTTCCCCTCGTCGCCCGGACTGAAGTGGTGCTCGTTCCCGGATGGCGATTGGGCGCAGGCGGTGGATTGGTATGGGAAATCCTCCCGACCAATGCTTTCCAGAGCGGACAGGAGGAAGGGGCGCTGGGCCAATACCTCTCAGTGGAGCATGAGACGCTCCGCTATGGTTGGAACCGATGGGGTATGGCGCTGGAGTTGGGTGTCGTGAAGGAAGGAAGTGATGCCGACCTCCATATCGGAGGCATGGTGCGGCCACTCCTTCAGCCCTATTCCCAAGGATCCCTGACGGCCCAATGGAACATCGGTCAGCCCGATGTGGCGGTGAAGGAGGTGCAGCGCAACCTGGATGGTTCGTGGTGGGGATTGGATGTGAGGCTCATCCTGCATTGATCCCGGCGGGAATTGAAAAGCCCCCCTGTGCAGGGCACAGGAGGGCTTTCCCATGAGGCGGCGGTTTATTTGCCAGCCGTCAGGTTGAATCCGATGGTGAATTCGTCGTAGATGAGCTTGTCGCCGAGGGTGGCGGCATCAAAGAAGGACTTGCTGCGGAATTGAACGTCGAACTTGGAGCGGTCAAGGACCATGTCACCCGAAATGGATACGCCATCGGGCATCATGGTCACGGTGACCGGGAAAGAGACGTTTTCAGTCTTGCCCTTGATGGTCACGCTGCCCATGGCGCTGAAGTTTGCTTCTCCGGCCCCCCCGCGCAATGGATTGAGCTTGGTGAGTTCGAATTGGGCGGTGGGGAAGGTCTCCACACCGAAGAAATCGTCGCTCTTGAGGTGGCCATCGAGGCTCTCTTTGGCTCCTCCGTCGAGGTCGAGTGTGTTGATGGTGTTCATGTCGATGATGACGGTAGCACCCGAGACGAGACCGTTCTCGACGTCGAGATAGCCATTGCTGATCTTGATGTCACCGCTGTGGGAGCCGGTCACCTTTGTGCCTTCCCAGGTCACGGTGCTCTTGGCCGTGTTGACGGTCATGCGGGCGGGGGCATCTCCTCCGGTGGGGTTGCCCATGAACGGGGCGAGCAGCAGGGCTGCTGAAACAATGAGGGTGTTCATTTGGATTGGGTTTGGGTTGTGTTCTTTTCAATGATATCGTCGCAGGCATTCAACAAAATGTCCAGATCCGCGTTCAATTGTTCGGCTTTGTTTTCCGTAATGGACGATGTGATGGACTCCATCGAAGGTGGAATGATGCCATCTAGGGTGTCCAGCAGTGCATGGCCTTTTTTGGTGATGACCACATCGGCCCTGCGGCGGTCCTGAGGGCAAACGGTCCGTTTGACCAGGACCTTCGCCTCGAGTTTATCGAGCAGTCGGGATGCGTTGGATGAAGGGTCCACCATCCGTTCGGCCAATGATTGGACTGCCATGGCCTGTCCTCTTTGACCGCGCAGGATGCGCAACACGTTGTACTGCTGGGGGGTGAGCCCATAGGGTGTCAGGACTTTGCGCGTGACGGCCACGATTTGCCGTGCGACCAGCTGTACGTGCAGCATCAGCTTGATCCGTTCCGATGGAAAGGAACGCTGGTGGATGTGCTCTTCCAATGTCACGGAACAAATATATGTACCTACATTAAATGTAGGTGCAAACAAATCAAAATCCCTTTGGGACTTCGATTTCAGAGGGGGTGTATGAAATCAGGACAGCAGTCCTCTGACGAGGGCGCTGATGGCCTTGCCATCTGCGCGGCCGGCAAATTTGGCGGAAGCAGCACCCATGACCCGGCCCATGTCGGCCATGCCCGTGGCGCCCATTTCCGAGACGAGTGCCGAGACGGCAGCCTCCAGTTCTTCCGCGCTCATGGGCTGTGGCAAATACTGGCGGATGACTTCGGCCTGGGCCTGCTCTTCCTCAGCGAGGTCGTTACGTCCCTGCTCCTGATATATGGTCAGGGTGTCCTCGCGTTGCTTGAGTTGCTTGGACAGGATTTTTGTGACCGCTGTGTCGTCCAATGCATCCGATCCACCCGATTCGGTCAGGGCCAGCATGATTTTGGACTTGATGTCCCGCAATGCTGCGAGTCTCACCTTGTCCTTGGCCTTCATGGCCTCTTTCATGTCCGCACTGATGCGCTCTTGCAGGGTCACGGCTCGGGTATTCAGTCCACGTTGTCGTGGAGGAAGGGGTTGTCGGTCTTGAGTCCTCCCGTCTCCTCATCGATGCTGAGGCGGGTGGCCTGCGATTCGTTGCTCGCCGGGGTCGGGGTCAATTGGATGTTGCGGCGCTTATAGGCGGGTTCATTCTCCAATTCCGTCAGGCCACTCGGGGTCCTCAGTCGCTTGGTGTATTCCTGTATGCTCTGTTGGCGCTGTGCCATGCGTTGCGCCAGATCGGAAGACTCAGCAGGAGCGGGCAATGGGCTCAATCGCGCCGGTTCGGTGTCGGTACGGGTGGTCTCCGGCCGGGGAGTCGGGATGGGTTGGGCCTGGAATTCCGTGGCTTCTGTTTCAGACTCCTGTGGCAATTCCGAAGGGGCTTCAGCTGCAGTTTGCTCCGGAATTTCCGGATCTGAGGTCACCTGTTCATTGGTGAAGGAGATGCCGGTCAGCTTTTCGGGAATCAAGTTGTCCTCCTGGTCGTCATCGAGGTTCAGGATGTTGAATTCCCCGATGCGTTCCACCGTTTCGCTCTCCTCTGCCACCGCGGGAACTTCTTCCGCTGCGGGCACCTTGAATTCGATCGGTGTGGGCTCCACTGGTGTCACCGGCTCCTCGACTTCCCGGTGGATGAGTTTGATCTCCTCGCCGGATTCTGGTTTGATGGGGCCGAACAGGTCAGGTGCTGCGCTCGGCGCTTCCGAGGTGATGTCCTCTGCCACGAAGGTCATGGTCAGGGGCAGGTCACGGGGATCCGGTGTCTCCGCGGTCATCGCGGTATCGGATGTCGTGTCCGTCTGCTTGAGGTGGGGTTCCTGTTCCGTAGGCTCGGGTGCGTCTCCCTCGTGCCCGACGGCAGCGCCGAAGGGGTTGTCGAGCGGTGACGTGATTTCCTTGGCTTCGGTCGACAGGGTGTGTTTCTTGACTGTGGGGCCTTCGGGAAGTTTGGCGGTGGCTTCGAAACCCGTGGCGATCACGGTGACACAGATCTTTTCCCCGAGTTGTTCGTCATGACCGTAGCCCCAGATGACTTCCGCAGTGGCTCCGGCCTGGTCCTGTATGTAGTCCGTGATTTCGGAGATCTCGTCCATGAGGATCTCCTGCGTGCCGTAGGTGATGTTGAGGAGGACGAAGTTGGCGCCCGTGATGTCGCTGTCGTTGAGCAGGGGTGATTCCAGGGCTTCTGAAACGGCCGTCATGGCACGGCCATCACCGCTGGCACTTCCGGCGCCCATGATGGCAGCGCCTGAATCGCGCATGACCGTCTTGACATCGTTCATGTCGACGTTGATGTCGCCGGTCAGCGTAATGACTTCCGCAATGCCCTTGGCGGCGGTACACAGCACTTCGTCGGCGTTCGAGAAGGCCTGCTTGAGCGTGAGGTTGCCGAAGAGTTCGCGGAGCTTGTCGTTTCGGATGACGAGGAGTGTATCCACAGCGGCACGCATGGCATCCAGCCCTTCACAAGCCTGATTGGCACGGCGACGTCCTTCGAAGTTGAAGGGCACGGTGATGATGCCGACCGTGAGGATGTCGAGGTCCTTGCAGGCCTGTGCAATCACCGGGGCAGCACCCGTTCCCGTTCCGCCGCCCATGCCAGCCGTTACGAAGACCATGGTGGTGTTGTCACCCAATTGCGCCAGGACGTCATCGAGGTTTTCGATGGCGGCGTTCTTTCCAATCTCGGGAATGCTGCCGGCACCCTGTCCGGCTGTGAGGGTCGTGCCCAATTGGATCTTCACCGGGACATTGGAGGCCTCCAGTGCCTGGTTGTCCGTATTGCAGACGATGAAGTCCACTCCATTGATGCCCTGCTGGTGCATGTAGTTGACGGCGTTTGAGCCGCCGCCGCCGACACCGATGACCTTGATGGGCGATCCTGGATTGATGGGGAGGTTGAATTCCATGTTCTTGTTTCCGGTTGGAAGGTTTCAGTCCTGTGAAATCAGGTTTTTCAGCGGTCCTCGGGTGCGCGCCAAGAAAGGGGTGGAAGGCGCATCTTCGGCGGTTGGTTGCAGGTTTCCATCCACGGTCCGCCCGTTGAAAACGGGATTTGCTTTCCGAGTCGCCATCACCTATTCCGGGATTTCGTCTTCAAAGAAGTCCTTGATTTTCTGCAGGAAACGCTTCGGGCCACGCAGTGTATCGTCCCCGTTCTCCCTCGTCTTGTCGATGGTGTTGTCGTTTTCCTCCTCGAATCCGAGCAGGACCAGGCCGATGCCCGTCGCATAGGTGGGGGAGGTCAGGCTGCGGTCCGGGGCCTGCGCCAAGTGGGTGTTGGGGAAGCCGATGCGGCAGTCCATCGTCGTGACATATTCGAAGAGCTGTCTGACATGTCGGAGTTGGCTTCCGCCACCGGTCACCACGATGCCGCCGATCAGCTCCCTTTCGAGACCGCTGTTCTTGATCTCATAATGGACGTGCTCGATGATCTCGGCCATGCGCGCCTGGATGATGCCGGCGATGTTTCGGCGGGAGACCTCCTTGGGCGGCCTGCCGGGCAACCCCGGAATCACCACGATCTCGTCCTGCTGCATCATCTGTTCCAAAGCGGATCCGAACTTGTTCTTCAGGGCCTCAGCGTGCTTCTTGAGTACCCCGCAACCCTCTTTGATGTCGTCCGTCATGGCGTTTCCACCAAAGTGGATGACAGCGGTATGGCGGATGATGCCTTCCTGGAAGATGGCGATGTCCGTGGTGCCGCCTCCAATGTCCACCAATGCGACTCCGGCTTCCTTTTCCTCCTCGCTCAGGACGGCTGAACTCGAGGCGATGGGTTCCAGGATCAATTGGTCCACCTGCAGTCCGGCGCGCTTGATGCAACGGTAGATGTTCTTGGCCGCGGAGGTCTGTCCGGTGATGATGTGGAAATTGGCTTCCAGTCTGACGCCGGTGTGCCCCACGGGCTCCTTGATGCCTGGCTCTCCATCCACCGTGAACTCCTGGGGGAGGACGTGGAGGATTTCTTCACCGGGCAGCACCTTCAGCTTGCGCATGTCGTCGATGAGTTGCTGGACGTCATGACGGGTGATTTCGCCCTCCGTATCCGTGCGGATGATCTGACCCCGATGCTGAAGGCTCTTGATGTGCTGTCCGGCAATGCCCACATTGACCACTTCGATCTTGACATTGGCCGACTTCTCGGCCGCCTCGACGGCCGTCCGGATGGACTGTACGGTGTGCTCAATGTTCGCGACCACCCCGCGGGTGACGCCGATGGATTCACTTTTGCCGTAGCCGATGATCTCCAGTTTTCCGTGGGTGTTCTTCTGCCCTACAATGCAGGCAATCTTGGTTGTACCGATGTCGAGGCCGACGACGATGTCCTGGTGGTGGTTGGGTTGTTCCATGGTGCTGTGCTGGCTTGGGCTGGGGTTCATTTCGATGCGACGAGTTGGCCTTCGTACTGGAGGCTGATCCTGCGGTATTGTCTCAGGTCACCCCTGCGGATGAGTTCCTGATAGAACGCCTTGAGTTTCTGTAAACGTTGGGGAAGATTGCGGTCGAGGTGCTCGGCTGAACCGAGTTCCACGACGACGTCACCGATGCGGGGGTGGAAGGTGACCTCCCCGGATGGATCGATGCCGATCTGGTCGATCAGCTGGTCCCAGAATGGGGTTTCGTCCATTGCGCGGAGCAATGGGAAGGTGGAGCGGGCAGCAGTGAGGTCGGGGGCATGGACCACGGGGACGTCTGCGGTGTATCGTGCGGACAATGGGAGGACCTCACCGGCTTCGTCGAGATACAGCACGGAATCCGGCAGCCAGATTCTGGCGAGGGGACGCTGTTGCCTGACTGAAATGTGGAGTGCCCCGCCCAATGTCGGCTCGACATTGCAACCGGCCACCCCGTGCTGGTCGAGGATGGTGGCGTGGAGTTCGGCCAAGGGCAGCGTCGCCATGGGTTGGTCGATCAGGTTGAAGCGATCCGAGACCAAGGCGTGGAGGGTGGGCGCATCCACGAAATACATGCCTTCCATCTGGTCGACCTCGATTTCCAAGGCCCGGCAGGGAATGGCGTCCACGGCGCGGACCGCGGCGGTGAAAATGACCACGGCCGGTATCAGCAGGAGCAAGGTCCACAACATACGCTTGCGGCTTCCACCGTATCCGGTCGAACGCGTCGTGTTGTCCTGTATGGTCGTGGCTTTGCTCACGGCTCGGGTCCGTTCAGGGGTGTGGTGTGTGCTTCTTCGTCCTGTTTCTTTTCCGGATGAAGCCGTGCCCAGGCGGGTTCTATCCACTGATGGAGATCCCCTGCACCCATGAAGAGCACGACCTCCGGGGCCAGTTTTTCCAGAACATCCAAAAACCGTGATTCCGAGGGGGTTTCAACCCTGCACCCGACCATCTTATCCCCAATGCCCTGTGCATCCACGCCCGGGATGGGTTCCTCCCGAGCGGGATATATGGGAAGCAGGATGCAATCGTCCAATGCTGAGAGGGATGCGGCGAATTCCGTCATGAAATCCTGTGTGCGGCTGAACAAATGGGGTTGGAAGACTCCCGTGATGCGGAGGCCGGGAAATGCCTGGCGTGCAGCGGCGATGGTGCCTTCTATTTCACGGGGATGGTGGGCATAGTCATCCACGATGACAAGGGCATCTTTCCGATATCGGACCTCGAAGCGCCGGGCCACACCGGGAAAGGTCCGCAGCGCCTCTGGAATCAGGGTGGGGTCCATGCCTGCCCTGACCGCCAGATATGCCGCCGCCGTGGCATTGGCGGCATTGTGTGCACCCGGCAGTCCCCAGAGGACGACCTGTGGAGTCCTGTTCTGGAGGTGCAGCTGGAACCGGGCTTGTCCGGCTTCATGACCGACCTGGCTGTAGGCCGCCTGCCAGCCCGCCTCTTCCAAAGGGACATGGTCCTTCAGTTCTCCGTACAGATTCATGCCGCCCATCTCCCGGGAGGGAAATGCACTTCCGAGGACAGCCGCGGCTTCTGAATGGAGCAACACACCTCGGGGCTCGACCTGGTCGATGAATCGGACAAAGGCCTCCAGCATGCCGGCATGGTCACCGTAGATGTCAAGGTGGTCAGGATCCACAGAGGTGATGACCGCGCATTTCGGTGAGAGCGTCAGAAAGCTCTGGTCATATTCGTCCGCTTCCACGACGATCCAGGGGTCCTTGGCATCCGGATCCGCGAGGAGAAGGTTGGTGCCCTTTCCTTTTGTGATGCCGCCGAGAAAGGCATCGAAGGGCAGGTCCGCATATTGCAGGAGGTGGGCGAGGAGTGTGCTGGTCGTCGTCTTGCCATGGGTGCCGGCTACGGCGATCAGCGGCTTGTTCCGGGTGAGGTTGCCGAGCATGCCGGCGCGTTTGTGGAGGGTGAACCCGGCCTTCCGGAAGGCACGGAGCAGTGGGAAATCGGCAGGGATTGCCGGAGTCCAGACGATGGTCCACCGGTCGGGGCTCGACGATTCCATCTCCTGTCGAAGGGAGTCGGGCAGGTGCTCCGGGGAACCGGTGTGGTCCACCGTGATGCCTTCCTCAACAAGGGCGCGGGTCAATGTGGTAGGTTGCCGGTCATAGCCCGCAACTTCGGCCCCCTGGGCCTTGAACCAGCGGGCGATTGCACTCATGCCGATGCCGCCGATGCCGAGGAAGTAGACGTGCCGCATCATGTGCCGACCAGTTTGAGCACTTCTTCCGCAACGGTCCCCGCCGCACCCGGACGGGCCGTGGCCCGCATGGCTTCGGACATGGCTGCGCAACGTTCGGCATCGTTGAGCAGGGAGCGGACTTCCTTTCCAAGGTCCCGCAGCACCTTGTCGTCGGTGAGCAATACGGCACCATCCCGGTCCACCACCGAACGAGCATTCTTTGTCTGGTGGTCCTCCGCGACGTGTGGCGAGGGGACGAGCAGGGTGGGTTTCCCGACCAATGCGAGTTCGGCGATGGACATGGCGCCCGCCCGGCTGGCAATGAGAGAGGCGGCGTCATAGGCGAGGTCCATACGGTCGATGAAGCCGCGCACCACCAGCCAGGGGTCCCCCTGGGCTTCGGCCCAGGCGATGTGTTCCTCCTCATAGCGTTTGCCGCATTGCCACAGGATCTGGAATCCCTTTTTCGCAAGGGGTTCCGACCCGATGAGTCCGCGAACCGCCGCATTCATCGAGGCAGCACCGAGGCTTCCTCCGAGTACGAGCAGAACGGGTTTGTCCTCACGCAGGCCGAAGTGCTGTCGGGCGGCCGTGACCCCTTGTTGTCGGTGGGTTCCGTCCCTGCCGAGTCGCTCGATGATGCCCTTGCGCAGTGGATTGCCGGTTTCGACGATTTTGTCCTTTGGGAACCACTTCTCCAAGCCGGGAAAACCAGCGCAGACCCTGTCCACCCTGCTTGAAAGCAGGCGGTTGGTGATGCCGGGAAATCCGTTCTGTTCCTGGATCAATGTGGGAATGCCTGCACGGGATGCAGCCCAAAGCAAAGGCCCGCTCGCGAATCCGCCGACCCCCACGACGGCATCCGGTTTGAACCGGCGGATGATGCGTCGGGCAATCATCAGGGAGCGCAGCAGGCGGAACGGGAAGATGAGATTGCGCGCACTCAGCTTGCGGTCGATTCCGGTGATGGGCAGGCCGGTAATGACGTAACCGGCTTTCGGAATGCGTTCCATCTCCATTCGGCCGAGCGCGCCCACGAATTCGATGGCGGCGTCCGGATGCCGCTCCTGAATGGCTTCCGCGATGGCCATGGCCGGGTGGATGTGGCCGCCGGTGCCGCCACCGGATATCAGGAAACGCAAGGACTGCTCGGCCATCGGTTCAGGGTGTGGACGGTTCGAGCGGACGTGCGTGCTTGTTTCCGGCGGGCTCCAATGGGGCGGCCGCATCGGGATCGGTGAGGCTGCGGCTGACCGAGAGGATCATGCCGATGGCGGCACAGGTGAAGATGATGGAGGTGCCACCCATGGACACGAGGGGCAGGGGCTGTCCCGTCATGGGGAGCAGTCTGACGGCGACCCCCATGTTCACCAGGGCCTGCAGGGTCAGCATCAGCCCCAATCCTATGGAAAGCAGGCCCCCGAAATGCCGGGGACATCTTGTTCCGATCCGGATGGCCCGGGAGAACAGGATCAGATAGAGCAGTACGAGACCGAGTCCCCCCAACAGGGCGCCCCATTCTTCTATGATGAAGGCGTAGATCATGTCCGCATAGGCTACCGGCATGGCATTTCGGCTCAATCCCGATCCCGGACCGTGGGGAAGCAGCCCGCCTTGGTGGATGGCCTGAAGGGCATAATCGATCTGGCTCGAGTCCGATCCGCCCGACCCCCCGAGGAAGCCCGTCGCCCGCGCCACCCATGTGCCCATGCGTGGGAAGAGGCCCGGTGCCACGGCGGAAAGCGCGAGGACCGTGATGCCCGCACCCGCGCCGAGGCCGGCGGTGATGGCGAGGGGCTTCCAGGTCACCCCTGCGATGATCATCATGAGGAAGCAGACCAAAGCGAGCATGGCCGCCGTCGAGAAGTCCGCGGGCAAGATGAGTGCACAGGTCAAGGCGATGTAGCCCACAATCGGTTTGACGCCTTTGTTGAAGTCGTGGAGGACCAATCTGTTGCGATCGAGCATCCGGGCGACGAAGGCCACGAGGGCCACCTTCGCGATGTCGGAGGGTTGGAACCGGAATCCGCCGATGTCCATCCACCTTCTGGCGTCGTTGATTTCCGAGCCGACCAGCACCGTCAGGGCCAGCAGGACCAAGGCGATGTGGATGCCCAGTTGACTCAACCTCGAGAACCACGCGAACCGCATCCGGTGCAAGGCCCACATCACGCCGAGTCCCACCATGAGAAAGGTGGCGTGACGGAACAGGATTCCCACGGAATTGCCCCCTTGCTTCCAGGCGAGGGTGGCACTGGCGGAGTAGACGCTCACCAGGGAGGTCAACACCAACAGGATGGCCACCACCCAGATGGCGCGGTCGCCGCGCAGATGCGCATGCAGGAATTCGGCGATGCGGTTCGGCATGGTCACAACGAGCGCACGCCGGCCTTGAAGCGGTGACCCCGCTCCTCGTAGGAGGAGAACAGGTCGAAACTGGCACACGCCGGGGAGAGCAGGACGGTATCACCGGGTTGGGCCACATCATAACCGAGCAGGGCGGCATCCTCCGCACTCTCGACTTCGAGGATGCGGGTGACGGCCGTTGCGAAGGCCTTCCTGAGCTTGTCGTTGTCCTTGCCGAGGCAGATCAAGGTGTGGACCTTGTCCCCGACCAGCGGAATCAGGGAGGTGTAGTCGTTGCCCTTGTCCACGCCTCCGGCAACCCACACGGTGGGTGAGGTCATGCTGTCGAGTGCATACCAGGCGGCATTGACGTTGGTGGCCTTGCTGTCGTTGACGAAGCGGACGCCATTGACATCGCAGACGTGCTCCATGCGGTGTTCCATGTTGCGGAAGTGCGTGAAGCCTGCCCGGAGGTCGGCGTCCTTGATTTCAAAAATGCGGGAGGCGACACCCGCGGCCATTGAATTGTAAAGGTTGTGTTTGCCCTGGAGGGCGAGTTCCTGCATACTCATGGTAAAGGGGGGGTTGAGGAAGGTGAATCGTTGTTTGTCAATGCTGTGTGCGGCCAATTCCGGGGCCTTGTCCGTGGGAGGTTCCATCTGCACGGTGTGCAGCTGGGCATCGGTTTTCCGACGTGCCCTGAGGGCGCTGAGGCCCGGGTCATCGGCGTTTACGATGAGGTGGTCGTCGCCGGTCTGGCGCGCGGTGATGTTCCATTTGGCATCTGCATACCGGTCCACATCGCCGTGGCGGTCGAGGTGGTCGGGTGTGATGTTGAGCAGGATGGCGATGTCGGGCCTGAACCTGACGGTGTCCTCGAGTTGGAAACTCGAAGCTTCGACGACCCATGCGGTGTGGTCGCCCTCCGGGCGTCGTCGCGCATCGGCTACCGCACCGGCGAAGCTGGTGCCGATGTTGCCCGCGCAACCGGCATCCATGCCCCCGGTGACCAGCAAGTGGTGCAGCAATGCGGTCGTGGTGGTCTTCCCATTGGTTCCGGTCACCGCCGCAATCCGGGCATCGGTATGGCGACGGGCGAACTCGAGTTCGCCGAGCACCTCGATGCCTGCCTCGCGCGCCCAAAGGATGGGCGCAGCATCCGAGGGAATCCCGGGCGATTTGATGACCAGTGTGGCTCCTTCGATCAAGGCGCGGTCATGCCCCCCTTCTTCGATGGCCGCACCGCACAGTTGCAATTGTGTTTTGCGGTCGGGGGCGATGCTGCCGGCATCGCTGACCCTGCAGGAAGCGCCGATCACTTCGCACAGCCGGGCTGCCCCCACACCGCTTTCGCCGGCACCGAGTATGGTGATATCGGCTTGCATCAGCGGACTTTGAGGGTGACGATGGTGACGACGGCCAGGAGGATCCCGACAATCCAGAAGCGGGCGGTGATCTTGCTCTCCGGCATGCCGCCCTTCTGGTAGTGGTGGTGCAGGGGCGACATCCTGAATATGCGGCGGCCCTCCCCGTATTTCTTCTTGGTGTGGCGGAACCACGCGACCTGCAGCATGACACTGAGGTTCTCGATGAGGAAGATGCCGCAGAGCACAGGGATCAGCAGCTCCTTGCGGATGGCGATGGCGAACGTGGCGATGATGCCGCCGAGGGCGAGGCTGCCCGTGTCCCCCATGAAGACCTGTGCGGGGTACGCATTGTACCAGAGGAAGCCGATGCACGCCCCCACGAAGGCGGAGATGAAGACCACCAGTTCTCCCGAATCGGGAATGAACAGGACGTTGAGGTAATCCGAGAAAACGGCGTTGCCGGAGACGTAGGCGAGGATGGCAAGGGTCAGTCCCACGATGGCGCTGGTCCCTGTGGCCAGTCCATCGATTCCGTCGGTGAGGTTGGCCCCGTTGGAGACGGCGGTGACGATGAAGGTCACGATCAGGGCGAAGACGGCGAATTGAAGCCAAGGGTGCCCACCGGCCCATGCGGTCAACCAGGCGTAATCGAATTCGTTGTCCTTGACGAAGGGGATGGTCGTCTTCTGTGACCGTTGCTCGATGCGGACCCAGCCGTCACCATCGGTGTCCTCCACCTGCTGTGCGATGGCATCCGCATGCCCTACCGGGACAAGCTCCTTGACCCTGACCTGGGGATTCCAGAAGAGCATGGAGGCCACGAGCAGGCTCGCACCGACCTGGCCGACCACCTTGAATTTGCCGGCCAGCCCTTCCTTGTTCTTCATGAAGACCTTGATGTAGTCGTCGATGAAGCCGATGCCGCCGAGCAGGACGGTCACCAGAAGCATGCATTGGATGTACACGTTGGTCAGGTCGGCGAGCAGCAGGGTCGGGATGAGGATGGCCCCGAGGATGATGATGCCCCCCATGGTCGGGGTGCCCTGCTTCTGCATCTGGCCTTCGAGGCCGAGGTCCCGGATGATCTCGCCCACCTGCTTCAATTGGAGCCAGTAGATGATGCGACGGCCTATGCCGATCGAGACGAGCAGCGAAAGCAATGCTGCACCTGCCGCCCGGAATGAGATGTAGCCGAACAGTCCCACGCCGGGGAAGTCGGAAATCTGCTGGAGGTGGTCGAACAGGTGGTACAGCATGGGGCGTCGATCAGCTTGTGTGGGTTTGAAGGGCATCGGTCAGGATGGCCACATCATCGAATGGGAGGCGTTCTCCCTGTACTTCCTGGTATTTCTCGTGTCCCTTGCCCGCAACGAGGACGACGTCGCCTGGTCGGGCCTGGATGCAGGCCGAGCGTATGGCTTCGGCGCGGTCCTGGTTGGCCGTGACTTTTTTTGCCTGAATGGGGTCGAGGCCCGTCCTCATTTCGGTGATGATGGCGGCGGGATCCTCGCTGCGGGGGTTGTCCGAAGTGAGGATGACGAAGTCTGACAGGTCTGCGGCGACCTGGGCCATGACGGGCCGTTTCGTGCGGTCCCGGTCTCCTCCGCAGCCCACGACACATAGGATGCGGGCCTCCTGCCCCGTTCCGGTCAAGTTGCCCGATTGCCGCACAGTCTGGAGTGTCTCCAGCACTTTGCGCAAGGCGTCCGGGGTGTGCGCATAATCGACCACGGCGTGCACGGTGCCGTCCCCGGCCCGGACCTGTTGCATGCGTCCAGCGGGCGCATCGAGCATGGAGAGGTGGGTCAACGTGTCGATCGCGCCCCATCCGAGTTCACGGGCCACGGCGTAGACCGCGGTCAGGTTGGACGCGTTGAAATCCCCGATCAGGCGGGTGTAGAGGTCCTGTCCGTCGATGTGGAGCTGCAGACCGCCCAGGCCGTTCTCCACGATGCGGGTCTTGTGGTCCGCCACCTGCCGTGTGCCGAATGTGACCACGCGTGCGCGTGTTTCGGCCACCATGGTCTCGTGGTGCCGTGCATCCGCATTGGTGAGGGCGAAGGCAGTGGCCGGGAGTTTGTCGAACAGGGATTTCTTGGCGGCGATGTAGGCATTGAAATCGCCGTGGTAATCGAGGTGATCGTGGGTGATGTTGGTGAACACTGCTCCGGCAAGGGGTGTGCCGGCTAGGCGGTGCTGGTCCAATGCATGTGAACTCGCCTCCATGAAGCAGTGCGTGCAACCGGCGTCGAGCATGTCCGCGAACAGCCGCTGCAAACCGACCGGGTCAGGTGTGGTGTGGGTGGCGGGGACCACCTGGTCCACGATGCGGTTTTCGACCGTGCTCACGAGTCCGGCCTTCCGGTCGAACATGCGGGCCAGACGGTGGAGCAGTGTGGCCACCGTCGTCTTGCCATTCGTTCCCGTGATGGCGACGATTTTCAGCCGTTCACCGGGGTTGTCATGGAAATTGGCAGCGAGGTGTCCGAGTGCGGCCCGGCTTTCCTCCACCTGGATGTAGACTACGTGCTCCTTGCGGTCGCCCTCTTCCGGAAGGCGCTCGCAGACGATGGCGGCAGCACCTGCCCGGACTGCGGCGGGGATGTGCTCGTGTCCGTCAACCACGGTCCCGGGAATGGCGACGAAGCAACCGAAGGGTTTGACCTGACGGCTGTCCGCCACGACGGATTCCACGGCAATGTGGGTGGACCCGACGACCTCGCTGATGCGGGCTCCATAGAGGATGTCCTTCAGCAGCTTCATGAGAGTTCGAGCAGGATGGTTTGACCGGAACGGGGTGCGGTTCCGGGAGAAATGCTCTGGCGCCTGACGGTACCCCGCCCTTGTATGTCCACCCTCAGGCCCCGTTGTTCGAGGAGTTGCAATGCGTCCCGAAGTGACATGCCCCGGACATCCGGCACGGCGTCCTCCTCCACCTTTCGCGGCGAGAGTTCCACAAGTTGGTCTCCCGTGCTCGCAGCGACATGGGAGGGGTATTGGCCATGGGTTTGCGAAGTGTCGAGGTCGTAGGGGATGCCCAAATCGGCATAGAGTTCGGTCAGGATCCGGGTGGATCCGTTCATGGATACCGGGAGACGGAGGGCCTCGGCCAAAAGTCCTTGTTGCATGCCGGTCAATGCGGGACGGGTGCCATAGAGGTGGTCGGCAATGGCCTTGAATACGGGGGCCGCAACGACCCCGCCATAGTACCCTGCTTCCGTGGGGCGCTGGATGACCACTGCGATGGTGTAGGCCGGGTTGTCGGAAGGGAAATAGCCGGCAAATGAGGCCCTGTGTCCCTTGTATCCCCCGCCGGGAACGGAGGCGCGGGCTGTGCCTGTCTTGCCTGCCACCCGGTAGGGTCGGTCGCGGAAAACGTCTTCCGCGGTGCCGTGCCCGCCCGGGGCGCACACCCGTTCCATCATGGACTTCAGGGCTTCGATGGTCGGGCGGCTTGCAATGCGTTCCACAATGGCTTCGGACGGGATGTGCTCGACCACTTCATTCCCGTCGAGCAGGGCATCCGCGAATCGGGGGCGCATCAGCCGCCCATCGGCGGCGATGGCATTGTAGAATGCCGCAGTCTGAAGGGGCGTCATCGCGACCTCATAGCCGATGGACATGGAGGTCAGCGAACAGGCACTCCACGTCCGCTCCTTGGTGGAGTTGTGGATTTTGGGCTTCCCTTCTCCGGCGAGTGCGATGCCCAGGGGTTGGCCCAGACCGATGTTCTCGAGGGCGTCGAGCCAGGCTTGGGGGTTGTCTGCGAACACTTGTTGCACGGCCATGGCGGTTCCCACATTGGAGCTGTGTTCGAACACCTCTTCCAACCTCAATGGACCGTAACCTCCATCCGGATGACTCGTGTCCGTCATGCGTGAGCAACCCGCTGCGGGTTTGTAGGCACCGTTGCCCGTCCGTATGGTGTCGAAGGGGGTGATCCGTCCGGATTCAAGCAGGGCCATCATGCTGGCCAGTTTGAAAGTGGACCCCGGTTCCACGGCAGTTCCGATGGCGTGGTTGTACGATTCGGAGCAACGGCCTGATTGGGGGTCGCGCACCAGGTTGGCGATGGCGAGCACATTTCCGGTGGAGACCTCGAGCACGACCGCGCAGCCCCATTCCGCGGCATGGTGTTCCAATTGGGCGCGCAGGGCATCCGTGGCGACATCCTGTGTGCGGAGGTCGATGGTGGTCCGGACGTCGAGTCCGGGTTCGGGGGGGCGGATGAAGTCGTCTGTTGCCGGAATCCAATAATTGCCATGGATGCGGCGCATCAGCCGCTCTCCAGCCTGACCGGACAAGGCTTCATTGTACGCGGCCTCGATGCCCACGCTGTTGCCTTCCGGCCTGTGCAGGCCGATGGTCCGGTTGGCGAGGGGAGAGAAGGGCTTGTCGCGCCGGGGCTTTTCGGAGAACATGAAGCCCGAATTGTTGCGGGAACGGTCTCCGATCCAGGGGAAGGATTCGACGTCCTGTCGGCGGTCCCAGGCGATGTTCCGTGCGATGGGGACATATCGGCTGCGTCCTGTCCGGTGTGCTTCAAGTAGGAAGGTGCGCCAGGCCTGGGGTGAGCGGAGGCCGAATTCCTTGGCGAGTGCTTCTCCGAGCTCCGGGAGTGCGCCCACGAATTCGGACCGCTCCTCCGGTGTGTCGATGACAGTAGGGTCCCAATGCAGGTCGAACCGGGGTACGGATGCGGCGAGCAGATGTCCATCCGCAGACAGGATGCGGCCGCGCTCCGGCTCGATGGTCCTGACCTGCGGCAGCATGGCGCTGACATCCTCGTGGTCGGGGTCCAGCTGGATCTGAACGATCCGGAACAGGATGGCGATTCCGAACAGGGCGAACAGGGCGAACAGGACCCAGGCGCGCGTGGCGATATGGGAACGGTTCTTCATGGAGTGTCTGCGGGGTATTGCGGCAACTGGGTCGGGGGTGCCGTCGGTGCGGAGAGTCCCACGTCCGCCATGTCCTCATCGAGGCGGCTGCGCTGCAGTTGTGATTCGAAACGGCCGCGAAGACTCTGTTCGTGGTGGCGCAGGTTGCGCAGTTCCTTGCGGCCCTCCTTGATGGCGCGCTCGTCGTATTCGTATTGGTATTCGAGGTAGGTGTACCCCAGCATCAACACGACGATGAAGCCGATGAAGGGCAGGTGGCGGATGACCTCCGGGCCGCCCAGCCATTCACCGGTCAAGGAGTGCCTTACCGGTGTGAAGACCTGCGTCATCCATTGTCCGACCTTGGAGGGTTTGCGGTTGGGGCGCCGCTTCGATTCCGTATCGCGGTTCAAGGGCTTGGCGTGTCCGGCTGTGCGGCGGGTGCTCTTCTTCGCCGGTGCCTGACGGTGGTCGTCGGTGATGTTGCGCGCGAGGCGTTCTTCCGGTGTGAGCCGACGGTTGCCCTTGCTGATGGTCTTCGCACCCTTGCGGCCCCAGGGCTTGCGGTCATTGCCAGACTTCCTGGTCATGCGGCGAGGGTATTGCGGGCCGCGACGCGCAGGCGCGCACTCCGGGACCTCGGGTTCCGTTCCATTTCATCCTCATCGGCCACGATGGCCTTGCCGGTGACCTTGTCGAAGGGCGCGAGTGACCGACCGTGGAAGTCCTTGGCGATTTCGCCTTCCATGTTTCCGGCCCGCATGAAACGCTTGACCATCCGGTCCTCGAGGCTGTGGTAGCTGATCACCACGAGGCGGCCTTCGGGCTTGAGCAGATTGAGGCTGGCCTTGAGGAGGTCGGACAACGCCCCGAGCTCGTCGTTCACGGCAATGCGCAATGCCTGGAATGCCTGGGCGAGGTACTGGTTGCGCTTCTGCTGGGGGGCGAGGGGGGAGAGGATGTCCTGCAGCCTGCGTGTGGAACCGATGCCTGCCGCCCCGTGCTCCTCCATGGCCCTGGTCAATGCCCGCGCTGCCTTGTGGGGTTGCGGCAATTCTCCGTAGACCTTGAACAGGCGGGTGAGTTCCTTTTCTTCCATCCGCTGGATGAGGGCCTCTGCTCCTTCCGGAAGGCGCGGATCCATGCGCATGTCGAGTGCGCCATCGCCGCGGGTGCTGAATCCGCGCTCGGCCTGGTCGAACTGGTGCGAGCTGACCCCGAGATCGGCGAGGATGCCGTCCACGGCCTCCACCCCTTGGAGCTTCAGGAAATTCTTTGCGAAACGGAAGTTCTCGGGGATGAGGACGAACCGGTCATCATCCGGCACGTTGGGGGCGGCCTCCGGGTCGCAGTCAAAGGCGAACAGCCGCCCTTCGGGTCCGAGGCCGTCCAGTATCCCCCGGCTATGGCCACCACCGCCGAAGGTGCAATCCACATACGTTCCCGCCGGCTGCAGGGCGAGCCCTTCAAGGGCGGCGTCGAACAGCACGGGGACGTGGTAGGTGGTGGACATCAGTTGGCGCTGGAATCGTTGGGGGTTGCGCCCGGATCGATGTCCCGGCGTACGCGTTCGGCGAGGTCGCCGAAGTCGAAATCGTCCTCGTCCCCGAGTACCTGCTGCTCGAAGCGCTCCTTGGACCAGACCTCGATTTTCTCTCCGAGGCCGGTGACGACGCAGTCTCCGGCTTTTCCACCCTCGAGTCCGGCGTGGGAGAGCAAGGCGGCGGGCAGGAGCATCCGTCCGGAACCATCCAATTCCACCAGGGTGGCCCCCTTCATGAATTTCCGTTGGAAGAGCTGGTGCTGGCGGTCATACCGGCTGAGCCTGCTCATCTCGGCGTTGACCTTGTCCCATTCGGGCTTCGGGTAGATGATGAGGCACCCCTCGAAAATGTCCCGGTTGACCACCAGGCCATCGTGCAGCACGCGGTCCAACTGCTTGCGCAGCTTGGCCGGGAAGCTGACGCGGCCCTTGGCGTCGATCCGACAGTGGTATTCCCCGAGGAGGTTGAGCATGATGCGACTGGACGTCTTGTCCAACCAAAAGTAGACCGTTTATCCCACGATTTCCCACGGCTTCCCACAATCTGACACAATGTGGAAAATTTACTGACGGTTGTGAATGGGCAACTTTTTCAACAATGCCTACAAATGGCTGAATTACAATGTCTTGAGGCCCATGATTTCTCCCAGTCAGTGCGGTGGGAGATTGTGGGGTGTGGATGGAGCAGCAGTCTCGATCACATGGAGATGCTCCGCTGCAGCGGACCTGGGGAGGGTGCCTTGTCCACAGAATCAACTTCATTCCACTTGTACCCGGCGTGCGGGATGCCGGGTCAACGGGGTTTCTTTGTCGTTTGGGAAATTCCCATCCGCATGGAGCAGGATCTGATTACAGAAGGGCGCTACCGCTATGTCGAAAGTGCCGATGAGGGTACGCCCCTCGTGCTGTTGCACGGGCTGTTCGGTGCGCTCAGCAACTTTGAGCACCTCTTCTCCCATTTTGCAGGAAGGATGCGGGTCATCATTCCGATGTTGCCGCTGTATGACCTGCCCCTGGCGACCACGAGTGCCAAGACGCTGGCCAAGCATGTCGAAGGGTTCATCGACCACCTCGGTCTCGACAAGGTCCACCTGCTGGGCAACTCGCTCGGCGGCCACGTCGGCCTGATCTACACCAAGCGGAATCCGGGCAAGGTGGCTTCATTGACCCTGACAGCGAGCAGCGGCCTGTATGAGAACGCGTTCGGCAGCAGCTTCCCCCGGCGGGAGGACAAGGAGTTCATCCGCAACAAGGTGGGGGAGACCTTCTTCGATCCGAAGCATGCTACGGATGAGCTGGTCGATGAGTGCTTCGCCATCGTCAACGACCGGAACCGGGTCCTGCGCATCCTGGCCATCGCCAAGAGCGCGATCCGGCACAACATGGCTGCGGACCTGCCCAACATGGCGCAGCCCTCGTGCTTGATCTGGGGGCGGAACGATACCATCACGCCGCCCGAGGTGGCGGATGAATTCAAGGCCCTGCTGCCCGATGCCGAGTTGTACTGGATCGACCAGTGCGGCCACGCTCCGATGATGGAGCATCCCGAGGAATTCAACCGCATCCTGAGTGATTGGTATGAGCGTCGAGGAATACTCGGTTGACGACCCGGCCTTCGTCAAATCCAGTGCCAAGCGCCAGGAGTGTCCCGAAGCGGATCGACCGGAATACGCCTTCATCGGCCGGTCCAACGTCGGCAAGAGTTCCCTGATCAATATGCTGACGGGACGGAAAGCGCTGGCCAAGACCAGTTCAACGCCCGGCAAGACGCAGCTCATCAACCACTTCTCCATGGCAACCGCCGGGCGGGAATGGTACCTCGTGGACCTGCCTGGCATCGGTTATGCCAAGGTGTCCAAGAAGGATCGGGCGTCTTGGGAACGTACCTCCCGGGAGTACCTCACCAAGCGGGAGAACCTCATGTGCATCATGATGCTCATCGATTCGCGCCTGCCGCCCCAGAAGATCGATCTGGATTTCATGGTCTGGATGGCGGAGAACGGGCTCTCCTTCGCGATGATTTTCACCAAGGTCGACAAGCTGACCATCGCGGAAAGGGAGGCTTTTCTTCCGGCATACAAGGAGCGCATGCTCAAGCAGTGGTCCTCGATGCCGCCCCATTTCGTGACCTCCGCCGAAAAAGGGGATGGACGGCAGGAGGTGCTGGGCTTCATCGCCCAAACCAACCCCATCTACCGCAAGCCGCCAAAACCCGATTGATGCCCTTCGGGCAGTAGCGTCGGATCAGGAGGGTCCGACACCGATGCGCTCTGCCAGTTCGGAGGTGAATCCCCGGATGGCGCCGGCCGCACGCTGGTCCTGTGTGGAACGTTCGAGGGCATCGGCCAGGGTCATCATGGATTGGCACACGAAGACTTTCATCTCCTCCACGGTCATGTCCTTGTCCCACAGATCGATGCTCAGGGCCTCGTTTCCATTCCAAACGCTCAAAGCGAAGGCCTTGGCCCGCTGGTCTGCGATGCCCGCGTCGGATGCGGACCACTCGATGGCGGTGGGCACCTTGTTGTCGTCGGTGGTGACGGTCAGGTGGATCTCGGAAGTGCGCTCTTCTGCCATGCGGTGCAAGTTCGGTATTGCGTTTCAACCCCGCGGCCGATAGGCCTGGAGGAAGGGCAGCACGTCCTTCTGTTCCATCAATCGGGACAAGGTCATTTCGGGATGGCGCCTCATGTAGTCTTCCACCCACCGCAGTCCCATGTACCAACCGAGCCGGTCCGGGCTTTCCTGTGGCACGGCGCCGGCCTTCGTGAAGGGAGCGTCGGCGACCCATCGCTGGATGTCCATCCGCTTCGTGGTGTAAAGGAATTCCTCCTTGCGGAGTTCCATCCAGATCTGCAATTCGTGGTCACGGATCCAGTTCCATTCTGCCTCCGTCCAGTCGAAGAGGTGTTGGGGTGGGCGCTCCGGGTCAATGCATCGGGCGATGAAAAGCACCTTGCCCCAATACAGCAATTCGTCGGCGAGCCGACCGCCGGAAGGGTAGTGGTCCTGCTGGAAATGCACGAGGAGCCATCCCCTCAAGGCATCGCCGATGAGGTGTTCGGGGACCATGCGTTCCTGCATGTACCCCGGGTAGATGTGGGGTGGCAGTCCCTTCACGGCAGGGTGGTCCCCGCCGAGGAAGAATTCGCATCCCACGAGCAGGATGTCTGCGGTCGGGTAGGCGCTGTAGTTGAAGCCGGTATAGCCCAGGTCGATGTGGGGCAGGGGTGTTTCTTCGAAATGACGGCTGAACCGTCCGAAGGCATCCTGAAGGTCCTTTCCTGCGGCGGTCAGAATGCCCGTAGCCGCGAGCATACTGTCGATGCCATGGATGCCCAGTTTCGTCCCTGGGAATTGGGTGAAACCGGCCCAAGCCGAATCCAGGGCGGCGCGTTCCATGTCCGTTTGCGGTGGCCAAGGTCCCAGCTGCAGGATGTCGCGGACCAGGGGCTCCTGCCAGGGTTCGGCCTGCCCGGGGTCGACCGCGCTTTCCTCCAGGACGGTGCGCCAGCTTTCGGAAACACCGATTTCGACCTCCGCCGGATCGAGGATGAAGGGCGTGTAGGGATCCGGTTCGCCGCACCCCGTTGCAAGGGCGGCCGGCAACATCCACCACGCGGCACCCCGGAGTCGGTGCATGGGTCCTTCGAACAGGTCGCGCATGCGGCAAAATTGCGCCGGCTCGGACCATTTGTTTGGCGTTTGGTACGCAATTTGCCACCCGAGGAACGTTTGATTCCCCAAGACATGGTTTCCACAGTGACTTTCCGTTCCATTCTCCTCATCGGTGCCCTGGGTGTGCTGGAGGCAGCTGCCCAAGCGCCGCAAACGACCACCGGTCACAATCGCTACGTTGAACCCCGGTTCCGCATGGGGCTGCATCTGCTGCCTTCGGTGGCCTGGATGGACGTGCGCGATGGCCAGACCCTTTCGGATGGCAGCGTGGTCCGCTTCGGATTCGGTTTCACGGCGGATGTGATGTTCGCGGACAACTATGCGGTGGGTACCGGCATCAATGTGTTCCGCAACGGAGGCAAGCTCTCTTATTTCGACCGCATCACCGGCAATCCGTTGAATGCTGCGGATGACAGCACCCAGTTCCTCGTGCGGCGCCACCGCACGCTGACCCAGCACTGGGTTGAACTTCCCTTGAGTTTCAAATTCCGGACCCGCGAGATTGGGCACATCACGTATTGGGGCCAGTTCGGATTGGGCATCGGTCTGAATCTTCGGAGCACGGCGGACGATGCCGTGGACGTGCTGTACCGTTCCTCCGGGGTGGACGGAGTGGAATGGGTGGAGGAAACCACGATCGGAATCGTCCCGGATGATGGCATCCCCGTCGAGGACCAGGCTGCGCTGATGCGGGCGGCCATGCTCGTCGGAATGGGCATCGAATACAACCTGAGCGGCAAGACGGCGCTGTTGCTCGGGGCGACCTTCAACAATGGCCTATTCAACGTGGCGAACAACCGGAACTTCGGTCCTTCGCGCGATGTCGAGCATGTGGAGGCGGCCTCGGACGGTTCGTTGGATCCGTCGGTCCTGGAGGGCTATGACATCAAAATGGTGGACAATGCCATCCTTTTCAGCCTTGGACTGTTGTTCTGATATGAAGCTCCAATCGTCACGAAAGGTTGAGGCCGTGAAGGCGGCCGCGTTCATCGGGGAATGGATGGAACGGTACATCGGGGCGTCGGGCCTGGACGGATGGGTCGTCGGGGTCAGCGGCGGCATCGATTCGGCGGTCACTTCCACGCTGGCCGCCCGAACGGGTCACCCCACCACGGTACTGCGGATGCCGATCCACCAGGCGGCCGAGCAGGATCGGCGGGGGGCGGACCACATCGCATGGCTGGAATCGCGGTTTGACAATGTCACCTCACTGGTGGTGGACCTCACGCCTTCATTCGATGGATTGTCGGATGCCCTCGATGCCGCATCGGGAGGTCCATATGGGGGGTTGTCGTTGGCGAATGCCCGGGCGCGGTTGCGCATGACGACGCTGTATGCCGTGGCGGCTGAACGGCGTGCCCTCGTGGCCGGCACTGGGAACAAGGTCGAGGACTTCGGTGTCGGCTTCTACACGAAGTATGGAGACGGGGGCGTGGACCTCAGTCCCATCGCGGATCTGCTGAAGGGTGAGGTCTATGCCTTGGGGGAGGCGCTGGGCATCGGACAGGCCATACTCGATGCCGCACCCACGGACGGTCTCTGGGGAGATGACCGCACGGATGAGGACCAACTCGGGGCCACCTACGATGAACTGGAATGGGCGATGGAACAGGTGGCGGCGGGTTTGGATGCGGAGGCGTTCGAATCGGGAACCCGCCCGCGGCAGGTCATGGAAATCTTCATCCGCCACCATCGGATGAACCGCCACAAAATGGAGGCCATCCCGGTATGCATCCTGCCTGACCACCTGTTCGTGGCCCGCTGAGTGCAACCTGAAAGGCGGGTCGGTCGTAAGGGGTGCGCGCGGCAATGATCCGCCACCCTGATTCATGTCCACGATTCTGCCCCACGGCGCATTTCTTGCCCCCCCACCCGACCTCGCCAAGGCTTGGCGGGCTTCCCTCTTCCATCATCTTGACGGCCTCGCCCTGACGGTCCTCGTGCCCTTGCTCGAAGAGCGGGGCATCCTGGCTGCATTCGACGGCGATGCCGTCCATGACGTGGACTCCCTGGCGGGGGCATTCGGTGCGAATGCAGGCTATCTCAATGTGTTGTGCAGGCTCTGTGCATCGCAGGGCTGGTTGGAACGTTCCACCCGGCAGGGCAAGGTGTATTACCGGAGGTCCGGCAAGGAGGGGTGGAGCGATTGGCGCAAGGGTGTGGCATCAGCCAAGGTGGGCCGCTATTGGCTCGAGGTGGCCGAAGGCATGTGGAACCGTCCTGACGTCCCTTGGAATTCCAACGAGGAGGACGCCATGAAGGCGTTCATGCAATCCATGGACCAGGCGCCGCCCCTGTGGCGGAACCACCTTGAAGGAGCTTTGCTTGCACCGTGGCTGGTGACACTCGGTACCGTGCATGGAACGGAGGCATTCGTGGATTGGAATGGACTGTCCGCAGCACTCGCCCGCTTGCATCCGTCGCGGGCCAAGGCGGCCATGGATGCATTGAAGCAGGGTAATCTCCTCGGAACGGAGAAGGGGGGATTCTTCCTATCCCGTGCCGCGGCTTACGGGGTCACGACGTCATACATCCGCACTTTCCTGTGGGCCGAGGAATTGCTTTTCGGGGACGGTGGAACCCTGTGGCGGACCGAGCCCGGTGAGGCTGAGATCCATGTGGACCGCAAGCTGAACGTCTGGGGCAGTGGTGGTGCGCACGGTGCTTATTTCCGACACCTGGACGAGGTGGTGCGCAAGGTGTTCGACGCCCCATTGGAGTCGCAGCCGAAAGGGCTGTGTGACATGGGCTGTGGCAATGGTGCCCTGCTGCTGCACCTCGAAGGGTTCATCCGAACGCAGACCCTGCGGGGCCAGCACCTCGATGCGTACCCCTTGGTGCTGGTCGGTGCGGACTTCAACCAGGCGGCATTGGACGCCACCGAAGCCCATTTCCGTCAGGAAGGGGTGGAAGGTCATTTCCTCTGGGGGGATATCGGAGATCCCGACCGCTTGGACCGGGACTTGCAGGGCCGCCATGGATTCGCCCTCTGCGACTTGCTCAACGTGCGGTCCTTCCTCGACCACAATCGGGTGTTCAACCGTCCGGTGGAGCGCAGGACGGTTCGAGCCAGGACGACGGGTGCCTATGCCTTCCGTGGTGAGCGCCTCCGCGCCAAGGATGTGGAGCAGAGCCTCAAGGAGCACTTCCTGAAGTGGTGTCCCCATGTGGCGCGCCATGGCCTTCTGGTGATCGAGCTGCATACCATGTCACCTTCGGATGCCGCCCAGCGGCACGGCAGGATGCCCGCCACCGCCTATGACGCGACCCACGGTTTCTCGGACCAGTACATTGTGGAGGTTCCGGTCTATGACGCGATGGCGGAAGAGGCGGGCCTCATCAAGGACGGGTCCGTTTCCAGGACTTTCCCGCGCGCCCTCCCTGCCACGGTGAGCCTGCGGTATTTCATTGGCGCGTAGTCCGGTCCCGCCCGCCGTCATTCTTCATCCTCCACGATGGCCCAGGGGACTTCAAAACGTCCCGAGGATCCATCCAAGGCCTCGAGACCGAGGGTGTATTGACCCTTGTCGAGGAAGGATTCCCCATCGAGGCCTTGTGGAATGAAGGTGAGGGTCTGCCAACCCCTTCGGACTTCTTCGACTTCCGTTCGTGATACAGTCGTGCCCGTGCTGTCGATCACTTCGACGACATAGTCTCCACCGTCAGGAAGGAATACGTCCAGGGCGACCTCCGGCATGCGGGGTTCGCCCCAGCCGTATCCGCGTTCACCCCAGTTTTCGCGCCATGTGAGTTCCTCAGGCGCTTCGAAAGTCAGGTCAAGGTCGAAAAGCGCCGAATCTCCCGCGTCGAGCAGGCCGTCGATGAGGGGGTTGATGTCCAGCACGTAGATGCTGCGTCCGTGGGTGCCGATGACCAATTCGTTTTCCCGCTCCTGGATCACGAGGTCATGGACCGGGACACGCGGAAGGTCGGGGTGGGCGTTGGACCAGGTGAACCCCCCGTCCATGGAGACGTACAGTCCGCCATCCGTCCCACAGAAAAGCAGGCCTTCCACGTCCTCGGATTCCGCGAGGGCATTGATGGGTTCCATGGGCAGTCCGCCCTCCACGGTCCCGTCATCGCCCAGCCGCGACCAGGATCGGCCATTGTCATCGGAGGCGTAGAGGTAGGGCGTGAAGTGGTCGTGCCGGTAGCCGTTGAGGCTCACGAACACACGGTCCGGGCTGTGGTGGGACCACAGGACCTCCGAAACCCAGAGCATGCGCTCCGGTGCGGCCTGTGGGGCAGGTGGTGTCCGCTCTTCCCAAGAATAGCCTCCGTCCGGGCTCATGTGCACCAGGCCATCATCGGAGCCCACGGCAATCCTCCCGAAACGGAGCGGACTCTCGTGGATGGAGGTCAGCGTTCCGAAGGGGACATTGCCTTTGCGTGATCCGCGGGTCAGGTCGCCGGACATCGTCTCGAAATCGTCACCCCGATTCAGTGAGCGGTGGAACCGGTTGGAGCCCATGTAGAAGACATCCTGATGGTGTCGTGAGAGGTGGATGGGGGTTTGCCAATTCCAACGCAACGGGGTCTCGCCGAGGTCGTGCTTGGGGTGCAGCCCCGCACGGTCCCGTGTGGATCGGTTGGACCGGCTGTACCAACCGAATTGGTAACCTGTGTAGACGGTCTCGTTGTCGCGGGTGTCCACCTCGATGCGCATGCCGTCCCCTCCGTTCAGCCTGTCGTAGGGATAGTCTCCGGTCTGGTGCCATCGCGGGCTGGCTTCGTAACCGCTTGGACCGCGCCATGTGCCGTTGTCCTGCAATCCGCCATAAATGCGGTAAGGGTCCGCATCATCCACGGCGATGGCATAGAATTGGCCCACGGCCGGACTGTTGCAGGAGGTCCAATGCCCGCCACCGTCAAAGGTCACGTTGATGCCGCCGTCATTGCCGTTGATCAAGTGGTTGGGATTGTTGGGGTCAATCCAGATGTGGTGGTGGTCGGCGTGCACGTTGGCCTCACCGATGGAGCTCCATTCCGCTCCGCCATCCGTGCTCTCGAGCAGGGGAACCCCTCCGATGATGATGCGGTTCTCGTTGCTGGGGTCCACTTCGATCAAGCCGAAATAGTAACAGTAACTATAGCAGACTTCGTCCAAACCCTCCTCGTGGGTGCGCATCCAGCGCACGGCCGCGGTATCGATGCCGCGCGGATTGGATTCGCCCTTTTGCAAGGGCTGGGCCATCCACCGGTAGACCTCGGCTCCGATGATGGGCGGATTGAACATCTCCGCATTGGCATCACCCAGATAGTCGGCCAAGGCCTCGGGGTCGAGTGCGCCTTCGGCCACCTTCGCGAACAAACTGGCGGCATCGGCGTCGGTCGGGAAGCCGTTGTCTTCGAGGAAAGTATCCAGTGCGGCCGTATCCAATGACGCGAAATCAGCCTTGGACATCCCCCTGAAGTCCTGCGCTTCAAGGGCATCCTCCCCAGTGTCGTCGTCTTTTTCCTCTTCGGGCTTTTCGTTCTGGTTGTCCACGATGATGTGGAGTCTGCCGGCCCCCGCATGATAGGCCAGCCCGATGCGGCCGATGCCTTCAGCGGCCGGGAAGCCTGTGGCTTCGGAGGTCAATGTGATCCAGGTCTGCCCGCCGTCGGTAGATTCGAAGACGCCGGAGCCGGGACCGCCCTCCTTGAAGTCCCAGGCGCGCCGGGTCCGGTCCCACAAAGCGGCGTAGATGTGGTCCGTCCTTGCCGGATCGATCACGATGTCGACTGCACCCGCTGCGGGCCGGCCGGCTTGGGTGCCGTCGAGCAGCAACGCCCAGTTTTCACCTGCATCCGATGTGTGGAAGATGCCTCGCTCGATGCTGCCGCCCTCCGTGTAGAGGGGCCCGAGAGCGGCGACATAGACCCCATCGTCCCCGTCCAGTGCGATCCTGCCGATGTGGTGGCTGTTTTCCAGTCCCGCATGCCGCCACGAGGCACCCCAGTCACCGCTGACGTAAACCCCGACACCCGCATAGCTGGAGCGGGAGGCGTTGACTTCTCCAGTGCCCACCCAGATCTCACGGTCTACCCAGTCCACGGCCATGGCGCCGATGAAGAGCATGACCTCGTCGTCGAAGAGGGGGGTGAAGGAGGTGCCGTGGTCGGTGGTGTGCCACAGACCACCGGTGGCGTAGGCGACGACGAATTCGGCTGTATTCGAAGGATTGACGGAGAGGTCGACCACACGACCGCTCATCACGGTTGGACCGACGTTTCGAAGGTCCAGCCCCGACGTCCAACTGTCGGCGTCGAGCTGTTCATGCGCCAGGGCGACGTTGAGTCGGTCTCCGGCGGAGGTCGGTTGGAGGAGGTCGGCTGAACGGCCGCGCTGGCCCGATGCGATCAGGCTGCCGGCCGAGCATGCGATGAGCAGTAGGGAATGTCGGATGGAGAGGCTCATTGGAGCTTGGGATTCTGGCGGTGCCTGTCGGCATCCCGCCTGGTCTTCTTTTCGAGGTTGCGTTGGAAGGCAGAGCCCAGGTCGACTCCGGTCTGGTTGGCGAGGGCGGTCAACACCCACAGTACATCCGCCATCTCATCGCCGAGGTCCCTTCCGGTGTCGGAGGCCTTCTCGCTCTGGTCGCCGTAGCGCCGGGCCATGATGCGGGCCAGCTCGCCCACCTCCTCGGTGAGGATCGCCATGTTTGTGAGCTCACTGAAATAGCGGACGCCGATGGTGGTAATCCATTGGTCGACCTGTTCCTGGACTTCTGCGAGGGTAGGGGAAACTTTACTCATTCCTTGTTGCGGGTGTCCATGGTGATGGTGACGGGTCCGTCGTTCACGAGTTCCACCGCCATCATGGCGCCGAATTGACCTGTGGCGACGGGCCTCTTGAGGTGGTCCTCGAGCAGGGCGACGAAGTGCTCATACAGGGGGATGGCGGTTTCCGGGCGTGCGGCATGGACGAAGCTCGGGCGGGCGCCCTTCTTGTATTTGGCATGAAGTGTGAACTGGCTGACGACCAGTGCTCCCCCGTTGACATCCGTGATGGTGCGGTTCATTTTCCCCTCCTCGTCGGAGAAGACGCGCAGGGAAGCCACCTTCGCCGCCAGCCATTCGGCATCCTCCGCAGTGTCTTCCGAATGCACGCCAAGGAGGATCAAAAGGCCGCTCCCGCAGGAGCCGACCACCTGTTCTCCGATTCGCACGGATGCCTGACTGACGCGTTGAACCACGGCACGCATGTCGGCAAATTAGTCTGCAGTGGCCATTGAAGCCATGGGCTTGCGCTGACGAGTTCGGAGTGAAAAGACATTGCATCCTCCTTTCGTCAGCGGTAAATTGCTTCCCCGCTTGCCATGTTCTCTTCCAGCTGCATAAACCGCTTAGGATTCGCCCGGGTTGCCCTGTTGTTGTTCGGCTTGATGATGGCCGCATCATTCATGGGTCAGATCAGGATGGTGGATTCCGGAATCCAGGAGTTCGCCCAGCCCGAAGGCCGCACTATGGAGGAGGCCAGAAAATGGGTCATCGAGCAGGCGCAGATCAGGGCCATGGCGGATGAATTCGGCATGCGGGTGCAGAGTGAGACCGTACATGTCGTGGCGGAATCGAACGGAAGCCTGGACGATTCATTCACGGAGCTCAACACTTCGCAGGTTCAGGGAGAATGGCTCGAGACCAAAGAGTTGGAAGGCCCGACCATGGAAGTGCGGGATGGTGAATTGTGGTGGTCCGTGAGGGTCAAGGGGAAGGCCCGCCCCTTGCAGAAGGATGCTGTGGAAATGGACTTTGCATTGGTGTCGGACCTGTTCGGATTGGAGCGGATCAATGCCCTGAGCGATGGGGAGCGGATCCGGGCGCGATTCCGGGTTCCCGTGGATGGATATGTGATGTTCTTCTATCAGGAGTCCGGCGTGGTCCACGCACTGTCGAACAGCGATGCGCAGTTGGCTGCTGCCGTGAGGGGCCAGCGGACCTATTCCCTCTTCAGCACGGAAGCAGAATGGTTGGAGGCGGAAGGGCCGTCGCGCGAACGGTTGTCCAGATATGCCTGGGGTTTCAAGGTGACCAATCCGGATATGATCGAATCCACCGCCCTGTTGGTTGGCGTCTTCGCCCGACAGGCTTTCCCTCCGCCGAACATGGATTGGAATGAGGAGGATGAAATGTGGTCGTTGGACGAAGGGGATTTCGACCGGTGGGTCAAGCAGGGGTCGGGACGACTCGACGGATTCCAGGTGGAACGGGTCCCCATCCGCATCCAACCTAAAACACGCTACTGATGAGAACCTACAATCCTTGCCTTGCCCTGTTTCTTCTCTTTTTGATTCCATCTGTTCCAGGGGCTTTGGCCCAGGTGGAGGCAGAGACCCGGAAATCCATGACCATCCAAAGGAGGCCGGTCATAGCACCGCCTCAATTGTCCATTGTGGATGGGAGCATCCGTTTCGAGGATGTCAATGAGAATGGGGCATTGGATGCCGAGGAAGAAGCCACCCTGTCCTACAAACTGAACAATGCGGAGACGGCCTTGGGCGATGCTGAGGGGCTGGTCTGCGAGGTGCGCCTGGAAGGCGCGACATCAGGTATCAGTGTTTCGGAGCAGATCCGTCTGGCGGATGTGCCCCGCGGTGCCACGATGGAATTTGCCGTTCCCTTGAGGTCGTCCATGAAGACCAAGGATGGAGAGGTGTTGGTGCACCTCAAAATCAAGGAGCCGCTGGGATTCGGTCCTCCCGAGACTTCCGTCAAGGTCAACACGCTCGCTTTCCGGGCACCGGAATTGTTGGTGGTCGACCACCGGGTGAAGGAAGGCGAAATCAAGCGGGGGCAGGCTTTCACATATCAATTCCTCGTGCGCAACAAGGGGGAAGGCTTTGCTTACGATGTCCGGTGTGAACTCGAATTGGTGGACCAGGGGGTGCAGCCCTTGTCCACCCAAAGTTTCAAGTTTGACCGTCTGGGTCCGGGTGAGGTCAAGGAATTGTGGGTGTCGGTCATTGCCCCTCCGGATTACCCCCATGACGAAATACAGTTCAAGGTGGTCCTGGATGAATCCTATGGGCGGTATGCCGATACCTTTCTTGGTTCTCTGCCAATCGAGGCCCTGCTGGACCAGGAGATGTGGCAGGTGCCAACGGCGGAAGCCGGTTCCGGGGGAGGAGGGAGTTTCTTCTTCGGATCGGATGTGGACCGCAACATCCCCGCTTCAAAGAAGCGGAGGGAAAACCGGTTCGCCCTCGTCATCGGAAACGAGCATTATTCAAGGGAGAACCCCGGCCTCAATCCCACACAGGATGTTCCTTTCGCGGAAGCCGATGCGCGGGTGATGAAGCGCTACCTGATGGGCCTCTGGGGCATCCCGGAAGACAATGTGATCCTTGAAATCGACGCGACGAAGGTGACGATGGAGCGCGCCCTTTCGCAGTTGGCCAATTTCGCTGAGGCTCTGGAGGGTGAAGCGGAGTTGATCTTCTATTACAGTGGGCATGGTCTGCCCTCGGAAGAGACCAAGGAGCCCTTTCTGATTCCGGTGGATGTGGATGGGAATACGCCCGAGCTGGGACTTTCCTTGGAAGCGGTGTATTCCAAGCTTGGAAGGCAGGAAACGCAGAGAACCACGGTTTTTCTGGATGCCTGTTTCTCCGGTGGTGCCCGAAATGGCAGCCTGATTGCCGGAATGAAGGGGATTGCCCGGGTCCCCGATGAGGTGGAGGCGGGTGGACGTGCGGTGGTGTTCGCCTCGAGTTCAGGGAGCCAATCCAGTGGTGTATATGAGGAGCAGGAGCACGGGTATTTCACCTACTATCTCCTCAAGTACATGCAGGAGACGAAGGGAAAGCTGAATTACGGAGACATGTATGATTTCGTGCGGAAGAAGGTCAAACTGCAATCGAATCGGGATGGGAAGGACCAGGAGCCTTCCGTGCGGGTGGCACCTCCTGTGATCGACGAATGGCGCAACTGGGGAATGGATGATTGATATGGCTTACTTGGGACCCACACTGTTTACATTTCGGATGAGCATTTGGATGCTGCCTGTTGTCCTGCTGTCTGCACTGCAGGTTTCGGGACAGACCATCAACAAGGTCAACGTCAAGGACTTTTCTGAGGAATTGGAAGTGAGCTATCAGCTCAAGACGGACCGCCCGGTGACGATACAGCTGTACTACAGCGAGGACGACGGATACCAGTGGATTGGACCGTTGAAATCGGTATCGGGAGACGTCGGAAGGGGTGTGACGGCAGGAAAGAAGAAGATCGTCTGGAATTTCGCCGAGGAGGTCAGTGAGCTCTATGGCGACCGCTTCCGTTTCAAGATTCGTTCCAGTGAGCATTTCGGGTTTTCCATGAAGTTCAGGGACGAGTGGTTCAATGTGCCCACTGCGTTGACGAACGACCTCGGTGAGGACAAGGACCTCGCTGCATATCGGTTGCGGCAGGTGGATGGCTGGAATTCAATCGAGCTCAAGGCCCCCTCCGGCAACTACGATTTTGAAATGCACCACGAATTGAGCGGTGCGGATGTGGATTCAAATGTGGACCTCGTGGGATATCGACACCGATCTGCGGCCGTGGGCATGCTCTTCAGCGCCATCCTGCCGGGTTCCGGCATTCCGTATGTTACCTATGGCGAATGCAAGAATTGGACGGTGGAATTCAATGAGCGGAAGTCCAAGCAGGGGAACGGCAATTTCTGGGGCATGGCCATTTTCGGCGGTGCGGCGGTCCTGTTGCACAACCTCGGCATGCAGGCTTACTCTGAAGAACTCGCACGTCCCTTTGGTGATGAGGATTCGGCGAAGGAGGTCCAACTCCCTTACGATCAGGCGAAATGGGGGTCTGCCGGTCTGGCCGGGTTGATTTACACGACGCAACTGGTCAAGGTCATCAAGTGGAACAACGACCATAAGTCGGACATGGCCAGGTTCGTATCCGATTGGGAATAACGCCGATTCCCCCACAATCCGGCGGGCGGTCAGAAGTGGAGTGCGCTGCGCAGGAGTTCCCAGACATGCATGATGTCCTCGGATGTGGCCGTGCCCCAGTTGTATGTCCAGCCAATGGCCTGGTCAGGCCCACCTCCGACGAGGATGATGAAAGCGACGCCATAGGCGAGCAGGAATGCCGTGGGCAGGAATGCGATTGAAAACAGGATGCCGGCGTGTTTGAAGTCGGTTTGACGTGGATGGATTTGCCGCAGGTGTCCCAGCAAGGACAACCCGAGCACCGCACCATAGAGGACGAAGGATATGGAAGCTGGCAGTTGCAGCATTCGGATGAGCCCGATTTCAATCAGCAGCAGCAGCGGGATGAAATAGGGTGAGAGGTAGAGGAGCCAATGTCCAGGCGGTTCGAACAGGACGTGACCACTTCCATCCTCCCTGACCTTCAATTCCCGGACGGGGATGAGGCTGAGCATGGCGACAATGGCATGCAGGGATTCGTGTTCGATCGTGGTGACGAAGCGGGCCCAACGCGAATGGCGCCACCATGCAAACCACAGGATGAATACACCGATGAAGCCCAGCCAGAAAGGCCAGTTCTCCCGTGTGAGCAAGGGTGCGACGACCCCTGACAAAGCCATGATGGCCGCAGGGAGCCCCACCAATGCGATGAAGCCCAATGGCCACCTGAACCATTGGAGTCCTTTTCTGATGGCGGCCCTCAAGGTTCCGGGGTGTCAAAAATGAACGTCACTTCGATGGGTCCCGGGGCTTCAAGCCGGGTTTCCAGCCACTCCGAAAGGGTGTTGGCGAGCGCACTTTGTTGCTCCGGGTCCATGGGTTGCGACCATGAAATCTCGATGCGGGAAGTCGCCGTCGGCAACTCGGTCAGTGTGCGCAATTGTCCTTGAATCCGGCCCCAGCGCACGGCAGTCGCTTCGGGATAGAGGTGCATGATCTCCATGCCCAGGCCATCCGGAAGAAGTTTCGATTCCATTTTTCGGAGTTGACCTTCCGTCATGATCAACTGGGCGTTGAGGGATTCGATGCGTTGATCCTTGGACGAAAGGTCCGCATAGCTGTTCATCATGAAACCCAGTTGCTCCCGGATGTCTTCGAGATCGGATTCGTTCACCCCATTGTGGATGAGGTTCAGGGTGAATTCGGGACTGATTTCCGACAGCTTGCTGCGCCACTGCTGCTCCTGTTCTGGCGTCACGCTGCCGCCGTAGATGGAGACTTCCAGTTCGGGCGGGACCGACTCCCTGTTGATGCGCATGGAGACGGTGTTGTTTCCAAGGTCCATGTGCTCATCGACGAAGAGGTGCAAGGCGGCATCCTCACGGCTGACGACCACGATGTTGTAGAAGATGTAGCCCGAAGGCCCGAGCAAAGCGAGGAACAGTATGGCGGACAAACGCTTGTAGCGTCGTTCAAGGGCGGGCTCCACGTAATGCAGAAGTGGAAAGCGCAGGTAGCGCACGACCATCCAGGTGGCCAGTGCTATGAGGGCCGTATTGATCAGGAACAGATAGAAACCCCCTGCGAGGAAATTCCATTCTCCGTTGGCGACGCCGTAGCCTGCCGTGCACAGTGGCGGCATGAGGGCCGTGGCGATGGCCACCCCCGGGATGACATTGGACTTCTCCTTCCGCGAGCCTGCCAGAATGCCGGCCAGACCCCCGAAGAGCGCCACCACCACATCGAGCAGGGTGGGCTGGGTCCTGGACAACAGTTCGCTTGAAGCTTCGTTGATCGGGGAGAATGCGAAGTACAGTGCGCTGGTCAGGATGGCGATGCCGGCAGCGATGGCCAGGTTGCCCAAGGCGCTCTTGAAGGTGGCGGCATCGTTCGTGCCCAATCCCAGGCCGATGCCCATGATGGGACCCATCAGCGGACTGATGAGCATGGCGCCGATGACGACTGCGGCGGAGTCCACATTGAGGCCGATGGAACAGATGATGATGCTGAAGACCAGAATCCACAGGTTGAAACCCCTGAATTCGATGTCCTTCTTGATTCCGGAGATGGTCTGTTCAGGGTCCGCGAGGTCTATGATCTTGAACCGACCGATTGCCAGGGGCCGGAGCAATGCCAGGATGCGGTGGAAAATCGAAGGCCCGGGCTTGACTTGCTCGGTGCGCCCATTGTTGGCTTTGTCGCCGGAATCGGCAGTCGATTGGGGATCCTCTGGGGACATGCGGATAAACTGAGGCCGGACGTGCACAAACCGGGCACCACCGTTGCGTGAACTTAGGCTTTACGCACCAACCCCTGCCTACCTTCGCGGAACGATTTCGCACCCCCGAACGTTCGCAACATGGCCCAACGCGCATCCACTGCCCCAGCGACCCTCCAGCAAGCCCAGGACATGGGTTTGCGCCCGGAGGAATTCGACAAGATCGCCGAGATCCTCGGCAGGACCCCCAACTTCACCGAGATGTGCATCTACTCGGTCATGTGGTCCGAGCATTGCAGCTACAAGAACTCCATCAAGTGGCTGAAGACCCTGCCCAAGGATGGGCCGCACCTGCTCGTCAAGGCGGGTGAAGAGAACGCCGGCATCGTGGACATCGGCGACGGCCTGGGCTGCGCCTTCAAGATCGAGAGCCACAACCACCCGAGTGCACTGGAGCCTTACCAGGGAGCAGCGACCGGGGTGGGTGGCATCAACCGCGACATCTTCACCATGGGCGCGCGGCCGATTGCCCAGCTCAACTCCCTGCGCTTCGGCGATCTGGACAACCCCAAGACGAAGTGGCTGCTCGACGGCGTGGTGCGGGGCATTGG
This sequence comes from Candidatus Nitrosopumilus sp., assembly GCA_964223495.1. Taxonomy (GTDB): domain Bacteria; phylum Bacteroidota; class Bacteroidia; order Flavobacteriales_D; family Sanyastnellaceae; genus UBA8752. Next base: position 24,691 of record CAXQGL010000041.1, on the reverse strand, counting down.
CGATTATGGGAACAGCTTCGGTGTTCCGATTGTAGGCGGCGAGGTGTACTTCGACCCGGTGTATCAGGTCAATCCGTTGGTCAATGCGATGAGCGTTGGACTGGTCAAGACGGACCGCATCATCAGCGCCAAGGCCGGCGGACCCGGCAATCCGGTCTACATCGTGGGCTCGGATACCGGCAAGGACGGCATACAGGGCGCATCCTTCGCCTCCAAGGACATTACCGAGGATAGCGCCGACGATCTGCCCGCCGTGCAGGTGGGCGACCCCTTCCAGGAGAAGCTCCTGCTGGAGGCCACCCTCGAGCTCGCCGGCAGCGATGCTGTGGTCGGCATGCAGGATATGGGCGCCGCGGGCATCACCTGTTCGACCTCCGAGATGAGCGGCGGTGGCGGCGTCGGCATGGACATCCGGTTGGACCTGGTGCCGAAGCGGCAGGCCGACATGGAGCCCTTCGAGATCCTGCTCAGCGAGAGCCAGGAGCGCATGCTGGTGGTGGTCAAGAAAGGCCGCGAGGCCGAGATCGAGGCCATCTTCGACAAGTGGGACCTGCACGCCGTGAACATCGGGGTGGTCACCGAGGGCAACACTTTGCGCTATTATGACGGTGGGGAGCTCATCGGTGAAGTGCCGGCGGACAGTCTCATTCTCGGAGGAGGGGCTCCGGTGTATGAGCGGGAGTACATCGAGCCCGGCTATCTCGAGGATATCGCCGCTTTCGATTTCGATGCGGTTCCCGAGCCGGAGGACTATGTGGCGACGGCGAAGGCCCTCGTGATGAGGCCGAACCTGGCCTCCAAGCGCTGGGTGTACGAGCAGTATGACAGTATGGTGGGCACGGTCAACCGGTCCACGAACCGACCGGGCGATGCCGCCGTGGTCCGCATCAAGGGGGCCAGCAAGGGTTTGGCCCTGAGTGTGGATTGCAACGGCCGCTACGTCGAGGCCGATCCGCGCAAGGGATGCGCCATCGCCGTGGCGGAAGCGGCACGCAACATCGCGTGCGTAGGCGGTACGCCGAGTGCCATCACGAACTGCCTGAATTTCGGGAACCCCTACAATCCGGAGGTGTATTGGCAATTCGTCGGGGCCATCCAAGGCATGGGCGATGCCTGCCGTGCCTTCAATGCGCCGGTCACCGGGGGCAACGTGAGCTTCTACAACCAGACGGTGGACGCGGATGGTACCGCCAAGCCGGTGTATCCCACGCCGACGATCGGCATGCTGGGGCTGATGGACAATGTGGAACGTCAGATGACGCTGGACTTCAAGGAGAAAGGCGAGCTCATCTTCATGCTGGGTGAGGCCCACAACGACATTGGTTGTTCCGAATACCTGGCCGCCGTGCATGGAATCCGGTACAGTCCGGCGCCCCACTTCGATCTGGATTTCGAGGTCAAGCTTCACGAGGCGGTGCGTAACCTGATTGACCGCAGGTTGATCGCCTGCGCGCACGATGTGAGTGATGGTGGCCTGTTTACCGCGCTGATCGAGATGGGAACGCCGCGTGGGTTGGGATTCGATGTGGAGAGCGACAGCGAGGTGCGGCTGGACGCATTTCTTTTCGGTGAGTCACAGGGCCGCATCGTGGTGACGACCACGGAGACGGATCAGGAGGATTTCCTGGATGTGCTCGCGGAGGGGGGCATCCCCGTGACCTTGCTGGGGCATACGACCAAGGGCAAGTGTGTCGTCGACGGACAGCACTACGGTTTCATGAGCGAGTACCACGAAGCCATGGAGACCGCCATTCCGCGAGCGATGGCCCAATAATTTCCAACCCGCCCACGTTCCATCAGCGCATGCGCCTGCTCCGCTTTCTCATCAGCCGCACATTCTGGGTCCAGACGGGCCTTGCGTTGGTGTTGGGTGGTGTGGGTTTCGTGGCTCTGAACCTCTTTCTCAGGGGCTATACCCGCCACAGTGAGCGCATTGCCGTGCCTGCTGTTGTCGGGACACACATGCTGGAGGCTTCCATGGCCCTCGAGGCTACCGGGTTGAGGCCTGTGGTGATGGACAGTCTCTATGCCGCAGCGGGCATGCCCGGTGGGGTGGTGGAGCAGGATCCGGCGCCCGGAGTGGAGGTCAAGGGTACCCGGAACGTCTACCTCACGGTGTACCGCTCCACCCCTCCAAGTGAGCGGTTGGAGGTGGAAGAAGGCATGGACGCAGGTGTGGCCCGCATTCTGATGGAGGTGAAGGGGTTTGATTTCAGCGAGCGGTACGAGCCTTCCCCGGATCTCTCCGGACTGGTGGTCCGGGTGGAGGATGGCCGTGGTCAGGAGGTCGGCCCCGAGGACCGTCTTCCCAAGGGGGCACCGGTCGTGCTGGTGATCGGCGCGTCATCCTCATTGCAGGTGGGGCTGCCCGACCTCGTGGGCATGACCCGTTCGGAAGGGCTCAAGGCCATGCGTGCCGCGGGCTTCAACATGGGATTTGCACGCTGGGCTTTCACGCCGGCCAATGCGTTGGATTCATCCTTCGCCCTGATTTCGGCCCAGTTGCCGAACTTCACGCCGGGACGCTTGGTCCAGGAGGGCTCAGCCATTGACCTGACTTTTTCTGCTCCGATCAACGTACCCGATACACCGTGAGCCGGGCGACCCCCATCCACCATCCGATGAAGAATCGAATACACCGCACCTTGAGTCTGCTGATGGTCTTGACCCTGCTGCAGGCGTTTGGTTCCGCGCGTGCCCAAGAGGTGGAGCGGGACCTGCAGTTCATTCCCGTGGAACCGGTGCGGATGCAGCCCGGAATGCGTCAGGGGGGAGGGGGCAGTCTCTCCTTGCCCTTCTTTGATGATTTCGCTTCACCCACCTTCGCCGGTGAGGATGGCCCCGATGCATTGGTGCGCTGGTCGGATGGTTCGGCGCGGCGGACTTTCACCTATGCCCTGAATGCGCCAACGGTAGGACAGGGGACGCTCGACGGACTGGACGCCAACGGTTTTCCCTATGCCTTCAATCCGGAGGGCAATGGCTGGGCGGATACCCTGACCTCCGTGCCCATCAATCTGGCCGGGCGGACCCCGGAGGACAACATCCACCTGACTTTCTTCTATCAGGGCGGTGGCCGCGGCAATGCACCCGATGAGAACGACAGTCTGGTGGTGGAGTTCCTGGCCCCCGATGGCGGGGACGAACTCGGCTGGAGTCAGGTGTGGGGTGCCACCGGTGCCGAGATGGATTCATTCGCGGCTGCGGCCATCCACGTCGATCAGCTGATTCACCTCCAGGATGGTTTCCGCTTCCGTTTCCGAAATCACGGTGCGCTCGGTGGGAATGTGGATCTGTGGCATGTCGACTATGTGTTGCTGGATGACAACATCAACCCGGACAACCTCGGCTTTTTCGAGGTTGCCTTCACCGAGCCGCGGTACAGCGTGACCGAGCCCTACAGCATCATGCCGTGGTCCCATTTCCTCTCCAACCCGTTGGAATACATGCGGGACAGCATGGAGACGGCACACCGCAACATGAGTGGCTTCCAGGCGGACAATGTGACCTGCGGACTCAAGGTTCGGAATGCGGATACCGGGGAGGAGCAGGATTTCCTGAATCCGTTCTCCAACACCTTCGTCGCGCCTTTCGAGGAATTCAATACGCCTTACTACATCCAGGTGGGAGCCAATGGTGTCGCGCCGAGCGGTTTCGCCTTTGCCGTGCCGGGCAACGACACGGCAGCCACGTTCGAGGTGAGCCTCTACGAGGATGCCATCGGCATCCTGGAGCAGGAGCGTGTGGGCATTCCGGACAACGACAGCATCGTGTTCGTGCAGCCGTTCAGGAATGAATATGCCTATGATGATGGTACCGCCGAAAAGGCCTATGGTCTGACCTCCGGTGGCGGAAAGCTCGCCATGCGGTATGACCTTGCCGTCCCGGACACGCTGTTCGGCCTGGCCATCCATTTCACGCCGTATTACGATCAGCAGTCCAACCTCAACTTCCTGCTTCGGGCATGGTCGGACGATGCGGGTCAACCCGGTGAGGAGTTGGGAGAGCATTACCTGTTCCATCAGCCGGCCTACTTCACGGATGGCCATGATGTGTTTGCCTACTATGAGTACGACGATCCCATTCCGGTGGAGGGCACGATTCATGTAGGCATGGTTCAGGAAGGGGAGTTCTCCCTGAACATCGGACTCGACAAGAACACGGACTTCAATTTCTCCCGGCTGCACTACCAGCTGGGCCTCGGCGCCGATTGGACGCTGTCCACGATCGAGGGATCGGTCATGATCCGTCCCGTGTTGCAGGCCGGGGTCGAGGAGGTGTTCGTGGCCGTCGAGGAGACCGAACAGGTCCCGGTTGGGGTTGCCATCTGGCCGAATCCGGCGCGAGACCGTCTGAATGTGCAATGGCAAGGGGAGACTGTACCCATCGGATGGTACGTGATGGACCTGTCCGGCCGTCAGCTCGATGCGGGCCGCTGGCCCGACGGGGCGGCGGTGATGGAGCTGGGGACGGGAGATCTGCCCCGTGGCATGGCCTTGCTGGTCATCGAAGGGCCCGCCGGACGGACCACGACCCGAAGGATTGTCCTCCATTGATGTCGGAGGAGCCGCCACAAGATGCCCTGCCCGACGGGGATGAGCTGTTCGAACACCACCGCATTGTGGCGGACAAGGGACAAAGTCTCCTTCGCGTCGACAAGTTCCTGTTCAACCTCCTGCCCAATACCTCGCGGAACCGCCTGCAGATGGCGGCCAAGAGCGGTTATGTCCGCGTCAACGGCCAGGCGGTGAAGTCCAACTACAAGGTCAGGCCCCATGATGTGGTGACGCTAGAGCTGCCCCAGCCTGTCAGGGAGTTCGAGCTCATCGCCGAGGACATTCCACTGGACATCCGCCACGAAGATGTCGAAGTGGCGGTGCTCCACAAACCAGCCGGACTCGTGGTCCATCCGGGATTCGGGAATTTCACCGGGACCCTGGTGAACGGTCTCCTGTACCATTTCGAGCATCTGCCGACGGCTGAGGGACAACCGGCACCGCGCCCGGGCTTGGTCCACCGGCTCGACAAGGACACCACTGGACTGATGGTGATCGGCAAGACGGAGCCCGCCATGGTCTCACTCAGCGAGCAGTTCTTCGAGCGGACCACCGAGCGGCGGTACCATGCGCTGGTGTGGGGGGATGTGGCCCAGGACGGAACGGTCGAGGGACACATCGGCCGATCCTACAAGGACCGCAAGGTGCAGGCGGTGTTCCCGGATGGGAACGAGGGCAAGCATGCCGTGACGCATTACCGCGTCTTGGAGCGATTGGGGCCCGTTACCCTCGTCGAGTGCAAGCTGGAGACGGGCCGGACCCACCAGATCAGGGTGCACATGCAGTACATCGGCCACCCGCTCTTCGGGGACAAGACCTACGGTGGGGCCCAGATCGTGAAGGGCCTGCCAAGCGGCAAGTACAATCAATTCGTGCAGAACAGTTTCGACATTCTGCCCCGACAGGCGCTGCATGCGAAATCGCTCGGGTTCACACACCCCGGTACGGGTGAATTCATGCAATTCGAGAGCGACCTTCCGGAGGACATGACGACCGTACTTCAGCGGTGGCGCCGCTACCTGGGTGCCACGAAGACGCCTTGAGCCCGGTCAGTTTCCCGTTTCGAGTGCTTCGAGGTCATTGGTGGCCGACTCCCAATCGTTGAGTGTGTCCTGCAGGGCGTTCTGCACCTTTTCGAATTCGTAGGCCTTCTCCACGGTGGCCATGCGGTCATCGGGGTCCAGGGCGGCCATCTCCTCATTGAGTTGCTTTTCCCGGTCTTCGAGTTCCGCGATCTGTTTTTCGAGTTTGCTGATGCGGTTCTTCAGCTTGCGGATGGCCTTCTGGTCGGCGTAAGCCTGTTTTCCTTGCTCCTTGGATTCGGTCTTGGCAGCGGCCTTGGTCTTTCCCTTCGTGTCCTTTCCGCCGGGGTTGCCGCCGGGACCATCCGTGCGTCCGGCCTCGTAGGCGGCAATGGTGTCCGACCGTTTCTCGACGAGGAATTGTTGGATGTCACCGATGTATTGCCGGAGTCCCGTCGGGGTGACCTCGTAGACGAGTTCGGTGAGGCCCGTGAGGAAGTCCCGGTCGTGGGATACGACGATGAGGGTGCCGTCAAAGTGCATCAGCGCCTGCTTGAGCACGTCCTTGGCCTTCATGTCGAGGTGGTTCGTCGGCTCGTCCAGCACCAGCAGGTTGTAGGGGTGCAGCAGCAGTTTGCAGAGTGCCAGTCTCGCTTTTTCGCCCCCCGAGAGGACCTTGACTTTCTTGTCCACGTCTTCGCCGCTGAAGAGGAAGGCGCCCAGGAGGGCGCGTACCTTTTTCCGGACTTCGCCCTCGGCCTCGTTGTCGATGGTTTCGAAGACGGTAAGGTTGCCATCGAGCTCCTCGCTCTGGTTCTGGGCGTAATAGCCGACGTCGACATTGTGCCCGAGTCCACAGGCGCCTTCGGCCTCCAATTCACCAAGCAGGATGCGCGTCAGCGTGGTCTTGCCCGCACCATTCTTGCCGACGAGGGCCACTTTGTCCTGCCGTGCGATCATGAGGTCGACATCGCGGAAGACCTCGAGATCATCGAACCGCTTGGCGAGCCCCTTGGCCTCCACGACCACCTTGCCCGCACGGGGGGCGGGGGGGAAGCGGAACTTCATCTCGGCGTTCTCGAACTGGTCGACTTCGATGCGCTCCATCTTGTCGAGCTTTTTGATCAGGCTCTGTGCGAAAGCGGCCTTGTTCTTCTTCGCCCGGAACTTGTTGATGAGTTCCTCGGTGTGGGCAATGTCTTTCTGCTGCTGCTTCGCGGCCTGTTCCTGGCGGGCGAATTCCTCCTGCCGCCACTCCATGTACCTGCTGTACGAAGCCTTGTGGTCGTGCACGCGTGTGGAGGTGATCTCCACGGTGCGGTTGGTGACGTTGTCGAGGAAGGTCCGGTCGTGTGAAATGGCCACCAACGAGCCTGGGTAGAACTTGAGAAAGCCTTCGAGCCATTCGATGGATTCGATGTCGAGGTGGTTCGTCGGTTCGTCCAGCAGAAGCAGATCCGGCGCGATGAGCAGCAGTTTGCCGAGCTCGACCCGCATCTTCCATCCTCCGCTGAATTCACCCATTTTCCGATCCATGTCGGTGGACCGGAACCCGAGTCCCTGCAGCACGCGTTGGGTCTGTTCCTCCTTCGCACCGGTTCCCATGAGGGCCAGTCTGTCGTTGGCTTCGCTCAACCGGTCGATGAGCCGGGCATACGCATCGCTCTCATAGTCGGTGCGCTCGGCGATTTCAGTGGAGATGCGGCTGACTTCCGCTTCGAGTTCCTGGAATGCGGCGAAGGCACTTTGTGCTTCTTCGAGGACGGTGGCCTCCTCGTTGTGCTCCATGTCCTGGGGCAGGTAGCCGATGCGGTATTCCTTGGGGGTGCTTACGTTGCCTTCGCTGGGATTCTGCACGCCTGCGATGATCTTCAGCAGGGTTGATTTTCCCGCACCATTCCTTCCGACCAGCCCCAAACGGTCCTTGCCGCCAATGGCGAGCGAGATGTTCTCGAAAAGGGTGCGCTCTCCGAAGTGGACGCCGATTTGATTCAGGTTGAGCATGGACGCTGTGAGGGCAAAGAAAAACGCCCACAAAGGTGGGCGTTTCTCGGGGTTCGTTCAGATCAAAAGATCAGTAGTGCCAGAGGTCGTGCTCGATGGTGAAGAGCTCGTCCTTGATGCGTTCTGATTCGAGCAGGGCATCGATGCCTTGTGCGTAATCGCTGATGGAGCGGTCGAAAACGTTCGTCTCCTTGACGATGTAGCTCGAGAAATAGCGCTTCTGGAAAATCTCTTCGAAGGTCCGGCGCTGTGCATCGTTTTCGTAGTTGTAGCACTCGGCGTTGGCGAAGACATAGCGGCACTCCGGGTAGTAGAGCCAGAAGAGCGGGGCAAGGCCCTGAGAATTGCCTTCGTCGTCCTTCTTCTCAATGATCGGTGCGATGCCGATGATGCGGACCTGTCGCTGGCTGCGTTGGCGGTCCCACACCCAGTCCTCCTTGAGGCGGTAGCGCACGATGTCCTGACTGTTGAGGGTCGTCTGGGCCTCCATGGAGCCGATGACCTCACCGGTCACGGGGTCGAATTGGGGAATGATGACGATCGGGTTCAACATGGAGTCCACCTGGTTCATATCCAGGGGATAGTGGAATTCATCATCTGTACCCGCCGGTCCCGTTCCATAGGCCGTCAGGGATCCCTCCACCTCGAGGGCATAGCGGATCACATCGAACAGGTTTTTCCTGTCTTCGATGGGGTCCACCGGGAAATAGAACATCTGGTTGATCTTCTGGCGCAGGTCGATGTCCTGCCAGATGCGCCGCACGTACATCACGTCCGCTTCCCTCAGGTGGGGATAGGGGACCACGCGCTTCGTCAGGTTGGTCTCCTTGACGTAGGCTCCATCCAGCACGGTCTGTACCTGTGCATCGGCAGTGATGCAGGCGCAAACGGCCAGCATCGCCAGGGTGAGATGTCGAACGGTCTTCATCATGATCAGATCACTTTGAGTTTCATGGTGGGCAACGCGCGCTCCGTGCCGTCCGGCATGGAAACGACGATGTCCTCGATGTACACCACGGATCCCCTGCCCACCGAGCGGAAGAGCTCTTTCATGTTGGAGGTCACCATGTTGGTATTGCTGCTTTGCTCCACAAAGGTGCCTCCCTTGGTCACGGTCACATTGAAGCGCTTCACCTTGACGACAACGTCGAAGTCAAAGTTCTCCATGAGGGCACCTACGGACGGGGCATTCTCGAGCAGGACTTTCGTGATGGTCTTGTCCGAGGGCCCTTTGCCCGCAAATCGGGGGGAGGGGTCTGGAATCCGCTTCACGCGGAATTCACGGCCGGGGAGGTTTTTCTTGGAACCGTCGGGCATGGTGGCCGACACCTCGATGGAGGCTTCACTTCCCGCACCGGGTTCCACGATGAAGGTGTCCCCGTCGGGCTTGATGCGGTGGCCACCGGTGATGCGCACGTCCAGTTTGTCGCTGCTCACACCCGGAACTGAAATCTCCACGGGATTGGGAACACCGCGATAGAACACGTTCATCTTGGTCGGGCTCACCACCAAGGCGGGTTCAGCCACTGTGAATTCAGGCGTGTAGAAGGGATAATCACCCACGTTGCCGTCGGGACCCTGGAATCGGATCAATCCCTTGTAATTGCGCTCACCAAGGGACATGCCCCGGGTGCCGATGCGCAGTTTGCCCAGTCCTCCTTCAATGCGCAGAGGTTCCTTGCCATCGTAGGCCAGCAAGTTGCTGTCGCGCCCATTCCATTCGCGGTCATCCATGAAGATGTCCGGACTGTTCGTGGCATCGAATGCCGCGAGGAGGATGTCCGCACGGAAGCTGTCACCCCGGAGGATGTAATTGCTTTCCGGAACCACCAGGGGCATCAGATTGGTGAACTTGTAGCTCTTGCCTTCAATACCGGCGATGAGCTCGGTCATGAGATTGGCCTTTGTGTTCTCCACGTCGATCTGGAGCTTGGAGAGGATCGGAATGACCGCTGCCACCGGCACATCAAAGAAATTGGCGGCTTCCCAAAGCACCTCCTTGTCGTCCTCCATCTCCTTTTCGTAGACGAAGGTCTGTTCGATGGAAGCCTTCAGGCCCGGCGATACTTCGAAGCGGTTTCCAACGAAGTCCTCAAAGCCGATGGCCTTCATCTCGTCCCTGAACGCTTCAAGCTTCCCCTTCAATTCGGATGCGGTGAAGGGGCCGGTCTTGGGGGAACCAGGTTCGCTTCCAACGAGGTAGGCCGTGATTTCCTGGTACTCGTCCTTCTTTTCGAGGTATTGGATGCTCAGCACCGTATCCCGGCGGGCAAGCCGGTCCTGTGCGATGTACTTGGAGAGGTCTCCTCCTCCATCCACGATTTCACGGTCGCCACTGGCCACTGCCAGGATGTTGCCCTTCAGGGTGGTGATGTGGTCGTACAGTTCATCCGCCTTGCGCTCCACCTCCTTGGCGGCATCATAGTACGGCTTGACCTTCTGCTGGTCCTGGAGGTATTTCGCCTCGAATTCCAGCATGGTCTCCCGGGATTGTCCCTGCACGGTCTGGCTCGTCTTGCGCAGGCCGTTCTCGACCTTGACGAATCCGTTGAGGATTTCCTTGGATATGTTGAGGGCCAACAGTGCAGTCAGAACGAGATACATCATCCCGATCATCTTCTGACGTGGCGTTTCCTTCGCTCCTGCCATGGTATCAGTTCAGTAGGTCAGGAAAGGAATCAGCTCCGTGAACTGCCCATCGCATTGAGCATGTTGCCATACACGGTATTGAGGGCCTCGAGGTTCGAGGAAAGTTCGGCGATGTTCTCCTTGTATTTCTTCGTGTCTTCGACGCTGTCCGTCAGGTTCTGCACCAAAGCATTCATGCCTTCGAACATCTGACGGCTCGTCTCCATCTGGGCCAACTGGGCCTCGTACATCCCATTCAGGCTGCCGAGGTTCTCGTTCATCTTCTGGAGCTGCTCACCTGCCGCGACACTCATTTCCTTGTTGTCCGACAATCCGGTCAGGCTTTCGCTGACCTGAGCGTAGGTGTCGGTCAATCCATTGACCTTCTCGGTGGCCGTGCGGAGGGCTCCACCATAATCTGCAGTGGCCGCGGCCGCGTCCGTGACTTCACTCAGGGAATTCGCCTGGTCTCCAAGGTGGCGCATGCCGTCGCCGAGGCGGGAGAGGACCGCGTTGTCGATGCCCACATTCTGCAGCATCTCATCCAGTTGGTCCACCGGCTTCTTGGGGCCGGCCTCTCCGTCCTCATCTGCGAGTTCGGGATAGACCAACTCCCACTTCGGTTCCTTGTGGGGAGGCTCGAAGGCGGACATGAAGAAAATGAAGGCCTCGGTTCCCAGACCGATGATCAGCATCTCGGAGGCACCCTCCCAGTGTTCGATCTTGAAGAGGGCACCGACGATCACGATGGAGGCACCCCAACCGTATAGTTTGGCCATGAACGACTTCCAGGCCTTTCCGCCAATACCGCCGTTCTTGTTCTTCTTGTTGTTCGTCTTCTTCGCCATTTTCCTGCAGGTTTTGGGGCTTGGGCCCGAGCGGGTTTCATGCGCTCACGGGGGGGCCGGATATTGATGGGGATTAATTGAAATCTTCGGGGTCCACGTTCTTGCCTCGACCGAGGTAGCTCATGGCACTTCGGAAGCCGATGTAGGCCTTCGCCGTATCCTGGTACTCGAAGGAACGGGTGCCGGTCTGGCAGTAGTATCCGATGTCCTTCCAGCTGCCGCCACGGATTACCTTGCGCTTGAGGCTCGGGGGATCGTCCGCCTTGGCATTGTACTCATACTCGGGGCTCATGTCGTGACTGAAGTCGTACACCGTCTCGTCGAAAGCGGTATTCGTCCATTCCGCTACGTTTCCAGCCATCTGATACAAACCGTAGTCGTTCGGGCTGTAGCTCTCAATCGGTACGGTGTGGCAACCGGCATCCTCGACGTAGTCACCACGCATCGGCTTGAAGTTGGCCAACGGACAACCGTAGATGTTCCGGATGTAGGGACCACCCCAGGGGAATGGCGCCAGATCGAGACCACCACGGGCTGCGAATTCCCATTCTGCCTCGCTCGGCAGACGGAACTTCTGTACCATCGTCTCTCCGTTCTTGCGCTTCCATGTGGCGAGCAGCTGTGTCCTCCAAGCGTTGAAGGCGCGGGCCTGACCCCACGTGACACCCACCACGGGATAGTCGTCATAAGCCGGGTGCCAGAAGTAGGTCTCCGTGAGCGGCTCGTTGAAGCCATATGTGAAGTCCCGGATCCAGCACAGGGTGTCCGGGTAGATGTTGGTGTTCTCCTCGACCACGAACTGGGCGCGGTCATTGTGACCCCGGATGCTGTGGAGCTGGCCGAGCTGGTTCGGCTCGTTGAGCTCATAATCGAGGCTGCCTTTGTTCGAGGCCGCCTGGAGATTGATCCAGAAGTATTTGAAGTTCAGCTTCCGCGTGTCCAGTTGCTTCTGGTCATAATAGCGGTCGGATCCCTGATAGTAGAACTCGTCGTAAAGGGCGTCGAAGATGTCCTCGTTTTCCCAGTCAATCGGTTCGTCCCAATTGAGCACGTAACCCTTGTTGATGAAGCGGTCGAGTTCTCTGCCTTGGGCGTCTTCCGTGGAGAAATACTCCTCGAAATCGTTTTCCTGAAGCACGTCGCGGAACAGGCTGTCCCGAACCCAGTACACGAACTGGCGGTACTCGTTGTTCGAGATCTCGTGGATGTCGATGTAGAATGCGGGTATGGTCACCGTCTTGGAACGCGAGGTCAGGGCGTAGGGAACGTCCTGGTCACTCGGTCCCATGGTGTAGGAGCCATAGTGGATGTAATTCATCCCATAGGGATTCACTTGCACCCAATCCTCCCGCGGGTACACGCCCACCAACTCACCGGCAGGGCCCCCGTAGCAGCCTGCCAATACAATGGCGGAAAATGCGATGATCGCAGCGTTTCTCATGGTTTCTATCCTTTGTCGAACGAATTCCGTCCTGTACTCACGACTTGCAGGTTCTGTGATGTACGGGAGTTTCAACGTGCAGGTTTCGTCTTTTCGTGTATTCGGCTCACAGGAAGCGCGGATTCACGTGACGGGTCTGCATCGGAATGCGTTCGAAATTGAACATGTACGAGACGAAGATTTCGTGGGATCCACTGCTGTAGTTGGCGAGTTCGCTCAGCGTGGCATCATAGCTGTAGCCGAAACGGAAGACCTGTTCCGAGCGGGTCAACTTTTCATTCTTCGTTGTGCCGTACTCGAAGCCGAGTACGGGAGCCACAGCGTCTCCGGGACGGAAGCTGAGTCCGCCGTAAAGCATGTCGTTCCACAGCACATTGGCGTGGATGTCGACCGTGGTGGCATTGAGGTCCGTCTTGGCGAGCAGGTGTGAGCGGAGGCGGAGCGATCCATCGCCCAATGCCTGTTCATAGCCGGCCTGCAGGTAAAGGTGGCGGACGCTGGAGATGTTGAGGTCCTTCAAGTCAGTGGCTGCGAGGCGCGTCGTGCTGATGCCGGCGTAGTAGCTGCCGGGCACCCGATACATCACTCCGAGGTCGCCATCGATGGTGGTGCCGCTTTTCTCGTTCTGGGGGATGACCGCATCACCCTCATCGATGTAAATCCACTCATTGCCGAGGGTCTTGCCCATGTAGTTGATGGCACCACCAATGCTGAGGATGCCGCCGTTGGCATCGGGATCCATGTGGTAGGCGTAGGCCACCTTCACCACGGTGTTCTGTTCCTGGCCCAATTCGTCCTGGAAAAAGCTCAGACCGATGCCGCCGGGAATGAAGCCGGGCCTGCCACTGTACTGGACGAGGGTCGTCTTCGGGTTGGTCTCGAGACCATTCCACTGGTCGCGGTAGAACGCATTGACGTATTGGAGGCGCTCCGCTCCCGCAAAAGCCGGATTGAAGGACAAGCGGTCCTGATAGAACTGCGTGAGTTGCGGATCCTGCTGGGCCACGGCGGTGAGGCTAAACAGGAGGACGGACAGTGCGAGCAGATGGCGATTCATTCCAACCGGCTGAATTTCAATAGGTTCCTTGCTAAACTCACCCGAAGGTGGTCGGCTAATATACCGACAATGAGCAAGGATTGCGCTTGCGAACCGCATTATCCCGGCCTCGTCGTGGATTTCATGTGGACAGCTTGAAAACCAACGCTTGACCTCGGATTCTCTGTGTCATCCGATTGCAGGGTGTACCGACCGCGCAGGTCGTCAGGACAATTTCTGCTGCGTCCGCCACCAGCGGTCCGGCAATTGGCCTTCGGCAGCGGTCTGATATTCCTCGAAGGTGCAGGGGACAAGCATGATGCGTCCCTTGCGGTTGCCTGAGCCCGGCGTCGGAATGTCCATCCACCAGCGGTCGCTCCGCGGGCTCTTGTAGAACACGACCTCGTGGTCCTCATCTTCCAGGACAACGCGGTATTGGAGGTAGTCCTCGGTCGAACCGCGCGGATGGTCGTTCATCCTGTGCATCACGCCTTCGAGGAAGCACCACACCGCTTCTGCCACCAGCTGGCCTCCCCTCCCGTCGTCGTCCCGCGAGGGGTCGTGTTCGAAGAAGCCGACGGATGAGAGCCTGTCGCTGTATCCGGCGTAGCGGGCCAGTTGGCAGAATTCCTCTCCGGTGAGCCCATTGGGTCTCGCAGCCGGGGTGGACGGGTGGTCGGATGCGCGCACCGCCCCGAGATCGAAGGAAATCAGGTCGGCATCCCTCAACAGGGGCTCGGCGGCACCGAGGTCGGCGCGCAGGTGCCCAAGACGGACATTGTTGAAATGCATCCGCGACATGAGCTGCAGGGTGTCGCCGTCCACGAGGTAGCGCTGGTGTCCAAGTGTGTTCAGGTCAAAGAGGTGGCCACCTTCGGGAAGGCTGAGTTGGTTGAGCCAAGTCCGACCAGCGACTTCCTGGGGGTCGCCACCGAAATCCACCGCTGCATCGATCACGGCGACGTTGATGGGGCGGTCCTGGTGCACATAGGCCTTGTACATGGGGATGGTCAGGACTTGGGATCCCCCGATGACGATGGGCACGATGCCCTTGGCGATCAATTCCTGACAGACCACGTCCAGTGCGGCCATGCTGTCCTCCTCCGTCTGTCCTGCAGCGACATTGCCCAGGTCGGCGACGGGTGCCCACCGGTCCATCACGGTCAGGCTGTAGAGTTTGTTGCGCACCCATTCGGCTGCCCGGTCGGTCTGGGCGCCGTCGAGGCTGCCCCTGCGGTCGAGCACGCCGACGATGGCGGCGACACATCCGTCCAGGTCGGGGCGTTCATCTGCCCGGTGTATGCGCAGGACGTCCCTCATCCGGTCCACGCCGTCCGAAACATCGAACAGACCGGCCTCGGTGGGCTCCACCCAATCGAAGATCGATTCCATGACGGCAAGCTAGCCGCCTACCTCAGGACTTTTTGCGGGGCTTCGGGGACTTTTTCGCCGTGCCCTTGATGATTTCCTGCGCCCGTGCCCAATCCATCTCCAGAATCTTCTCCCCCACAGGAATGCGGACGGATTTCTTCTCCGATACGAGATAGTACTGCCGGCCCTTCAATTGGATGGACCATTTCGGGTCCTCGACAAAGGCCTTGATGATGCCTGCTTTGAGCTGTTCGACACGGGCCCAGTCGATCTTGTCGATGTCTTCGCCCTTGGGAATCTTCACGTTTTCCTTGCCCGCCTTGATGTAGGGCCCCCAGCGGCCCATCAGGACTCGGGTATCGGGATCCTCATCGAACGTCTTGAGCAAGGCCTTGGCATCCGCTTCGCGCTTCGCCTTGATCATCTCGACGGCTTCCTCCAGCGGAATGTCGTAGGGAGAGTAGTCGCTGTCCTTGGGGATGCTCACGAATTTCCCATCGTGTCGAACGTAGGGGCCGAATCGGCCGATGGCGGCGACGACTTTCTTGTCCTCGAACGTGCCGAGGTCCCGCGGAAGGTCGAACAATTTCATGGCCTCTTCCAGCGTGATGCCTTCTAGTGTCTGGCCCTTGAGCAGGGATGCGAAGCGCTTCTCCTCATCGTCCGGAGCGCCGATTTGTGCCAGTGGACCATAGCGGCCGATTCGGACGAGGACCATCTTGCCGGAGGCGGGGTCCACACCGAGTTCGCGCTCACCGCTTGCGCGGCCGGCATTGGCGGTGGTGTCCTGGATCTGCTCGTTGAAGGGTTGGTAGAAGGCACGGACCATGCGCTGCCAGTCGTCCTTGCCCGCTGCGATGTCATCGAACTCCTGTTCCACCTTCGCGGTGAACTGGAAGTCCATGATGGATGGGAAGTGCTCCTGCAGGAAATCGGTCACGACGTTGCCGATGTCGGTGGGGAACATCTTGTTGCGCTCCGAACCGGCCATTTCCTTTTCCATCGCACTGTGGACGGTGCCATCGGACTGAAGCGTCATGGAACGGAAATCGCGCTCCTTGCCCTCACGGTCCTCCTTCACCACGTAGCCGCGCTTCTGAATGGTTCCGATGGTGCTGGCATAGGTGGAAGGCCGTCCAATCTGGAGTTCCTCCAACTTTTTCACGAGTGCGGCCTCGCTGAAGCGGGCGGGGTGCTTGGTGAAGCGTTCTGTGGCCCTGAACTCCTTAAGCTCAAGGGCCGCGCCTTGTTCCATACGGGGCAGCATGCCGCTTTCCTCCTTGTCCTCGTCGGATCCCTCGAGGTATACTTTCATGAAGCCGTCGAACTGGATGGCCTCACCGCGTGCCACGAGCATTTCCTCGCGACCGGGCAGGTGGATGTCCACCGTGGTCTTCTCGATGATGGCGTCCGCCATCTGACTCGCCAGCGTCCGCTTGAAAATGAGTTCGTAGAGCCGCGTCTCATCCGATTCGCCGGTCACGGTCGTCCTGGACAGGTCGGTGGGGCGGATGGCTTCGTGGGCCTCCTGGGCACCGGCACTCTTGGTCTTGAAGGTCCGCAACTGATGGTATTGCTCCCCGTAGCTGTTCAGGATGTGGTCCCGTGCCGAATCCAATGCGAGATCGGAGAGGTTGGTTGAGTCCGTCCTCATGTAGGTGATGCGTCCACTTTCGTAGAGGCGCTGGGCCACCTGCATCGTTCGGGAGACGGAGAATCCGAGTTTGCGGGCGGCTTCCTGCTGCAGGGTGGAAGTGGTGAATGGCGCCGTGGGCTTGCGCTTGGTCGGCTTGCGCTCGACCCGGTCGGCCTGGAGGAGGGCACCATGTGCGGATTTCAGAATGGCCTCGGCCGTGGCCGGGTCCCCGATGCGTTTGTTGAGTTCAGCCTTGAAGCCCTGACCGTCGGTGGCGAGCTTGGCCGACACCTTATAGTATCCTTCCGGTTGGAAGCCGAGGATTTCCCGTTCGCGATCCACGATGAGCCGCACCGTCACACTCTGCACGCGACCGGCGGAGAGGGAGGGCCTCACCTTCTTCCAGAGGACGGGAGACAATTCGTACCCCACCAGGCGGTCCAGCACGCGGCGGGCCTGCTGGGCCATCACCAGGGGCATGTTCACCTCGCGTGGGGATTGGATGGCCTTGAGGATGGCGTTTTTCGTGATCTCGCTGAAGACGATGCGCTTGGTCTTCTGCTCGGGAAGCTGCAGTGCCTCCTGCAGGTGCCAGCTGATGGCTTCTCCCTCACGGTCCTCATCCGTCGCGAGCCAGACGGTCTCGGCGGATTTGGCGAGTTTCTTCAATTCGCTGAAGCGTCCCTTGTCGGCCGTCAGTTCATAGGTGGGCATGAACCCATTCTCCACGTCGACGGCAAGCTGACCTCCGGGCAGGTCCCGGATGTGGCCGTAACTGGAGCGCACTACAAAGTCTCCTCCCAAGTATCCTTCAATGGTCTTGGCCTTGGCGGGCGACTCTACGATGACGAGGTTTTTTCCCATGGTTCCGCTTATTCGGGTGGCAAAGGTTATGACAAACGCCGACTTATGTGGCGGCAGGGGTCTACTTGTCATGCGTCCATTTTGTTTCATTTCTTCCCGCCGTAGGCGATGGAATCTTTTGGCGGGGGTAGACTGACACGTTGTCAGGTTTGGACCTAATTTTGTCCTCCACGCTTTGATTTTCCGTCCATGAGACCAGGCAACCATACCATTGATGAACAGCGCCAAGGTGAGGCGCTCGGGCCCCGTCCGGGCGGAGAGGGCGGGCGCAAGCTCTATCTCGAGAGCTACGGCTGCCAGATGAATTTCCGCGACAGCGAGATCGTGGCGAGCATCCTGGCGGAAGCCGGATACGCGACGACCAAGGATGAGGGGGAGGCCGACTTGATCCTGTTGAACACCTGCTCCATCCGGGACAATGCCGAGCAGCGGATCCGCCACCGGCTGCAGCACCTCAAGGGAGGCAAGCGCGACAATCCAAGGCTCAAGGTGGGCATCCTCGGCTGCATGGCCGAGCGCCTGCGGGACCAACTGCTCGAGGAGGAGAAGTTGGTCGATCTGGTGGTCGGGCCGGATGCCTATCGCGACCTGCCGCGCCTCGTGGATGAGGTGGAAGGTGGACAGAAGGCGGTCAATACTCTGCTCAGCCGGGAGGAGACCTATGCCGAGATCCAGCCGGTCCGCCTCGATGACAAGGGCGTGACGGCCTTCATCTCCATCATGCGGGGCTGTGACAACATGTGCAGCTTCTGTGTCGTGCCGTTCACGCGGGGCCGGGAGCGCAGCCGCGACCCGCAGAGCATCGTGGCCGAGGCCCGCGACCTGTTTGCCAAGGGCTACCGCGAGGTGACCCTCCTCGGCCAGAACGTGGACAGTTACAAGTGGAACGTCGACGCCAAGGGCAACGTCAAGGACGAGGGACAGCCGGTCGTGCGCTTTGCCCAGCTCATGGACCTCGTCTCCGACGTGGACCCCGATTTGCGCGTGCGCTTCTCCACTTCGCACCCGAAGGACATGACCGACGAGGTGCTGGAGGTGATGGCCCGAAAGGACAACCTCTGCAAGTACATCCACCTGCCCGTGCAGTCGGGCCACAGCGATGTGCTGAAGCGGATGAACCGTGGCTACACCCGCGAGTGGTACCTCGACCGCATCGCCGCGATCCGTCGCATCATGCCGGATTGCGCGATCAGCACGGACGTCATCGCGGGATTCTGCGGCGAGACGGTGGAGCAGCACGAGGCCACACTCAGTCTGATGCGGGAGGTGCGCTACGAGATGGCCTTCATGTTCAAGTACAGCGAGCGTCCGCGTACGCTGGCCGAGCGGAAGTTCGAGGACGATGTGCCGGAGGAGGAGAAAGGCCGCAGGTTGACCGAGATCATCCAACTGCAACAAGAGCACAGCAGGGAGCGCACCGCCGCACAATGCGGCCGGATTTACCGCGTGCTCGTGGAGGGTCCGTCCAAGAAGAACGTGGAAGAGTTCCAGGGTCGGAACACCTACAATTCGATGGTGGTCTTCCCGAAGGAGGACGTCCAGCCTGGAGAGTACCGCTATGTGCGGACCACGGAGCACACCTCGATCACCCTGCGGGGTGAGCTTGTGGATGAGGCGGTCGCCCAAGCGGAAGGTTACGTCGCATGAACCTGCAGTCCGTCAAATCCCGGTTCGGCATCGTGGGCAATAGCCCTGGTCTTGAGCGCGCGCTCGCCACGGCGGTGCGGGTTGCTCCGGCCGACATCACGGTGTTGGTGCGCGGGGAGTCGGGAACGGGAAAGGAGGCGTTGCCCAAGATCATCCACCACAACAGCGCGCGGAAGCACGGCACGTACATCGCGGTGAACTGCGGGGCGATTCCCGAGGGCACCATCGATTCGGAGCTGTTCGGCCACGAGAAAGGCAGCTTCACCGGTGCCCACGAGGCGCGCAAGGGTTACTTCGAGGAGGCCGACGGGGGCACCATCTTCCTCGACGAGGTCGGGGAATTGCCGATGGCGACCCAGGCCCGGCTGCTCCGGGTCCTGGAGACGGGAGAATATCTGCGGGTGGGATCGTCCAAGGTCCGCAAGACGGATGTCCGGGTGGTGGCGGCGACGAACCTCGATTTCGACAAGGCGATGGCGGATGGAAAATTCCGTGAGGACCTCTATTACCGTTTGAACCAGGTGCCGTTGATGTTGCCTCCACTGCGCGACCGCGGTGACGACATCCATCTGTTGTTCCGAAAGTTCACGGGGGATTTCAGTGAGCGCCACCATATGCCGCCCATCCGTCTCGGGCCTGAAGCGGTGGAACTGCTGCAGCGCTATCCATGGCCGGGCAATGTGCGCCAGCTGAAGAACATCGCTGAGCAGATCACTGCCATCGAGACGGAACGTCAGGTCAATGCGGACCAGTTGCTGGATTACCTGCCCGAGTTGCCGCGGCGTGACCTTACCACCATTCCGAACGAGGGGCAGGACGGTGCCGGCCCGGGCATGAACGAGCGGGAGATCCTGTACAAATTGCTCTTCGAGATGAAGTCGGATCTGAATGACTTGAAGTCGCTTGTGCTCAAGATGTTACAGGATGGCAACCTCGATGCGGGTTCGAGTGAGGACCAGTCCCTGGTGAACCGCGTTTTCGGTGAACGCGAGGGAACGGATATCCTGCGCCTGCCCGAGCGCGCTGGTGCTTCGAACACCTGGACGGGTAGGACCGAGACAGATGGTGACGGAGAGGATTCGTTTGCCGAGTCCACCGAGGTCGAGGAATCGCTCTCTCTCGTGGAAAGTGAAAGGGAACTGATCCGTCGCGCTCTGGTGAAACACGGCAATCGCAGGAAGCAGGCCGCAGCGGAATTGGGCATTTCCGAGCGCACGCTGTACCGCAAAATCAAGGAATTCGGTCTCAAATGAGCAGGGGCTTGCGCATCGCCATTTTCGCTTGGAGTGCCCTTCTGATGGTCTTCGGATGGACGTGGTCCGGTTGTGGCATTTACACCCCATATGGCGCCCAGACTGGCGGGGCCAAGACTTTTTCGGTGGATTACTTCACGCCGATTGCGCCCCTTGCAGGACCTGAGGTGGGGCAGCAATTCACCGAGGCGTTGAAGGACCTCATCCAGCGGCAGAGTACCCTGCGGTGGGTGGCGGATGACGGTGAACTCCGATACAGCGGGCGCATCGTGGGGTATGATGTGTCGACCAGTGCCGTGGCTGGGGGGCAGGAGGTGGCCTCACAAAACCGCCTGACGATGCAGGTGCAGGTGCGCTATGAGCACGCCCTCGATCCCGAATTGGGCTTTGAGCGCACCTTCAGTCGGTTTGCAGATTTTCCTGCCACGAGCGACCTCTTCGATGTGGAGCAGGAACTCGTGGAGGAGATCAATGAGCAGTTGACGCAGGAAGTGTTCAATGCAAGCCTCGGCAATTGGTGAGGCTCCTTTGCATATTGCGCATCGCATGAGTGAACAGACCGACAAGGCCGATTTCGGCATGCTGCTCGAAGTCCTGCGCGGAGCGGATGAAGGTGCGCCGGATGTGGATTGGGCCGCTTGGGATGAGATGATCGGCGAATGGGTATCGGCCTACCCCGCATTCGGTGCGGGTCGCATGCTGCGTGCCAAGACGGCCCGGGAATCCCGGGCCCTCGCCGCCGGTGCGCGGCTTGCTGAAGCCGCCGTCTTCTCTTCGGAACCGGGCCGGCTGTTCGATTTGCTGTTCCGTTCGGGAATCGAGGCAGAAATTGCCACGTTCGCCCGCGCTGTCGAGGCGCTCGAGCCCGAGGTTGAGGAGGCCATACGTCTGCGGTGGCATCCCGAGCCGGAGTCGGGGCCAGGTCCGGATGCGGACGCCATGGCCGAAGATTCCAAGGAAGCGTCCTCCGGGTCAGCCACGGTGCAGGAAGTCCCGAAGGTGGAAGTACCGGAAGAGGGTTCCCTTGCCCGGGAGGTGGTCCTCGGGGCCATCGAGCGCAGCATCGAGAAGGAGATCCGATCGCTCTCCGAGGGAGAGTCCGAAGGGTCCGTTTCCGAGGAGACCACGGAGGAAGAAGGGCCACAGGACCCGGTGGCACCCCGGCAGGTGCCGGAAGCGGCTCCCGTCGATGTGTCGCGGTTGTCGCCCCTGGCGCGTTGGGCCTATGAACGGAGCCGGGTGACGGGCTTCGCTTCTGCTGCCGAGGCGGGTGGATCATCCGAGGCGCTGCGTTCCGCCGCAAGGCAGATTGAGCAGGTCATGGCGACAGGTGGTGAGGGGGAAGGCGAGGCGACGGCAGGTCAGCTCGATCAACAGGCGGCCCTGATCGACCTCTTCATCCGGAACGAACCGACCATCGGCCCCGTGCGGCCCGAGATCGAGCGGCCCGCCATCAAGGAACTCGCCAAGGAGAGCCTCGTGGAGGATGCGTCGCTGATTACGGAAACCATGGCGCGGATCTATGCCCTCCAAGGACAGATTGGACGGGCCAGACGCGCCTACAAACTGTTGGCCTTGAAATACCCGGAGAAAAGCGTTTATTTTGCCGCCCAATCCAAAAAGCTGGGACGCAAGGCTTCGGATGACTGAAACACCCCGTCATTCCTTGCTTCACGGCATTCCGGGTTGGATATGAAAACGACATCATGGGCTACATTCTTCTCGTCCTCATCCTGATCATCTCCCTTTTGCTGGGGGCCGTGATCCTCGTTCAGAATCCGAAGGGCACCGGTCTCGCGGCTGGTTTCGAGTCTGCCGGCAAGATTGGTGGCGTGCAGCGCACCACCGACTTCCTTGAGAAGTCCACATGGTACCTGACAGTGGCCCTCTTCGTGCTGTGCATCGGCGCCACGGGCGCATTCTCTTCCGGAAGTGCCGATACCGGCGGTTTCGAGGAGGAGGAGTTCATCGCTCCGGCCCCCGCAGCAGAAGCAGCGCCGCTTCAGCAGGACGCTCCGGCTCCCTGACCCGTTGCGTTTCCATTCTCATTTCCAATGTCAGCCTGTCAGTAGGCTGACATTTTTTTTGCCCATAGGCTTCCATTTTGGCAGAACACCGGCCAGTTTTGTCAGCCCTTTGGGCGTCAGGTATCTGTGGCACGGCTTGTGCAATGGACCGGAAGCCACAGGCAAAGCATCAGTACAAACCCAACGTTCACACACATGTCTGTAAACATCAAGCCCCTGGCCGACCGCGTGGTGGTCGAGCCCGCCGCCGCGGAAGAGACGACCGCCAGCGGCATCATCATCCCCGATACCGCCAAGGAGAAGCCCCAACGCGGCACCGTTGTCGCCGTGGGCGATGGCAAGAAGGATGAGCCGATGACCGTCAAGGTCGGTGATACCGTGTTGTACGGAAAGTACTCCGGTACCGAGTTGTCCCTCGAGGACAACGACTACATGATCATGCGCGAGAGCGATATCCTCGCCGTGCTCTGAACCCATTCACAAGCAAACCACAATTCCATTCAACATGCCGAAGGAAATCACCTTTGACACCGCAGCGCGAAAGGAGCTGCAGGCCGGCGTCGACGCGCTGGCGAATGCCGTGAAGGTCACCCTGGGCCCCAAAGGCCGCAACGTGGTCATCGACAAGAAGTTCGGTGCTCCCAACGTGACCAAGGACGGCGTCTCCGTCGCCAAGGAGATCGAACTGAAGGACCCCATCCAGAACATGGGGGCCCAGATGGTCAAGGAGGTCGCCTCCAAGACCGCTGACGTGGCCGGTGACGGCACGACCACCGCGACCGTGCTTGCCCAGGCCATGATCAATGCCGGCCTCCGCAATGTTGCTGCAGGTGCCAACCCCATGGACCTCAAGCGGGGCATGGACAAGGCCATGATCGCCCTGGTGGCCGAGCTGCGCAGCATCTCCCGCGAAGTCGGAAACGACAATGCCAAGATCGAGCAGGTGGCCACCGTGTCCGCGAACAACGACAGCACCATCGGAAAGCTCATTGCCCAGGCGATGGAGAAGGTGGGCAATGAGGGTGTGATCACAGTCGAGGAGGCCAAGGGCACCGAGACCGAGGTCAAGACCGTGGAGGGCATGCAGTTCGACCGCGGCTACCTGAGCCCCTACTTCGTCACCAATCCCGACAAGATGGAGGCCGAGCTCGAGAGTCCGAACATCCTCATCTTCGAGAAGAAGATCAGCAACATGAAGGACCTGTTGCCCGTGCTCGAGAAGAGCGCGCAGACGGGTCGCCCACTGCTCATCATCGCCGAGGACGTCGACGGGGAGGCCCTCGCCACTCTGGTGGTCAACAAGATCCGCGGCGCCCTCAAGGTGGCTGCCGTGAAGGCCCCCGGATTCGGTGACCGCCGCAAGGCCATGCTTCAGGACATTGCCATCCTCACCGGAGGTACGGTGATCTCCGAGGAGACCGGTCTCAAGCTCGAGAATGCTACGCTCGCCGACCTCGGTTCCGCCGAGAAGGTGACCATCGACAAGGACAACACCACCGTCGTGAACGGCGTGGGTGAGAAGGATGCCATTGCGGCCCGTATCGGCCAGATCAAGGCCCAAATCGAGACCACGACCAGCGACTACGACAAGGAGAAGCTTCAGGAGCGCCTCGCCAAGCTCGCCGGAGGTGTGGCCGTGCTCTATGTGGGTGCTGCGACCGAGGTCGAGATGAAGGAGAAGAAGGACCGCGTCGACGACGCCCTCCACGCCACCCGTGCCGCCGTTGAGGAGGGCATCGTGGCCGGCGGTGGTACCGCACTGATCCGCGCCGGCAAGGTGTTGGACGGTGTCGAGACCATCAACGAGGACGAGGCGACCGGAGTCCAGATCGTGATGCGCGCCATTGAAGAGCCATTGCGCCAGATCGTCGCCAACGCCGGCGGTGAGGGTGCGGTCGTGGTCAACACCGTCCGCGAGGGAGAGGGTGACTTCGGCTACAACGCCCGTACCGAGGTGTTCGAGGACCTGCACACTGCAGGTGTCATCGACCCGACGAAGGTGACCCGCGTGGCCCTGGAGAATGCCATTTCGATCAGCGGAATGGTCCTCACTACGGAGTGTGTGATCGCCGATGTCGAAGATCCCGCCGAGGTGGCTGCCGCCGCCGCCGCTGCTGCCGGAGCCGGTGGCATGGGCGGCATGATGTGATCGCCAACCTGTGGTGTGACATCACACGAAAAGGAAAGGCCCCGCTTCGGCGGGGCTTTTTCGTGCAGTGGATTTCCGGCCCGATGGTCAGGGGCTGACAGCCGACCTGAATTGAGAGGGGGCTTGTTGGGCCGGGGACGATGATACCAGCAGTGGGTCGTAGGGTGCCAAAAGCAAGGCGGAGACCTGTTCGGCCAGCCACTGGGAGT
>CAXQGL010000040.1:0-17189 GCA_964223495.1 Candidatus Nitrosopumilus sp. | reverse complement strand
CGTTGAACGAGCCGTTGATGTTGACCACGCCGAAGGTGCCGCTGTGGGCGTTCATGTCCACGCGGAAGGTCACGTCGTAGCTGCACGTGTTGTCGTCTTCCGTGGCGGCGGAGTTGTAGTTGTTGGCGGCCGGATCCATGCAGCCTGCGATGGCGGCAGCCGGGTCCTTCCAGAAGTAAATGTTGTCCAGGTAGACGTCGTAAGGCGTGCCGTTGGCGGAGCCGTCACCGTTGAACTGGCCGTCGAACTTCATCTGGAAGACGTTGTCCCACGTCATGCCCGTGAAGGCGGAACGGGGCAGGTCCACACTGCTCCACGCACCGGGCGTCAGGGGCACGTTCACCAGGAACTCAGCGGCGCCGCTTCCACCGGCTCCGTTGTTCACGGGGGTCACCTTCAGGAGGCGGTCCGTTCCGGATTCCACCCACACGTCCACGTGCAGATAGCCCATCTCGGAGAGGTCCGTTGCGGGCAATTCCGTGCCTTGGTAGTTGAAGTTGGGGTAAGCCAACACGAGGTTGCCCGTACCGGGGTCGAACGTCGGGTTGACCCCCGAAGCGCCGGACTGGCCCCAGACGGGGTTGTAGTTGGTCGCGATATCGGTGTAGCTGTCGCTGCAGATGGAGGCCACATTGGCGGCGTCCTGGGTGGGCGCGGCCGCGTTGTCGGTGGGTCCGCTGGCGGGCGGCGGGGGCGGGGCCGCGGTGCAGGTGCCGTCCGTGCTGCACTCGCCGAAGCACGTGTTGATCGTCGTGTCCTCGGTGATGTTGGACAGCAGGCGGTCGTTGTATTGGCCATCGGCACAATCCTGTCCTCCGATGTTCTCCTTGCAGGACCAGTCGCCACACGCGCCATTGGTGATGGTGTAGTTGCCAGTGTAGCCCGACGCGAGGGTGAACGTGATCGTCCAGACGTCGTCGCCATCCGCATCGCTCATAGGGTTGGCGCCCGGTACGCCGAAGTCGAGGCCGCCCGCGATGAACACACCTTGCGGCGAGGTCGTCTCATTCTCCATGTTGACGTTGATGGTGACCTCCACCGTGGCCGGGTCACCACCCCCACCGGTGTCGGTGCCGTGGAAGTAGATGTTGTCCAGGTAGACGTCGTATGGCGTCGTATTGGCCGATCCGTCGCCGTTGAACTGGCCGTCAAACTTGAGCTGGAAGACGTTGTCCCACGTCATGCCCGTAAAGTCGGACTTGGCGAGGTCCACGCTGTTCCAGCTTCCGGGCGTGAGCGGCACATTCACAAGGAATTCAGACGTGCCTGTTCCGCCGGCGCCGTTGTTCACCGGTGTGACTTTGAGCAGGCGGTCAGTGCCTTCAGCGACCCACACATCCACGTGCAGGAACGCCTTGCCGGATGCGTCGGTAGCGGGCATTTCCGTGCCCTGATAGTTGAAGTTGGGGTAAGCGAGCACGAGGTCCCCGGTGCCCGGGTCGAAGTTCGGATTGACCTGTGTATGGCCGGATTGGCCCCAGCCTGGATCGAAGTTGGTCCCGATGCTGGTGTAGCTGTCGCTGTAGATGGCGATGACGTCGGCCGCATCGGCCGTTGGGGTGGCAGCGTTGTCAGTCGGTGATTGGGCTTTGGCGCTGGACCACATGAAGGCCGCCACTGCAAGGAGCAGGCAAACGGGCCGGTTGAGCTTGAAAGGCATTGAAATTCGGATTCTGTTAGTGTACAAATTACACTATACTGATGATGGAGGAGTGAAATGGAGTGAGGACTTTGCAGCCGCAGGGCTCCGGGGCTGGAATTGTGGTTCAAGTGCGCTTTCTGGGTTGACCATTGCACATCACCCATAGGTTTGCAGTAAATTCGCGCACCGCTTTCCGAAGGGAAGGCAGAGGAGAGGTGCCAGAGTGGTAATGGAGCAGATTGCTAATCTGTCAACGGGAAACCGTTGCCGGGGTTCGAATCCCCGTCTCTCCGCATCGAAGCCCGGCCGCTAGCCGGGCTTTTTCGTGTCCTGATGCGAGGTGGACATCCACGGGAATGAAGCCCTGTACCCCGGTCCATCGGCATGTGAACCAAGTTGCATTCGGATGGGTTCCAACTCCTAAATTGGACGTCCCGAAACGGCTTGATCGAATTGCCCTTCGGCTGAATTCGCAACACTTTCACAACATGCAAGACCATATGAACGGAGACGTGGCGAAGTGCCCCTTCATGAACGGGGAGCTCAACCACACCGCAGGTGGCGGAACCCGCAACACCGACTGGTGGCCCAACCAGCTCAACCTGGGCATCCTCAGGATGCACTCCAGCATGTCCGACCCCATGGACGGCGACTTTGACTACGCCAAGGAATTCAACAGCCTGGATCTCGCCGCCGTCAAGCAGGACCTCACCGATCTGATGACCGACAGCAAGGACTGGTGGCCCGCCGACTGGGGACACTACGGCCCCTTCTTCATCCGGATGGCCTGGCACAGCGCCGGCACCTACCGGATCAGCGATGGCCGCGGTGGTGCCGGAGCCGGCATGCTCCGCTTCGCGCCGCTCAACAGCTGGCCGGACAACACCAACCTCGACAAGGCCCGCCGCCTCCTGTGGCCCATCAAGCAGAAGTACGGCCAGAAGATTTCCTGGGCCGACCTCATGATCCTGACCGGCAACGTCGCCCTCGAGTCCATGGGCTTCAAGACCTTCGGTTTCGCCGGCGGTCGCGCCGACGTGTGGGAGCCCGAGGAGGACGTCTACTGGGGTTCGGAGGCCGAGTGGCTGGCCGACAAGCGCTACAAGGGTGAGCGCGAGCTGGAGAATCCGCTGGCCGCCGTGCAGATGGGCCTCATCTACGTCAATCCGGAGGGCCCGAACGGCAACCCCGATCCGCTGGCTGCTGCCCGCGACATCCGCGAGACCTTCGGCCGCATGGCCATGAACGACGAAGAGACCGTGGCCCTCATCGCCGGGGGACACACCTTCGGCAAAACCCACGGAGCGGCGGATGCCGGCGAGTACGTTGGTGTGGAGCCCGCTGGGGCCACCATCGCCGAGCAGGGCACGGGCTGGAAGAACAGCTTCGGCACCGGCATGGGTGCCGACACCATCACCAGTGGCCTCGAGGGCATCTGGACCAGCACGCCAACCAAGTGGTCCAACAATTACTTCGAGAACCTCTTCGGGTTCGATTGGGAACTGACCAAGAGCCCGGCCGGCGCCCAGCAGTGGGTGCCCAAGGACGGTGCTGGTGCGGATCTGGCCCCCGACGCCCACCACGAGGGCAAGCGCCACCAGCCGGTCATGCTCACGACCGACCTGTCGCTCCGCTTCGACCCGGCCTACGAGAAGATCTCGCGCCGCTTCCACGAGAACCCGGATCAGTTCGCGGACGCCTTTGCCCGTGCCTGGTACAAGCTGACCCACCGCGACATGGGCCCGGTGGAGCGCTACCTCGGTCCCGAGGTGCCGTCGGAGGTGCTGATCTGGCAGGACCCGGTGCCCGCCGTGGACCACGCCCTCATCGATGACGCCGACGCTGCCAAGATCAAGGCCGACATCCTCGCCACGGGCTGCTCCGTGGCCGAGCTCGCCTCGACCGCCTGGGCCTCCGCCTCGACCTTTCGCAACAGCGACAAGCGCGGCGGCGCCAACGGCGCCCGCCTCTGCCTCGCTCCGCAGAAGTTCTGGGAGGCCAACAACCCCGCCCAGCTGGGCAAGGTGCTCGACACCCTCGCCGGTGTCCGTGACGCCTTCAACGCGACCGGCAAGCAGGTGTCCATGGCCGATGTGATTGTGCTCGCGGGCTGCGCCGCCGTGGAAGCCGCCGCCAAGGCCGCCGGCCACGACGTGACCGTGCCCTTCACGCCCGGCCGCACCGACGCGACCCAGGAGATGACGGACGTCGAGAGCTTCGGCGTCCTCGAGCCGCAGGCCGACGGCTTCCGCAACTACTTCCGCGGGGACCGCGCCAACGTGACGGCCGAGGAGATGCTCGTCGACAAGGCCCAGCTCATGACGCTGACCGCGCCTGAAATGACGGCCCTGTTCGGTGGCATGCGCGCCATGGGCGCCAACTGGGACGGTTCGAAGCACGGGGTCTTCACGGACCGCCCCGGAGCGCTGACCAACGACTACTTCGTGAACCTCCTCGACCTCGAAACGGAGTGGAGCCCGCTCGACAGCGGTGAGCACGCCTTCGTCGGCAAGGACCGCGCCACCGGGGAGACCAAGTGGGTCGGCACCCGCGTCGACCTCATCTTCGGTTCCAACACCGAGCTCCGCGCCATCGCGGAGGTCTACGGTTGCGGTGACGGCGAAGCCCGTTTCGTCCGTGATTTCGTCGCGGCCTGGGACAAGGTGATGAACCTCGACCGCTTCTGATTCCGGCGCCATCCAGGCGCCAACCTCCCTTCGGAAAGGCCCGCTTCGGCGGGCTTTTTTCGTCGTTGAAAAACATAATAGTATCGACGAAATTGATAAAATCGTAGATAAATCGTAAATTAATGCGTGCGCCCGTTTATCATGTTGCCGATTCGGAATTGCCGCCTGTGGTCCGGTGCCCTGTGGGCCACCGCGTTCCTGCTGTGCACGGCCGAACTGGGCGCACAGCAGCACCTGGTCGATGAGGGCGGAACCGTCTCGGCCTGTGACTTCTACTTCCTGGACGATGGAGGTGCCTTGGGGGATGCTGGAACCGGGGTGGATCACACCACCACCTTCTGCCCGGAAACGGTGGGGGGGGATTTGACATTCTCGTTCAGCACGTTTGCATTGTCCGCGGGGGATACGCTCTTCCTCTGGAGGGGCGACGACGCTGCAGGACCGCCTGACGAAAGCCACACCGGTTCCGGGCTCGTGGGGATGGATGTCGGAAACGGCGTCGGTCCCGAAAACCCTTCCGGGTGCATGACCTGGCGCTTCGTTTCGGGCGTTTCGGGCGGAAGCAACTGGGCGGCCCTCGTCTCTTGCAGCGCACCCTGCAGCCGTCCGGTGGCATCGGTTGTCGCAACATTGGACGGCGTCGTGCAACCCGGTGTGGTGGAAACCTGCCTTGGAACCGAGGTCCAATTCGACGCAGGAGCGACGGTGCTGCCGGCGACCTCCGGCGCGGCGGGCTGGTTGTGGGATTTCGGGGATGGATCCGGGGGCGACTTGGGCCAGGCCCCGGTTCATGCCTACTCGGAACCCGGGGTGTACGCCGTCCAATTGACCGCGACCGACAGCGCGGGATGCAGCAGCGTCAACAGCATCGGCCTGACCATCCATGTCGCTGCGCCCATCGCCATCGACGTTCCGGCCACCGGCCCCCTCGTCTGTGAGGGCGGCACCGCGGTCCTCGGCCTTGGGCCGGGAGGCGTGACCACAACGCCCGTTGCGAGCCAGCCCAACGCCTCGTTCGGAGCGGGCATCGTGATTCCCGACTCGGTCGGACAGGCCTTCACGTCCTCCATCACCTTCAGCGGATTCCAGTACGGCCAGGCCGTAGCCGATTCCGGCGACATCGTCGGGGTGAACCTCAACCTCGAGCATTCGTTCATCCTCGATCTCGTTGTCGAATTGGAATGTCCCAACGGCAACACCATGGTGCTGCAGGGCTGGCCCGGGGGAGCCGGAGGCTGCATCAATGCCGGCCTGCCCGTGACCGCGGACGATCCCCCCGAACCGGGGGTCGGATTCGACTACAGCTGGAGTCCCGGGGAGACCGTGGACTGGCAGGCGGCCGCCGTGAGTCTGCTCCCGACCCCGACGTCCGGTTGCGCTTCCACCACACCGCCATTGCCTGCAGGCAGTTATGCCGCCACTGGAGATTGGACGGCACTCGAGGGGTGTCCCATCAACGGCACCTGGACGCTCCACCTCATGGACACCCAGCCCGGGGACAACGGCTTCCTGTTCGGCTGGTCCATCGACTTCGCCGGGAACATCACCCCGGAACAGACCACCTTCGAGGCCACCGTCGGCACGGGGTGCGACAGTGCATACTGGGCACCTTCCGGGAACTGGGATTTCCCGGAATCCGCCATTGGCGATTGCGCGGGATTGGTTGTGGAGCCTTCCGTTGCCGGCACCTACGGCTACGTCTTCACCGCAGTCGATGCCTTCGGCTGCACGGCGGATACGACGGTCCACATCACCGTGGAGCCGGGCCTCGATTTTGCCCTCTCCAGTGACCTCCTCGATGCCACGGCCGGCGTGGATGCGGCCGTGTGCGAGGATGTGCCCTTCGTCCTGCAGGCCCATCCGCTCGGCGCCGTGCCCTCCGGCACGCAGTACAACTGGGTGGTCAATGGAACCAGCACCGGCCAGGCCGCCGCCATGTATGTCGACGCCGATCCGGCCTTGGGGACGTACGAGGTGATCTTCCAGGCGACGGTGTCGGCACCTCCTCCCGTCACCGGCGTTTGCCAGTTCGAATGGACGGACACCATCGAGGTCGTGCCCCTGCCGACCCTGTCGCTCGACATTCCCAATGCATGCTCGAATGTCCCGGTGGACCTCACCATCACCACAACGGGCGAGGATCCTTCGTGGCAATGGACCCTTGTGGCCGACGGGTTGGATACCGTCTCCTCCGTGACGTGGGACAATCCGAACCTCAGCCTCTTGCCCGCGGGTGAATACGCCCTGTACGGGGCCCTGTCCGATGTGCATGGCTGTGGTGCGGCAGACGTGGAGGCGTTCACCGTCCATCCTGCAGCGGATGCGGGATTCGCCCTCGACGCGGTCTGTGCCGGAGAGCCTTTGCCGTTCACGCTGGACAGCCCGGATGACTACACCGCTCCCAACACGGCATCCACCTGGTCGCTGATGGGCGGAGGAGTGCTCTCCGACGAGGGCGGTCACCTCGGCACGGCAGCGACCGGGGGCGGGGGGTTCCCGCAGGTCATCCTCACCATGTTGTCGGACAATCCGGATGGTTCGACCTGTACGGCTTCCTCCTCCGAATTCGCCATGATCCACTCGCTGCCCGTGGTCGTGGTCTATGGCCCCGATGTCGCCTGTGATGGCGAAGATGCGCTCTGGCTCGCTGCTTCCACCATTCCCTTCCCGGGCCAGGTGGTCTCCTCCGACTGGGTGGTTTCAGGCCAATTGGACCTCAGCCAGGACGGCCTGCTGCCTCTGCTGCTCGAGGCCCCGGCGCTGGGACAGTACACCGTGGGGTTCACGGCGGTCTCCGATCAGGGTTGCGTGGCCGAACACATCCTCGAATTCGAGGTCCAGCCCATCCCCGATGCGGGATTCACCCTGCCGGCCGAAGTGTGCCAGGACAGTCCGGTGGCCCTCGACCTTGCCAGTGACGACAGCACGGGCCACATCTGGACCGCCAATGGTGCGGTCCTCGAGGTGGTGGGGCCGGATTACCCGGCATCCCTGAGTGCCCTGCCGGGCGCGGTGGACGTGGTGCACATCGCCACTCTCGGCAGCTGCAGCGACACAGCTAACGCCAGCCTCGAGGTGGCCCCGCTGCCCGAGGCCATCGTGGCCGGTCCGACCGCCGTCTGTGCGGGTGATGCAGTGCAATGGACCGACGCCAGCGTCAATCCCACCTCCGATCCGCTGACCATCCAGTGGACCCCGGATCCGGATGCGGCACTGTCATCGTCGACAGAGTCCATGCTCGATTTCGGGACACCGTCTCCCGGCCTGTATGGGGTATCCCTCTCCGTGACCACAGCCTCGGGCTGCGCGGACAGCACGGCCAATGCCCTATTTGTGGGTGTGATGCCGGTGGCGGAATTCCAGTTGGAGGACGTCTGTGCAGGCGCGGCCATCCCGCTGGACCTCACCGATGCGGACAGCCATGCCACGGCGGATGCCCAATGGTGGTGGAACGGGTTGCCCTTGGACGCCCCCACCAGCGGCACCCTGCCCGCCGCGGTTTCCGGTGCGGCCGGACCCCAGACGATCGAAGTGGCCCTCGCCATGGTCTACCCGGAAATCACCTGTTCCGCCGAACATGACACAACCGTCGAGGTCCACGCCCAACCGGAAGCGGGCATCATCGCTCCGGGCGATTTCTGCGCGGGACCGGATGCCATCTTCGAGGACGCCACAGCCATCGACACCGGCGTCACCGTGGACCTCACATGGACCCTGGATGATGGGGGTGGAGCCATTTCCTCAGGCCAAGACCCATGGCTCCTGATTCCGATGCCCGCACCCGGCACCTATGCGGTCACCCTGACGGCATCCACCTCCGCCGGATGCAGTTCCACCGCCTCTGACTCGTTGACGGTCTTCGCCTCCCCGGACGCCGGATTCACCTTGCCCCTGGAGGTGTGCCAAGGCAGTCCGGTGCAGTTGGATACGGACGGTCCTGCCGATGGTGGTACGTGGACGGCGAACGGTGTGGTCCTCACGCCCGTGGATGGACTCTACCCTGGCAACCTCACCGAAGCACCGGGCAACGTGACGGTGGTCCACACCGTCGACCTGGGCAACTGCAGCGATACGGCTGCAGCGGTTTTGGCAGTGGCGCCATTGCCCGACGCCATCGCGGCCGGCCCGACGGCCGCCTGCACCGGTGATCCGGTCCAATGGAACGACGCCAGCATCAATCCGACCCCGGATCCGCTGACCCTCGCCTGGACACCGGCACCCGGGACGGTATTGCCCGCACTTGCGGGACCGGCGCTCGATTTCGGCTTGCCCGGAGCGGGCACGTACGGGATGACGCTCACCGTCACGACCGCATCCGGTTGTGCCGACAGTACGGCCGTGGCATTTTTCGTCGGCTCGACTCCGGTGCCGGGATTCGCGCTTGAAGCGGTGTGCGCGGGAGAGGCCATCCCGCTGGCTTTGGATGACCCGAACAGCCTCGCCATATCCGATGCGCAGTGGATGTGGAACGGTGTGCCTCTGGCCGTCCCCTCCACCGATGCTTTGCCGGAGGATGTCTCGGCCATGGCAGGCGCCCAGGAAGTGACCCTGACATTGGATGCGGCCTATCCGCAGGTTACCTGTACCGCCCAGCACAGCGTCTCGGTCGAGGTGTACGCCCAGCCCGAGGCCGCCATCTCGGCACCCGCTGACTTCTGTGCGGGCCCGGATGCCGCGTTCACCGATGCCTCCATGGTCGATGCGGGCGTCGGCCTCGACCTCCTCTGGACGCTGGACGAAGGCGGCGGTGCGGCCCCTTCCGGTACCGATGCCGACCTCCTGCTTCCCACACCCGCACCCGGGACCTACGCCGTGAGTCTGACGGCTTCGACGGCGGACGGCTGCAGTTCGACCGCCTCCGATACGTTGACCGTTTTCGCATCTCCAGATGCGGGCTTCACGCTGCCCACCGGGGTATGCCAAGGCAACGCCGTGGAGGTGGTCACCGACGGTCCACCGGGAAGCGGTGATTGGTCGGCCAATGGCTTGCCCTTCACACCTGTGGACGGCCTGTATCCCGAATCCATGACCGACGCACCGGGCACCCTGACGGTGGTCCACATCGTCGACCTGGGCAACTGCAGCGATACGGCTTCGGCCATCCTCGAGGTGTACCCCCGGCCGGAGGCGGCCATCGCGGGTCCGACGGCGGCGTGTACAGGCGATGCGGTCCAATGGCAGGACGCGAGCGTCAACCCGACCGGCAATCCCCTCACCCTGGAATGGAGCCCGGCATCGGACACACTGCTGCCACCCACCGCAGGTCCGATGCTGGATTTCGGCACCCCCGACGTTGGTGTGTATGGCGTGGTCCTCACGGCAACGACATCCCAGGGCTGTGCGGATTCCGCGGCTTCGGAGCTGTTCGTCGGGACCACACCCGATCCCGGTTTCCAGCTCAATGCAGTATGCGCGGGCCAGCCGGTCCCGCTGACCCTCGATGACGCCACCGGCTATGCTGCGGCCGAACCCCAGTGGTGGTGGAACGGGGTGCCCCTCGAAGTGACCGACGTCGGGTCCCTTCCCGAGGTGGTTTCCGACCTGGCCGGGGTCCAGGAGCTGGTCCTGTCATTGAGCCTCGCCCATCCGCAGATCACCTGCTCCGCCGCACAGACCGCGGTCGTGGAGGTGCACGCCCAACCGGACGCGGATTTCACCGCTCCTGCCGACTTCTGCGCGGGTCCGGATGCGGTCTTCACGGATGCCACGGCCATCGATGCTGGAGTCGACTTCGATCTCCAGTGGACCTTGGACGACAGTGCCGGCATCACTGTTGCGGGCGATGAGCCTGATTTGTGGCTCTCCGCGCCCGCCCCCGGTGTCTACGCGGTCAACCTCACGGCGACCACGGCAGCGGGCTGCACCTCCTCGGCAGCCGATACGGTGGTCGTGTACGCTGCGCCCGATGCTGCGTTCAGTCTTCCGTCCGTGGTCTGCGAGGGCAGCACACTTCCAGTGCCGACCGTGGGGACACCGGGCACCCTGTCCTGGACGCTGGATGGCGAGCCCGTGTCCACAGCGGGGGGGGCTTTCGCTGCTGCCATGACCGCAGGATGGGGCACGCGTACCGTGGGCGTGACCGTGACGCTGGGCAGCGGCCCTTCCCAATGCGAGGACAGCCACGAGGAGTCCCTGATGGTGGAAGCGCTCCCCGAGGTGGATTTCACCGGTGATGCGGCAGCGTGTGCGGGTGAGGTGGTGCAATGGCAGGAAGCGTGCAATCATCCGCAGGGCCTTTCGCTGGCCACCGCCTGGACGCTGGATGGTGCAGCATCCGGTGTGGGTGATGCCTTGGTCTTCGGGTCGGATAGCGAAGGGCAATACGCCATCGGTTTGACCGCCACGAGTCCGGCCGGATGTGCTGCGCAGATGGACGCTGTCATCACCTTCGAGGCAGTCCCCTTGCCGGGCTTCACGCTCACCGAGGCCTGCTCGGGCACCCCCATCCTGTGGGAGCCGCAAGGCGAGGGGTTCTTCGGAATCCCGAGCTGGACCTGGGGCGATATCGCCATCACCATGGCAGGGGACAGCGTACCCGCGGTGGTCTCCGATTTCCCGGGCGAACAGACGCTGATCCTCACCCTGGCGGAGACTTATCCCTCCGGCATCACCTGTTCTTCCACGGACAGTACGACCACGGTCGTCCACCCGACACCCACGGCGGACATTGTGGGTCCGCAGGACCTCTGCGTGGGCGATACGGCGGCATTCGCGGCCGTGGGAACGACGCAGGTGCCCTCCGACCTGACCTACGCCTGGTCTTGGGACGGAACTGCTGTGGGCGCCGCGACGGGCAATGACCTCACCTTGCCGGAACTGCCCACAGGCACCCTTGGGGTCCAATTGGTGGTGACCACCACAGGGGATTGCGCGGCCACGGCATCCACCTCGATGGAGGTGGTCGGGCTGCCCGATGCAAACTTCATCCTCGCAGAATCGGCCTGCGTCGGTTCGGCGGTATCCATCGAATCCGGAACGGGGGGCGGCACCGCATTGGACAGCACCTGGACCCTCGATGGCATGCCGCTGATGTGGACTGCACCCGGCATCCCTGCTGCGGTCACCGAGGTGCCCGGCATCCACGAGATAGCCTTGACGGTGGCCCTGACTTCCGGTACCGTGACCTGCACCAGTTCCGCCCAGGAAGCCATCGAGGTCCATGCCGTTCCGGAGGCGGATTGGGATGTCGATCCGGAGGCCTGCTCGGGCCTGATGCTCACGTTCGAGGCGGAGTCACAGATTGCGACCGGCGTGCCGTTGACGTCGACCTGGTCCTTCATGGGGGAGGATACCCTTTCGGCTGCGGGTGCTACGCTGGCCCTCGGAGCCCTCGAACCCGGCCAGTACGCGGTCCAATTCGAAGTTGTCGGAGCCGGTGGGTGTGCTGCGGCATTGGGGGAACAGCTTACCGTCCATCCCTCACCCGATGCCGCCTTCGATGCCGGCAATGCCTGCGTCGGTGAGGCCATCGAAGTGGTTCCCGGGGATGCGGACGGTTTCGCGACAGGGTCGGTGGCGTGGACCTGGAACGGCAATCCCACCACGGTCGATGGCGGTTGGATGGACCCGATGGTGTCGGCTTATTCCGGACCGCAGATGCTGGGGGCCACGGTCACCACGGTCTTCTCTTCGGGATACAGCTGTTCGGACAGCCACATGACGACGGTGGAGGTCTGGCCCAATCCACAGGCCGAGTGGGATGTTCCTGCCGGATTGTGTGAGGGGGAGGCGACGGCCTTCACGGGCTCGAGCACCATCGCCGGGGGCGGTGCCTTGATGACACTCTGGAGCTGGAATGCAGAGGGGGCACCCCTGCAATGGGAGGAAGGTGAGACCGTGGATCCCGGCTTCCTGCAGGCCGGCACCCAAGCCGTCTCGATGGTGGTGGAGTCCGAATGGGGCTGTCGCGATTCGCTGTATTGGACCTTCGACGTACATCCGCTGCCCGTGGCCGACTTCAGCATGGAGGCCGCATGCGCGGGTGGAACGGTTGAATGGATGGCCCTGGCTCCCGAGTCATGGGCCGGTGCGGCGTCCTGGACCTGGAATGGATCCCCGCTCGACCCCGGAACATCCGGAATGGGAACAGGCACAGGAGGTGTGCTTCCCGATGACGTTTCGGCTGACCCCGGCATCCAATGGATCGGGGTGGACCTCTTGGAAACGCATGGCGACGGCACGGTGTGTTCCGCATCGGCCATGGAGTCCGTTGAAGTGTACCCGCAGCCCGCTGCCACCTGGGACATCGTACCGGGGTGGTGTGCCGGGAGTTCCGCATCCTTCACGGCGGATGCCGGTGTGGAGGTGGCGGATCTGGTCTGGACGCTTGCCGGGCCGCAGGGCACGACGGGTTATCTGGGCAATGATGCCGAACTGGGGCTGCTGCCGGCCGGCACGTACAGCCTGCAACTGATGGCAGGGACCCCGGATGGCTGTGTGGACTCCCTGTCCGCCGCGGTCAAGGTGCATCCGAACCCTGCGGTGGCGTTCAGTCTGGAGCCTGTCTGCGCCGGGGCGGCCATCCCGGTCAATTGGTCCGGATCGGACACGGACAGCCTGCAGGCCACGTGGACCTGGAATGGCGGTCCCATCGACGTGACGGGACCGACCTTGCCCGGCGCGGTCTCTGCAACGCCCGGCCTGCAGTGGATCCAGCTGGCCGCGTCCCAGGAATTCCCGACAGGGGCGACGTGCACGGCGGCAGCACTGGAATCGGTGGATGTCTACCCTGTGCCCGCAGCGGATGTGGCTGCCGACACGCTCTGGTGTGCCGGTGAAGAGGCCATCGTCCACGCGGCTCCTTCAGGAGAAGGCGACCTGACCTGCTCGTGGGCGACACCATTCGGCGCGCAATTCGGCCCGGTCTGGACCCTTCCGGAAGGCGCACTCGGCACGGTGCCGGCCACCTTGACGGTGACCTCCGAGGGCGGGTGCTCGGGATCGCGGGATTTCAATGTCCGCATCGACCCCTTGCCTGAGGTGGTCCTTTCGGATACCCTGCTGATGGGCTGCGCTCCATTCTCGCCAGAGCTCGAAGCGGCCACATCGGGATACAACGGACTCGTGCTCTCCACCGTCTGGAGCTGGCCTGAAGGGGAGGAGGAGGCCGCTGGCTGGTCCGAGGAGATCGGGGTGGCAAGCTGGCCGGTCAGCTGTACCGTGATGGCGGGCGATGCGGACCTGATGTGCACGGGTACCGCCTACGCCACGGTCGTCGGATTGGAAGTGCCCGAGGCGGCCTTCACCATGTTCCCTGAATCCCCCACCGTCCGGCAGCGCGAGGTGGAATTCACCGCCGAGGAACCCGGCAACGCATCGGTGTTCACCTGGACGGTCAATGGTGCGGTGGAATCCACCCAGCCGCTGTTGGACTATGCCTTCGCCCCCTATTTCGGCGATGACTACACGGTCTGCCTGGAAGTCATGACACCTTTCGGCTGCACCGATGAGACCTGTCGCGAGGTCGAAGTCATCGGTGAGGTCCAGGTCTATGTCCCGTCCGGTTTCACCCCGGACAACGACGGCATCAACGACCTGTTCAAACCTTCGGTCGCACCCCTCGACCAGGTCGAGGATTACCGGTTCGAAGTGTACAACCGGTGGGGCGAGCTCGTCTTCTTCACGGAAGATCCCGAGGAGGGGTGGAATGGCAGCTATCCGGGTGGTTCCCACTTCGCCGGCAACGAAGTGTTCAATTGGGTCATCGTCCTGGACACGGCATTGGAACTGCCCCGCCGGATGATGGGCCAGGTATCGGCGATCCGCTGATCGGTGGGGCCGGTCAGTCCACGTGTCCGTATTTCCCGGAACGGTATTCGGCGAATGCCGTCCGGATCTCCTCCTCGGTATTCATGACGAACGGCCCGTAGGCCACCACAGGTTCCTCCAGCGGCGCACCGTGGCAGAGCAGGAGGGTGCTGTCTTCCTCGGCTTCGAAGGCGAGGGTACCCCCCGAATGGTCGAACACGGGCGTCATGAAGGGGGCCAACGTGGCATCTCCGATGCGCACCCGACCCGACACGGCATAGAGTAGGATCGTCCGCTGCCCGGGCACGGTCCATTCGAACCGGGTGCCCGACACCATCTTCAATCGGGAGGTGAAGAGACCGGTCAGGGAATGGACGGGGCCTTGGCCAGATTGGCCCTCCGCTTCCGCAGTTCCGCTGATGACCTGCCAGTGCCATCCCTGCCCGTCCAGGACGGTGAGGTCGTCCGGTTCCACGCTGCGGTAGGCGGGGGGCACCCCTTTCAATTCACCCGGCAGGTTCATCCACAGCTGCAGCAGGTGGCACGGCCCGCCATCGCGCATGAAGGCCTCAGGCGATACTTCCGCGTGGACGATGCCGCTGCCCGCCGTCATCCACTGCACCCCGCCGGGCCCAGAGACATGGGACCCGCCGGTCGAGTCGCGGTGGGCCAGGAGGCCCTCCTCGATGAAGGTCAAAGTCTCGAATCCCTTGTGGGGATGTGGCCCGAAGGGAAGTCCTCCATTGCCCGGAGGATACGTCTGTGGACCGTGGTGGTTCAGGAAGAGAAAAGGATTGAGGTCCGGAAGGGCACCCGTGGGAAAAGCGCGCTGGGTGGCGAGTCCCCCCACGGGTTCATCGTAAGCTGGAACGAGGCGAAGGAGGGTGGGGCTGGACATCATGCGGGACAACCGGTTTGCAAATTGAGGTGAAACCCGGGTTCACAAAGTGAACATTGACGAATAAAGGAAGTTCCTTTGTCGTCGCAATGGAAGCCCTGCGCCATACCGCTTTCGTCCTGTTCGGACTGCTGCTCATCGGATGCGCCGTGCTCGAGGTTGCCCAATCCTACACTTCGCTGGAGGGCGATGCCGTCATCCTGGTATGGGATCTCGAGTCCGAGGAATCGGAAGAAGGGCAGGAGGAAGAACGCGAAGGGCCGGAAGAGGAAAAGGACAAAACCTCGGAATACGAGGCCTTCCTCCACGGTGAACGCATCCGCTTGGCCCTGGATGGCCAACGGTTGCACCAGGTGGCGCCTCCGGGTGCATGGAATTCCTTGGCGGCCTCGAGGATTTGGGAGCCTCCGGAATTGGGCTGACGCCGGGCCGCATGGCCCATGTCGTGCGGCAGGACTGTCCTGCCGTTCCTCCCTTTTCCATTCCCAGCCCCAACAACATGTTCAAGCACCTCAAGCAGGACCTCCCTGCATCCCTCGTCGTTTTCCTCGTCGCCCTTCCCCTCTGCCTCGGCATCGCCTTGGCTTCGGGCGCACCTCCACTCGCGGGCCTCATCGCTGGCATCCTCGGTGGCCTCGTCGTGGCCCCCATCTCCGGCAGCCAGGTCGGTGTCTCCGGTCCCGCAGCCGGCCTTGCCGTCATCGTCCTCAACGGCATCAACAGCCTGCCGACTTACGAGACCTTCCTCATGGCTGTCGTCATCGGTGGCCTCGTCCAGCTGTTCCTGGGCGCCGTGAAGGCGGGCGTCATCGGCCTGTACTTCCCGTCCAGCGTCATCCAGGGCATGCTGTCGGCCATCGGCATCATCATCTTTCTGAAGCAGATCCCCCACGCCTTCGGCTACGATGCCGATGCGGAGGGCGACCTCGCCTTCCAGCAAGCTGACGGTCAGAATACGTTCAGCGAAATCAGCATGATGATGGAGAACATCACGCCCACGGCCGTGCTCATCTCCGCGGTGGGCATCGCCATCCTGATCCTGTGGGAGCAGTCCTTCATGAAAAAGCAAAGCTTCACCAAGATCTTGCCGGGTTCCCTTGCCGCGGTGCTCGCCGGCGTCGGCATTCACCTCGCTACCCGCGGTGACGGCGGCCTGACCGCTGCCCAGTTGGTCCAGCTGCCCATCCTGCAGCCGGAGGAGTGGGGCTCCCTCATCACCACTCCCGATTTCTCTGCCATCGGCAATGGTGCCGTGTGGATGCTCGGTGTGACCATCGCCATCGTGGCGAGCCTCGAAACGCTGCTCTGCGTGGAGGCCACCGACAAGCTCGACCCCCACAAGCGGGTGACCCCGACCAACCGGGAGCTCATCGCCCAGGGCGTCGGCAACACCGTCAGCGGCCTCATCGGCGGCCTGCCCATCACGCAGGTCATCGTCCGCTCCTCGGCCAACATCCAGACCGGCAACGCCACCAAGATGAGCGCCATCCTCCACGGCGCCTGGCTCCTCATTCTCTTCCTCCTCGTGCCGGAGATCCTCAACCTCATTCCGCTCGCCAGCCTCGCCGCCGTGCTCTTCCTCGTCGGCTACAAGCTGGCCAAGCCGTCCACCTTCAAGGTGATGTACGCCAAAGGCTTGCGGCAGTTCGTCCCCTTCATCGTGACCATCCTCGCCATCGTCTTCACGGACCTGCTCGTTGGCATCGGCATCGGCTTGGTGGTGGCCATCATCAGCATCCTGCTCGACCACTTCCCGCACCCCTTCGTGGGCTACCGCTACGAGGAGGGTGAGGGCGCCGGCGGCACCTACCACTTCGACCTCAGCGAGGACATGACCTTCCTGCACACGGCCGGTCTCCGCCAGGCGCTGTCCCGCGTCAAGCCGGGCGGCCACGTCGTGCTCGACGCTTCATCGACCCTGCGCATGGACGCCGACGTCCGCGATGTCATCGAGGACTTCCAGTCCCGCGCCAAGGAGGACGACATCTCCCTCGAAATCCTGTCGCCCGAAGATGCCGATGTCACTTGGGTCCTTTACGACTTCAACAGGCAGGCCGGATGATGGATGCCCGTGGGCGCAGGAGTATCGTATCTTCGCGCCCGCTCGGGACATGGCCCAGTTGGTAAGGCGCCTGCTTTGGGAGCAGGAGATCGCAGGTTCGAGTCCTGCTGTCCCGACATCGAAACGACCTCCTCACGGGGGTCGTTTTTCGTT
>CAXQGL010000039.1:0-37842 GCA_964223495.1 Candidatus Nitrosopumilus sp. | reverse complement strand
AGCAGTTGCACAACCAGTTCGGTGTGGGCCTCGCCCGTATGGCGCGGACCATCCGCGAGCGCATGAACGTGCGCGACAACGAGGTCTTCACCCCGACCGACCTGATCAACGCCAAGACGCTGAGCTCGGTGATCAACTCGTTCTTCGGAACGAACCAGCTGAGCCAGTTCATGGACCAGACCAACCCGCTGAGCGAGGTGACGCACAAGCGCCGTATCTCGGCCCTCGGTCCCGGTGGTCTCTCCCGTGAGCGCGCGGGCTTCGAGGTCCGTGACGTGCACTACACGCACTACGGCCGCCTCTGCACCATCGAGACGCCGGAAGGACCGAACATCGGTCTGATCAGCTCCCTGTGTGTCTACGCCAAGGTGAACCGCCTCGGCTTTATTGAGACCCCTTACCGTGAGGTCGACGAGGGCGTGGCCAAGACGGGCGACAAGGGCATCACCTACCTGTCCGCCGAGGAGGAGGACAGCGCCATCATCGCGCAGGCGACGGTGGGCCTCAATGACGACGGTTCCTTCAAGAAGGACATCATCAAGGCGCGCCTGCAGGGCGACTTCCCATTGGTGGCTCCAAAGGAGATCAAGTATGTCGACGTGGCGCCCAACCAGATCGCGTCCATCGCGGCTTCGCTCATTCCGTTCCTCGAGAATGACGACGCGAACCGCGCTCTGATGGGTTCGAACATGATGCGCCAGGCGGTTCCTTTGATGCGTCCGAACAGCCCGATCGTGGGCACCGGACTCGAAGGCCAGGTGGCCCGCGACAGCCGCGTGCTGATCACCGCCGAGGCCGATGGTGTGGTGGAATACGTGGACGGCAACGAGATCCACATCCGCTACCACATGGACGAGAACGACCGTCTCGTCTCGTTCGAGGATGACATCAAGGTCTACGACATCACCAAGTTCGCCAAGACCAACCAAGGCACCTGCATCAACCTCAAGCCCATCGTATCGAAGGGCATGCGGGTCGAGCGGGGGGACATCCTGGTGGAGGGATACTCCACGCAGTCCGGAGAGCTTGCGTTGGGCCAGAACATGAAGGTGGCCTTCATGCCCTGGAAGGGATACAACTTTGAGGATGCCATCGTCATCAGCGAGCGCGTGGTGCGCGAGGATGTGTTCACCTCCCTGCACGTGACCGAGTACAGCCTGGAGGTGCGCGACACCAAGCGGGGCCAGGAGGAGCTCACCGCGGACATTCCCAACGTGAGCGAGGAGGCCACCAAGGACCTCGATGAGAATGGCTTGATCCGCATCGGTGCCCACGTGGGTGCTGGAGACATCCTGATCGGCAAGATCACGCCGAAGGGAGAGAGCGACCCGAGTCCGGAGGAGAAGCTGCTCCGTGCCATCTTCGGTGACAAGGCCGGAGACGTGAAGGATGCTTCCCTCAAGCTGGGGCCAAGTGCCACGGGTGTGGTCATCGACAAGATGCTGTTCTCGCGCATGGTGAAGGACCGCAAGTCCAAGGCAGCCGACAAGGCGGTCCTGGAGATGATCGATGCGGAATTCGACCAGGAGGCCGCAGCACTGCGCAAGACCCTCGTGGAGAAGCTCATGAAGGTCATCGGCGGCAAGACGTCGCAGGGTGTCATGAACTACTACAAGGAAGTCCAGATCAAGAAAGGCGTCAAGTTTACCCAACGCGCCCTCCAGACACTGGATTTCAGCATCGTGAACACCGAGGGGTGGACGCGTGATGAGGACAACAACGTCCTCGTCAAGCGCGTGGTCCACAACTACAACATGAAGTACAACGACCTGCTCGGTACCTTCAAGCGGAAGAAATTCCAGGTGACGGTGGGCGATGAGCTTCCTGCGGGCATCGTGAAGCTGGCCAAGGTCTTCGTGGCCAACAAGCGCAAGCTGAAGGTCGGTGACAAGATGGCCGGACGCCATGGAAACAAGGGCATCGTAGCCCGTATCGTACGCCAGGAGGACATGCCGTTCCTCGAGGATGGCACTCCGGTCGACATCGTGTTGAATCCGCTGGGCGTACCCTCGCGGATGAACCTCGGCCAGATCTACGAGACCGTGCTCGGATGGGCCGGTGAGAAGCTCGGTACGAAGTTCGCGACCCCGATTTTCGACGGTGCCAGCATCGACGAGATTTCCGGATTCACCGAGAAGGCGGGTGTTCCGAGTTTCGGTGTGACCCACCTCTACGATGGGGAGACCGGAGAACGGTTCGACCAACCTGCCACGGTCGGTGTGATCTACATGATCAAGCTGAGCCACATGGTGGATGACAAGATGCACGCCCGTTCCATCGGTCCGTACAGCCTCATCACGCAGCAGCCGTTGGGCGGTAAGGCGCAGTTCG
The DNA here is from genome assembly GCA_964223495.1 of Candidatus Nitrosopumilus sp. Lineage (GTDB taxonomy): Bacteria > Bacteroidota > Bacteroidia > Flavobacteriales_D > Sanyastnellaceae > UBA8752. The sequence continues at coordinate 35,511 of CAXQGL010000039.1, read as the reverse complement.
GTGGACAGCGTTTCGGAGAGATGGAGGTGTGGGCCCTCGAGGCCTTCGGTGCCTCCCACATTCTCCAGGAGATCCTCACGGTCAAGTCCGACGATGTCATCGGCCGGGCCAAGACCTACGAGGCCATTGTCAAAGGCGACCCGATGCCGACCCCCGGCATCCCGGAGTCCTTCAACGTTCTGATGCACGAGTTGCGCGGATTGGGATTGACCGTAGCCCTCGAGGCTTGAGTTGCTCCTGCTTCTAACTTTTTGATCCTCAATAAGAGATGACCAACAACAAGACCCCGAAGCTCTCAAGCGACTTCAACAAGATCCGCATCAGCATGGCTTCGCCCGAGGAAATCCTCGAGCAGAGCCACGGCGAGGTGCTGAAGCCCGAGACCATCAATTACCGGACTTACAAGCCGGAGCGTGATGGCCTCTTCTGCGAGCGCATTTTCGGCCCCGTCAAGGACTATGAGTGCCATTGCGGCAAGTACAAGCGCATCCGCTACAAGGGCATCGTCTGCGACCGCTGTGGCGTGGAGGTGACCGAGAAGAAGGTCCGCCGAGAGCGCATGGGCCACATCCAACTCGTAATCCCGGTGGCGCACATCTGGTACTTCCGGAGCCTGCCGAACAAAATCGGCTATCTGCTTGGGCTTCCGACCAAGAAGCTGGACCAGATCATCTATTACGAGCGCTATGTGGTGATCCAGGCCGGTGTGGCGACCAAGCCCGATGGCGAGGCGTTGGAGGTGAACGAATTCCTCACGGAGGAGGAGTACCTCGACATCATCGACACGCTGCCCAAGGACAACCAGTACCTCGACGAGAAGGACCCCAACAAATTCGTGGCCAAGATGGGGGCCGAGGCCCTGCACGACATGCTGGCCAACCTGGACCTCAACAGCCTGAGCAACCAGTTGCGCCACAGTGCCAACACGGAGACCAGCCAACAGCGGAAGAACGAGGCCCTGAAGCGTCTTCAGGTGGTGGAGGCGTTGCGCGATGCCAATCACCGCGTCGACAACAAGCCGGAGTGGATGATCGTGAAGGTGGTTCCGGTGATTCCGCCGGAGTTGCGCCCGCTCGTTCCGCTCGACGGTGGCCGTTTCGCCACGTCCGACCTCAATGACCTGTACCGCCGTGTCATCATCCGAAACAACCGTTTGAAGCGCCTGATTGAGATCAAGGCTCCGGACGTGATCCTCCGGAATGAGAAGCGGATGTTGCAGGAGGCCGTGGACAGCCTGTTCGACAACAGCCGGAAGTCCTCCGCTGTGAAGACGGAAAGCAACCGTCCGCTGAAGTCCCTGTCCGACAGCCTCAAGGGCAAGCAGGGCCGTTTCCGTCAGAACCTCCTCGGTAAGCGTGTGGATTACTCCGCCCGTTCGGTCATCGTGGTGGGCCCCGAGCTCAAGCTTCACGAGTGCGGCATGCCCAAGAACATGGCTGCTGAGCTCTACAAGCCATTCATCATCCGCAAGATGATCGAGCGTGGCGTGGTCAAGACCGTGAAGTCCGCCAAGAAAATCGTCGACGCCAAGGAGCCGGTCGTGTGGGACATCCTCGAGAACGTGATGAAGTCGCACCCCGTGCTGCTCAACCGTGCTCCGACCTTGCACCGCCTCGGAATCCAGGCTTTCCAGCCCAAGATGATCGAGGGCAAGGCCCTCCAACTGCACCCGCTGGCCTGTACGGCGTTCAACGCCGACTTCGACGGTGACCAGATGGCCGTGCACCTGCCACTTGGCCCCGCGGCCATCCTGGAGGCACAGCTGCTCATGTTGGCCAGCCACAACATCCTGAATCCGGCCAATGGTGCCCCGATCACCGTGCCTTCTCAGGACATGGTCCTCGGCCTGTACTACATCACCAAGGAGCGCAAGTCCACCAAGGAGGAGCCGGTGAAGGGAGAGGGCATGACGTTCTACTCTCCGGAGGAGGTCATCATCGCGCACAACGAAGGCCGTGCGGCATTGCACGCGGGCATCAAGGTGCGTTGGACCGACCACAAGGGCAACGCGAGCATTGTCGAGACCACAGTGGGCCGTGTGCTCTTCAATGAGGTGGTGCCGAACGAGGCCGGCTACGTGAACGAATTGCTCACGAAGAAGAGCTTGCGTACGATCATTTCGAACGTGTTGCATTCCGTGGGCGTTCCGCGCACGGTGCAATTCCTGGACGACATCAAGCGCCTCGGATTCACGATGGCGTACAAGGGCGGCCTGAGCTTCAACCTGAATGACATCATCATTCCCGAGGAGAAGGTCAAGTTGGTGGACACTGCCAACGATCGCGTTGGAGAGGTGATGGACAACTACAACATGGGCCTCATCACCAACAACGAGCGGTACAACCAGATCATCGACATCTGGACGAACACCAACTCGCGGTTGACGAACATCCTGATGGAGCGTCTGGAGACCGACAAGCAGGGCTTCAACTCGATCTACATGATGATGCACTCCGGAGCCCGTGGCTCCAAGGAGCAGATCCGCCAGTTGAGCGGTATGCGGGGCCTGATGGCCAAGCCGCAGAAGTCGAGTGCGGCAGGGGGTCAGGACATCATCGAGAACCCGATCCTGTCCAACTTCAAGGAAGGCCTGTCCATCCTGGAGTACTTCATCTCCACGCACGGTGCCCGGAAGGGTCTGGCCGACACGGCGTTGAAGACGGCTGACGCAGGTTATCTGACCCGTCGATTGGTGGACGTCGCCCAGGACGTGATCATCAACGAGGAGGACTGTGGTACCATCCGCGGTCTGACGGCGACGGCCCTCCGCAAGAATGAGGAAATCGTGGAATCGTTGGCCGATCGGATCATTGGCCGCACGGCGGTCCAAGACGTCCTCGATCCCACAAGCGGTGAGGTCATCGTGGCTTCAGGTGATGAAATCACCGAAACTGTCGCGGCCATGATCGAGGAAGCCGATATCGATGAGGTGGAGATCCGTTCCGTTTTGACGTGCGAGAGCCGCCGGGGTGTTTGTGCCAAGTGTTACGGGCGTGCCTTGAGTACGAACCGCTTGGTACAGGAAGGTGAGGCGGTCGGTGTGATCGCTGCGCAGTCCATCGGAGAGCCTGGAACACAGTTGACCCTGCGGACGTTCCACGTGGGTGGTACGGCTTCGAAGATTTCCGATGATAACGAAATCACGGCCCGCCAGGATGGCGTGGTCGAACTTGAGGACCTCCGGACCGTTCAACGCACCACGCCCGAAGGCGAGGTAGAGACGGTCGTGGTGTCGCGTTCCACGGAGTTCAAGGTGGTCGATCCGCAGATCGGCATCACGCTCAGCTCCACGAACCTGCCATACGGTGCCGTGCTCGAGGTGAAGAACGGAAAGAAGATCAAGAAAGGCGACCTCATCTGTACCTGGGACCCCTACAACAACGCCATCATCAGCGAGGAGGAGGGCACCGTGGTGTTTGACATGATCGAGGAAGGTGTCACGTACCGTGAGGAGCTGGACGAGCAGACCGGTTTCCGTGAAATCGTGATCACCGAGACCAAGGACAAGAAGAAGAACCCCGCCATCCACATCGTGGGGGCCAAGAAGGAAGTGCTCAAGGTCTACAGTCTGCCCGTGGGTGCCCACGTCAGTGTCCAGGAAGGAGACAAGGTGGGTACGGGGCGCATCCTGGCCAAGATTCCCCGTGTGGCCGGTAAGTCCGGAGACATTACGGGAGGTCTGCCGCGTGTGACGGAGCTGTTCGAGGCCCGCAACCCCTCGAACCCCGCTGTGGTTTCCGAGGTGGACGGCATCGTCTCTTACGGTAAGATCAAGCGGGGCAACCGCGAGATCATCGTGGAGAGCCGCACCGGTGAGAAGCGCAAGTACCTCGTGCCCCTCGCGAAGCACATCCTCGTGCAGGAGAACGACTTCGTCAAGGCCGGCATGCCGATGTCAGACGGAGCCATCACGCCGGCGGACATCCTGGCCATCCAGGGACCGACGGCCGTGCAGGAGTATCTCGTAAATGAGATTCAGGAGGTGTACCGCTTGCAGGGCGTGAAGATCAACGACAAGCACTTCGAGGTCATCGTGCGTCAGATGATGAAGAAGGTCGTTGTCGAGGATCCGGGCGACACCAAGTTCCTGGAGAAGCAATTCGTCGAGAAGGCGGACTTCATCGACGAGAACGACCGTATGTTCGGAATGGTGGTCGTAACGGAGGCCGGAGACAGCGCGGAGCTGGAGGCGGGCCAGATGGTCACGGCACGTCAGCTGCGCGACGAGAACGGTGCCATCCGCCGCAACGACGGCAAGCTGGTCGAGGCCCGTGAGGCCCTTCCCGCAACCGCCCGTCCGCTGTTGCAGGGCATCACCCGTGCTTCCTTGCAGACCAAGTCGTTCATTTCGGCTGCGTCCTTCCAGGAGACGACCAAGGTCCTCAACGAGGCCGCGGTCAGCGCCAAGGAGGACAAACTGGGTGGTCTGAAGGAGAACGTGATCGTGGGTCACCTGATCCCGGCCGGAACCGGTATGCGCCATTGGCACAACCAGATTGTCGGATCCCAGGAGGAGTTCGACCGCCTGGTGGAAGTGGGCGAGGAAGAAGGCGTTTCCGCCGAGTGATGCCCGCTTGAAATTCCCTGAGGGGGAACAGCAAGCAAAAGGCAGCCTTCGGGCTGCCTTTTGCTTGCCGCCCTTCATCTGAGCGGCACGGTGGGGTAATCCCGGTCAGTTGAGCATGGCGGCACCCGCGATGCCATTGTTTCCCGTCGGAGTGGGCCCATCATAGCCGAACAGTCGGTTCTGCTTGATGATCCGGTCCACCTCCTGGGGGACCATGTCTTCCCAGCCCGATTCACCATCCCGGATCATGCGGAGGACTTCCACACTGAAGATGTCGAGCAGGGAGAGGTCATCCAGATGGATGTCCGAGATGCGCTTGTTGAAGAGCAGGTAGTCGTAAAGGGGCTTGATCCTCGGATGGATGGGGGCATTGTCCGTGCGGATGAGCACGTCATTCTCAGCGTCATGCCATGGGTAGGCATAGACCTTGAGGTCGCGGCTGAACATGATGCCGAAGGCTTCCAGAATGCCCCCATTCAGTTCCCGATAGTAGCGTTCGTTGAACAGGTCCATCAGGGCATTGCCTCCCATGATGACGCCCATCCGCTTTTTCGTGTAGCGCGAGAAATATTCGATGAGCTTGTAGTACTCCTGATAGTTGGAAATCAAAACCGTATGCCCCAGGGAGCACAGGATGTCGGCCCGGTCGAGGAAGTCTTTCTCATCGATGTCCCCCTCCGCCTTGAGGTTGTTCAGGGTGATTTCGAACAGCAATTGGATGTTGTCCTGTTCCACCCGGTTTTCCTCCGAGAAGAGCGCCAAGCCCCGCTCCATCATGTCGAGATTGACCTTGGTGACGGGGCGGAAACTGCCGCGGATGGCGAGGATATTGCGCTTGTACAGGACATCGGCGGCCTGAAGGTTGCGTCCATCAGGGCTGAAGATGACCGCATCCGTCATGCCGTGCTTGACGAGTTGCAGCGAGAGCAGACGGTTGTCCACTCCGGCGAAGTCCGGACCGTTCATCTGGATCGTGTCAATCTCGATGCGGTCCTTGTCGAGTTCATCGTAAAGGCTCAGCAGCAGGTCATTGGGCTGCTTGAACAGGAAGTGGCAGCCATAGATGAGGTTGACGCCAAGAACGCCGATCGTGGCATGCTGCAGCAAGGCATCCGTTTCGTGGAAGCGGGCATGCAGGATGATGGTATTGGGCTTCTTGTTGGGGCCGGTCTGGAAGCGCATGCCGAACCATCCATGACCTTCTATGGTCTTGTGGTAATTGATGGTCGCCACGGTATTGGCAAAGGCAAAAAACCGTTTCGTCGGGTGCTTTTCTCGGGGCAGCCTGTCCTCGCACAGGCGGAACTCGTGGTCGAGCATCTTCTGGACCCGCGCCTCGCAGACGTAGCGGCCAGAGGCCTCCACGCCGTAGATGGCATCGCTGAAATCCTTGTCGTAAGCGCTGATGGTCTTGGCGATGGTGCCACTCGCCCCACCGGCCCTGAAGAAATGCCGGACCACCTCTTGTCCTGCCCCGATCTCGGCAAAAGTGCCATAGAGGTCGTGGTTCATGTTGATCCGGAGGGCCTTCTGCTTGGCGGAGAGGACGACACGGTTGGATTCCACGGTAACGGAGTTGAGGGTGTTGCTCATGTCAAAGGTACCCACCCGCGGTGGGAACACCGGAAGCCGTGCGGATTAACTTTGCCGTCATGGGCGTTCATCTCACCTTGCTCGGCACCGGAACCTCCCAGGGCGTCCCGGTGATTGCCTGTGATTGCAAGGTGTGCACCTCTGTGGATCCGCGGGACAACAGAACCCGGTCGAGTGTCCTGTTCGAGGTGGATGGCGAGCACGCTCCTGAAGGCCCCAAGACATTCATCATCGATACGGGGCCGGATTTCAGACAGCAGATGCTTCGGGAGAAAGTGGGGTCCCTCGATGCGGTGCTGTTCACCCATGAACACAAAGACCATGTGGCGGGCCTCGATGACATCCGTGCCTTCAATTTCCGCCAGAAGCGGGACATGGATGTCTACGCCGCCCCGAGGGTGCAGGAGGCCTTGCGGAGGGAGTTCAAATATGTCTTTGATCCCCATCCGTATCCCGGCATTCCGAAGGTGCAGCTTCACGACCTCGATGGGGACCCCATCACCATTGGTGGTGTGGAGGTGGTGCCGCTGCCCGTCATCCATTACAAGTTGCCGGTGCTCGGTTTCCGCATCGGTTCCGTCGCCTACATCACGGATGCCAACGCTTTCGAACCGGAGACCTGGAACAGGCTTGAAGGAGTCAAGGTCTTGGTGCTCAATGCACTCAGAAGGGAGTCCCACCTCAGTCATTTCACGTTGGACGAGGCCTTGGAGGTCATCGAGCGGGTGGGACCTGAGGAGGCCTATCTGACCCACATCAGCCACCTGCTGGGCAAGCATCGCGACGTGGCCCCCGACCTGCCCCGCGGTGTCTACCTTGGAGAGGACGGGTTGCGCATTTCTACGACATGACACGGCTGCTGCATCACCTCTTCGTGGGCCCCATCGGCCGTCTTCCCTATGGGGTGCTGTATCCGCTTGCAGACTTACTGGCCACGCTGTTGTGGTGGAGCGGATACCGCAAAAAGGTGGTGCTCGCCAATCTGGAAAGGGCTTTCCCGGAAAAGTCGGCCTCCGAACGGTTGCACATCGCCCGCAGGTTCTATGTCCACCTCGCGGAGGTGCTCGTAGAGTCGATCAAGCTGTTCAGGGCCGACCGGGAAGCGCTGGCAGAGCGGTTCCACCATGTCAACCCTGAAGTCCTCGCACCCTATGCGGACAAACCGCCTGGCGTCTTGCTCTCCTGTGGTCATTACGGCAATTGGGAACGCTATGCCGTGACGACCGGCGATGCGTTGCCACTGCCTTTCATGGGCGTGTACAAGCCGTTGTCCAACGCGTTCTATGATGATCTGATCTACCGCACCCGCAGCCAATACGGAACTGAATTGGTGGCCATGAAGGAGGTTTCCAACTGGATGGTGGAGGAGGCGGGCAGGGCAAAGGCCGTGACCCTTGCCGTGGACCAGCGTCCCCTGGACCCGAAGAAGGCCTGGTGGATGGAATGGATGGGACAGGAGACCGCCATGCATTTCGGCCTCGAGGCCTTTGCCCGGAAGTTCGACATGCCGGTGGTCTATTTCGGGCTGCGCAAGGCGGAAGGCAAGCCCCGTGGCCATTGGGAAGTGCACTATGAGCTGATCACAGACACCCCGAAGTCATGGCCGAAGGGTGCCCTGCTCAAGGCCACCTACGACCGGTTGGAGGCGCAGATCCGTCGGGATCCGGCCCATTGGTTGTGGTCGCATACGCGCTGGAAGCACGCCCGTCCGGATGGTGTGCCCATGAATGAGGTCGAGGTCCCCGTTGATCCTCAACCGGTCGAACTCCCTGTCGAATGAGCGTGACGACCACACCTGAAGCACCGTTGGCTGAGCGCATGCGACCGCGCACCCTTGAGGAGTATGTGGGCCAGGAGCATCTGGTCGGCTCTGACGCCACATTGCGCCGCGCCCTCTCCGCCGGTCAGTTGCCCTCCATGATCCTGTGGGGGCCACCAGGGGTCGGAAAGACCACATTGGCCCGCCTCATGGCGGAGGCGACGGGCAGGCCATTCCACCAGCTCAGCGCCATCAGGAGCGGCGTGAAGGACGTGCGCGAGGTCATCGACAGTGCGGAAAGACAGGGCATGTTCAGCACCCGGGCCGTGCTGTTCATCGACGAGATCCACCGTTTCTCGAAGGCCCAGCAGGACAGCCTGCTCGGGGCGGTTGAGCGCGGGTCGGTCACCCTCATCGGCGCGACGACGGAAAACCCCAGCTTCGAGGTCATCCCCGCCCTGCTGTCCCGCAGCCAGGTCTATGTCCTCGAGGCATTCGGGCGCGAGCAGTTGGAGGCACTGGTGCAAAGGGCACTCGACAAGGACGAATGGCTGCAGTCCCAAGGTGTGGATATCGCCGAATGGGAGGCCTTGCTCCGCGCCAGTGGGGGAGACGGCAGGCGCCTGCTCAATGCCCTCGAACTCGTCGTGGCCGGTGCCGCAGCTGAGCTGGGGGACACGGCCGAGGGCATCCGAATCGATGATGCCTTGGTTTCCCGTTTCATACAGGCCAACCTGTCCCGCTACGACAAGACCGGGGACACCCATTACGACATCGCCTCCGCCCTGATCAAATCCATACGCAGCAGCGACCCGGATGGGGCCGTCTATTGGCTGGCCCGCATGGTGGAGGGAGGGGAGGACCCCAAATTCATCGCGCGGCGTCTTCTCATCTCGGCCAGCGAGGACATCGGGCACGCCAATCCTACAGCGCTCGTTCTGGCCAACGCCACCTTCGATGCCGTTGAGCGGCTCGGTTATCCGGAGTGCCGCATCCCGCTCTCGCAGTGCGCCACCTACCTCGCCTCGAGTCCCAAGTCCAACAGTGCATATGCCGCCATTGGGGCAGCCCAACAGGCTGTCCGTGAACACGGCGATCTCCCGGTACCCATGCACCTGCGGAACGCCCCGACCAAGCTGATGAAGGACCTTGGACATGGGAGCGGCTACCGCTATGACCACGACCACGGCGGATTCAGTGGTCAGGAATGCCTTCCCGAGGCGTTGCATGGTCGCCGCTTCTTCACCCCGGGCAACACGCCGCGGGAGCAGGGCATCGCAGATTTCCTGCGCAGCCTATGGGGTGAACGCAAGGGTTGAACGACAAGGAGGGCCCAGGAATTTTCATGGCGGAGCGCAACCTTGTTATACCGCGTGCGTATCTTTGCCGCCCCGTCTCCGAAAGCGGTGACAAAGGCCGATATAGCTCAGCTGGTAGAGCAACGCATTCGTAATGCGTAGGTCAGCGGTTCGAGTCCGCTTATCGGCTCCGGAAAGCCCCTCCCACGAGGGGCTTTTTTCATGGGGTCGTCAATCAGGACTGCCGGAACATCCACCGGCTCAGCGGTGCAAACCATGGGCACGGCCCATGAAACAGATCAATAGGACCGGCGCTGTCGTTTGCGTTTGAAGAGGTTGCCCACCTTGTTGGCCGCTCGCCGCGTCCAGGGGATGGGTTTGCCGGAGCGGAACATGCCCTGATACCAACTGTCCGGTCCACCGCCCCGGCGCATGCGTTTGGCAGCGCGCCGCTGGGCACGCCAACGCTTTCTGGTGGCCCGGTCCTGCTTCTTCCAATGGTCCTTTCTGCCCTGACGGAAGGCGGCTTCCTTCTGCTGGTTGCGCTCCTTCTGTCGATTGAGCAAGTCCTTGCGCTGGTTGGCGGTCTTCTCCCGCTTGATCCTCTGTGCTTCCATGGGGGTGCTGCACAGCAGCATGGCAGAGAAGGGAAGCAGGAGCAAAGCGCGGTGCCAGATCATGGATGGAATCTCGTCATTCCACGGCAAACCGCGCCCAACCGGTCGGCGGGGCGTTCGGGTCCTCTTCAGGCACACCGTCCAGCAGCAGGAGGTAACTGCCCGTCGCCAGCGGTCCCACATCGAGGGTGAGGGTAGTCACCGTCTCCTTTCCCCGCTCCACCTCGCCTTCCGCCAGGATGCGGCCCAAGGCATCCCGCACGGTCCAATGCAGCGGACTGGCTGCCGCGAGCAGGTTTTCCTCCCGGAACACCACCCGGAGCTTGTTTGAGGCGGCCGGCACTGGATTGGGGTAGATCAACAGCGTCGATTCTCCTTCGATGGTCTCTGGTTCATTGCCCCCCAGCAGCAGGTGGGCGGTCCACAGGTCCGGGATGCCGAATCCGCGCACCGTGTCCGGGGCGGACCATTGGGAGGCGGATTCCATCAGGGCACGGCGGATGGCCCAGGCCGGCTCGTCCGGATGGGCGCTCCAGAGGCTCGTTGCCGCACCACAGAGGATGGGGGAGGAAAACGACGTGCCGTTCCCGGTACGGATCGAGCCATCCGGATGGATGTAGGCCGCATCCCGGCCGGTGGCACACAGATCCGGCTTGATCCGTCCATCCGCGGAGGGGCCGTAGCTGCTGAAGGAGGCATGATTGCCGAAGACATCCACAGCCCCCACGGCGACGACACTGTCGCCATCGGCCGGTGCCGTGATCTTCTGCCAGGGGCTGTTGCCACTGTTGCCCGCCGAATTGAACACCAGCATGCCCTTGCCGGCTGCGATGTCGGAGGCCCGGGTGATGCGGAAAGTCTCGCCATCGAGTTCAGCCGGGCTGTGGTCGGAAGCCGGATCGTCAAACAGGGAGTAACCGAGCGAAGTGTTCAGGACATCGCAACCCATGCTGTCGGCCCGTTCGGCCGCCGCCGCCCAATGGTATTCCTCGACAAGGTGCTCCCAATGGACGTCTTCCGTGCGGAACAGCACATATTCCGCATCCGGTGCGGTACCCATGAAATGCGTCCCATCAGGGCTGTCGAGGAAGCCCACCATGGTTGAGAGCACCATGGCACCATGGGCGTGTTCGGAGTAGATCCAGGGCGAGGCAGCACCACCATTCGGGAAATTGCCACCGATGTTGATGCGCCCCTCGATATGGGCACGGGAAAAGCACGGATTATCGTCCACACGGTCGAAACCGCTGTCCAGGATGCCCACCATCAAGCCTTGACCCCGGTGGCCCAGGCCATGAATCAGATCGAGGCGCAGTTGGTTGGTCTGTCCCCAGGCCAGGCCGTAGTCCGCGGCGCCACTCTGGAATTGCTGTTCCACCCGGGGCAGGGCCAATGGAGGAAGGTCAACGGGCCGGTCGGCTTCGAACCAATCGGTCGATCGGACCTGCACGACCCCCTCGAGCGCCGCGATATCGGAAAGGATGGAGGCCGTCTCCGCAGCGTCTGCCAAAGCCGTGTCGATCCGGATGACAATACCGTTGAACCACTTGCTTCGGTGAAGCAGTTGCACCGGTCGGCCTGCATCTGAACTGCCGATGTCGAGCACGGCGGCAATCCGTTGCGGTGGAACGGGCAGGTCCAAAGAGTCCAACGGAATGCCCTGCCGCTTCCGGCGGTCCAGCGCACGTTGGGACAGGAGCAGCAGGCCGGCACCTGGGGCGTTCAGTTCAACACCACAGCCCACCTTGTCCGCAAAACCCACCCAATGGTGGTCCGGCGCAATCTGCGCATGGGCAGTTGTCGTCAGACAGAGGATCAACGCTGATATGGATCCGAAGACCGGTCTCATTCCCCCGTGGATTCCAAAAGCCCCATGTTCCAGGTCTCCGTCCTGATCCGGTCTCCATTCTCGTCGAAATAGCGCCAGACTCCATCCTTGACCCCTGCGGTGTATTCACCCATCTCCTTGAGGGGTTGGTTGCGCAATTCACGCCGCATGGTTTCATTCCCGGTCCCTCCGCCACGCATGCCAGGAGGCATGCCTTGCCCCTGTTGTCCCTGGTCGGCGGGCACCATGACCCATTCTCCGGAGTCATGCCATGCGGTGTAGGGGCCGTCGAACCGTCCGTGGGCATAACGGCCCACCCATTCAGGCCTTCCGCTGGGATAATGTGCTTCGAATTCGCCGTTCTGCGGGATTTCCTTGACGACCCGGCCACCCTCGTATGTGATGACGGACCGGACCTTGCCCATCGGCGTGAAGGTTTGCCATTCGCCCACGGGGATGCCCCGTTCGAAGCTGCCTTTGCTGAGCGGTTGCCCGTTGTCCTGCATGACGGTGGATTCTCCGTGGCGTTCCCCTTCGCGCCAGAGTTCCTCCGATCGCAATTCACCCGCGCGATTGTAGGTTTTCCAGAGTCCTGTCTTGTCTCCTTTGAGGTATTGTCCCTCCTCAAGCAGGTTGCCATTGGGGTGAAAAGCCCGGCTGGGGCCATCGAGCAGATCCGCCTGATAGTGCTCCTTCAGTCTCGTCCGGCCTTGCGCATCGAAGGCTTCCCACGCACCCGCCTTGTGTTGGGTCCATGCTCCATCCACCAGCACGGTCCGGTATTGTCCGCGGTGCGATTCCGTTCCGTCTTCCCGGTACAGGATGGCTTTCGCCATGTCGGACCCGGATTCATGCTCCACCTCGCTCAACACCCGGCCATTCTCACGGAAAAACGTGAAGTGTCCTACCGGGCGGTCATCCTTGAAGGAGCCGCTGTAATACAGCTGACCGTCGGGATAGACCCTGATCCAACGGCCCTGTTTGCGCCCCTGGGCGTCCGTCACGTTGAAGTCGCTGCCGGCCGCGCCATCCGGCCATTGCGAAGTGTCAGGCCCAGGCTGGGCACGGGCCCGTGGCACCTCCGTCAGAACGAGGTTGAGCAGCATTGCCGAAAGAAGGAGAACAGAAGTACGCATTGGAGGACCAAATTGGGAACGAACGGTAAACCCTCCGCGGTATTCCCTCCCTTACTTTTGCAACCCGAATCCCCCCAATTCCCCACCACATGATCAAACGTACCAAGGTTACCGTCGTCGGAGCGGGCAATGTGGGCGCCACCTGCGCCGATGTGCTCGCCACACGAGAAGTCTGCAACGAGGTTGTCCTCCTCGACATCAAGGAGGGGTTCGCCGAAGGGAAGGCCCTCGATATCTGGGAGACGAGCCCGGTCAACAGCTACGATACCCGCACGGTGGGTTCCACGAATGACTATGCGAGGACGGCCGGTTCCGATGTGGTTGTGATCACCAGTGGACTGCCGAGGAAGCCCGGAATGAGCCGTGACGACCTCATTGCCACGAATGCCGGCATCGTCAAGAGCGTGACCGAGCAGATCCTGCCGCACAGCCCCGAAGCCATTCTGGTCATCGTGTCCAATCCACTGGATGTCATGACCTATCAAGCCTGGAAGACGGCAGGGTTGCCAGACCACCGGGTCATGGGCATGGCCGGTGTCCTCGATACGGCGCGTTACCGCGCCTTCCTTGCCGAAGCACTCAACGTGAGTCCGAAGGACATCCAGGCCGTTCTGATGGGAGGCCATGGTGACACGATGGTGCCGCTGCCGCGATACACCACTGTAGGCGGCATTCCCGTCACCGAGATGATCGACGCGGAGGCGCTTGAGGCCATCGTCCAGCGTACCAAGAAGGGAGGAGGTGAAATCGTACAGCTGCTCGGTACTTCCGCATGGTACGCGCCGGGTGCAGCTGCTGCCCAGATGGTGGAGGCCATCGTCAAGGACCAGAAGCGCATTTTCCCTTGTTGTGCGCGGCTGACGGGCCAGTACGGACTGAGCGACCTCTACCTCGGAGTTCCGGTCAAACTGGGAGCCAAGGGCATCGAAGAGGTCATTGAGCTGGACCTCAACGAAGACGAAATGGCATTGCTCCACGAGAGTGCAAAGGCCGTGAAGGAGGTGGCCGATGTCCTCGACGGCATGGGCGTCTGAGACGGCCCTTTGATCAGCGGTCGGTGACGACCAGCCTGCGGGCGCCATTTCCGATCGGGGTGGCGCCCGTTGCATTCGTGACACCCAGCGGACGGATGAGGTAGGTTCCGGAAGGCCAATGTGCAGGCCATGTGACCTTCCCGGCTGTCGCTTTCAGCCGGCCCCAGTGCCTGCCGAGCACATCGCTGACCTCGAGGCCTGTTCCCGGCACCGCCAGGGACATGCCCGCGCGCAAGGGGTTGGGGGCCGGGTGCCAGCCGGTCCCGGGGGAAGGCAGCTCGGTGATGGCATCGATGATGGGCGTGCATCCGCGGATTGCATCGAATTCAGTCCCCCCTCTCCAAAGGGTCAATCCTCCATCCCTGACCCCCACGGCGAGATCGCGAAGGCCATCACCGTTCAGATCGGCCAAAGCCGGAGCCGCGAATTCCCCTTCATACAGGTCAAGCCATTCGGCTTCCAGCTCGGGCCATTCCTCATCGGCATCAGCCAGTGGATTCTCGGGACACGCGAACAATTGCAGCCTTCCGAGTTCATTGCCGATGACCAACAACAGGCCCGTATCGGTTGGCCAAACCTCGGGGACGGCAAATCCATTGATGCCGAGAAGGTTGTCTGCCTGAATCTGGCCGGCCAATGCGGTCAACGATGAGAAGACCGGAGAGGAGGCATCCCCGACATTGGCGTAGAGGTTCAGGTTCCCGTTCTTCTCGCCCACGAGCAGGTCAAAGTCTCCGTCTCCGTCGAAGTCATGCAGCACAGGTGCGGCAAACTGGCCCACATCGATGGGGTCTCCCGTTTCATCGGCCATGGCGGGCTCGCTGAGCACGAGGTCCATTTCCATTCCTTCCTCGGCGATGTTTTCCCAACGGTGCAGGTTCCCCAGTTCATCGCCAAGGAGCAGGTCCTCATCCCCATCCCCGTCCAGGTCCCCGAAGGCGAGGACCACACTTTCCAGGCCGAAATCAGGAAGAGAGAGCCAATTGGTGTCCAGCTGGGCGAATGCCGGGGCTTCCGGCGTGCCCACATTGCGGAACCGGGCGAGCAGCGCTGGGGTCATTCCGGGGCCGAGATAGCGTTCCTTGTTGGCGACCACGAGGTCGAGAAGTCCATCCCCATCGAAATCCGTGAAGGCAGGATAGGCCCCGCGCCCCACATCAATCATTCCTTCCTGAAGGAGTGCCTTGGTCTGCAGCGTCCATTGGGGAACCACATCGGTTCCGGTATTGCGGTACCACCAACTCCCATGACGTCCATCCACCTCGAAGGTGGCATTGGTCCCCACGATCAGGTCCCGGACCCCATCCTGGTCCACGTCGACCGGGTATGCTGCCGGAAAGCGCTGGATGTCCAGTGTATCCCCATCTCCGAGATCGGCCGGCCAGGCTTCGGTCGTGCTCATGGTGCTGTCCTGACCGTCCACCGCATCCGCCATGTAGCAGGTGACGAACTGGTTGTAGGATACATCGCCGAGCATCAGGTCGAGGTGGCCGTCCCCATCGACGTCGAGTACGGCCGTCGTACCACCGGCATGCCGCATCGCCTGCGTCGATTCATCCAAGGACCCGCCTTCCCACCTGGGGTCCGCCACATTGAAATCGCAGGAGTGCGCCTCACCGATGTAGATGGAGTTGTCCTCCGTCGCCTCATCCAGCATGCCGTAGCAGCGGTTGGTCACGTCCCAGACGAGCGTATCCCCGCAGCCCACGGATTCGGAATCGGCTCCCCTTCCGGTATAGCGATAGAGGGTGGAGGACGTCTCGGTCCAGGTGACCAGGTCCAGATCACCGTCTTCATCGAAATCCCCGATGGCGGGAATATCCGTACTGAGGCAGACCATGGGCAGTTGCTGGTCACCCGAGCCGAAGTCCCAGTTGGCCATGACGTTGGACGTCGGCGCATCCTGATAGAGGGTCATGCCGTCCTGGAATGCCCCGGGCCAGATTCGGATACCGCTTTGGCTGTTGACGAAGACATCTGCGATGCCGTCGCAATTGGCATCACGCAGGAGGACCCAATTCCGCAGGTCTTCCGGAAATGCGGACCGCCAATCGGGCCGATGATGATAGGTCAATGGGGTTTCAGGGACATCGGACGCACAGCCCTGGAATGCGAGTATGCGGTTGCCGCTGCGGTCGAAAACGAAGAGGTCACCCACACCGTCTCCGTCCAGATCGGCCCCGGAAAACTGGGGCGCCGTCAATCCTCCGGTCCATGGATTGGACATCGGACTGCCGTCGAGCCCAAAGACCGTGACGGTATCCCATCTTCCGAAGGCCGAGGGAGCCTGGCCAAGGATTTGATCGAGCGGCCATGCAATCCATGCCAGAAGCAGTGCCAGTGAAATCAGCTTGGTTCCAATTGACTCCTTCACAGCAGGAATACCCGCTTCCGCCGAGGAATGTGACATCAATCCCAGCGGATGGGTTCCACCATGCCCATGACGGGAATGACGAGACCTCCATCGGTTTCCATCTCCCTTCCAAGGAGTCGAGCACCACCACACACCAATTCTCCCGTGGCGCTGCGCTCGATGACCACGGGGTCGCCGTTCAGGTTCTCATAGGCACCCTCCAGCATCTTGGGCCCCTTGATGCCGACAACGATGTGCGCCTTGACAAAGCGGTCGAGTGCGGCTTCCTGCCCTTCGTCCAGAATGCCCTTCCATTCCGTGTTGCGGGTGAAAGTTCCGTCTTCAGGGACGAGCAGCGCATGGCCGGAGTTGTGGACTGTCCGGGCCACCGTGGATTTTCCCACCATGCGGGCGAAATACTGGGTTCCAGGACTGGTCACGATGTACCTCCATGGACTGACCCTGCTGTACGGCTCGGTGAGCTCTTCCTCCGTGTAGGCCCTGCGCCCTTTCTTGCCCTTCACCTTCACGGCACCTTCTGTGGATTGCCCGGTGTCCGGCGCAGCATCAGTTTCGGGCGCACGATCTGCACCGCCACAGGCGACGAGCATGAGGGATAGGGCCAAGGGGAGTGCGGAACGGAAGTTCATGGGATGGGTAGTCTTGTGATCGCCGGCGCAAACGCGGCGTTTCTTTGCCGCAAATTAGTCCTGCATCATGGAACAGGGGAACCGAATCGGGCAGCTTCGCGGAGCAGCGTTATTGATTGTGGTAGGCATCACTGCGGGTGCCTTCGGGGCACATGCGCTCAAGGACTGGTTGGACGCGGATCGATTGGAGGCATTCGGCACGGCTTCACGATATGCCATCATGATGGGGGCGGCGATCCTCGCGGCGGTGGCCACGGGAAGGTCCGATGGGATGCCCCTTGTCCAGACGGGCACATGGTTGTTCTCCGGGAGCATATTCATGCTGGTTCTTGGAGGTTCGGCAGGATGGAATTGGGTGGGATGGCTCGGGCCTGTCACCCCCTTGGGAGGGGCGCTCATGATCATCGGGTGGCTGTGGTGGCTGGTCAAGTTGGGTGCCCGAGAAGCGACCTCGACAGGCCGCCATGTGGGAAAAGTCTGACACGTATAACACGGAAATTGCCTTCGCGGTTTCTTATCTTCGAGTAGGCTCGCAATGATCAGCCTAACATCATGGTACACCAAGGAAACACGCCATTCCACCCGGACCTGGCCCAGAGTGGTCTTAGGAAAGCCCGAAATATCTGGTGGAATCTACCCCCCGCAAGACTCGTAGAGAGGACCCTTTTGGCAGGGGAGGGCAAACTCACTTCAACAGGCGCTCTTGCCATCGAAACCGGTCGCTTCACCGGTCGAAGTCCGAAGGACAGGTTCATCGTATCGGATGGGCTGACACGGGATGAGGTTTGGTGGGGTGACATCAACAAGTCCATAGGGTCGGAGCAGGCGGCCATCCTGCATCAGGACCTCATGCATTATCTCGACGGAAAGGGGCTGTATGTCCGGGATGCCTTCATTGGAGCCCACTCCGCCTACCGCAAGGCGGTGCGGGTCATGACGGAGAAATCATGGTCCAATCTGTTTGCCTATAACATGTTCATACGGCCCAGCGTCGATGAAGCTGCCCAATTCGAGCCTGATTGGCACGTGATCTGTGCCCCGGGCTTCAAGGGGGACCCTGAACGCCACGGCATCCGACAGTCGAATTTCGCCATCCTGGATTTCACGCACCGCCGCGTCCTCATCGGGGGAACGGGATACACCGGTGAGATCAAGAAGGGCATGTTCAGTGCGATGAACTTCCTCCTGCCTACGGAGTCGGACGTCCTTCCGATGCATTGTTCTGCGAATGAGGGTGTGGACGGTAAAACCGCCATTTTCTTCGGCCTGTCCGGTACGGGCAAGACCACATTGTCAAGCGATCCATGCCGCAAGTTGATTGGGGATGACGAGCACGGATGGGGGCCGGATGGCATCTTCAATTTCGAGGGGGGGTGCTACGCCAAGACAATCGACCTGGATCCCAAGCGGGAGCCCGACATCCATGCGGCCATCCATCACGGGGCCCTGCTGGAGAACATTGGTTTCGGCGCGGACGGCGTTACGCCTGATTACACCGATGCCACGACGACCCAGAATACCCGGGTGAGCTATCCTCTGCACCACATCGAGGGGGCCAAGTCCGATGGACAAGGCGCCCACCCGGACCACATTTTCTTCCTGACCTGTGATGCGTTTGGCGTCCTTCCGCCTTTGGCGAGGTTGGATGCTCCGACGGCGATGTATCATTTCATCAGCGGCTACACGGCCAAGGTGGCGGGCACCGAGGACGGCATCGACGAACCGACCGCCGTGTTCAGCGCCTGTTTCGGAGCGCCATTCCTGCCACTGCATCCGGGGCGTTATGCCGACATGCTCGGCGATCGGATGAAGGCCCGTGGCGCCAAAGTGTGGTTGGTCAATACCGGTTGGACAGGAGGTCCGCACGGTGTCGGACATCGGATGCGGCTCAAGGACACCCGTGCCCTGTTGGGCGCAGTCCTCGATGGAAGCATGGACAAGGTGGAATTCGAGCGGTGCGAGCGGTTCGGATGGGAGGTGCCCATGAGCGCACCCCATGTGGACGACGACATGCTCAATCCGCGCAACACGTGGGCGGATGGCGATGCATTCGATGCCAAGGCGGATGCCTTGGCAGAGCGGTTCAACGCCAACTTCATCCAGTTTGCTGAAGGGGTGTCCCAAGCCGTGAGGGAAGCGGCACCGAGGGCAGGGGTCATGTCCGATTGACTGCGCGATGTGGATGAGCTGTACCTGACCGGTAGGATTGCTTTCCGGGCAGGGCGTTCTTTGTTCCATGCGCCGATTCCATGCTCCTGATGTGGCTGTGGGACCTTACGCCCTGGGGCCTGATGAGGCCCGGCATTTGGGACAGGTCCTTCGGGCCCGGCCGGGGGATGCAGTGGAATTGGTCGATGGGCGTGGTGCCATCTTTCCAGCTGAAGTCGTATCCGTGGGAAAGCGGGAGGCCTTGCTTCAGGTTGGAAGGCCTGAGCGCCACCCTGAGCCAGCCCCCAGGATTACATTGTGGGTCGCCCCGACGAAGCACACGGACCGTTTCGAGTGGTTTCTCGAAAAGGCCTGTGAGTGCGGGGTTTCGGCCATCCAACCCATCTGGACAACACGCAGTGAACGCCGTGTGGAGAAGCACGATCGATGGCAGCGCACCTTGGCGGAGGCCATGAAGCAAAGCCGCCGGGCTTGGCTGCCGACCCTGAGGCCCGCGCTGAACCTTCACGATGCGCTGGAGGCACTGCCCGTAGATGGGGGCGGAGCCTGGCTCGGCTTGGCCCATTGCCCGGTGCCCGAACACCCCGATTGGTCCCGCAAGTCTCTCCATTCCGCCTTGCCGAAGGGCCGGGATGCCATCCTCGCGATCGGCCCCGAGGGAGATTTCACCCCTGACGAAATCGAAGCGTTCGCTGCACGGAACTTCACGCCCGTGACATTCGGAACGCATCGCCTCAGAACAGAGACAGCCGCATTGTACGCTGTGCAGGCCTTTCACATCCTCAACGAAATCCCATGAAGTTTTTTCGCAACCTCTTCCTCTTGCTCCTCATCGTGGGCGCCGCCCTGTATTTCACCAATCCTGACCAGGAGGCCTTTTCGGCATGGTTGTCCGAACACATCCAGGATGAACTTGCCGATGATGCTCCCGGCGAATCGGAGCTGGGAAAGAAGTTCCGCCGCGGGATCGGTCAGATTGCGGGCTCCGCAGGCAGCAAACTTGCCGAGCGCAAGGACTTGGCCGTGGCATCCTTATACACCATCGACATAGCGGGTGAATCCCACGTGTTCATCGGGGTTGCCGGGCAATTCTTGGCCATCAAGGGCGCCTGAGGATCAATCCTCCCCATCGGGGGAACGCGGCGGGGCATCCGGTACAGGCATCCAGTGGGTGACCGAAGTGAAATATTGGTTGGAGGCCCCTTCTCCCGACCAGAAATGCCGTCCATGGCTGTCCGCCTGATTGGATTGCGTGGCAAAGAAGTTCTCCATGAACCGGAGCACGATGACCTCCCGTAGTTCAAAGCTGGCCTTTCCGGGCAGCAGGACCTCATTGCCGGGAACGACAGCAAGCACACGCTGTCCATCTTCCGGAAGGCGATCCTCACAGTCGATCCAGCCCTTGGGGGTATGCTCATCCAACGCCATGGTCAATGTCCGCGAAAGTTAGGTTGGCGCTTTTCCAGAAAGGCCGCGACACCCTCGCGGTAGTCCTCGGTCCGGGATGCAGCTGCCTGAAGCTCCCTTTCGACGTCAAGCTGGGATTCCAACCCCTGCTCGAGGCCCCGGTTGAAGGCTTCCTTGGTGAGGGCCAAACCGCGGGTGGGCATGGCGGCCAGCTTGGCAGCAAGGGCGTGGACTTTCTGCTCGAATTCGTCGGCATCGAAGGCACGGTGAATCATACCCATGGCCTCCGCATCCGCAGCACTCACCGGGGTGCCGAAATAAGCCAGCGCCGTGGCCCGCTGCAGCCCGACCAGCCTCGGCAGCATCCACGTGCCCCCACTGTCCGGGATCAAGCCGATTTTCGAGAAGGCCTGGATGAACTTGGCGCCGGATGCCGCGACGCAGAGGTCCGCAGCGAGCGCGATGTTGGCTCCGGCCCCTGCGGCCACACCGTTTACCGCCGCGATGATGGGCTTGGGCAATGCCCTCATCTTGCGGACTGCGGTGTTGTACGTCCCCTCTACGATGTCTTCCAATGGCGGGGCGTCCTCAGCGGTGGCCTCCTTCAGGTCCTGTCCTGCACAAAAGGCCTTGCCCATGCCGGTCAATACGACACAGCGGACGGAGTCATCGGCGGCGGCGCGGTCCAACCCCTCATGCAAAAGGGCCGCCATGGGGCGGGTGAAGCTGTTGAATGCAGCCGGTCGGTTCAGGGTCAATGTCAAGACTCCCCCCTCCCGGGATGTCAGGATCGTCTCTTCGGGCATCGGGTGCAATGTAGCGCGCCTCAGCGGCGCACCACAAGGCGTTCGATGGCCACGCCCCGACTGTGCCTCACTTCCACGATGTAGGTGCCCGGGGCGAGACGTCCGACATCGAATGACGCTTCCGCCGTGGTCAAGGCGGACGTCAGGACTTCACGTCCCAAGGCATCACGCATGAGGATGGCCGACACTTCCCACTTCCGGGGAAGATCGAGCCGTACGGTTCCGGATGCAGGATTCGGCAAAATGGAGAAACGCTGCGGGACGGTATTTTCAATGGCCGTCACGCCCAGCGTATCACAGAAAATATCCCCGCATCCACTGGCGTCCACGACTTCCACGCAATAGGCGCCATCGGGAAGGCCATTCCAGGCGATGGAGAGGTTCCCTGTACCACCCGCGATACCGGTCGGCTGCTGATTGCCATCGAGCAGGATGAACTCATAGGGCGCGGTGCCTCCGGTGACTTCACATTGGAGGAAACCGTTCGCATCGTCCGTGGTGATGACCCCCACCAACGCAGTGCACAGGCTGTCATCCGGCAGGGTGCAGGGGTTGAAGTTGCAGGCATCGGGATTGCCGCAGCCCATGTCGAAGTTGATGGCCGGAGCTGTGTAGCCGGCATATTGCGGCCAGATCCAACCGGTACCGTCGTAGTCCACCACGGTGGTGTCGCCCGAGTATCCGCTGACCACGGTCATCTCCGATCCGCACACCGAGACGGTCTGTGAAATGAGGTCGTCATACAGCACCTGGAATCCCGAGGCGATCATCAAGTCGGCGACTTCAGGTGTGATGGACCAAGTGTACCCTGACGTGTCGCTTCCGGGCACCAATGTCACGAAACCGTCATCATAGACCTCATAACCGCCACACGCTCCAGGATCGACCAGGCCGAGCATCATGACGCCCACCGTGCCTTCAGGGGCTTCCGCGTCCACATAGTCGCACGTATTGTCCTCGCCGAAGTTGCAGGCGATGGGGTCCGTGCAGGACGCTGCTCCGCCGCAAACATCGAGGGGGGTAGGGTTGATTTCGATGACTTCACCGGAGGACAGATCCTGGCCGGAGAATGCCGGGAAATCAATCGGATACCGGTCAGCCCTGAAGGTCAGGTTGTTGTTGAGCTGCAGCGCCGTTCCCTGCTCCACGGGGGCACCTTGAAGCAACGGGGTACGGTACTCCCAGGCGAGATTGCCGTCCTCCGTGATTTCAAAAAGCTCTCCCGTTCGGCCATTGCAGATGAGGTTGCTGCCATTGCCGAGGCGTTGGAAGGAACTCAGGCCCGTGCTGCCGAGCCCCGGCTGGGTATAGGTCCATTCGAAATCCTCTGGGCCCCATCGCCCCGTGGTCGCATTGAATTCATAACCCCCGTCGTATTCGTCGAAAATGGGTGATATGACAGCGACTTCGGAATGGGTCCCCTCCATGTCCACATTGGGCACGCGATTATTGAAAACGAAGAACTTCGTGAAATCGGGGTTGCCCGGGTTGACGCCAAGGCCATTGCCCCAATGGATGTCATGCTGGTAGAACAGGCGTTGGTCCGAACTGTCGCCCCGCTGGTAGGCTTCCGGATTGCCCCACCGCCAGATGAGGTTGTCATTGAATTGCCAATCGTGCCAGATGACCCAGACCTCGTCGTAGGTAGGCACGCTCATGATGATCTGGCCAGCTGTGTCGTAAAAGGGGAAATAGTCCACCGCATTCATGTGGTGCCAGTCGCGCGGTTGGTTCAGTACTGTCCCGTAGTTGACATCGATGAGGTGCTGGTTGTCGGCCACCACCCCGTAATTCGCCTTCGTGCTGTCGAAATCCTGGACCAGGTGGTCCCAGACGCGCCATTCCCAGACGATTTCGGCGCCGCCCATGGTGTCAGGCTGCAATTCGATGAGCTTGTCGCTCCAGAGTTCACCGCCTTGCAGCAATTCCGGATTGCGGCCGTTCTCGATGCATTCGAGACTGTCGATCACTTCCCAGCAGATGGCGATCACATGGCCTTCAGGTGTGACCGTGAAATCATGGTGGAGCCGCATGCTGTCGTTGTTGGCCGTGAAGCTCCAAAGCACTTCATTCTCCCACGTGCGGCGCTCGATGGTGGCACCACCACCACCGGCCCAGATGGCATCTTCTCCGACGGAAGCCGGCCTCGAAGTCATGATCAGGTCGCCATTGGGCTGCAGATAGGCCGTATTGCCCGGACGGCGGTCCGCATCAATGGTCCAGTCGTGGACCACCTCTCCGCACGCATTGAGCAGCATGGCGCGGTTCTGGTTGTGCGGGTAGATCATCGTGTAACCCTCGGTGAACAGGTCAGGATCATAGGCAATGGTCCCCACGGTGTTCTGGGCAAGAGCGGTACCCAGGCAGAGCAGGGCGGCAAAGGTGGCGGTCAGGCGCAAGGTCATGGTGTTGTGCAATACAGAGAGCAAAGGTTGGTTCTCAATGGCGGATGTGCAATCGTTGTGGCGAGCCCATGGGCTCGCCGTTCGCATTCAGCAAATGAATCAGCAGGATTCCTGAGGGCCAGGCGGAAACGTCGATGTCCTGATGGAGCTGATGCTCGCTCCCGGAGAAGATGGTCCGGCCCGAGAGGTCGGTCACGCGGATGGACGAAGGCGTTGAGCTCCTGATGAAGAGGATATGGTCCGCAGGGTTTGGACCAAATCTCAATTCCACATCATTTGTTTCGATGCCCGTCGTTCCGGTGGTGTCCACCGGAGCGGGATACAGCGTACAGTCGAACGGCAGGGGGTTGCCCTCCACGGGGTCACCGGGCGTCATGTCCTTGCCGTCGAATGCCGCGTAATCCGGAGCGTAGCGATAGGCTCGGAATGTGGCGTTGCCGAAAGGATCATCCCCTTGGCTGATCGCGCCCCATTGGTTGTATGCCGTGATGTACTCCCAGACGATGTCGCCATCAGGCGTGATCTCGAACAGTTCACCCTTGTTGCCCTCGCAGATGAGCGTATTGCCATTGGGCAGGCGCTGTGCACCACTGATGTTGTGGCTGTGGAAGCCCATGGTGGGATTTTCGGGCCAGGTCCAATCCAATCCCCAGGGCGCGAAAGGGGCAGTGAAATCGTCGTCGGGAGGCAGGGTGTACGTCGAAGGCTCCGCCTCGTCATCCCACGGCAGCACCAATTCGTCCACCGAGCTGCCATCCCCCCCGGGACGGCCGTTGCCGTTGTTGAAGATCAGCGCGGTGAAAGCGGGGTCACCTCCCGTCATCGAGGGCCCTTCATCCAGCAACCAATGGGCATCGTGCTGCTGGAAGAGCAAACGGTCCTCGGCATCGCCGCGGTTGTAGGTCTGGGGGTTGCCCCACCGATACAGGAGGTCTCCTGCAGGTCCCGCAGCTTCCTCGGAAGTGGTGCCGTGGTCGATGATGTAGAACTCATTCCAATTGCGTGAGTTCAGCATCAGGTGATCGAGAGTCGCATTGTAGGCCAGGGCATTGCAGTGAAACCAGTCACCTCCGGCATTCCCTCCCGGGAAGCCGCCCCCGGTGACCTGACCGAAATTCACATTGAATCGGGTCGGGCTGTTGGCCGGACTTGCATAATGGGGCAGTGTGGAATCGACATTCTGGATCATGTGGTCCCAGGCGTGCCATTCCCAGACGACATTGCCGCCTTCGTCTCCCGTCGGCTCGATTTCCACGAGCATCGGAGGCCACAGCGGGCCGCCTCCTTCCCGTCCTGCTGCGGCCGCCTCTTCCGCGGTCTTGAGCTCCCAGGCCATCAGCACCACGTTGCCGTTGGGCAGCCATGCCATGTCGTGATGGTGGTGCGCCGTGTCATTGGCGAGGGTGTAGCTCCACAGCAATTCTCCTTCCCAGCTGAAGCGTTCGATGCGGCCGCCGATACCGCCTCCGTTGAAGACCGTGCTCGCTTGTCTTGCAGCGCGCAGCAGGGAGCCATCCTGGAGGAGGTAGGCGGACTCACCCGGTCTGAATTCACTGTCCCACTGGTTGATGATTCGGCCGCAATTGTCGATGAGGTGGGTCCGGGTGGCCCCGGTGGGGGCCCCCAGCGTATATCCATCGAATGCGTCGGGCGCATTCATCATCAGGCCTACGGTCTGGGAGCGGCTTTCGGACACGCACAACATCAGGCACAGGGGCAGCATCAGACGATTCATCGTACAAAGGACGCACAGGGATGGAAAAGGTTGAGCGGGCAGGCGCCGAGGGTGTAATTTGCCGTACGCATGGCGGTCGAGATCAAGAACAAGAAGGCATCGTTCAGCTATTTCCTGACGGACCGCTATACGGCTGGCATCCAGCTGCAGGGAACGGAAATCAAGAGCATCCGTGCCGGCAAGGCGAGCATCGTGGAGGCCTATTGCAGGTTTCAGGGAAACGAGTTCTTCGTGTTCAACATGCACATCGAGGCCTATGACCATGCGGGGTATGTCACGCATGAACCCCGGCGCATCCGGAAGCTCTTGATGAAGCGCACGGAATTGACCAAACTGCAGCGGAAACTGCGCGATGTGGGTGTGACGGTCGTGCCCACCCGCCTGTTCATCTCCGAAAGCGGTTACGCCAAATTGGACATCGCCGTGGCCAAGGGCAAGAAGCTCGTGGACAAGCGCAACACCATCAAGGACCGGGACCAGGCCAGGGATATTGAAAGAAGGGGGTAGCCACCCGGATGCCGTTCACACGGTCAGTCCCGGGGCTGCCTGCGTTTGCAGTCGGTACTGTTCGTGGAACGAGGTCCAATCCCAGAGGAAGTGCTTCAACACTTCCTCCATCTGCATGAGGAACCTCGGATTGGGGACGTTCAGTGACCGGAAGTACTCTTCCTGGTAATCATTGAGCCCATACCCGAGGTACATACCCCGTGACATGGCACTGATGGTTTTCTTGGACGGCTTGTTGAGCTTGACCATGGCATCCCGCGTTGAGCCGATGCGGTCGGCCAGTTGGTCCGCAGGCAGTTCGAGCTGCAATGAAAGTTCGTTCAGGATGGCTTCGACGAGCACCTGATCACTCCCGGCCTCAAAGAAATGGGGAATGAAATCGAGATTGCCCGCCATCACCACGAGGAGGAACGGACCGACTTCTGAATCCTCGATTTCAGGGTGATGTTCGAGGTGGGGAGTCTCCCGCATCAGCCCCAGCACCTCGGGCCAGGCGTCTTCCACGCTGTCGAGGGTGGCGTGGACGAACATCCGCGCGACCTCTTCCGGCTTGAGTTTTTTCTTGCCCCAGTTGAACAACATACCTCAGGTTCGGCGTAAAGCTATCTGCAAGGGGGCAAGGCCCGTTCGTGTACGACGGGTGCCGTGTCCACATGTTTATCAACATCTTTGCGCGCCATGGAGACTTCCCCTTTCGGTGCCCGGTTGTATCGCCACCTCATCCGGCCCATTGCGTTCCGGATGGATCCGGAGAAGGCGCACTACCGCACCATGGGATTGTTCGGCTTCGGATTGTCACTGCCCGGGTTGGGGAGGTTGCTGAGACATTCGCTGTCTTCCGGAGCCGGGGCCGGTGATGCGGTGGAGGTGGCGGGCCTGCATTTCCCCCACCGGGTCGGATTGGCGGCGGGGTTCGATAAGGATGGCCGTTGGCTGCATGCACTCGCGGCCATGGGATTCGCATTCGTGGAAGTCGGCACGGTCACGCCCAAGCCGCAATCCGGCAACCCGAAGCCACGTCTGTTCCGACTGAAGGCGGACCGTGGACTCATCAACCGCATGGGGTTCAACAACGGTGGGCTGGATGCGCTCATCGAGCGTCTGCGCAACAGGCCGGAAGGGTTGATCGTGGGTGGAAACATCGGGCGCAACAAATCGACACCCAATGAGGAGGCTGCCGGTGACTACCTCACCTGCTTCAAGGGGCTGCATCCACACGTCGACTACTTCGCGGTCAATGTCAGTTCACCCAATACGCCGGGCCTCCGTGAATTGCAGGACCGTGAACCCTTGACGGCCCTGCTGGATCAATTGCAGGCGTTCAACAGGGCCCAGCCCGTCCAGCGGCCGGTCTTCCTCAAGATCGCGCCCGACCTGACGGATGACCAGCTCGATGACATCGTGGG
The DNA here is from genome assembly GCA_964223495.1 of Candidatus Nitrosopumilus sp. GTDB lineage: Bacteria > Bacteroidota > Bacteroidia > Flavobacteriales_D > Sanyastnellaceae > UBA8752. The sequence continues at coordinate 8,241 of CAXQGL010000039.1, read as the reverse complement.
GCTCGTATCCGACACGGGCATCGATGGGGTCATTGCGACCAACACGACCATTTCGCGCGGTGGATTGGTCACCCCGGTCGCGGAGGTCGAGCGGATCGGGGCCGGTGGACTGAGCGGGGCGCCGGTACGCCGGCGCAGCACCGAAGTCGTCCGCCATCTCAGGCAGAAAGGGGATTTCACCATCATCGGCGTCGGCGGTGTTGAGGACGGGGCCTCAGCCAAGGAGAAAATGGACGCCGGGGCGGATCTGGTTCAAGTGTACAGCGGCATGGTGTACACAGGGCCCGGCATCGTCAGGAAGTGTCTGGGCGGGCTTCGGCGCTGAATCTTCACCATCCGAAATCCGAGCGGTCTCCGGCGCGCTCGAGTCGGATTCCCTTGTCCGTGCGGTGGACCGTTGCGGCCTCGTGGTGTGCATCGTGTTCGAACAAGAGGGTCCAGCCTTCGTTGGCCGCACAATTCAGGATCCGGTCCTTCTCCGCAACGGTCAACAGTGGACGGGTATCGTACCCCATGACCCAGGCCGTCGGGATGTGGGTGGCTGCAGGCAGCAGGTCTGCTGTGAACAGCGCCTTGCGACCGTTCCGCTTGAGCAGAGGCAACATCTGGCTCTCCGTGTGGCCGTCCACGAACAGCACGTCCAGGTCGGGGAAGCCGGGGATGGGTTGGCGCGTATCGGTGGTGCCCTCTGCCCGGGGAATGAAGGACAATTGTCCTGAGGCCTCGATGGGATGGATGTTTTCTTCGAGGAAACTCGCTTTTTCCCTTGGATTGGGATTCGTGGCCCATTGCCAATGCCGTTCCGTACTCCAGAATGTGGCATTGCCGAAGGCGGGTTCGAACCGCTCGGGATCTCCCTTGCGGCGTCGGATGGCACCTCCGCAATGGTCGAAATGCAGGTGGGTCAGGAAGACATCGGTGATGTCGTCACGGTGGTAGCCCAGCACGTGGAGTTGGGCGTCCAGGTCCAGGGGCCGGGGTGCGTAATGGGAGAAGAACTTGCCGTCCTGCTTGTCTCCCATGCCGCAATCGACGAGCATCAGGCGGTCTCCCTGCTCGATGAGCAGGGACCTCAGCCCCCAATCACATCGGTTCCGGTCATCGGTCGGATGGTGCTTGTTCCAGAGGGGCTTGGGCACGACGCCGAACATGGCGCCGCCATCCAACTTGAACAGACCGTGCGAAACCGTGTGGACCAACATGTGCGAAAGGTAAGTGTACCCTGTGCCGCAAGCCCTAATTTCGGCTTTCAGCTCCCCTGCAGCGATGTCCGATCACGACGCCCTGAATGCCATCAGCCCCATCGACGGTCGATACCGTCGCCACACCGAGCCACTCTCCGCCTATTTCTCGGAGGCCGGACTGATCCAATACCGCATCCGCGTGGAAGTCGAATACTTCATCGCCCTGCATGGATTGGGGCTGCCGCAGCTGCCCGCTATGGAGGACGGCCAAGTGGCGGCCTTGCGTGACATCTACATCAACTTCGATTCGAAGGGGGCGCAGGCAGTCAAGGACATAGAGAAAACCACCAATCACGATGTCAAGGCTGTGGAGTATTTCATCAAGGAGCGATTGGTGTCCATCGGTCTCGGTGACCGGTCGGAGTTCGTCCATTTCGGATTGACCTCACAGGATGTGAACAACACCGCCATTCCACTCTCCATGGCGGAGGCCACAGCGGATGTCCTGCTCCCGGCCCTGCAATCCGTGCGCGACGACCTCGCCGGCTTGGCCGAACAATGGCGCGAAGTACCCATGCTGGCACGGACCCATGGCCAGCCTGCGAGTCCGGTCAGCCTCGGCAAGGAATTCGCAGTGTTCGTGGAACGGCTCGACCATGCCATCGCCCAATTCGAGGCCGTGCCGTTCGCCGCCAAGTTCGGGGGAGCGACCGGAGGCTTCAATGCCCACCACGTGGCATACCCCGAGGTGGATTGGCATGCCTTCGCAGACACCTTCGTGCAGGAGGAGTTGGGATTGCACCGCAGCCACCCCACCACGCAGATCGAGCACTACGATTACCTCGCCGCCTGGTGCGACGCACTGCAGCGGATCCACACCATCCTGATCGATCTGGATCGGGACATCTGGCACTACATCAGCCTCGACTATTTCAAGCAGAAGGTCGTCGAGGGCGAGGTGGGGTCATCGGCCATGCCGCACAAGGTGAACCCCATCGATTTCGAGAACAGTGAAGGCAACCTGGGTGTGGCCAATGCCCTCCTTTCCCATCTGGCCCGCAAATTGCCCATCAGCCGGCTGCAGCGCGACCTGACCGACAGCACGGTCCTGCGCAATGTGGGCGTGCCCGTCGGCCACAGTCTGATCGCGCTCAACGCCTTGCGCAAGGGACTCGGCAAACTGGTGCTCCATGAGGCCAGACTCGAGGCCGATCTCGAAGGACAATGGGCCGTGGTGGCCGAAGCGATACAGACGATCCTGCGACGGGAAGGTGTTCCCAAGCCCTATGAGCTGCTCAAGGCACTGACCCGCGGTCAGGGCGGCATCACCGAAACCACCATCCGGGATTTCATCACCGGACTCGACGTCGGCGAAACCGTCAAGGCGGAGCTCATGGCCATCACACCGCACAACTACATCGGGACCACCGGAGGATGAGGCGATTCGGGGACCTATTCCGGCTGGTCCTGCGGTATCGGCTGAATTTGCTGGGCAACATTGCCTTCAACGTTCTCGGATCGGTTCTGTCCCTGTTCACCTTCCTGGCCATCGTACCCTTTTTGCGCATCCTGTTCCGCACGGGCGGGGGCGGGGAGGACCATGGCGAGGGCAGCCACGCCGTTTTCGAGCGGTTGACCGGGGGATTGGACCAATATGTGGCCACCCATGGGGCGGAGCAGGCCCTGCTGGTCATGTGCGCGGCAATCGCTGCACTGGCGCTCATCAAGAATGCAGTGACCTACCTGTCATTCTACAGTTTGGCGACAATTCGGACCGGTGTTGCCCGGGACCTTAGGGAGCAGTTGTTCGACCGCATCCTGGCATTGCCGGTCGGTTATTTCACGGAGCAGAGGAAGGGCGACTTGATCAGCCGGATGACCAACGACCTCATGGAGGTCGAATTCAGCGTCATCGGGACCTTGGAGGTGCTGTTCAAGGCGCCCATCATGATCCTCTTGTCGCTCATCACCCTGTTCGCCATCAGTTGGGAGCTCACCTTGTTCGCATTGGTGTTCATGCCGGTCGCGGGCTTCATCATTTCCCGGATCGCCATGGCGCTGCGTGGAGCAGCGGGCAGGGGCAAGGCGAAATTGGGTGACCTCATCAGCCGACTCGAGGAGACATTGGGGGCCATGGTCGTGGTCAAGGCCTTTGATGCGGCACCCCGATTCCGGGCTCGATTTGCGGAACACAACCAAGGGTACTTCCGTTTGATGCGCAAATTGTACAAGCGCGAATACCTGAGCTCACCGGTGAGCGAGTTCGTCTCGATGACGGTCATCGCCATCCTGTTGGCTGTCGGCGGCAGGTTGGTGCTCCGCGGTGATGGTCTGGAGGGCGAGCTGTTCATCGGTTACCTCGTCGTGTTCAGCCAGATCATCCCCCCGGCGCGGTCCTTGAGCGATGCCGTTTTCAAAGTGCAGAAGGGGGCGGCTTCATTGGACCGGCTCGATGAGGTGCTCCAGGCGGAAGTCACCGTTGCCGAGCCTGTTTCGCCCCAGCCTTTGCGCTTCGCGGAGGACATCCGATTCGATCAGGTGGTCTTCCGGTATCCGGGTGCGGAAACACCGGCCCTATCCGGTTTCGACCTCACCATCCATAAAGGGGAAACCGTGGCGTTGGTGGGGGCTTCCGGAAGTGGGAAGACCACGGTGGCCAGGTTGCTCTTGCGCCTGTATGACCCGGCGTCGGGCAGCATCAGGATTGATGGACAGGACCTGAGGGAGGTCGCCACGGGAGCGTTGCGGAGGCGCATTGGATTCGTCACGCAGGACCCGTTGCTGTTCAACGATGCGGTGGCGGCGAACATCGCCCTGTTCGACCCGGCTCCGGATGTCGCGCGCATCCGGGAAGTTGCCGAAATCGCCCATGCCATGGAGTTCATCGAGCGGCTACCCCAGGGAATGGACACCCCGATCGGCGATGGCGGCGGGCGGCTGTCGGGAGGGCAGAAGCAGCGCCTCGCTATTGCCCGTGCCCTCTACCATGATCCACCGATATTGGTCCTGGACGAAGCCACGAGCGCCTTGGATGCGGAGGGGGAGCGCCTTGTCCAGGCGGCCATTGAGCGGGTCATGGAGGGGCGGACCGCAGTGGTCATTGCGCATCGGTTGTCTACCGTAAGGCGGGCAGACCGCATTGTCGTGCTCGACGAGGGCCGGATCGTCGAAACCGGCACCCACGAGGAACTCATGGTCCAGGGGGGGCATTACCAGGGCATGGTGTCCCTGCAGCAATTGGAAGCGTGACCCGGATTGCTCCGGGGGCGGATGCGGCAGGGTAGATTCGCCGTCATGTCATCCCGCCGCAATGTTGTTTCCAGTGCACTGGGCAACCGTTGTCCCGGTTGCCGTGAGGCCGGGCTGTTCAAGGTGGCCAATCCCTACCGGTTGCGGACCGTCAATGAGATGCACCACCGGTGCCCTCAATGCGGAACCGATTTCCTCCGCGAACCGGGCTTCTATTTCGGCGCAGCCTATGTGAACTACGGGCTCACCGTGGCTTTGTGGGTGGCGGTTCTGGTTGCGCTCTACACTTTTGGAGCAATGGGATGGATCCATTTCACGGGCTTCACGGACCAGCCCGAGATCTTCCTGTGTGCCGGGGTGGTCACCTTGATCGCGCTCCTGCCTCCGCTGCAACGGCTGAGTCGTTCCATCTGGATCCACATGTTCGTGGGTTGGGGCGGCAAGGCCCGCTGGAAATAGAGACCGGAACGGAATTGACTGAAAAGAGAAAGGGTCCCCGCGTTCGAGGACCCCTTCGTTTCACCAAATCGCCTGTTCCCTTGCGGGAGCGGCTGTAACCAAAACCGTTTCCCTATACCGCTGCGGGTCCTCCGGGGTTACGGAATTCTGGAAAAAATATTTTCATGCAGTCACAATGAACTAATAGTCAGGAGATTATGACGTAAAAAAATTTCCATTGTTTTCGTTCCAATCCGATTTCGGAGGCTGGAATTGACCGCGACATTGACCATATCTTTACGTCATGACCGGGGAGCAGCCCATCATCTGGATTACAGGTCAGCCCGGAGCGGGCAAATCCACCATGGGTCGGGCACTCCTTGAAGCACTGAAATCCGAGGGGCGCAGTGCGTTCCTGGTAGATGGGGACGACCTCAGGGCGCTGACCGCCAACGCCGATTACAGTCCTTCCGGCAGGGAGGCGAACATCCGCAGGGCACAGGACATTGCCTTGTACCTGAGTCGACAGAATTGTATCGCCATTGTTGCCGTTGTGGCTCCTTTCCGCTGGCTGCGTGAGGAGTTCAAGTCTCGGGCCAATGTAAAAGAGGTATATGTGCACACCACGGACATTCGTGGACGCGAGCATTATCACAGCGATGAATACGGTGCTCCGGAGTCGGATTACTGCGACTTGGACACGACTGAAACAACGGTGGAGGACGGCGTGGCATCCATCATGTCATTTGCCGCATTGAATTGAGCCATGGACGAGAAGCGTTCCAGAAGAAGGCACATTGCCAAGACGATCACTTGGAGGATCATCGCCTCCGCCACGACCTTTACTTTCGTTTATGTCGTATTCGGCGACATCAAGGCGGCGAGTGGCATCATGGTGATGGAGAGCATCCTCAAGATGGTGCTGTATTACTTCCACGAACGGGCTTGGTTCCGTTACGGCAATCTGGGCAGGAAAGGAGAAAAAGATGAGCAGTGAGTACAACCTGAGCCATCTCGATGAGCTTGAGGCCGAAGGAATTTACGTGTTGAGGGAGGTGGCCGCACAATTCGAGCGGCCGGCCATCCTGTTCAGCGGTGGTAAGGACAGCATCTGTGTGACCCACCTGGCCCGCAAGGCCTTTGCCCCGGCCCGCATTCCCATGCCGCTGGTGCACATCGATACGGGCCACAACTTCCCTGAAACCATGCAGTTCCGGGATGACCTGGTCGCTGAGCTGGGCGTGCAGCTCATCGTGGGCAGCGTGCAGGAACTCATCGACCGGGGCGAGGTGACCGAGGAGAAGGGATTCAACGCCTCGCGCAACCGAATCCAGACGCCCACTTTGATCTCGACCATCGAGGCGCATCGGTTCGATGCCTGTGTCGGCGGTGCGCGACGGGACGAGGAGAAGGCCCGCGCCAAGGAGCGCTTCTTCAGCCACCGCGACGATTTCAGCCAATGGGACCCCAAGAACCAGCGGCCGGAACTGTGGGACCTGTACAACGGCAAGCACCAGCCCGGAGAGCATTTCAGGGTCTTCCCGCTCAACAATTGGACGGAGCTTGACATCTGGAACTACATCCTGCGCGAGAACATCGCCATCCCGAGCCTCTACTTCGCCCACGAGCGCGAAGTGGTCCGTCGGGACGGGCAGATCCTCGCCCACAGCGAGCACCTCAACCTGCGTCCTGATGAGCAGGTGGAGAAGCTGCAGGTCCGCTTCAGGACCTTGGGTGACCTGACGATCACCGGCGCGGTGGAGAGTGACGCGGATTCTTTGGAGAAGATCGTGGGCGAGGTGGCCGCAGCCCGCAAGACGGAACGCGGTGGCCGCATGGACGACAAGCGCAGCCAGTCGGCGATGGAGGACCGCAAGAAGGAAGGCTACTTCTGAGGAGAAACAACAGGGAAAGACCAGCAGCATGGCACAAGGACTACTTCGCTTCATTACGGCGGGCAGTGTGGACGACGGGAAGAGTACCCTGATAGGCCGCCTCCTGTACGATAGCAAGACCATCTTCGAGGACCAGCTCGACCAGATTGAGCAGGCCTCGACCCAGCGCGGTACGGATGGCGCCGACCTGTCCCTTTTGACCGATGGCCTCCGCGCCGAGCGGGAGCAGGGCATCACCATCGATGTGGCCTACCGATACTTCGCAACACCCAAGCGCAAGTTCATCATCGCGGATGCGCCGGGCCACATCCAGTACACCCGCAACATGGTGACGGGTGCCTCCACGGCAGACCTGGCCATCATCCTGATCGATGCGAGGGCCGGCCTGTTGGAGCAGACCCACCGGCACAGCTTCATCACGCACCTGCTCGGCATCAAGCACATGGTGGTCTGCGTGAACAAGATGGACCTCGTGGACTGGAGTCAGGAACGTTACGATGAGATTGTGGACGCCTTCCGCAGTTTCTCCAGCCGTCTGGACATTCCGGACATCAAGTTCATCCCCATCAGCGCCCTGCAAGGTGACAATGTGGTGGACCGTTCCGAGCAGACGCCTTGGTATGAAGGGCCCACGCTGTTGCACCACCTCGAGCATGTCCATGTGGCGGCCGACCGGAATCTGCAGGACTGCCGCTTCCCTGTCCAGTACGTCATCCGTCCCCAGACCGATGCCAACCGCGATTTCCGTGGCTATGCCGGCCGCGTGGCCGGCGGCGTCTTCAAGGTGGGCGATGCAGTGGTGGCCTTGCCGAGCGGTTTGAGCAGTACCGTCACCGCCATCGCGATCGGCGACCGGAAGGTTGAGAAGGCATTCCCGCCCCAGAGTGTGGTCATGACCCTCGCCAACGACATTGACTTGAGTCGGGGCGACATGCTCGTTCGTGAGAACAACCAGCCCGATAGCCTGCAGGACCTCGATGCCCGTATTTGCTGGTTGTCCGAGCAGCCCATGCGGTCCGGGACCCGGTTCGAGCTCCGGCAAACTTCCCGCGAGGCCAAGGCCGTCGTGAAGGAGGTCGTCTACAAGCTGGACATCAACACGCTCCACCGCATCGAGGACGATCTCGAAATCGGCATGAACGACATCGCACGGGTTCGGATCCGCACAGCGGCCCCCGTTCTGGTGGACGACTATCGCAGGAACCGGACAACGGGTTCCTTCATCCTTGTCGATCCGGGTACCCGCCTCACCGTGGCGGCAGGGGTCATCTACACCTGAACCCGACATCCGGGCGACACAGTCCAAGAGAAAAGCAAAAGAGGCTCCGCGAGGAGCCTCTTTCATTGGGTACCCAGAACTGGACTCGAACCAGCACGCCCGAAGGCACAGCCGCCTGAAGACTGCGCGTCTACCAATTTCGCCACCTGGGTGTGACCCCCGGACTGCTCCGGGAAGGGGCGCCAAAATTAGCGCA
>CAXQGL010000038.1:0-30229 GCA_964223495.1 Candidatus Nitrosopumilus sp. | reverse complement strand
GAGGTCGCCCAAAGGGAATTCGATGCCCTCATCTTCGAGGGTGGCCAACGTGCCTTCGATGTCTTCGGCCCAATCGCTCCCGAGCACCCCGTCGGAAATGAGTCCATCAATCTCGTCGAGGATGGCTTCTGAGGTGCTGGCGTCGTATGCGGTTCCGTCGGGGGCATAGAATGTGGCCTGGTCGGTCAGGACGATTTCATTGTCGATGTAGTTGCTGAAGAAGGTCCGCAGATCGGGGGTGCTCATTTCGCCTTCCGAGCGGCTCATGATCCAGTTGACCGAAACTTCATTGTTCGGGATGTAGTGCTCACCGCGGGCCTGGAACGTATTCAGGTTGCGCGTCTGGTAGCGGTGGGTCCGCTGCTGTTGAATCTCATCACCGTCGCGGGGATTGAGTCCTTCCTGGAACCGCGCGCTGTTGGTGCCGCTGGTGATGGTCATGCCCATGAGGGAAACCTTGTTGAATTCATTGAGCTTGTAGCTCAGGTTCATCAGGGCGTTCCACCGGTGCGTCTCGTTCGTCCGCTCATCGGTGTAGAAGTTCTGCATGTCCAGGCTGTCCGTTCCGTCCATGGCGCCGGCGGCCCAACGGGCGTAGACACCGTCCTGGTAAGCGCGTGTGTTGCGGGCGTACTGGGCGCCGAAGGTGTAGCCCAGCTGGCGGCCGAACAACGTCGTCTGGTTGCCGAAGCTGAGCGAGTGCTTCATGTCGAGCGCGGCCCTGCGCGTGACGTGCTCCCATGTGTTGCCGAAACTTTGACCGATGTCGGTGAGGTCCTGGTTGGCTGCGATGGACGCCGGTATGCCGGCGTTGAAGTAGAGGGAGTCGGAAAACTGGCTGCCCCAGAGGTCGATGTAGCCCAGGCATCCGAGGATGCAGTTCCGGTCGGAGGTGCTGGCGATGTCGCCCAGGCTGCCCAGCCCACAGTCCATCAGGCAGGCCTGTACGTCTTCTTCGGAGGTGCCGTCCTGTTCGAGCAGGTATTGGATCTGGTCGGCGAAGGAGACGTTGACGAGGGTGGGCCAATCGTCCGCTGTGAGGCCATTCACCTGATTGGGAAGGGCACGGGAGCCATCGTCAAAGCCGAGCCAGTCCGTGCTGCTGCGCGGACTTGAGATGACGTCCTTGCCGGTGGTGTTCGTGTTCCAACCGATGCTGGAGCTGTAATTGAAGGAGAAGGCGTCGGGGAAGTCCTTGGTCTCCACGGAGATGTAGGCGCCGGCCCAATCGGAAGGGAGGTTGGCCGTCTGGGTCTTGGTGACCACCAGGTTGTCCACCAGGTTGGTGGGAAAGAGGTCCATCTCGATGGAGTTCCTCCTCGGGTCGATGGACGGCACCTCGGCTCCGTTGAGGGTGGTCTTCAGGTAGCGGTCGGACAGGCCGCGTACGAATACGAAGTTGCCCACCGTCGACACCCCGGGCACCCGCTTCATGGCACTGGCGGCGTCGCTGTCGCCTGTGCGCTTGATTTGCTGGCTTGAGATGTAATCGATGCTCGCGGCAGACTTCTTCTTGATGTGTTCCATGTAAACATCCCGCGTGCGGTCCACCTTGGTGACCACCTCCGCGGCCTGTTCAATCACAAACGTCTCGGCAAGAAGGTTGAAGTTGACGATGACCACTTCGTCTGCCGTGATGGTGACCGTTTCGGTGATGGGCGTGTAGCCGATGAAGCGTCCGATGACTTCATAGGATCCCGGTGCGAGCCCTTCGAGGCTGAAGTTGCCGTCGAGGTCGGCCATGGCCCCTTTCGTGGTACCCAGTACGAAAGCGTTGGCGCCGATGAGGGTTTCTCCGGTCTGGCCATCGGTGATCTTTCCCCGGATGGTTCCCTGGGCCTGAGCCATCACAGGAAGGCAAAGGGCGAGGAACAGGTGTGAAAAACGCATCAAACTGTGTTTGTGCAAAGGGACGGCTCCAAATGCAGCTCGGTGTTAACGCTGTGTTATCGAAAGGTGGTCAATGGGCGAACAGGACGCGCCAAGCGTATGATTTCCAAGGGAGGATGGGTCACCAGACAGGCAGCCAGAACGCCTGCACGAAGCCGAGGATGAGGGTCCATTTGAGCAGGGTGTTGGCACGTGGCCAATTCGGTGATGTGCCCTTCAGGCTTCCCCATGCGCTCAGCAGGGTTAGGCCCGGCAACATGGAGCCGGCGATGGCGAGCTGTTGTTCTGGATGGCTGACGAGGTAGACGGGGACCGCGTAGAGGAATAACGTCAGGAGGATGCCCCTTGAGGTGCGGGTCCGGGTGCGTTCTGCGCCGTGGATGACCGCCCAGGTCTGCTTGTCTGCTTTTCGGTCGCCTTCGATGTCGAGCGCGTCCTTGACCAATTCGCGCTGCCAGCCCACTGCGAAGGCGAAGCCGGCAAAGGTGCACAATGCCACGGCGAGCATGGGGCGTGAGGGGGAGGGCCAGGCGGACCACTCGAGCGCGAGCAGCCAGAGCGGGACCGCCGCAAGGAGCGCTGCCACGACGATGTTGCCCGTATTCGGGCGCCCTTTCCAACGGGCGCTGTAGCGCCACAGCAGAAAGCTGATGAGGGCGGCCATGACAATCAGAATGGGGTTGCCCGTGCGCAGGGTCAACCAGAGCGCCGCAGCCAAGCCGAGGCCATTCAGCACCTGGTGGGTCAGGATGAGGACGCGGCGTTTGACAATCCGGTCCACGATGGCGCGATCCGGCCGGTTGATGCGGTCCTCGTCCACATCGAAGTAGGCGTTGATGAGGTTGCCGGCGGCCATCAGCAGCACCACGACGCCCATGCCCAATGCCATGTTCAATTGACCACTTGCCGATGGCGGTGGGGCATCCGTCCATCGGGCGAGCCAACCCCAGTGCAATACGGCCATGGTGGCGGCTGCAATGGCGAGGTTGCCCGGCCGTGTGAGCCGTATGACACCGCCGAGGTTGGTGCGCTTGCTGGACAGGTTGGGCTTTTCCATGGGGTCAGCTGCGGGAGGTGGCATCGACCAGCTCGGTCGTTCCGGCCACCGTGCGGGCGAAGTTGAACCCCGGATGGATCGCACAGGCGCCGGCATTTCCGGACGTGTCCATGGCGAGGTAGCCCACCTGCAGGTCTGCGACCGGCATCTTGCGCATGATGCGGTCCACGGCCTCTTCGCAAGCTGTTTGGGGCGTGCGCCCCTGGCGGATCAGTTCGACAACGAGAAAGGACCCCAGCGTCTTCATCACGGCTTCTCCCAGCCCTGTGGCCGTGCACGCACCGACCTCATCGTCCACGAAGAGGCCCGCTCCGATGATGGGGCTGTCTCCGACGCGGCCCCGCAGTTTGTAGGCCAGGCCGCTGGTGGTGCAGGCGCCGGCGAGGTTGCCGTTGAGGTCCTGGGCGAGCATGCCGATCGTGTCGTGGTTCTCCACGTTGATGATGGGCTTGTATTCGGCGCTTTGCTTCCATTCTTCCCAAGCCTTGCGGCTGTCCGCCGTCAGGAGATCGCGTGTCGTGAATCCCTTGGCGAGTGCAAAATCCCGGGCGCCTTCCCCGGCGAGCAGCACGTGGGGGGTGTCCTCCATGACGGCCCGCGCCACCCGAACCGGGTGTTCGATGTCCTCGAGGAAACAAACGCCACCGGCGTCGCCATCGGGGCCCATGACGCAGGCATCGAGGGTGACCTTTCCATCCCGGTCGGGTCGACCGCCGAGTCCTACGGAGGTGCCCGTAGGGTCGCTTTCCACGACTGCGGTGCCTTCCACTACTGCATCCAGCGCATTGCCGCCTGCCTGCATCCGTCGCCAGCCTTCCTCATTGGCCACGATGCCGTGGTTCCAAGTGCTCAACATGTGTCCACCGGTAAAGCGTTCGGCGTTCAGGGGAACTGTTGGACTTTCAATGGAGCGGGCCTGCAGCATCCGGGCGGGATCAAGCCCCAGAAGGAGGGCCGATGCCCCGAGCTGACGGAGAAAGGTGCGGCGGCGGGTCATGCCCGGACGTTAGTCCAAGCGCGCCTTCCGCTGACCGGCCGCGAGCAGCACGGGAAGGAGGGTCAAGTCCACCAGGACGGCGAACAACAGTGTGAGCGACACCAGGAAACCGATGTGGAAGGTGCCCTCGAAACTGCTCAGCATGAGCGTGGCAAACCCGCTGCAGAGCAGCATGGATGTGACGATGATGGCCTTTCCCGTAGTGAGGAAGGTGCGCCGCAGCGCCCAGAAGGGATGGCGCCCCTGGGCGAGCAGGATGCGGTATTTCGCCATGAAATGAAGGGTGTCGTCCACGGCGATGCCGAAGGCGATGGTGAAGATGATGGAGGTGGAAACCTTGAGGTCGATGTCGAGTGCACCCATCACGCCTGCGATGAGGATGAGGGGCAATAGGTTGGGCACCAAAGCGATGAGCAGCATCTGCAGGCTGCCGTGCATCAGGCCGATGAGCAGGGCGACCACGCCGAAGGCGATGAGCAGCCCGTAGACCATGTCGGAAGCCAGGTGCTCGTTGTTCAGGTCGATGAGGCTTGCGGTGCCGGTGGGCTGCAATCGGAAGGGCGGCGCGTCGAACCGGGCGCGGAGCAGACTGTCCGCCCGGTCCTCGAATCGCTGTTGGCGCCGCCCGAGTTCGATGGCGCCGAGGTCGGCCACTTTGGCGGTGGTACGCGCCAGGCCGAGGTCGGTGCGCATGACGGCTTTCCAGCCCGCCACCCCGGCATTCTGACCCTCCATCTTCTCCATGCGCCGCACCAGGCGGTTCAGCGCATTGCCGGTCGGGACCTTGTCAGCGGTGTGGCGGTCGCCCTGCATCAATCGGTGGGCTTGGCGGATGAGCCCTCCGGGGCCGAGTACGGCGCCTGCACCCAACTCGGTGCGGAGCAGGCCTTCGATGTCATCCATGGCCTCCAGCACGCCGGGTTCCGTGGCGATGTCGCGTCCTGGATCGAAAAGGTAGGCGAGTTCATAGGGCCGCACGCCGGCAAAGGCCTCCTCGAAGTAGATGAACTCCAGGCGGAGCGGGTCGTCTTCGCTCAGGTCCTCGAGCAGTTTGTTGTCCACCCGGATGGAAGTGAGCAGCACCAAGGAGGCCACGGTGGCGATGGCGGAAACGGCCAGCACGATGCGTCGGTGGCGCATGATCCGGACGAAGGTCCGCCCGAGCCATTCCTCCCAGGCCGACCGCATGCTCGTGTGCCCGTCCCGCGGCAAGGCGTGTTGCGGGGGACGGCTCAGCATCAGCACGAAGGGCAGCAGGGAGAAGGCGAGGATGAAGGCGATGAAGACCCCAACGGCAGTATACAGACCGAATTCCCGGATGGGACGGATGGAGGAGGTCAACAGGGTCAGGAACCCGATGGCGGTGGTCAGGGAGGTCAGGAACGTGGCGAGTCCCACTTCGCGGAAGGCTTTGCCCAGCGCATCGAAGGGCTGCCTTCCGCCCCGCAGCTCGTCGAGGTAGCGCGTGAGGATGTGCACCACGTCGCTCATGCCCACGACGAAGATGATGGTGGGCAGCACCACGGTCATCACGTCGATGCCTTTGCCGGTCATTTCCATGAAGGCGAGGATGCACACGGCGCTGAGCGCGATGACGAGCAGCGGGATGGCGATGCCCCACCAGCTGCGGTAGGCGCAACCGAGGAAGAGGACGATGATGACCAGACCCAGGGCGATGAACAGGCTGATCTCCCAGGTCCTCACGCCCACGTAATGCACCTGGGCGTGGGCCCTGCCGGCGCGGTGCGTCTCCACTTGGAGACCTTTGGACAGGCATTCGGCCCTGAACCGGTCCAATTGTGCATCGGTTTCCCAGGCCAGCGTGTCGCATCCAGCCTTGGACAGCATCGGTCGCTGCAACAGCGTGAGGGCGATGTCCTTTCCCGATGGTCCGAAGAAGGTGCCGACCATGCCTTGCCGACCCCAGATGGAAGCGCTGTCTGCCAGGTATTTGTCGGGTTGCGCCCAGCGCAGAAGTGGGCGTTCGAAGACCATGCCAAGGGCGGGGTCGCGCACGGGGAGGACCATGCTGGTGGGGGAGACCACGCCGGTGACGCCATGTGTCCCTTGCAACTGCTCTGACAGGCGTTCGACTTCAGCGAGGAGGGTGGAGTCAAAAACCCCCGTTTCGCAGTGGATGCCGACGAGGGCGAAGTCGTTGTCCGTGCTGAAGGCGTCTCGGAACGCCATGTAGAACTCCGTTTCCGGTTGTCCTTCCGGGAAGAAACTCTCAAAGTCGTAGTTGAACCCGATCTGCGATGCCCGCCATGCGGAAAACGCGGTCAGGCCCGCAATGATGAAGAGGCCAATGCGCGCCCTGCGTTTCCAAACGTGCTCTCGGGATGCCGTGGGGTCGGTCATGCTTGGGGTTCGTCCTGTTGCAACAAGGTCGGGCAGCTTCGGTTCGGTGGAAAAGGAAAAGGGCACACCGAATGCGGCATGCCCTTTCCTGTTCGTGCGTGGGAGGGGATTACTTCTCCTCGTTGACTTCCTCGAAGTCGACGTCGGTGACCTCCTCGTCGGCTTTTCCGGTGTCGGCACTGTTCCCGGCATCGGCGCCTGCACCGGCACCGCCGGCTTCCTGGCTCGCCTTGTACATCTCCTCGCTTGCTGCGGAGAAGGCCTGATTGAGTGCTTCAATGCCCGCCTTGCAGCGGTCGACATCCTGTGCGGCATGGGCCTCCTTGAGTTCCGCGATGGCGGCTTCGATGGGGGCCTTTTTGTCCTCAGGCAGTTTGTCGCCGAATTCGCCGAGTTGCTTCTCGGTCTGGAAGACCAGGCTGTCGGCCTGGTTCAGGACCTCGACGCGCTCCTTCGCGGCCTTGTCCGAATCCGCATTGGCTGCGGCCTCGTCCTTCATGCGTTGGATTTCCTCATCGCTCAGGCCGCTGGAGGCCTCGATGCGGATGTTCTGTTCCTTGCCGGTGGCCTTGTCCTTGGCACTCACATTGATGATGCCGTTGGCGTCGATGTCGAAGCTGACCTCGATCTGCGGTACACCGCGCGGGGCAGGGGGGATGTCCGACAGCTGGAATCGTCCGATGGAGCGGTTGTCGGAAGCCATGGAACGCTCGCCCTGGAGGACGTTGATGTCCACGCTGGGCTGGTTGTCGCTGGCCGTGGAGAACGTCTCGCTCTTTTTGGTCGGGATCGTCGTGTTGGCGTCGATCAGCCGGGTCATCACGCCGCCCATCGTCTCGATGCCGAGTGACAGCGGAGTCACGTCGAGCAGGAGGACATCCTTGACGTCACCGCTGAGGACTCCGCCTTGGATGGCGGCACCGACGGCGACGACCTCGTCCGGGTTCACCCCTTTGGAGGGCTCCTTTCCGAAGAAGGCCTTCACGGCGTCTTGAACCGCAGGAATCCGTGTCGAACCACCCACCAGGATCACTTCATCGATGTCACTGTTGTCCAAACCGGCTGCCTTCAGTGCGGTCTGGCAGGGCTCGATCGTCCGCTTCACCAGGCTGTCCGTCAATTGCTCGAACGTTGCGCGGTTGAGGGAGCGGACCAGGTGCTTGGGCACGCCGTCGACCGGCATGATGTAGGGGAGGTTGATCTCGGAGCTCGTGGTGCTGCTCAACTCGATCTTGGCCTTCTCGGCTGCTTCCTTGAGGCGCTGCAGCGCCATGGGATCCTTGCTCAGGTCCAGCCCGCCGTTCTCGTCCTTGAATTCCTGCACGAGCCAGTCGATGATGGCCTGGTCGAAATCATCTCCGCCGAGGTGTGTATCCCCATCGGTGGAAAGCACCTCGAAGACACCGTCTCCAAGTTCGAGAATGCTGACGTCGTGTGTGCCACCGCCCAGGTCGAACACCACGATTTTCTGGTCGGTCGACTTCTTGTCCAGTCCGTAGGCGAGGGCTGCGGCCGTGGGCTCGTTGATGATGCGCTTCACCTCGAGACCGGCAATTTCGCCTGCCTCCTTGGTGGCCTGACGCTGGCTGTCGTTGAAATAGGCGGGCACCGTGACGACGGCACCCGTCACCTCGGTACCGAGGTAGTCCTCTGCCGTCTTCTTCATTTTCTGCAGGATCATCGCGCTGATTTCCTGCGGGCTGTAATTGCGGTCGTCGATTTTGATCCGCGCCGTGCCTCCATCCGCTTCCACTACTTCATAGGGCACGCGGCCGGCTTCCTTGCCGACTTCCTTGAACATCTGTCCCATGAAACGCTTCACGGAATAAATGGTCTTGGTGGGATTCGTGATGGCCTGTCGCTTGGCCGGGTCGCCGACCTTGCGTTCTCCGTCCTGGACGAAGGCGACGATGGAAGGCGTCGTGCGCTTTCCTTCGCTGTTGTTGATGACCACGGGCTCGTTGCCCTCCATGACCGCGACGCAGGAGTTGGTGGTGCCGAGGTCGATGCCGATGATTTTACTCATATGTGGATGTTGTAGGGTTGACTTGTTCGTTGGCCTTGCGGCTCGCCTCCCATTGGACAAAAGCAGTGCCAACGGCCTTCGGCATGTCATCTCCTGACATGTTGTCGGGGATGGACTCTTCTACTGCCAGAATCGTCACGCCAGGGCAGGGGTTGGGTGCATCTTTGTCACCTCATGGTGATTGTGGATGACAGGGGAATCCCCCTGGAACTGGACACGGTACCCCAGCGCATCGTCAGCCTCGTGCCTTCTCTCACGGAGACACTGGTTGACCTCGGTGTGGAGGATAGGATCGTGGGGCTGACCAAGTTTTGTGTCCATCCAGACCACTTGAGGCGCGAACGCAAGCGAATCGGAGGTACGAAGGGCATCAGCATCGGCGATGTCATGGATCTTGAACCCGATCTTGTCTTGGCCAACCTCGAGGAGAATGAGGCCCAGGATGTCATGGCCCTCGAAATCGCCGGGGTGCCCTGCTGGGTCTCGGATGTTCGATCCGTCGAACGCGCCTTCTCGCTCATCGCGGAACTCGGTCTGATTGTGGGCCGTGCCGAACATGGCCAGGCGCTATCTGAGGAAATAAGCTCTGCCTGGCGGGCTGCACGAGCGGAATTCAGACCGGATGCCGTCCGGGTGGCCTATGCGGTCTGGCGCAATCCCTGGATGTGGGCGGGCAGTGATGCCTACATTCAGGATGTCCTGCGCTGGTGGGGATGGCATCCTTGGCCGGACATCACGCGCTATCCCACATCCGAGGTGGAGGCCCTGACCCGCGAGGGCATCGATGAGGTGTTCCTCCCGTCCGAGCCATTTCCGTTCAAAGAGGTTCACCGGGCTGAATGTGCAGGCCTCCCGTCCCGCCTGGTGGACGGAGAAATGTTCAGCTGGTACGGGAGTCGGATGCGCCACGTCCCGGCCTATCTGCAATCGTGGACCGGAACGAAGGGACACTGAGTGGAATTGCCGACTTTTGCCCTGACCTGATTCGGAGTCGGGTCAATAAGCGCTCGGAATGGAATCATCGCCCCTGAAATTCGGCATCGTCGGCCTCGGTCACATTGGAAAGCGCCATGCGGAGATGATCAGGCGGCAGGAGGGATGCACCTTGGTGGCCGGCTGTGACATCCGGTCCAAGGATATGCTCGGGCTGCAGGATGATTTCGTTTTCCACCAGGGCATCGATGCCATGCTGACCCATCACGATGACCTCGATGTGGTCTGCATCTGCACGCCGAACGGGCTGCACGCGGAACAGGCCATCCGAGCCTTGGAGGCGGGAAGTCATGTGATCATCGAGAAGCCGATGGCCTTGAGCAGTGCGGATGGAGAAGCAGTCCTGCACAAGGCATTGGAGGTGGGTCGGCAGGTGTTCTGTGTGATGCAGAACCGCTACAGTCCCCCGAGCGTCTGGCTGAAGGAGTTGGTCGATTCCGGCGAGCTCGGCCGCATCCACATGGTGCAGGTGAATTGCTTCTGGAACCGCGATGACCGGTACTACGGAAAAATCCCCTGGAAGGGGACGATGGACCTCGATGGCGGAACACTGTTCACACAGTTCAGTCACTTCATCGACATCGTGTACTGGTTGTTCGGGGACATGCGGAATTTCACGGCGCGCTTCGCGGATTTCAGTCACGGGCACAATACCGATTTCGAGGACTCCGGCCTTGTCATGTTCGAGTTCGCCAAGGGTGGATTGGGTTCCCTCCAATTCTCAACCGCCGTGGCCGACACCAATTTCGAAAGTTCATTGACCATCGTCGCGGAGCGCGGCACGGTCAAGGTGGGGGGGCAATACATGAATGAGGTGGAATACTGCCGCATCGAGGATTACGAGATGCCGGAATTGCCGGCTTCAAACCCCGCCAATGACTACGGGCATTACAAGGGCAGTGCAGCCAACCACGGATATGTCTTCGAGAATGTCCACGACACCCTGCGCGGTTCGGGCAAGATTTCGACCAATGCGCTGGAGGGGCTGAAGGTGGTCGACATCATAGAGCGGATATACGCTGCCGCCGACCGTGGCCTGAAGGTGATGAGTTCTTCCGGAATCGAAGCGGATCAGGGCGGTACAGCCTGAGTTTCCAAAGGTTCAGAATTGGATGCCCACGAGGGTGGCATCGTCCACCTTGGTATTCGCTCCCTTCCAAATCAGCAAATCCTGCTGGATGGCTTTCTCCCTTTCAAAAGTGCTCAGTTCAGCGTGTTTGGCCAGTATGTCCGCGAATCGCTTCCGGCCCAATTTCCGGTTGTGTTCCCCGCCGAATTGGTCCCGTATGCCATCGGTGATCAGGTAGAATTGGTCACCCTGCTGAATGGGAACGGAGTGAAGCGTGTAGGAGAGGCTGTTGGGGCGGGCCGCTCCGGCAATCGGGAGTTCAATGCTGGACCGTGTGCCTCTGAAAATCTGGGCCTTGCCGTCCCGAATGAGGTACAGGTCGCCTCTGGCCCCGGCGAACTCAAGCGTGTTCTGTTGTTCATCCAGGGTGAGAATGCCCGCATCATAACCATACAAGTGGAGCGTTCCCTTTCCAACCGACATTCTTTTTCCGAATTCCAAGTGGAAGCTCTCCAGGATGCTCGATGGATTGGGGTTGTCGAGTGAAACGAATGCCTTGTTGATGAGGCTGGACCCCATGAGGGATACCATGGCTCCGGGAATGCCATGTCCGGTGCTGTCGATCAGCGCCAAGGTGCGTTTTCCTTCGTGGATTGCCGTAAACAGGAAATCGCCGCCCAAAATGTCCATGGGGCGTTCAATGAGCATGGAATCGGGAAACACGCGTTGGAGTTCCTCCTTTCCCGTCAAGGCCACCTCGAGAATGCGTTTGGCCCCAATGACGCCCTTGGTGATGTGGGCGAGGCTCTCCCTGACTTGCTTGGTCATGCGCTGTCGCTGAAGGCTCTCTTCCTTCAACTCGCGGTTGACCAACTTGATGGCGTTCGTTCGCTGATTGACACGGGCCTCGAGCAAATGAACATGGCCGCGCAGCTTTTCCTCCAATTGGAATTTGTGGGTGATGTCCATCAATGTGAGCAGGAGAACGTCGTCCAGATTGGAGGGGGTGGTGATTTCCAGGGACAGATAGCGTTCCTTGCCCTTCCCGCCGTCGAAGGCAAACTCACCTTGCATCGCAGGCGACGTATCATTCATCTTGACCATGGCCTCAAACAGTGCATCGGCATCGATGGGTATGAGGTTCCGGATGAAGCTTTTGGACAGGGCGACCGGGTCCGTCAGGTCCAACAGCTGCTTGGCCCGTTCATTGTTGAGTTCCCAGTCGATGTCCCTCAGGCAGGCCATGATGGCTTCCTTCGCGAGCTGTCCTTTGAGGAAAGGGCCTTCAGCCATCATTTGCTGATGCTTCAGGAACTCAGAAGCGCGGCCTTTCAACAACCCAGTTCCTGCCGAGTTGAAGAGGCTGCTCCAAACGGCGCATTCCTCCTCAGCGAGTCGTGCGGAATCCCGCTTGCCGGACACCTCCGAACGGTGCAGGCAGGATGCAATCCGATGCTGCAGCATGGCTTCTCCTGAGCGGGTGTCATGATAATCGTCCGCATTGAGCGCCTTGAGCTGACCGAAGTCGAAATTGGCGCCATCAAAAGTGAGGATGACCGGCAACTTCGGGTTCTTTTTCCGGGCCTCCTCCAGGGTCCTGCGGGTGTGGTCCATGTCCACCTGGGCGGTCACGACCACGACTTTGGGACAGCCCAGACATTGCTTTCCGGGGGTGCATTGGAACAGTGCGACCGCAGCTGGAGGAGCACATGATTCAGCCTCCAGAGTCTGGTCTGTTCCTTCTATCGGAAGGAACAGTTGGGCACTGTGTTTCCTGTTGCCCTGTGCAGCGCCTGAAGAATGCAGGGGTGAATGCATTCTGTAAAGGTGGCACGGGGATTCCTCCTGTCCTGTCGGTCAGTGGGGATGGCCAGCGGTGGGATTCCTCCTATCCTGCGGTGGAGGACTGTGTGGGGTCGGCGCCTCCAGGAGAGAGGTCGTGCAGGAGGATGTACTTGACGAGGTCGGAATTGCTCTTGAGGCGCATTTTCTCCAGTATGCGGCTGCGATAGGTGCTCACCGTCTTGATGCTGAGGCTCAGTTGGGATGCGATCTCCGTCATGGTTTTGCCCTCCCCGATGAACAGCAATACTTCGTATTCCCGATCGGAAAGGCTCTTGTGCGGAAGGTTGCTGTCGTCCTTGGCCATCTCCTCGATCATCAATCGGGTCAGGTCCGCGCTGATGTACTGCTTTCCCTGAACGATGGTCCGCATGGCCTCCTCGAGTACGTGTGGAGCGCTGTCCTTGTGCAGATACCCCCTTGCTCCCGCCTTGATCATGCGGATCGCAAACTGGTCTTCAGGATACATGCTGAGCGCGAGAACGGCGATGTCCGGATACATCGATTGAATCTGTTTCAAGACTTCGAGACCACTTCTTCCGGGCAAGCTGATGTCGAGCAACAGAATGTGAGGTGCCTGCTCACGAAATAAAGGGAACAAGGCTTCTCCGCTGGCGACATCGGCCAACACCTCGAAATCGCCAAAGGACTCCACGATCTGCCTCAAGCCTGCTCGAACGATGTTGTGGTCATCGCACAGGACGACGGTTTTCTTTTGCATGGAGCACAATTTACTGAGAAGTGACCCTAGGAAACCGGATACTCATGGCGGTTCCCTTGCCCGATTGAGAATCCACAGTCAGGATACCGCTGTGGTTCCTTGCCCTTTCACGCATGCCGACCATGCCAAGGCCGGTTTTGATGTTTCCCGATCCCGAGGGTTCAAGTTTCATACCGACGCCATCGTCCCCGATTTCAAGCAGCAGGTCATCTTCGATTACGGACAACCTTATGTAGGCCAGATTGGCTCCGGCGTGCCTTGAAATATTGGTCAATGCTTCCTGAACGATCCTGAAGATGTCCGTTCGGAGTCCTTCCTGAAGAACCGGTAGGGTTTCCAAATGCAATCCGCAGAACGTGGTTTCGCGACGATTGAAATCGTACACCAATGACTCCAGGCCCGCTGAGAGGCCTACCTGGTCCAGGACGATGGGGCGAAGGGCGTGGGCAATGTTCCTGACCTGCTGGATGATGGAGGTGTTCAGGTCCACCAGTTGTTTGAGCTTTTCCTGAAGGTTCGATCGGAGTTCCTTGTCGGCCAAGTGCCGCATCTGGCCATCCATCCAGAAGAGGCCAAGTTTCAACGCGGTCAGTTCCTGACCGAGTTGGTCGTGGATGTCCCTCGACAGGCTTCTTTTCTCCTCATCCCGGTCCTCTTCAACCTTTCGGATCAGGGCGTGGAGTTCGCGGGTCAGCCTTGCCCTTTCTTCTTCGGACCATTGGTGCAGTACTCTCGTGCGGTAGGTCGCCAGCACATCATCCAAAGCAGTGGGAAACAGGTCCAGGCGACGCTTTGAGAGATAGTCGGCTGCTCCCGCCTTGAGGTAATCAACGGCGACCTCTTCTTCACCAGCTCCAGTGATGACGATGATCGGAATATCGGGAAACCGGCGGGTGGCACGTTGGATGGACTCCATGGCCGAACCGTCTGGAAGCAGGTGGTCGGCACAGATGAGGTGGGGTTTGGATTGCTCGAGGGCCGATTCGAATTCGGCCAATGAGCTGACCCGGTGCACGTGCAGTGGGCGGGAGCATCTGGCCGCTGCCGCACTGAAAATGGCCGCGTCAATCTCGTTGTCTTCCAGATAGAGAACGTTCAGGGCCTTCCGACCTTCAGGATCGAGCAGGGGGTGTTGTTCGTCCCGGCGCAGGTTGTCCGCTCCGTCAGCCGGCGTCATCCCACGATGGCTCCGTACGTCACCATGAAACTTCGGTCTCCTTCAAACAGGGGCAAGCCATTCTCGAGCAGTTCAATGGCCTGTGTTCGTTCTCCATCAGCGTCCAACTGCTCGGACGCCCGGATGATGCCGGTCTTGAGCAGGGCTTCCATGGATTCAGTCAGCGGTTCGTCCCGGTACAGTTCCGTCTCCTCGGAAGCGGGAATCCGTCCTGTCATGCTGCCCATCAGTTGCATGGCCGTCTGCCAGTTTTCCGTGGCATCCCTCGTGGAGCGGGCATAATAGTTTGCCAAGCCGAGCATGATGTAGGCTGACGGGTCCGTCTGATCCAATTTGGAGAGATAGGAATAGAGGCTCTTGGCCCGGGTGTATTTCTCGGCATCCATTTCCGTATCTGCAGCGGCGATGGTTTCGGCACGCAAATCCTCGATGAAGTCCAACAGGTCAGGGACGTATTCCATCTCCTTGTCCTTCTTGATGAATTTGGTGCAGTACTTGAGGCTCTCCTTCAATGCCTTGGGATAACTCTCCTTGAGCTCGGGATCATCGCTCTGGTGAATCAGGAGATAAGCCCTGGCCATGTAGGCATAAGGCTCGGGATCTTTCTTGGTGTTTTCCTTCTCGGTGAATCCGATGGCGCGGAACAAGACCCGCTCGTATTTGCCGTCCACGAGGTCTTCCAGCATACGGCTGTATTTGGGGTCCTGTGCCTGTGCCTGTGGAATCGAAAGCATCAGGGTGAACAGGACCGAACACAAGGCGGTCAGGCGCAGTTTTCCTTTCATGGCTATCGAAGGTAGGAACACACCGGCAATTCGGGAGATTATTGCAGGGTGGAACACACGCCAATTTTTCCAATTCCCGATGGGGATTCAGGTGCTGCCGATGGCGTTGTGCACCGTGGAGCGGCCTTCTTTGATTCCCGTGGATGGCGCCCGTTTGAGTTCCAGCTCGAGGCATGGAGGTGGTTCGAAAGCGGGGGGGATGCGTTGGTGAATGCCCCAACGGGCAGTGGGAAGACGTACAGCGTCTTGGTGCCTGCCGTCATGTCCGGAGGAGCGCCCGGGGGGCTGCGGGTCCTGTGGATCACACCGATCCGCGCATTGGCCAAGGAAATACACGGCTCGACGGAACGCTTGCTCCAGCACCTCGGTCATGGGTGGCGTTGCGGCATCCGAACGGGCGATACGCCTTCGTCCGAAAAGCAGAAGCAGGACCGGCGCTTGCCGGAGGTGCTCGTGACCACCCCTGAGAGTCTGCATGTGTTGTTGGCCAAGAAAGGAGGTGAAAAGCGCTTTGGAGGATTGCAGGCGCTGGTGGTCGATGAGTGGCATGACCTGCTCGGCAACAAACGCGGTGTGCAGGTGGAATTGGCATCCGCCCAGTTGAAATCCCTGGCACCTGACCTTCGCATCTGGGGGATTTCCGCCACGATCGGCAACTTGGAGGAAGCCCGGGACGTCCTCATGGGACAAGACAGGATGGACGAGGCCCGCATCATTCGAGCGGACATTGAAAAGCGCATTACCCTCGAGAGTGTGATGCCGGACCAATTCGAAAAACTGCCGTGGTCCGGCCACCTCGGGGTGCAATTGCTCGACAGGGTGGTGGAGGTGATCCGTGGGCATGAGAGCACGCTGGTCTTCACCAATACACGTGCGCAAAGTGAAATCTGGTATCAGAAAATCCTCGACGCACATCCGGACCTCGCGGGTGCCATCGCCCTTCACCACGGGAGCATCAGCCGAGACCTGCGTTTCTGGGTGGAGGATGCACTCCACGATGGCCGCCTCAAGGCGGTCGTGTGCACCAGTTCACTCGACCTCGGTGTGGATTTCCGGCCAGTGGAGGCCATCGTGCAGATCGGTGGCCCCAAGGGCGTGGCACGTTTTGTGCAAAGGGCAGGGCGGAGTGGCCATCAGCCCGGTGCCGAGAGCAGGATCCACTTCCTGCCCACTTTCGGTCTGGAGCTGCTCGAGGCCGCTGCGTTGAGGGAGGCCATCGCCCAGGGTGAAATCGAACCGAGGCGTCCCATGGTCCGCAGTTTCGACGTGTTGGTGCAATTCCTCTGCACACTCGCCACGGGAGATGGGTTCCGCAAGGAGGATCTGGAGTCGAAAGTGAGGTCCACCCACGCGTTCGCAAGCATGGATGCGGATGAATGGGCCGATGTCATGGCCATGGTCACGACGGGAGGCCGTGCATTCGCGGCATATGATGAATTCCGCCGCGTGGACCGGGACGCCGATGGGGTGTTCAGGATCGCTGACAGGAAGGCCGCCAGGCGACACCGGATGTCCATCGGTACAATCGTGGGGGACACGATGATCGCGGTCAAGTGGAGGAGTGGGGGGCTCGTGGGGCATGTGGAGGAGTATTTCGTGGGAGGGATGAGTCCGGGCGATGTTTTCTGGTTCAGTGGTCGCTGTCTGGAGTTGATCCGGGTGAAGGGATTCGTGGCCACCGTGAAGCCGTCCAAGGCGCCGAAGGGCCGGATTCCCACGTGGCAGGGGGGGCGGTTGCCGTGGACCTCCATGGTGAGCAGGACCCTGCGGAGGACATTGGATGATTACGCCCATGGTCGGTCTTCGGCACCGGAGCTGGAGCGGTTGGCTCCCATGTTGGAATTGCAGGTGGAAAGGAGCCATCTGCCCGTTGCCGGTGAGGTCCTCATGGAAGTCATGGAGACAAGGGAAGGCCACCATCTGTTCGTCTATCCCATGGAGGGAAGGCTCGTGCATGAGGGTGTGGCCGCACTCATGGCATACCGGATGAGCCTCTTGCAGCCCATGACCTTTTCCATGGCCTACAACGACTACGGTTTCGAGCTCCTCAGCGATCAACCCATTCCCATCACGGAGGCTTTCGACAGCGACCTCTTCAGCACGGACCACCTGATGGACGATCTCGAGGCCACGGTGAATGGTGCTGAACTCGCCAGGCGCCAGTTCAGGGACATTGCGGTCATAGCAGGGCTCGTATTCCGGGGATTTCCAGGCCAACCGGTGCCCGATCGGCATCTCCAGGGGTCGAGTGCACTGCTCTTCGATGTCCTCGCAGACCATGACCCCGTCAACCTTCTGTATCGCCAAGCCTTCGATGAGATGACGCACCACCTCATCGAACTGGACCGCCTCGGCAGTGTCTTGGATCGACTCAATCAGGGCAAGTGGGTCATCACCCATCCTGAATCACCGACGCCGTTCTCCTTTCCGATCCTGGTCGACCGCTTGCGTTCGAGCCTGTCGAGTGAGGCCCTCGAATCGAGGATTCGCAAGATGTCGCGGGCAGCATACTGAGGGGCCTTTAGGCCTTAACTTGCGGGCATGCAAGGATGTGGTTTCCGCCGGTTTTCCCGGTTGGGAAAGCGGTGGTCGCTCTGTGTGATTTTGGCCCTGATCGGAATGACGGCGGCGGCGCAGGGCACCGTGAAGGGATTCGTCAAGGCCAAGGAGGATGGTGCCCCTGTGCTGTTCGCCGCGGTGGTCCTTGAAGGCACGACTTATGGCGTGTCCACGGACATCCAAGGCTATTACAGTTTGTCCAAGGTGCCTGCCGGGGTATACACCTTGGTGGTTTCCAGTGTGGAATACAAGCCATACCGGATGGAAGTCGAGGTGCTGGATGACCGTGTCGTGACACGGAATGTGCTGATGGAATCCGGTCTGATCGAACTTGAGAGTGCCGTCATTTCCACCGAAAGGGGGGAGCAGCTCAATACGGTGCGCATGTCCGTGGAGTCGATCCAGCCCGCTGATATCAAGCGCATCCCAAGCCTCGGCGGTACGCCGGACCTCGTGCAGGTCCTGCAGACCCTTCCGGGGTTCGTGTCGACCGGTGATCAGGGCGGACAGTTGTATATCCGCGGGGGCTCGCCCGTGCAGAACAAGGTGCTGCTCGACGGGATGATCATCTACAATGCGTTCCATAGCATCGGCCTGTTCAGCGTATTCGATACGGACATCATTTCCAATGCTGACATCTACACTGGCGGATTCAGCGGTCGGTACGGTGGACGGATCAGTTCGATCATGGACATCTCGACCCGGGATGGGAGCCTCGCCGGTTTGAGTGGGCGCATCGGCGCGAGTCCATTCGGCAGCAAATTGCTCGTGGAAGGCCCCATCGGAAAGCGCAATGAACGCGGTGGTGGCACCTCGTTCCTGCTTTCCGGCAAGCGGAGTTACCTCGAGCAAAGTTCCAAGCTGCTGTACAGCTACATCGATGAGGACGGGTTGCCCTTCAACTTCACCGACCTCTATGGCAAATTGACCTTCGCTGGGGGCGCGGGAAGCAGGATGAGCCTTTTCGGTTTCTCCTTCAACGATGACGTCAGCTACCAGGCGCTGAGCAACCTGGACTGGTCGAATGTGGGCGGTGGTGGTCAGTTCATCGTGGTGCCGACAGGCAGTGCGGTGCTGATCAAGGGGAATTTCGCCAGTTCGCGCTACCGCATCGATCTGGAGGAGGAAGGATTGGCCGACCGATACAGCCAGGTCAACGGATTCAACTTCGGACTCAACTTCAAGTATGTCCTGGGCGATGATGAGGCGCGTTACGGCATACAGGCCGTGGGACTGCGCACGGATTTCAGGACGTTCAATGCCCTCGGGGTGAAGGTGGAGCAGACCGAGAATACCACAGAACTCGCCGGTTATTTCGACTACAAGCGTCAAACCGGCCCCTGGATCGTCAATCCGTCGTTGCGCATCCAGTACTACAGCTCTCTGGCGAAGTTCTCCCCGGAGCCCCGCCTGGGCATCAAATACAAGGCGTCGGAGCGGTTGCGCCTCAAGGCGGCTGGAGGATTGTACAGCCAGAACCTCATTTCGGCGAATTCGGACCGGGATGTGGTCAACCTGTTCTACGGTTTCCTTTCGGGGCCTTCCAACCTGCAGGACGAGCTCATCGGTCCGGATGGAGAGATCCAGGAGGTGACGCACAGCCTGCAGACCGCTGCCCATGCCGTGGGTGGATTCGAATTCGACTTGACCGAGCGGATCAATGTCAACGTGGAGGGCTATACCAAATGGTTTACGCAGCTCACGAATTCAAACCGGAACAAGCTGTTCCCCGACACCTACGAATTCGCCTCTGTTCCGGAAAGCCAACGCAAGGATTTCATCGTGGAGACGGGCAGGGCCGAGGGATTGGACATCGTGGTCAAGTACGAGGACAAACTGAATTATTTCTGGCTGGTCTATTCGCTCGGAAATGTGGATCGTTGGGATGGATTCCGCTGGTATGATCCCGTGTTCGACCGCAGGCACAACGTGAATCTGCTCGCTTCACGGAAGGTGGGCCCTGAGTCCAAGACCGAAGTTTCGGCGCGGTGGAACCTCGGTTCCGGATTGCCATTCACGCAAACGCAGGGATACTACCAGCCCATCGGGATCTCCGAAGGCATAGACGACAATTACGTGGGGAGCAACCCGATCGAATTGGGCATCGTCTATGCTGAATTGAATGCGGGGCGTCTGCCCGTTTATCACCGCCTCGATTTGAGTGTCCGTCGCACCTGGAAGTTGGGAGAACGCATTGAATTGGATGCGAATGCATCCATCACGAATGTCTATTCCAGGGCAAATATCTTTTACATCAACCGGGTGACGGGGGAGCGGGTGGATCAGCTGCCCTTCCTGCCGTCCGTGGGAGTGGACATGACCTTCTGACGGCCGGGATCCGGCTTCAGCCCATGAGTGCGCGGGCCTGCGCCCGAGCAGAATCTCCGATGGTCTCACCGCTCAACATGGCGGCCAGCTCTTCGACGCGTCCATGCTCATCCAATGGGGTCATGCCGGTATGGGCGCGGCCATCGCGTTCTTCCTTGAATACCCTGAAATGATGGTCGGCCTTGTCCGCCACCTGTGGAAGGTGGCTGATGGTGATGACCTGCGTGTTTCCTGAAATGGTGGCGATTAGATCCGCCATGCGGGAAGCCACGTCCCCACTGACTCCGGCATCGATCTCATCGAGGATGAGGGTCGGTACCTCGAGGTGGCGGGTGAGGGCGGCCTTGAGTGACAGCATCACCCGGCTCCGCTCACCGCCCGAGGCCACCTTGGTCAAGGGTTGCATGGTTTGTCCCGGATTCGCACTGAAGGTCAGGTGCACGCGTTCCGGGCCCGTGGCCTCCGGCCGGGTGCAGGGCGTCCATTGGAAGGCGAGTTGTGCCGAGGGTAGTTTCAGGTGTTTCAGATGCGCCAGGATGGCTTCACACAGGGCTCTGCCGGCCCGTTCCCGGAGTCGGGACAACGTGTTGCCAGCTTCGTCCAAAGCGGCGCGTTGCAGGGCCAGCCTGTTCTCCAATTCCGCCAGTCGCTGTTCACGCTGACGGGCATCCAGCAGTTGTTCCTGCATGGCGTTCAATCGGCCGGCCAGCGCCTCGAGGTCATCGACCCGATGCTTGTCCAGCAGTCGGTTGATCCGGTCCCGGTCCGCCTCGGCCCTCGACAGGGCCGCGGGATCCAGGTCTATGCCTTCTGCCTCGGCTCCGGCTTCGGACCCGACATCGTCCAGTTCGATCCTGCAGGAGCGGATGCGGTCCAACAGTGCGGAAGAGGCGGGGTGCACGGGTGCCACGCGCTCGAGCAGATGCTCGATGCGCCTCAATTCTCCCACCATGGAGCGGTCTTCTTCCTGCAATTGGTGCTGCACGGCCTCCAGTGATTGCTGGATGTCCTGTGCATGGCCCAATGCGTCCATGAGGGCATCGAGGTTGCGCAATCGGTCATCCGAGAAATCGACCTGTTCAAGCTCCTCGATCTGGAAGTGCAGGTAATCGACATCGGCTTCCGGCAGGGCGCCTTGGCTCCGGAGCAGGTCGAGCGCCGATTCGGTGGCCCTCCAACCATCAAACCGCTCGCGCCAGAGGGCCGCGGCCGCGGATGCTTCCGCGGAGAAGCTGTCGACGGCATGCAGCAGTCCCTCCGATTCATGGAGGCGTTGGCCGTCCTGTTGGCCGTGAAGGTCCACCAGCATGGGGGCCAGCGTCTTGAGGAACTGGAGCTTGACGGGTTCGTCGTTGATGTAGGCGCGGGATTTGCCTCCGGGGGCGATGCTCCTCCGGATGATGCAATCTCCGCCCTCGTCCAGGTTGCCCAGCATGGCCCGCACGGCCTCACTGGGTCGGAATTCCGCCTCCACGATGCACTTTTCCTCTTGTATGGAACGGATGCCTTCGGCGCGGTCGCCCAGGACCAAGCCCAATGCACCGAGGAGGATGGACTTGCCGCTGCCGGTCTCACCGGTCAGGACGGTCCAACCTTCCGAGCAATCCCATTCGATGTGGTCGATGAGGGCGAAATGGCGGATGGAAAGCTTCAGCAGCATCAGCCCAGGCCCTGGTCGTATGTGGGGATGTTGCCCGGATCGATGAGCTTGAGCACCGGAAGGAGCCGGGCCCGTTCTCCTTCTGCCGCAGGGCCGAACATCTTGACGATTTCGTCCTTCTTGGCCTGGAAGAAGGTCTGCAGGTTGTAATTGGCGGGTCGGATGCGGTGCACGTTGCGCAAGGCGATGAGCGCATCGGACATGGACTGTCGCGCCACGGCCGGGTCCTCGAAGGCCATGTCCAGTCCCATGCGGTGGTATTCATAGTAGCACCGGCGCAGTGGACGGAAGGTCTGGCTCAGGATGTTGTCGATCAGCGAATACCGTGACTGTTTGCCGTCGGAGGCGCTCCATCCTGCAGGAGGAGCGGAAAGGCCCTGCGCATTGGTGACGACCGTCTGCGCCTGTGTGTAAAGGTTCGTTCCACCTTCCAGCGAAAAGGTGTCATAATCCATGGCGAGGATCAGATAGGCGTAGAAGGCGAGGACGCTGGTGAGGTTGTCACGGAACTGGTCGTTGCTGTATTGGAGGAGCGTTCCCGGAGCGTAGGTGAAGTCGAAATCGTTGTCGTTGACCAGCAGTACAGGCGCGTTGTAGTCGCTGTTGTAGACGGGCCGGCTGCTCTGTACCTGGATGGTGCCTTCGAAGTTGGTTTGGGAGTTCGCCTTGTTGATGGTGATCTGCATGGTGCAGGTCACCCTTTCCTCAAGGGTGAACTCGTCGTTGGTCCACCTCCGGCCGCTCATGAATTCGGTGATGGCCGTCTCGAGCTGGTTGAAGACGGAGGTCTCCACATTGTTGATGGTGGGGGCAATGACGCTGACCTGGCAATCGAGCTCCTGACCGAATAGTGCACCGGGGCTGAGCAAGGTGGTCGTCAGGATGAGGCAGCCGAGGAGGCGGGTGGCGTGGAGCATATGGGAAAATCGTGACATGGGGTCAATCATCCTGACGTGGGGTAGGGCGCGCGCGCGATGTGAGCCTGTTCTGCACGACATCGGCCAGATCTGCCGCGACCGCTTCCTTCGTCTTCAATTCAAAACTATCAATCCTGTCCGGTCCATGAACGAAGTCCACCCGGTTTGTCGTGTGTTCGAATCCCGCGCCTTTGTCGCTGATGGAATTCAGGACGACCATATCGCATTGTTTGGAGGTCAATTTGCGCAGGGCGGCCTCCTTTCCGTCGCCATGGGCCAGTGCGAACCCCACCTTGAAGCAGTCCGCCGGTGCGCGGTCATTGAGGTCAGCGAGGATATCCGGATTGCGCACCAGGGCGAGGCTGTCTGGAAGCGACTCCTTGGAGGCCTTGCCCTCGCGCGGTGATGCCGGTCGGAAATCGGCCACGGCGGCGGTGCCGATGATCACATTGGGCGCGCGGGTTTCCATGGCCCTCCGTGCGGCTTCCTGCATGTCCAATGCCGTTTCCACATCCACCCTCCGGATGCCGGCATGGTCTGTCCCGAACCGGGATGGACCGCTGATGAAGTCCACGGTCATGCCGCGCCTGGCCAATTCCAGCGCGATGGCGGAGCCCTGGTGCCCCGAAGATCGATTCCCGATGAAACGCACGGCATCAATGGGCTCGTGGGTCGGTCCCGAAGTGATCAGCGCGTGGAAGCCCTTGAGTGGCATGCGGCGTTCGAACCAGCCGTCCAATTCCTCACGGATGCGTTCCGGTTCCGCCATTCGGCCCTTGCCCGAAAGTCCGCTGGCCAATTCGCCCGTGTCGGGGTCGATGATGTGGACGCCCCTGCTGCGCAAGGTCTCCATGTTGGCTGTGGTGGCGGCGTGTGTGAACATGTCGCGGTCCATGGCCGGTGCGATCACCACGGGGCACTTGGCGCTCAGGAGTACGGTCAGCAAGAGGTTGTCCCCACGGCCTTCCACCATGCCCGCCATCGTGTGCGCTGTCACCGGGGCGACAAGGACCACATCTCCCCACAAGCCGAGTTCGACATGGTCGGTCCAGGTGCCCGCATCCCGGTTTTCGGTCAGCTCGCTGTGAACGGGGTGGCCACTGAGTGTGCCGAGGGTGAGCGGGGTGATGAACTCGCGTGCTCCCGGTGTCATCAACACGCGCACGTCCGCTCCGGCCTTGACCAGTTCGCGAACGACATGGGCTGATTTGTATGCTGCGATGCTCCCGGTGACGCCCAGGACAATGCGGCGGCCCGAGAGGCATCCCATGCGGGAATCAGTTTTCGCGCTGCTGGAAGCGGCGGTTGCGGCGCTCTTCGCGTTCCCGGCGGATTTCCTCCTGACGGGCAGCTTCCGCTGCAAGCTCCTCCTCGGTAGGCATGCGGAAATAGACCTTGCCCTCCTCGAGTTCCTTGATGGCCACGGAGTGTGGTTTGGGCTGGCGCTCGTAGTGCTTGGAGATTTCGATCTGCTCGCGGTTCTCGAACACTTCTTCGAGGCTGTCCGACACCGTGATGAACTCTTCCAGCTTGGAATTCAGCTCCTCTTTGATTTCCTGTCCCAATTGCGCGCTGCGCTTGGCGAGGACGACAATGGCTTCGAACAGGTTGCCGTTGACCTGCTGGTCGATGGCATGGGTGTCCCGGGTCTGGGTGTTCCGGGCGGCAGGGGGGGTCTTGCTGGCACTCATTCTTGCTGGGCGACTATCGTTCTTCCTGTGAGGCCCTGTCCAACCCGGAGCGGCTTTTCCGGTGGAATTGCTCGGCATCGCGCAGAAGGGCACTTTCAGGAAAGCGGGCCGCAAAGGTAAAGTAGGATTCAATGGCATCCGCATAACGCTCGGCCTGCCGCCGCGCCGTGCTTTGCTCGGCGTACATGAATTGGCTTTTGAGGACGAGGAATTGGGCTTCCTCGGCGAAGCGGCTGATGGGCCAATCGTCCATGAAATGCTGCAGTGCCCGGGAGGCGCTCTGGTATTTGCCTGTGGTGAAATACAATTTGGCGCTGTTCCAGGCCTTGACTTCCAACTTGTCGCGGAGTTTGGCGATCATGCTGTTGCAGCTGTCCTTCAACCCTGTGGTCGGGTAACGGTCAAGAAACAGTTGCAGTTCGTCCATGGCGGCACGGGTCTCACTCTGGTCCAATTCAGGGCCCGGTGAAAGCCTGTAGCTGCACAAAGCGGCCTGGAATTCAGCCTCTTCCGTTCTTTCAGAAGTCGGAAAGGTCTTCGCGAAATTCCGCATCGTGTAGCGCCCCATGTACCAATCCTCCACGCAGAGGTGGGCTTCGGCATACATGAAATACACGTCCTCCATCCGTTCGGTGCCGCGGAACAGGCCGATCAGCTCCTGAAGCAAGGGAAGGGACTGGATGCACCGCTGGTCGGCAAAGTACTCCTGGGCCTTCTCCCATTTGAATTCCGGATCCGTGCTCTTCAGCACCTTCTGGTAATCACCGCACCCTGCAATGCCCATCAGGACAACGGTCAGGGTGATCAGACTCCAGTATGAACGGCCGCTCATGGCGGCGAAAATAGCGGGTAGGCATCGCCCCCGCACGCCGCATCGGGATGTGATATGCCAACACTTGTTTCACATTGGATGCGGTTCACGCTAAGCTTCAGTACCTTCGCCGCTTCGATTTATAAGCAAAACACAACCGTTTTGGACATTTTCGACCGTATCCGCAATGACCGCGGACCACTTGGCCAGCACGCCAAGGACACGCATGGCTACTTCACGTTCCCCAAACTTGAGGGCGACATATCCAACCGGATGATGTTCCGGGGCAAGGAGGTGCTCGTATGGAGCATCAACAACTATCTCGGGTTGGCCAACCACCCGGAGGTCCGGGCCGTGGACGCCGAGGCCGCCAAGGAGTGGGGGATGGGTTACCCGATGGGCGCCCGCATGATGAGTGGCCAGACCAGTCACCACGAGCAGTTGGAGCACCAGCTTGCCGAGTTCATGCAGAAGGAGGATGCATTCCTGCTGAACTACGGTTACCAGGGATGCCAAAGCGCCATCGAGGCTTTGGTCAACCGCCACGATGTCATCGTCTACGACAGCGAGAGCCATGCGTGCATGATTGATGGAGTAAGACTTCATCAGGGGAAGCGCTTTGTGTTCACACACAACGATATGGAGAGCTTTGAAAAGCAGCTGGAAAGGGCGCGTGTACTCACCGAACAGACCGGTGGCGGCATCCTGGTGGTGACCGAGGGTGTCTTCGGTATGGCGGGAGACCAGGGCAAGCTCAAGGAAATCGTCAGCTACAAGAAGAAGTACGGTTTCCGCCTGTTCGTGGATGATGCCCATGGGTTTGGAACCGTGGGTGAAAGTGGCCGCGGTGCAGGTGACGAGCAGGGATGCCACGATGAAATCGATGTGTACTTCGGCACGTTCGCCAAGGCGATGGCCACCGTGGGTGCCTTTGTGGCAGGGCCCAAGGACGTGGTGGATTTCCTGCGGTACAACATGCGTTCGCAGACGTTTGCCAAGTCCCTGCCGATGCCCATCGTGATCGGGGCGATCAAGCGCCTGGAGATGATGACGACCCAGCCCGAGCACAAGGAGCGTCTCTGGACCGTAGCTTCTGCGCTCCAATCCGGATTGAGGGAGGCTGGATTCAACATCGGCAATACGAACAGCTGCGTGACTCCGGTGTTCCTGCAGGGCGGGCTCGGCGAGGCCACGAATCTGACGTTGGATCTGCGTGAGAACCACGGCATCTTCTGCTCCATCGTCGTTTATCCGGTAGTGCCCAAGGATGTCATCATGCTGCGCCTCATTCCTACGGCGGTCCATACGCTGGAGGATGTGCAGTACACGATCGATACGTTCAAGAAGATGAAGGAGAGGTTGGCCGCTGGTGAATACCAGCACGAGGGCATTGTCAACTGGGCCTGATGCGCTGATTGCGGGGCCAGTGCGCTGTTTCATCGATCTGGCCTACGAGGGCACGGCATACCACGGTTGGCAGCGTCAGCCCCAATCCATTTCCGTCCAGCAGGTGCTGGAGGAGCGGTTGTCCGAACTTCTGGGGCAACCCACGGCCGTCGTGGGCTGTGGTCGTACGGATACGGGGGTGCATGCCGTCGCATTCTACGCCCACTTTGATTGGTCCGGCGAGTTCGGGCCCCGCTTTTCCAATTGGGAACAAGCGGCATGGAAGCTGAATGGAATGCTCCCGCCGGACATTGGAGTCCGTCGCATTTTCGAGGTGGAGGAGGGCAGTCATGCGCGTTTTGACGCGACCGAACGGGCATACACCTACCACGTGCACATGCGCAAGGATCCTTTTGCGGAGGGGCGGAGTGCGCGGGTGTATCAGGACTTGGATGTGAAAGCCATGAATGCGGCTGCCCGTCACCTCCTCTTCAAGGGTGATTTCGCGACGTTCTGCAAGGCGGGTGGGGGCCAGAAGACCACCTTGTGCGACGTGCGCAAGGCCGAGTGGATCCGGAATGGTGCCCATGCCATCCAATTCGATATCGCAGCCGATCGGTTCCTGAGAAACATGGTCAGGGCCGTGGTCGGAACCTTGCTCGAGGTGGGCCGTGGCCGCATGGAAGCTGAAGAAGTCAGGGAGATCGTGGCGGCTTGTGACCGGAATCGGGCAGGAGCCTCTGCCCCGGCATGCGGACTGTACCTTTCGCGTGTGGCCTATCCATTCTTGACCGCATGAGTGCTCCGGAAACGACGGGGCGGATTTTCGATGCCCAGGTGCTCCGTCGGATTCTGGATCGGGTGGAGCCCTACCGCGAGCGATTCATCCTGACAGGCATCATGGTGGTCGTCCTGGCGGGATTGAGTTGGGTCCGGCCATACCTCATCCGGATTGCCCTCGATGATCACATCGCGGTGGGGGACAGGCATGGACTCCTGATGGTGTTCCTGATGGTTGTGGGTTTGATCCTGGTGGAGGCGCTGCTCCAGTTTTGGCAGACCTATTGGGCCAACTGGGTGGCACAGAGTGTGACCCTGGATCTGCGCTCCGAGTTGTTCCGGCACGTCTTGAAGTTTCGCTTGAAGTACTTTGACCAAACACCTGTAGGTCAGTTGGTTACTAGGCACATAAGTGATGTGGATGGCATCGCTGATGTGTTCTCGAATGGCTTGCTCAATGCCGTAGGTGACCTCCTCAAATTGGGGGTCATCATCGGGGCCATGATGTGGGTCGATGCGACCTTGACCTTGGTGATTCTGCTTCCGATTCCAATACTGCTCCTTGCGACCAGGGTGTTCCAGAAGGCCATCAAGAAGGCGTTCGTGAGTGTCCGGAATGAGGTCGCCAGGATCAATGTCTTCGTTCAGGAGCATGTGACCGGCATGGGCATCATTCAGGCGTTTGGAAGGGAAGGGGCCGAACGACGGAAATTCGCTGGTCTCAACGCGGCTCATCGCGCGGCGAACATCCGTTCCATCTGGGCTTTCTCCATTTTCTTTCCCGTGGTGGAAATGCTCTCCGCGACGAGTGTGGCGCTGCTGCTCTGGTTTGGGGTCGCCGGAGTGGCTGAAGGAGGCATGACGCTGGGCCTCGTCCTTCAGTTCATCCTGTATGTGTTCATGCTTTACCGCCCGATCCGACAGCTTGCGGACCGGTTCAATGTCCTGCAGATGGGCATCGTCAATGCGAGCAGGGTATTCCACCTTCTCGACCTGGATGAGCGCCTCCCGGAGCCAGAAGCGGATGCGGCCATCGACATCCATGATTTGAAGGGGCACATTGTTTTCGAGGATGTCTGGTTTGCCTATCAGGATGAGGACTGGGTGCTGAAGGGGGTCAGTTTCGAGATCAACGCAGGGGAATGTGTGGCATTCGTGGGGGCCACTGGGGCAGGGAAGTCGAGCATCATCAACCTGCTGTGCCGATTCTATGAGTACCAGCGCGGCAGCATCACCATTGATGGTCACGACCTGCGTCGCATTCCACTCGATGTCCTGCGGCATTCGGTGGGGGTGGTGTTGCAGGATGTCTTTCTGTTCACAGGGTCGCTCAAGGACAACATCACCTTGTATGACCCATTGATTTCCAATGAGTTGATTGACGAAGCAGTGGATGCGGTCGGGGTGAGGGATATGATTGATCGCCTGCCGGGTGCGCTCGACTATGATGTGAAGGAGCGGGGGGTGATGCTCTCGACCGGACAGCGTCAATTGATCGCCTTTGTCAGGGCCTACGCGCAGCAGCCCGGCGTACTCGTGCTGGATGAAGCCACGAGTTCGGTCGACCCCGAGAGCGAGGGGCTCATCCAGGAAGCCACTGCACGACTGACGGAGGGCCGAACAAGTGTGTTGGTGGCACATCGTTTGTCTACGATCCGGGACGCGGACAGGATCATTCTGCTGGATGGAGGCCGGATTGCCGAGCAGGGTAGCCATGAAGACCTGATGGAGCGCGCAGGCCAGTATCGCAGACTGTTCGAAATGCAGTTTGACCAATTCGGAATCTAATTCGGATTTAAATTATTGATTTTTAGTCTGTTGTTCTGTTTTTGCAATCGTTTTTATCGCGCGCTGCATTTCACCGGCCCAACGAAAAATGATTTTCGTCATTATCTGCGCAGAAGTGTGTAATAACGCCTTGTAATAAGACGAAATTCTTATTATCAACGACACATAACTATCTGATTATCAGTTCCCCGGCTCTATATTGCAAGGCCTTATTGCTTGCTTTGATGCTACCGGACCGAATTCACTCTGTCGAGAAATGTGCCTGCCCCGGCTTGCCAACAGTGCCTGTTGGTGGGGTTGTCGCTTTTTTCGGCTTCTTTTTACTCCTGTTGGGACCTCCCCAGCAAATCCATTCCCAGACGACCACGCTCTTTTTCGAAGATTTCGAAGATGATGCCGGTGCCTCTACTGTGGCCTCTGATGGCGCGTGGACGGCCTCGGCCAGCAATCCTATTGTGGAGTTGGGTGTGGATGATTGGGATTCACCAAATGATGGCGATTTGGAGTTTCGATGGTTGAATGCTCATTCAGGACAAGGAAATCCTGAGCATTCTGGCGAATGGCTTTCGGCAACTATAGATGTATCAACGGCGATTTCGGTTTCAGTTACTGGTAACGTCCAATCGTTCGGAACCGGTAGTTCGACTTGTG
Source organism: Candidatus Nitrosopumilus sp. (assembly GCA_964223495.1). Taxonomy (GTDB): domain Bacteria; phylum Bacteroidota; class Bacteroidia; order Flavobacteriales_D; family Sanyastnellaceae; genus UBA8752. Next base: position 740 of record CAXQGL010000038.1, on the reverse strand, counting down.
TCATGAGTATTACCTCAGACATCGGAGAACTTACAGTGGCTGCGAACGGAGCCGTGGCATTGGGCGGTGCATCATGGATTCAGGTCAAATACAGCATCTTAGGAAAAAAGAATGATTACAGTCTGATTGACGATGTTTTGGTTACAGGTGAGTTGGTTTGTGACGACGTCGATGAAGATGGAATATGTGATGACGTGGATGATTGCGTAGGGAATTTCGATGCCATCGGAATTTGTAATGGGTCTTGCGCGGAGGATGCTGATTCAGACGGTATCTGTGACGATGTGGATGATTGTGTAGGGGCCTATGATGCGCTCGGGGTTTGCAACGGATCATGTGCTGCTGATGTGAATGGCAATGGGGTTTGTGACGACAGTGAGGTGCTGGGTTGTACCGATCCTACGGCTTGCAATTATGACGCCACGGCCACTGCTGACGACGGGTCATGCGCGTCGTTGGACGAGTGCAATATCTGTGGAGGGCCAGGAGCCATCTACGGTTGTGGTTGTTCGGATATTCCTGCCGGGGACTGCGACTGTGATGGCAACCAAGCAGATGCTATTGGTGTCTGTGGGGGCAGCTGTGCGGCTGATGCCGATGGTGATGGCATTTGTGATGATGTGGACAAGTGTACGGACCTGAGCGCCTGCAACTATGACGATGCAGCCAATGAAGCTTGTGCCACTGTTGATGCCTGTGGAGTGTGCGGTGGTTCCGGCATTCCGGCTGGCGACTGTGAC
>CAXQGL010000037.1:0-66210 GCA_964223495.1 Candidatus Nitrosopumilus sp. | reverse complement strand
TGGTCCGCCGCACCAGGAACTGGTTGATCAGGTAGCCCTCCGAGCCCATAACCTCCACCCCGTCGTAACCGGCCTCACGGGCGAGCAGGGCGCAGCGGACGTAGGCCCGGATCGTGCGCTCGACGCCGCGGCCGCTGAGGACCCAGGGGCTGAACTTGCTGATGGGTGCCTTGCCCTTGGACGGGGCCACGCAGAACGGATGGTAGCTGTAGCGTCCGCCGTGCAGGATCTGCAGGGCAATGCGGCCGCCGGAGGCGTGGACCGCGTCGGTCACCTCCCGGTGTTGCGCCGCCTGCGAGGAGCGCATCAGAGTCGCCCCATGCGGGGCCAGCTTGCCGGCCCGGTTGGGCGAGATGCCTCCGGTCACGATGAGGCCTGCCCCCCCTTCGGCACGCTCGGCGTAGAAGCGCGCGAGCTTGGAAAAGCCGCCCTTCTCCTCCTCCAGTCCCATGTGCATGGATCCCATGATGGACCGGTTGGGCATGGTCATGCCTGCGACCTGCAACGGCTGCAGCAGATGGGGGTACTTCGGATGGCGGGGAGCGGTGCCGGTCATGCCCCCAAGTTCGGACAATGTGACCATGTCCGACGGACCGGGATTGAATTCCTCAATCGTCGCGGAGGCACCGCACCGAAAAACCGAAACGGTGGTGATTGGAATTCCTGTTCACGCCTGCACTGAATGCGGCCAGAATACGGTCGAATGCATTTCCCTCCGGTGCGGTAGGCGAAGAGGTCCACCAGAAAGTGACATCCCCCAGACCGGTGAATTGTCCGCTGTCGTCTCCTTCTCCTCCGCGAACACCGGCAGGCAGGCCTGAAAATCCAAACAGATCCGTCCCGTTGCCATCCGAGCTCCATCCATAGGTGCTCTTCAGCTTGGTGCCGATTTCCTGGATGGAGCCCCTGAAATTCCCGAATTCATCCAATTGCCCCCAAGGCATGCCGATGACGTTCTCCAACAACTTCCATTCATCGTCATCCGGGACGTGCCAACCTACGGGACACAACCCCCGGGCATCATCGACCGCGTACCAATTGTACAACCTGCCATATTGCTCGAGCAGATCGGAATCGTGCTGGTAGGTGCACTGCCCCCCGGTCATCATCCCACCCCAATCCTCATTGCTGATGATCTCCGGAATGTCGCTGCCATCGGCATACACCGTTGTCCGCAGATTCTCCGCAAACCAACATTGCAGACCGATCTCCACCACGACATAACTGTAACCGTCCATGGTGGGTGACTCACATGGCACGCCTGCACAGGATCCGAACCAAGTCAGATAACTCGTCATGTCATAGATGGTCATTTCACCATCGCCATCAAAATCCGGATCGTAATTCGGGTTGGGCGAATCGTTGCCCTCCACATCGGGCATGAGGGTGACCAGGATGGCAAGGAGATCCATCATGGTGTAACATCCATTCAAATCAAAGTCCGGGTCGTAATCCGGATTCAGCTGGGCGCTCAATGCGAACGGGAACAGCAACAGCATCAGGCAAGTGCGGCGCATGCCTGAAACTACGGGGAATCAGCTGTAATTCTTTTATAATAAGCTGGGTACAGTAGAAAACAAGTCAGTCGAATTCCGGGAACCGGTCCACGAATTCATTGCGCCTGCTCCGGGAGGGCAAAATCTGATAAATGAACCGACCCTCTTCCTCCTTGATGCGGCGCTTGTCGTCCTTCAACTCGGTGATGGCATCGATGAACTGCTGGTCCTTGGAAGTCACATTCATCACCCCGTTCCGGTACTCGAAGTAATACCAGTTCTCATCATCCAGGTGGAGGTAGATGCGCAGGATGCCCGTGGTCCCCGCGAGGCTCCATTCGATTCGGCCCTTGATGCGCCGGAAAACAGGCACCTTGTCCATGGAGACGATGCCGATGCCATTCTCACTGGAGACGAAGGCATCCTCGGACGGATCCCAGGTCAGGTCCAATCCTGTGAACAGGAAACGGTGCTGGATGCTCGCCGGGGTCTTCTTGAAGGCCCCCATGAGGGTCATCTCCCCCAATACTTCGTCGGCCCCCTCGAGACCGAGCCATTCCCGGGTCGCCGCTTCGAATGTGGTCTCACTGACATTGAGGGGAATGGCCGTAGCCCAGATCTGGAGACGCTCCGCCAATGACTTCCAGATCTGGTCGTCAAAAGGAAAGTCCATGCCCACGGTGACCGAGGCCTCGATGCCCGTTCCGGTGGGGAAGACCTTCATGGTGCCGGCCGATCGTTGTGTGACCAGTCCGTAATCCACGGGTAGGGTCACCGGACCACTTCCCGTGACCCCGCATTCCCCTGCCTTCAATTCAATGAGCGTTCCGGGCAGATCCGGTTGGAGCATTTTTTCCGGAGTGCCCGCCTGATACAGCGCGTTGCGCTTGTCATAGCGCAATTCTCCCGTGGCGGCGAGGATGCGGTATTCATCGTGACTCCGGATTTCATCCACGAATGCGCCATAGGGGCCGCCTCCCGGTTCATCCACATCCCGCAGGTATGCCCCGATGCCCAGGTGGGACATCAACGGCGTCTTCATGGTCGTATCGATGGGAATCCGGACATCCTTCGGATCGATCACCGCCGTGAACATCAACTGCTCCTTGTCCGTCTCGGGGCACGCCGCTTCCAGCGTGACAGCACCGTCGAACTCAAGGTGCTCCCTTGCCGCTGCCAACCTGACCCCGCCCGAGAAACCGAAGAATGGACTCAACCCGAATCCATCCTGAATGGGAATCGTTCCATACCCGACGGTCTCACCACTGGTATCCACTTCCACCTCATCCAGCCGGATCAACTGCTCAAGTCCGTTCTCATCCTTGTAGAAGATGCTCGCATTGGCCTCGTAATCGAAACGGCCGAGGATGTTCACGTCGGCATTGAACAACCGGTGGTGCCGCGTCACGACGTTGGCCACGATGACCGCCCGTGTCAGCTGGTCCATCTGGGCCCTGCGACGCAACACGACCTTGCCGCTGTCCGGCTCCACGAATGCGTCCGCGGTACGGATGAACTTGACCGACTCGCATTGCAGGACCGCTTCGCTCACATCGTACACAGCCGTGGGGGCCAGGAAATTCAAGCTGTCCTGGTCCGCCCGGACGGAATAGAAGTTCGAACTCGATGACGCCTCATCCGTATCGATGACGAAGTCATCGAGGGGTTCCCGGTTGGACGACATCTCCATCTCATCCTTGTCCATGAACCACTTGAATTCATCCATGTAGCAGATGTACTGGTTGGCGGGCAATTCAATCTTCGTCTCACCGTCATTGGAGGCGAATTCACCCACGCGTTCATCGAAATCAATGTCACAGTGGACGTTGTCCGTCTTGAATGCGAGGGCCCCTTCCACACGTTGGTCCAACTGGAAGGAGGCCGTATCGGCCAGAATGTGCCTCCGGTTGAACCGATAGAGGTCGGAATTGAGTTCCGCTCCACTGAAGCGCATGCTGCCGTCACCGGTCATGCCGTCTTCTCCGAGCACGAGGCCCCCGTCGAGTTCACTTTCACCCTCGAAGAACCGGATGGGCACCTCCTTAGAGCGGGCCAGCATTTGCATGGACCGCGGACGGAACAGGACATCCACCTCCTCACCCTGTACCTCGGGCACGGCCGGTGGCCCTGCCGCCTCCCGGTTGGTGAAGACCTGTGCCACCCCTTTCGTGCTGTCAGGAAGCAGCACGAATCGGTCGCTCTCCGCGTGCGATGTTCGAAAGTCGAGCCTGCCGCCACCTTGCAATCCACCGCCATCCAAGGTCAGATTCTGGTCAAATGTGCCCACCCCACCATACACGCCGTAACCGCCCGATGGGGTCGAAGTCGTGAACCCGAGGTACAGGTCGTCCATGACCCTGAGTTCCTCCTGCAGGGGTGGCAGCAGGTCCCCGGATTCCAAAGTCCCTGCGAACACGAGCTCCCTCCGGCCCAGGGCGTCGAGGCTGTCCAACGTGAACGGCTCCACCACGAAGCGGAACCGGTCGCGTTCGTATGCCCCCTCCTCAATGGCCTCATCATCCCAATGCACATAGCTGGGTTCCTCGGTGATCAGCACGGGATACTCGGGATACGCTTCACTCAATCGTCCCGACCGGTTGATGGGCACATCCACCCTCAGCACACCTTGGATGTACTCCAGCCTGTTCTTGACCAACTTCCGCTTCGGCCTGCCGCGCACATCGCGTTCCACTTCATCATTGACCCGCAACTTGCAGTTTTCCACTGCATTGAGCTCGATGGAAAAAGCCTCGTAGTCAAAAGCGTAGTCCGAACCATCGAATTGAAGGTTGCCCGCGCGCACACCACCCGCGAACTCAAAATCCCGGTCCTCACCGATCACCACCTGACCGTTCCGCGGTTCTATGATCACGCCACGGTCACGGGATACATCCACCCTGGCCACCCCTTCGACCTTCAATTGCCCATTGAGCAGACTGATCTCCCCATGCTGACCGCCCACGATTTCAGACCGGAAGAACAAGACATCGAAATCCCTTCGACCCGCGGCATTGGCCAGGTCGGCAAAGAGCTTGTCCGTCGCTGTGGCGGTGCGTGTGTCGAGGTCCATTTCGAGGTAGCCTTCATGGGCCAACCTGATCATCATGGCGCGAGTCTTGGGCTCGCTCAACCGGAGACTGCCGCCCAATTCCATGCTGGTGAACGTCGAATCTCCGGTGCCCTTGACATGGTTCCGCACCCGGACGAGCGGGTGCACCGGATCGATGCCCTGCATGTCGCGAAACAGGTCCGCATCGAAAAAGTCACTGCTGGTCAAGACGGCCGTCGACCGCACTGAACCCGGAGGTCCTTCCAACCTGATCCTCGTATCGTCCAACGACCACGACAGGACACTGCAGTCCAGGAACAGGCTGTGATAGGAATCCGAGAACGGCCGCGGCCCCAATCCCTCGTCCGTTCGGATCAGCGATAGTTTACCTGCTTTCAGGTTGAACCGGAGGTTCAATTCCGGATGATAGAGGCTGTCCGCACCCAACCTCAAAACGGCCTCCACACCTTGTCCACTGAATTGCTGGGATCGAAGAATGAACAAGGAAGACCGGCATTCGACCATCACCGTATCCCCCCTTCTGAATCTCAATTGCGCCGGCTCCTCCTGGCTGCCCTTGCCCTGCAACTCGGCTCCCCGAACGGTCAGTCCGCCCTCGAAATCCACTCCCGGAACGATATCCGGCATAGACAGTCGGTTGATGTAGGTATCGAAACGGGGATAACGCGCCGCATCGGTGGCAGCCCCCGTCTTTTCGTCCCTGCGGCGCACCCTCGCCTTGTCCGTCAACTGTCCCAACAGGGGGTCTGGAAACAACTCGGTCGTGAACAGGGCTGAATCGACCGTCATGGAAGGCGTCTTCAATCGGATGGAATAAGGACCGAAGTCGGCATGATTCAAGTTGGGATCCCACCCGGAACGCCCCCAATCGACCCGTCCGCTGCGTCCCTCGAAACGCGCCCCACCGTAGTCGTATTCCCCTCCGGTCTTCTGGACGAGCAGGGTATCCCCCTTGGCCAATGCCATCAGCCGTCCGGAAGGACCAAAAATGAACCGGGGCTTACCCCCATCCTCGGGAACGGAAATGGCCAACGGGCCGTCGAAGGACCATTGCACGGATTTGGAGGCATAAAACACCCCATCCAACAAGAGGTCCTTGCCCAAGGGCAGGAGCGCCGCGAAATCCTTTGCCACGCGGCGATTGCCCATCGCACGGTCGACGGCCTCATCCCAAGCGCCGAAGGGAATCCTCAACGAATCCCCACTCAGGGCTGCCTGCACGCTGCGGGCATATCCGAATTGCTCGGGAAATGTCCCGAGGTTGGCTGCGTCAATCTGATCCAGACGGTCCACGAAAACTCCTGTAATCTCCCGTGGCGCCATGGGATCGAGCAGGAGCGGCTTCAGCTCCTTCTCGAGGAACCGTTGGGCATCCTTGTCATAGACCGAAACCTCCTTGGCGAGTTGATCCACTGCATTCTCCAGTGCGAGCAGGTCCACCTCGTCCTGGCCCGAAGCCAAGCCCGCAGCCAAGACCAGCACCATACAGCCCACACGCCCGACAATCCGATGGATTGGCAGGGACAGGGCCCGCCCCACGATCGTTGCAATCACCAATGTCTCCATTCCGTTGGTCCGGGAAATTAAACGTCACGGAGCCCGCGGCGGTATCTTGCCGACCAGGATGTTCCAACTGTTGCGCACAATCCAATCCCGACCCCAACTCGTGCCGAGATGGGTCATCTTCACGATCGACCTGTCCATGGGTGTCGTGGCGCTGGGATTGGCCTATGCGATGCGGTTTGAATTCGCCCCTCCCCTCCATGAACTGGAGGCTGCGCGTCGGTTCCTGCCCACTTACCTCGTCATCCGGGCCTTCTCCATGCTGGCTTTCCGGACGTTTGCCGGGATCATCCGATTCAGCGGCAGCCGAGATGCCCGGCGCGTTCTCCTTTCACTGTCCATGGGAACCACATTGTTCCTCGCGCTGGACCTCGCGGCGCTGACCATGGGGAGGGCCTATCCCATCCCACTCAGTGTCACCGCCATCGAATTCCTCGCCTCGGCCGTGTTGCTCATCGGTTTCCGAATCACGGTACGCTCGGTCTATGAGCGGTTCCAGACGGCACGCCCCACCCCCGTCATCATTTTCGGTGCCGGAGAAGCGGGCATCATCACCAAGCAGGCGGTCGAGCGACCGAGCCCCGACCCACTCAGGGTCGTTGCCTTCCTGGATGATGACCCCAAAAAGCAGGGCAAGCGGATGGACGGCGTCCCCATATTCGCTGCGAACGACCTCGAAGATGTACTGGCGGAACACAAGGCCAAGCGGCTCATCGTCTCCATCCAGCGCCTCTCACCCATCAGGAAGTCGGAAGTCATCGATGCCGCACTGGATGCCGGATTGCGGGTGATGGATGTCCCGCCTGCGCAGCGCTGGATCCAGGGAGAACTCAGTGCGGGTCAACTGCGGGACATCCGGATCGAGGATCTCCTGGGCAGACCGGTCATCGAACTCGACGCCTCCGCCATTGCCGAACAGGTGGGCCGGGCCCGCATACTGGTCACCGGAGGTGCGGGATCCATCGGGTCGGAGCTCGTCATGCAGGCTTTGGAACGCAACGCCGCATGCGTTTTGGCCATCGACATCGCCGAGACGCCGTTGCACGACCTCGTCCTCTCGGCCAGGGTGCGCCTGGGATCGGAGGCGGACCGTTTGGAAGCGCGGATTGCGGACGTGCGCGATGAGGATGCCATGTTGGCCCTCTGCACAGCGTTCCAACCCGATCTGATCTACCACGCTGCAGCCTACAAGCATGTCCCCGTCATGGAATCCCAGCCCGAAGCCGCATGGCACACCAATGTGATGGGCACGGCCAATGTGATCCGTGCTGCCCGTTCCTGCGGCACGGGAACCTTCGTGATGATCAGCACCGACAAAGCCGTCAATCCCACCAGCATCATGGGGGCCTCCAAGCGGATGGCGGAACTGGTCGTCCGGGGCCTCGGTGAAGGACACGGCATGAAATGCGTCATCACGCGTTTCGGAAATGTCCTCGACAGCAATGGCAGCGTGATCCCACTGTTTCGCAGGCAGATCGAAAACGGCGGCCCCCTCACCCTGACCCACCCGGAGGTCACCCGCTACTTCATGACCATTCCCGAGGCCGTGCAATTGGTCATGGAAGCTGCCGCCACGAGCCAGGGAGACGACATTTTCGTGTTCGACATGGGAGACCGGGTACGCATCGCGGACCTCGCCCGGCGCATGATCAGACTGGCCGGTCTGGTCGAGGGGCAGGACATCAATGTGGAGGTCATCGGATTGAGGCCCGGTGAGAAACTGCACGAGGAATTGATGAGTGGGCAAGAGAACCTGCTGGCCACGCATCATCCCAAAATCCTGCGTGCGGCCCGCGCCGAAGTGGACCGGGAAGCTGTGCGGATGACCCTGGAGGAAGCACAGCATGCCATGGAGAAACACAACTGGAACACAGACGATGTACGCGTCGCCTTCGCACGACATTTGCCGGAGTACTCCCCCTTCATCACGGAACACAGTTCATCATGAATCCCGATCCCGCTCAGGAAGCCCGCCTGCTGGAAGACATCCGCAGCTACTTCGGCTATGCTGAAGACCAACTCGAATTCATGTGGAAGGAACAGGACGGCATTCAGGAAGTCTCCCTGTTCACCTACAATCCCCGCCATACGCACCGCTTCCTTTTCCACCGCGCCACCGGTTCGAATCGCGAACAGGCCCTGCAGGCCCTGCTCGATTACACGCAGGACCACAAGGACAGGGACCAGAGCTACACCATACAGTGGCGGGTGGCCGGAGAGGCCGAATTGCACACGAGCTATTTCAGTGCCGGCAACATCCTGCTTGCCCTGGACAAGTTCTTCGCAGGGCGGGATCCCCACACCGTTCAGGTGTACAGCGTCAACCTCAATCCCCTCAGTTGAGCATCCGGGACGCATTTCCCACATTGGCCTCCGAGGGTGTTGGCCTCTACAAGGCCAAGGGCAGCAAATTTCACGGATACGCCTTCCCACTTCCCTTCGCCGATGAACGCGCAGCAGAAGAAGCCGTCCAACGGGCCTTGGAAGCCGTCCAGGCGCAACACCGCACCGCCCGTCACGTCTGTTTCGCCTGGCAGTTCGGCCCGGATCGTTTCCGCGCCGCCGATGACGGTGAGCCCGCCGGCAGCGCAGGCGCACCCATCCATGGTGTCCTCCGGTCCCATGACCTGCACTGGTCCCTCATTGCGGTGGTGCGCTATTTCGGAGGCACCAAACTCGGCGTCGGTGGTCTGATTGACGCCTATCGAACGGCCGGCCAGCATGCCGTCGCCCAGGCCGGGGTCCGCGAAGCCCTGCTCATGGAATCCCTGACCATCGGATATTCACCGGACCTCACACGCCATGTCATGCAGGCCCTGCAGAGGGAAGAGGCCCGAATCGCAGGGGAACGGTACACGGACCGCTCCGTCCTCGACATCGAAGTGCGCGCCGGGCGGGCAGCGATGCTGGCCTCGGAGCTGAGCGCCATCCATGGTGTCGACCTCCTCGACGCGGAAGAATCGGACTGATACCGGACCGATCAGGTCAAGGCTTGCGCACCACCTGCAGATAGCGCTCACCCCCAAGGGCACAGCGCTCGTAGCGCTCCTCTCCGAACAAGGCGCGCAAGTCGATTTCCTCGACTTCAAAACCCGCTTCCCTGAAACGGTCGGCATAATCAAGGCCATACAACCTGACATGGTCCCGTTGCCAGTACAGGCGTTCGCGCTCGGCGGGATCCGTAACCCCGGGATCTTCCAACGTTTCGGCGTTGTTGCGGTCCATCGGAACCTGGAAAATGCCCCAGCCTCCGGGCTTCATCACCCTGAAGTACTCGGACATGACCTTCCGGTCATCCGCCACATGTTCCATCAGGTGATTGCCCATGATGATGTCGAAATGATCCGCGCCATAGGGGATCTCATGCACATCGAAATGGACATCCGCCCAGGGGGACACCAAGTCTGCCCGGACAATCTCGAGTCCTTCAGCACGGTTGAACCGCTTGAGGAAACAATACTCAGGGGCCAGATGCAGCATCCGCCGCCCGGGTCCACCATTGAACATGTCACTGTGTCCCGTGAGGTACATCCAGACGGCCCTGTGGCGCTCGAGACTCAATGAGTCCGGGGCGAGGGCATTGGGCCTGCTGCGGTCTCCCCTTCCATAGGACAGGAGCTTCCTGTATCGGACGCCATTGATGGGGTCCTCGAACCTGCTTCCCCTGTAGAACGGGGAGAGCACTTGAAGCGCGATGTGGGCCACGCGTTGGAGCAGGTGCCGCGGAATGAACCGGGTGACAAAGGAGATGAGCGCACGCATGGAAGAACTGCAAAGATAATCCGGGCTGCTCCGCTCAACGGATGATGACCTCGCGGATGGCTTCGCGCCCGAGGTGCTCATTCAAGAGGGTCCGGATCCTGCTCCGCGCCATCAGGAATTCCTCCTTCATCGGGGCCGAATCCAATTCCACGGTGAGCACCCCATCGCGGACCCGCAGGAACCGGGTCTTGCGGGAAACCACCTCCCCCATGACCTCCCGCCATGCACTTTCGGAACGGGCATCCTCCAAGCGGGCGCCATGGCCACTCAGGCGCAACCACTCCGTCAGGGCCTCTCCCAGGGACACGGCTTCACCGCGACGCGCAGAACGCGCTCCCCTGTTCCACCGCCGTGATCCTCCACTCATGCCTTCTCCTGTTGCATCTCAGCCAAAGGAAACACTCCCGTGTCATCCACCCACCACGCATCGAACGGAACATCTGCCTCCTTCAGGAGCCGCGGAATCCGATGCGGGTCCGTATCCGAAATGAAGACCTGTCCGAACCTTGCACGCCCCAGCACCTCCATCAGTGCTCCGGCCCGATGGGCATCGATCTTGTCGAAAATGTCATCGAGAAGCAGGATGGGCCTCCTACCGACGCGGTGGGCGAGGTGCTCCACCTGCGCCAGCCTCAGGGCGAGCAGGAAGGTCTTCTGCTGACCCTGACTCCCGAATCGCTTCAGGGCATGTTCGCCGATCCTGAAATCGACATCGTCCTTGTGAACGCCCACCGTGGAGCGCCTGAGGCGCCGGTCATCATCACGCGCGTCCTTCAGCGCGTCCGCGAATCCACCCGCCTCGACCTTGGAGTGCAATGCCAAACCGACCGTCTCCTTTCCCTGACAAAGCGAGCCATGGATGCGCTGGAATTCGGGCACGAATTCCCCGATGAAGGCGATGCGCTGCTCCGCAATGGACTCCGCCAAGGGGATCATGCGCTCATCCCACGGGGCGAGTTGCGCTTCATCGTACACCCTGTTCTCCGCAAAATATCGGAGCAGGTTGTTGCGCTGCTGCACGAGATGGTGGTATTGAATCAACCGGTCAAGGTAGGGACGGTCATACTGACTGATCACCTGATCCATCCACTTGCGCCGCACCTCACTCCCATCGTGCAGAAGACCGGAGTCCGCAGGAGCGATCATCACGACCGGGTAACGCCCGATGTGGTCTGCCAGCTTGGCGTAGGCCTTGCCGTTGCGCTTCAGGACCTTCTTCTGTCCCTTGACCACCGCACACACGACCCTGTCCTCCTCGGTGCCGGCGGAATCCTCCAGCGCGAAAGTCCCGTCGACCATGAAGGACGACTGTCCGTGCCGGATGTTCTGCGAATCGATGGGGTTGAAGTAGCCCTTCGCGTTGCCCAGGTAATGCACGGCGTCCAGGACGTTGGTCTTGCCGGTTCCATTGTCACCGAGGAGACAATTCACCTGTCCACACAGGGTCATCTCCACCTCCTGGTGGTTCTTGAAATCCAGCAATTGCAACCGCAGGAGGCGCATGCTGGCGGGGGTGGATTCCGACTCGGTCACTTTGGCTATTTTTGCCGTCCGCAAAAGTGGGCCAAGCGTCCGTGGATGCGGCCCGGGTTTTCCACCGTGATTCCCCGAGCTTATCAAGAAACAACCAGGAACGACCTCCATGGCCGACAACAACAACACCGGCGCCCCCAACGACCTCTCGGGCAAGACGGAACAGTTCATCGAAGACAACAGCCGCAACCTCGTCATGGCCATCGGTGGCCTCGCCGTCCTCATCGTGGGCGTGGTCGGTTACGGGAAATTCGTATCCGAACCCGCTGAAGCCGATGGCAATCAGGACGCCTGGCGCGCTGAGCAGTACTTCATGATGGACAGTGTGGACCTCGCCCTGAATGGCGATGGCCTCTACCCCGGCCTCTACGACATCATCGATGACCACGACGGCACGAGTGCTGCGGCGCGGGCCCGCTATGAGCTGGGCACCATCCTGAGAAGCCAAGGCGACTTCGAAGGGGCCATCGCAGCGTTCGACGAAGCCGGCCTCAAGGATGATGTCCTTTCGGTGATCGCCCAGATCAACATCGGAGATTGTCAGGTGGAACTTGGCGACTATGCTGCCGCCAGCAGTGCTTTCGATCGCGCCGCAAGTGCGAGCCGCAGCTCCGTCGGCGAGAATTACCTCGGACCCATTGCGCTGTACAAAGGCGCATTGGTCGATTTGGAGCAGGGTGAAACTGGTGCGGCGAAAGACAAGTTGAATCGGATCGTGGAGGACTATCCCTCCTCGAACCTCAAGGCGACAGCCGAAGGCCTCGCAGCGACCATCACGCGCTGAGGCGCCCCACACGTCCATGGCGACGGAAGGACACGACCTGTCCGCTTATGATGCGGAAAGCCTGGAAGGGTGTACCTCTTTCAGGATCGGTCTTGTCGTTGCGGATTGGAACCAGGAAATCACGCATGCCCTGAGGGACGGGGCCCTGTCCGTGCTCGAAAAGGCGGGCGTAACCGATATCTGCATCCATGACGTTCCAGGCAGTTTCGAATTGCCCCTCGGGAGCCAATGGCTGCTGAAACACGCCGGTTGCGATGCCGTCATCGCCATCGGCAGTGTAATCCGGGGAGAAACCGCACACTTCGACTTCGTCTGCCAAGCAGCATCACAAGGCATCCTGCAGGCCGGCATGGCGGCGGATAGGCCTGTCATCTTCTGCGTTCTGACCGATGACAACATCGAGCAATCACGTGCGCGGTCCGGCGGAATCCATGGAAACAAGGGCGTTGAAGCCGCCGTCGCAGCGCTGCAGATGGCGCGGCTGCGTCAAAGGATGAAAAACGCCGACAACTGGGGCACCGGATTGTGAGCGCCATCAGGCGACATCCCCTCTTCCTCCCATTGCTGGCGGGTCTCCTGCTCAGATTGGGCGCAGCATGCCTCGGCTCGGGCTACCTCATGCACGATGACCATTTCCTCGTGCTCGAAGTGGCCGCAAGCTGGGCGGACGGAGAAGACTACAACGAATGGCTCCCCTGGAGTCAAACCGGCACACCGGAAGTCAAACCGGGCAACTTCGCCTACCCCCTGACACAGTTCCTCCTGTTCGAAATCTTCGAGCGCACGGGGCCGGAACACCCAAGCCAGCAAGCGCTCGTCTTGCGGATCCTGCATGCGCTCTACAGTTGCAGCATCATCGTGCTGGGCTATCTCCTGGCCAGATCCCTGCGGCCCGAAGACGAAAAAGGGGCGGGAACGGTGGCCTGGATTCTCGCCGCAGGCGGACTGTGGCCCCTGCTCTCGGTGCACCAACTCGTGGAAATGGTCTGCATTCCCCCACTGATGCTGGGCCTGCTGCACCTCGTCCGGGAAAAGTCGCTGACATTCAGAAACATGCTCATCGCAGGACTGGGCATCGGATTGGCCACGGGATTGCGGTACCAATGCGGCCTGATCGGCATCGGGCTGGTCCCCGTCCTGATGATGCAGCGCCAGCTCAAGGCCCTCATCATCATCGGTTGCACTGCACTCCTCGCCTTTTCCCTGACACAGCTCCCGGACGCTTGGGCGTGGGGCGAACCGTTCGCCCAGCTGCGGGGGTACATCCAGTACAACAGCACCCATGCTGCTGAATATCCGCAAGGCCCCTGGTTCCAATATATCCTGACCTTGATGGTCGCACTGGTTCCTCCGGTCAGCCTGATGATGCTGTGGGGCATGTTCCACAGGGGAAATCCCGTCCCCGCCAGATGGTGGCGCGTCCTCTTGCCCATCCTCGTCTTTTTTGCTTTCCACAGCTTCTTCGCCAACAAGCAGGAACGGTTCATCCTCCCCATCCTCCCTGCCATCATCGTTCTGGGCACCCTGGGGTGGAACGATTGGACCGGATGCAGCGCGTGGTGGAAAAGGCACTTGCGGTTGGAAAAAGCCGGATGGCAACTGTTCTGGGTCCTGTCAACCGCAGTGGTCGCAGCCACGCTGACCTATCCCGGCAAACACAGCAGGGTCGCCGCCATGGAGTTCCTGTACGACAACGGGTCCCCGTATTTCGCCCTGGTGGAAGTGGACAGCGGAGCCATGCCACCCCGTTTCTACAGCGGATCTTGGGAGGAGTACCACATCGACAACCGACGCGTGGAACAAGCCGACCCGCTGACCACAGTCCGGCGATGGTGTGGCACCCCACCAGAATACATCCTGTTCCAGGGCGACCAGCATCTCGGTGAGGCGGTGGCAGCCTACAAGTCGGCCTTGCCGGAGCTGCGTTACGTCACGACCATCCAGCCCAGCCGGATCGACCGCTGGCTGCACGCGTTGAATCCGATCAATTCAGTGGAGCGCATCATGATCTACTCGACACGGGATGCCTTGCCATGTCCTTGAAACCACGCGCCATGCCCCATTTCACCCATGACACCCTGGATTTCCTCCGGGAACTCTCCATCCACAACGAAAGGGACTGGTTTTCCGAGAACAGGAAGCGCTATGAAACATCCGTCAAGGCACCCTTCAAGGCCTTCGTCGAAGTGGTCATCGGAGCCTGCAGCGAGCGCGAACCGATCTTCGAGGGACTCGAGTCCAAACACTGCATATTCAGGATCAACCGGGACACCCGATTCTCCAAGGACAAGCGGCCATACAAAACCCATGTATCGGCAGGCATCGCCCCCGGAGGAAAGAAGTCTGGAGACCCCGGACTCTACCTCCATTTCGATGCGGAGAAGCTCATGATCGGGGGCGGTGCCTATTGGGTACCGAAGGACGACCTGTACATGCTGCGCGAACACATCGCCGCCCAACCCGGACAATTCAACAAGCTCCTGGAGGATGCGGCATTCCATCGCACCTATGGCACCCTGCTGGGAGAACGCAATGTCCGCATCCCGAAGGAATTCCAGGCCGCTGCGGAAGTATGTCCCTTCATCCTGAACAAACAGTTCTACTACATGGCGGAAATGCCGGTCTCAACCATACTCGGGGAGGACATCCTCAAGACTGTGATGGCCCACTTCGATGCCGCCTCATCCGTGCGGCGGTTCCTCCGGACCGGGCTTCAGGCGGGCTGATGGCTACCTTCGCCGCCACCATGCAAGCACCCCTCCAATCCCTGGGCACTGCCCTGCTCGTTCTTCTGTCGGGTCCCCTCACCATTTCGGCACAATATCCCGGATGGCAACAGGCCGTGGACTACACCATGGACATCACGGTCGATGCTCCCTTGCACCAATATGCAGGCGTCGCGGACATCACCTACACCAACAACAGCCCCGACATCCTCGACCGCATTCCATTCCATTTGTTTTTCAATGCATTCCAACCGGGAAGCATGATGGACGTGAGGAGCCGCAACATCACCGACCCCGACCGCAGGGTCGGCGACCGCATCCTGAACCTGCCCGAGGAAGAACAGGGTTGGCTCCGGGTCCACACCGCAAGGGTCGGCAAGACCACAGTCGAATTCTCCGCCGATGGCACCATCGGATGGATCACACTGCCCAAGGCGCTGGCCCCCGGAAAGAAAACGCGCATCCACCTCGAATGGGACGCCCAGGTTCCGCGACAGGTGCGCCGGTCCGGATGGATGAACAAGCAAGGTGTCGAATTCAGCATGACCCAATGGTATCCGAAGGTCTGCGAATACGACCACCACGGCTGGCACACCAACCCGTACATCGGTCGGGAATTCCATGGCATCTGGGGAGATTTCGACGTGACCATCCACATGGATGCGGCATACACGATCGGCGGCACCGGAGTCCTTCAGAACCCGGAAGCCTGCGGACACGGATACGGCGACGCTGCAACCCCTGAGTCGGGCACCATCGATTGGCATTTCGTCGCAGAGGACGTGCATGACTTTGCATGGGCGGCCGATCCCGATTTCATTCACGACGTATTGGATATGGACGGAGGCCCCACCCTGCATTTCATCCGGCAGGCGGACACCGCCTACGGGGCGTGGGAGGAATTGCCGGGATTTGCGGAGCGCATGATGCGCTATTTCTCCGAGCATGTGGGCACCTACCCCTGGCCGCAGTACACCGTGATCGAAGGCGGTGACGGCGGCATGGAATATCCCATGTGCACCCTTGTGCGGGGCAACCGCAACCTGCGCAGCCTTGTGGGGGTCACTGCACACGAGATGGCCCATGCGTGGTTCCAGGGATTGCTCGCCACCAATGAAAGCCTCCACGAGTGGATGGATGAAGGGTTCACCTCCTGGATTGAATCCGAGTACGCGGCGGAGGAATTCAACGAGTCGCGCGACCAGCCCCACTATTGGGCATACGGCGGATACCTCAACCTCGTCCGAGACGGTGGCGAGGAGGCGCTTTCCACCCATGCCGACCATTATGTCACCAATCGGGCCTACGGGACCGCCGCATACAGCAAGGGCGAAGTCCTCCTCAACCAGCTCGCCGCCGTCATCGGGGAGGATGCGCGCAACCGGGGCATCAAACGCTATTTCGATGAATGGTCATTCAGTCACCCCGGGCCCATGGACTTCAAACGGGTCATGGAGCGCGAGAGCGGCCTGGAACTGGACACCTATTTCCAATACATGATCAACACCACACACCACGTGGACGTCGCGATCAAGCAGGTGCGCATCACTCCGGACAGCACCTTCATCGAACTTGAGCGGATCGGCAAGCTCCCCCTTCCTGTCGACCTGCGCATCAGCACCGCTGAAGGCGTAGTGATGGACCACCACATTCCACAGGTGGTGACCCAGGGAAATCGACCATTGGAAAACGGCGAAGTCCTCATGGCCCCGTGGCCATGGACCCATCCCACCTACACGGTCGCCATGCCTGTTTCACTTCCCGGCTGCACGATCGAAGTGGACCCGCAAGGTTGGACAGCGGATGCCGACAGGACGAACAACACCGTCTCCTTTGCTTCCGGAGTGCTGCAGGAATGGCGCTCCGGCGACGCTCCGCGCCCCTGACCCATGCTGGAACATCAACTTACAAGCCGCGGGTGGAAATGGCCGCTTTCCTCCCTGGTGGTCACCGTACTGCTGGCCCTTCTGGGTCCGGTCATCCTGGATCTCGAGGATGACCTTCCCCTGAGCCTGCAATCGCTGCTGGTCTGCTGGCTGCCGCTGATGCTCGGATGGAAGGCAGGCGTAGTGGGGGTGTTGGACTACATCATCCTCGGCGCCATCGGCCTGCCCGTATTCGCGGGATACCGGGGAGGAATGGACATCCTTTCAGGACCAACGGGAGGCTACCTGCTCGGCATGCCGGTCGCCGCATTGGTCCTGGGGGCCATGACGGTGGACATTCCTCAGGAAGCGGATGACCGCGCCCGATTGATGCGCATCGCCATGGGAATGGTGATCGGCCATATGGTCATCCTGGCCTTCGGCATCCCCTGGCAGAAGAACTTCAATCCGGACCTGGACATCGAGGCGTTGCTCCGGCGCCTGATGGGCCCCGCACTGCTCAAATGTGCCATGGGCACACTGCTCTCCGTCGGGGTGATGCGCGCCATGAGGAAGCGGGCTTAATTTGCCCGCATGAACCTCAGAGACCAATGGCCAAGGGCAAGCGCCCTGGCCCTCGCGTCCTTGTTGCTGTCCGGTTGTGGAGAGTCCCGGAGTGGATCGACTGATGACGCACCGAACGCCAAGGCACAACGCATAGCCGCCATGAAACAAGTGATCGACCAACACAGCTTTGCCAGACCCGATGAGGCACGCATCACCCACCTCGACTGGAAGGCCCGGGTGGACTTTGATACGAGGACGATTTCAGGAACCGCGACTTACGACATCAGCGCGGCCGAAGGTGCCGAACGCATCATTTTCGACACCCATGACCTCGACATCAAGGAAGTACTCGTCGACGGGACACCAGTGGAATTTCCTCCACTCGGGGCGTCCCAACCATTCATTGGAAGGCCATTGACGGTGCCCCTGAGCGAGGGTGCCAAGCAGGTCTCCATCCGTTACACCTCGAGTCCCGATGCGAATGCGCTCCTTTGGGTGGAGGCCCAAGGCGACAAAGCGCCATTCCTGTTCACCCAGAGCCAGGCCATCCTCGCGCGCACATGGATTCCCGTGCAGGACAGTCCTGGCATCCGCTTCTCGTATGAGGCAGAAGTAGAAGTACCGGAAGGTCTGATGGCCCTCATGAGTGCCGAGAATCCCACCGGCATTTCCTCGGATGGCAAGTACAGATTCCGGATGGCCCAGCCCATTCCCGCCTACTTGCTGGCGTTGGCCGTCGGACAGGTGGAGTATCGGTCCGTTGGCGAACGGTGTGCCGTCTATGCGGTTCCGGAACTCATCGACCAGGCGGCCTGGGAGTTCGCCGAAATGGAAGAACTCCTCCTTGCCGCAGAAGCACTCTACGGCACCTATGCCTGGGACCGCTACGACCTGTTGATTCTCCCCGCCGCATTCCCCTTCGGCGGCATGGAGAACCCGCGCCTGACTTTTGCCACACCCACGATCATCGCCGGGGATCGGTCCCTCGTGGCACTCGTGGCACATGAACTCGCCCATTCTTGGAGCGGCAACCTCGTCACCAATGCCACCTGGGACGATTTCTGGCTGAATGAGGGCTTCACGGTGTATTTCGAGCAGCGCATCATGGAAGCCGTCTACGGCCGTGAGACGAGCGAAATGCTCGCGACCCTGAGCTACCAGGGCCTCGTGGATGAGGTGGACGCCATCAGCGACCTCAATCCCGACGACACCCACCTCAAACTGCACCTCGCAGGACGCGACCCCGATGATGGCATGACGGCCATCGCCTATGACAAGGGATACTTCTTCCTTCGCCTCATGGAGGAAACCGTAGGCCGGGAGCGTTTCGACACATGGCTCTCCGACTACTTCGAAGCGCACGCCTTCAAGGGAATGGACACCGAACGCTTCGTCGAATACCTCGACCGCACCCTGCTTTCAGACCCCGCCGAGAAGGCTGCCGTTCGGCTCGACGATTGGATCTATGGCCCGGGCCTTCCAGACAACTGTCCCAAGGTCTCCAGTCCGCGCATCGAGCGGGTGGACGCCGCCCTCACGGACTGGGAATCCGGCAATACGGCAACCGCCGACCTCCCGTGGGAGGAGTGGATCTACCAGGAGCGCTACCGCTTCCTGTCCAACATTGCGGATGACACCCCGGCCGAACGCATGGCGGAACTCGATGCCACCTGGGGCATCGGTTCGACGGGCAACAACGAAGTCTTGTTTGCCTGGATGGAGCAAGCCATCCGCAGCAATTACAGCCCCACCTATCCCCGTCTGGAACAGTTCCTGATCGAAGTGGGACGCCGGAAATTCCTGACACCGCTCTACCGCGCGATGAAGGAGACGGACAAGATGGACATGGCCTTGGAGATCTATGGCAAAGCCCGACCCGGATACCATTCCGTGGCAACCGGCACCATGGATGCCCTGCTCGACTGGCAGTGATTCCTTTCGCCATCGACACGACACGAAAAAGGCCACCCGATGGGTGGCCTTTTTCATTCGGGTGACCGCGTCATCAGCGGCTCAGATTGATATAGCCCCGAATCTCCCGTTTCTCATTGGTGGATTCCGAATAGAGCACCACCCGATAGGCATAGATGCCATCCTGTCCGAAGTACCATTGCGCCGGATCGACCACCTCACCATCGGCCTGGCCCACCCATCCTTCATCCAATTCTGTGGTCTCGTATACCACCTTGCCCCAGCGGTTGAAGATGGCGAGCTCGAAACGATCGGGATCAATGTCGGTACCGTACACAGCCCAGATGTCATTGAAACCGTCGTTGTTCGGTGTGAAGCTGTTCGGAATGAACACATTGAAGAAGTCAAAGATCTCGACTTCCCGTGTGACCGCGGATTGGCATCCGTTGGTATCCACCACGGAGAGGGTCACCGGATAGAGGCCGCCATTGCCCATCGGGAAAGTGAACGTCGGGTTCGGTTCGCTGCTGACCGCTTCCTCATTGCCCGGAATGAAAGTCCAATCCCACTGAATCACATTCGGGGAAACGCTGGATGTGAAATCAATCCGCGTATCCGGGGCCGTGGTAGGCTGGGGTCCAGCATCGAAACCCACCGCCGGTGGCGTGAAGATCTGGATGTAGTTGTCGATGATGTCCGTGTTCACACAGCCTGTCGTCGTGATGACCGTCAACGATACGTCGTACACGCCGGGTTCCGTGTAGGTATGTACCGGTGCGGCATTGGCGCTGGTGCCCTCATCACCGAAGGACCAGAACTGGCTTTCCACAAAAGGTGCGGGGATGTCATGTTGGAATACCAGGGCCTGGGGAACGCAACCACGGGTCGTATCGGCGGACAATGCGAAGTCATAGGGCTGCTCCACCTCGACCTCCATGCAGGCCGTGGCCGGCGGAGTGGAGCAGGCCTCCGTCACCGTGACACAGAAATCCCCGGTAACCGGCGGTACGAATGCTGTCTCGTCTTCAGACCCTGCTGCAAATGTGACCCCCTCATACGCGAATTCGAAGGCATAACCGTTGCCGGCACCTCCGGTCACATTGATGGCCGAAAGCAACACCTCGTCACCAAGACAGATCAGGTCATCGGCCGTGATGTCCACGGTGAAGGCGTCGTAGATCCCCACCTGGACGGCACCCGGCAGGGTGACACATCCTGCACCATCCACGCCCTGGACCTCATAGACCGTCGTGGATTCAGGGGACACGAGCAGGGAGGGACCCTGCCCCACCGGCTGGCCATCCACGGTCCAGTTGAAACCGTAGGGGCCGCCCGACTCTGCCTCCGCCGTCAGCGTCGCGACACCATCGATACAAATGATCATGTCTTCGCTGACCGTGATACCGGGGGGTTCGGGATCCGCAAGGTCATATTCGGTGGTGTAGGAACACCCCGTCTGGTCGGAGACCTCCAAGGTGTAGCTGCCCGCCTCCAGATTGTCGAAGACCTGAATGCCTCCGCCGTAATTCACCTCCTCGAGGATCCCACCCGCATTGCTCAGCACCACATCCCATGGCCCCTCTGCTGCAGGCTCACTGATGGTGATGGAAATCAGACCATCGGTAATGAGACAGGTGGGGTCCTCGTAGGTGGTCTCGAATTCGAAGCCGGGAACGACCAAAACGGTATCCGTGGTCGCGCAATTCTCCAGGCCGATGGGTTCCACGAAGGCGACATACTCCGTCGGTGTCCCGTCAAACTCGATGACGGTGGGCTGTGAGCTGTTCGGGTTCATCAGGTTGTCCGCGGGCTCCCAGCTCCAAGTGAATCCACAGGCATCCTGTCCGCAACCGGCGCACCAACTGATTTCCTCATAGAAGGTGCTCGACTCACAGCTCACGCTGCCGTCGGTCGTCATCACCACCGTCAAGCAACCGTCCGGATTTGTGGCGGTCACGATCGTCTCCGGATAATCGCCCGTCAGGTCTGCCAGCTGGGCCCCGCTCGCATCCGGACCGTCGTAGACGAAAATGTGGTCGAAGAAGCCCTCGATCTGGCCATCCGCGAACGTGATGCTCATCATGGTTCCATCTCCGGGATTGTCCGGGCAATAGTTCCAGGTCTCGTTCATGTTGTTGCCATAGCACAGCGTCGTCGTGCCCTGATCGCCCCCGCACGGAGAAGGGCCTCCACCGATGAACGCCCCCTGCAATTCCACAGGGTCACCACAGAACACCTGATCGGCGCCTGCCGTGATGCTGTTCTCGGGCCCTTCGACAACCTCGATGCTCAGCGTCGTATCGAAGGTGCAGCTGAAATTGTTGGTGACGGTGAAGGTGTAGTCGTAGATTCCGGGCTCGTCGAGGATGATGTCGCAGTAGTTCGCGTCAAAATCCTGATCGACGATGCCGGGACCGGTCCAGAAGGAGCTGTCCGCATTCAGTCCGATGGTCGGCGTGAAGGTGGTCACCCCGGGAATGAGGGCGGGGTTCAGGTTCAATCCCCACTCGAAGATGTAACCGTTGTCGATGGCCAGGTTGTCCACCACGGAGAACGTCCAGGTTCCATTCAGGGGACACCCCACGAAATCACAGAGGTCACCCTCCGGATTGTAGATGCCGGGATTGGCGACGTTGTTGTTCTCGGCATTGCCCGCATTGTCCGTGTAGGTCAGCTGCGTCCAATTGCTGTTGTCGTTGATGTTCGTCTCGATGTCCGGGTTAGGGGACCAGCCATAGTCATAACCCGTTCCCGGAACGTTGGATCCATCGTCCACAGCCTCGCCGAGAAAACAGCCACCGCCACCGTTCGGGTAACTCATCAGTGCGACGGTCGTGCCATCCGGGCAGGTGATCGTCAGATCCAGGTCCCCCATGTAACTGTGCTCCATGTTCACCGTCACCGACAGCAGATCATCACAGTCTTCCAGGGTCGCCCCATCCTCGAAGAAATCGAAGTTCAATTCGCTCGAATAGCTGAAACCCGCACCATCTGCGAGATAGGTCTCCCCTGCCACCACCTGGGGCGGAAGGGCGGTCCAGGTCACGCTCTGCACCGGATTTCCATCCACGAATGCCGGGCTTCCCGCACACACCGGGGTACTCTGTACGCTGTTGAACAATGGAATCGTGCTGACCAGCACCTGTAGCGGTTGCAGGTTCAAGGACACACAACCGTTGTCATCGATCACAGCGAGATTCACGATGTACTCCCCGGGCTCCGAAAAGCTGTGGGTGACATCCGAGGCGGTATTCAACGTGTCAATGGTGCCGTCATCGAAATTCCACACCCAATCCTCCAGCGAAAATCCTGCCTCGGCCGTGGAACCGGCATCTCCAAACGTCACCGGTTCATTGAGGCACACCCCGATGCTGAGCGAATCCGGGTTCGGAAGCGGAGGATCGATGATGGAACTTGCCGCAGTCGGAGTGGCACAGGGCGTCGTGCAGGAGATGTTGGCCTCCCAGCCGGGAGCCGCGGTATTGCCCGGGCCGTTGTCCTGGAAGACGAAAGTCAGACAACCGGTCGGGTTGTTGATGGTGGCCGTGACGGGCAGCCCCTGCAACGCATTGCCCGTGTAGTTGCCCATGGATGGGGAACCCGCATCGGGACCATCGTAAATGAACAGATAGTCGCTGTTGTTGGGGTTGGGGTTCGTCTGGAGGCCGAACGCCACGAAATCGACCGAGACGGCGTCTCCCGGATTGTCAGGACACAACGTGTAGGTGAAATTCTCGTCAGGGTACGGATTTCCGGTACCACCATCGTCATTGCCCGCATCCACGAAAATACCCGTACAGGTGTTTTCCGTTCCGTTGGACATGATGAAGAATTGAGCATCCACCCTTGTGCAAACGCCAAGAAATGGAATGACAAACCAATACTTGAGGAAGTGGCGGTTCTGGGTCATGATGGGAGTTCCAAAAATGGAACCGTCGTGTGAATCTATTCGTTGCATGTCCGGGAAATGTTCCACGGATTGTTGTGGTCAACCTCGAGCCGACCTGCGGGATGTCTATTCTACAATCACCTCATCCGAGAAATAGGCCGGTCCATCAACCCCCTGCACGACCACAGACCAGGCAAAAGCGGATCCGGCTTCAGCCCATCCTCCTTCCGGCAACGCACCATCCCACGCTTTTGGTTCCGTCGTTTCGAATACGATGTGACCTTCGCGATCCTCGACCCTGAACACGAACGGCTGCTCCAACTGGACCAAGCCCCTCGGCAGGAACGTATCGTATCTCCCATCCCCGTTCGGACTGAACCTCCCCGAGCCACCGATACCGAACCGACTTCCCACCTCAATCGAATGCTGTGCCACGGATTGGCACCCGTGCGGCGAGCTG
Source organism: Candidatus Nitrosopumilus sp. (assembly GCA_964223495.1). GTDB lineage: Bacteria > Bacteroidota > Bacteroidia > Flavobacteriales_D > Sanyastnellaceae > UBA8752. Next base: position 42,584 of record CAXQGL010000037.1, on the reverse strand, counting down.
GCCACCAGCTGGACCACATGCTCTCCTACACGGTCCAGATCGAAAACAGCCGATTCCCCTGCCTTGCTCGTTTCGCCATCCACGATCCAAGTGGCCGACGAGGCGTCCCGGCTCCGGTTCCGCATGGACACCTTGGGCATCTTCTTCGCAGTCGAAGGCACCTCCCAAGTGAATTCCGCCTCGGGATTGGGGTGGATCGTCACCAGATTCTCGATGGTGCGTGTGCGAATCAAGCCATCACTCAAGCGCGTCACGCTCAAGGTGATGTCGTATGTGCCCGGTGCCTTGAACACATGATTGGGGGCTGACTCACTGCTGAATTGCCCATCACCGAAATTCCACAACACCCTCACTTCATCCAATGGCTTGACCATGCGGAATCCAATCTCGATGCCGACGCACGCCGCTTCCATGTCCACGCCGAAAGCAGCCGCCTTCTCCACAGGGATGTCCGCCCAATCATCCGCGGCAGCGGGATCCTCGATTCTGTCCTCTCCTTCTGCATTTCCGACATCTTCACGGTCCTCAGAGGATGCTCTTCGCTCCAATTCTGGCGCATCGGTCGGTTCCATGGTGGGTTCCATCGGACCAGACCCTTCCACTTCCACCGCGGAATCGGTCATGTCCCCTTCGACCCTCCAAACCGCATGGTCGGGTACCACGTCCTCATCGAACCAGCCCGATCCATCTTCCACCACCTCCACTGGCTCCACTGGATCAACCGCATCCTCTGTAGAATTGGACCACCAAAGTGCTCCACCAATGATGGCGGCCGTAGCGGCAGGCCCCACGATCCAACGCCAGGACATTCCCGCTGCGCCTCCGGCGACACCTCCGGCAATCGCCGACTGCATGCTCAGCCATCCCGGAGCAGCCAGACCAGGCGCCTTTTCCAATGCGGAACGCATGCCCTGTTCGAATCCGCCCCCGGCGGCCCCCCGTCTCTTTTCTTCTTTTCGCTCGTCGCTCACTGTTCCCTCAGTTTCTGCCTCAACAGATCGCGCAAATTGCGCCGCGCTTTGGCATAGTTCGATTTGGACGTTCCCTCGGAAATCCCCAGTTGGATGGAGATTTCACGATGACCGTAACCCTCTATGGCATACAGGTTGAAGACGGCCCGATACATGGGCGTCAAACGGTCCATCGCTTCGAGGATGTCCTGCTGTCCCAATGATGCCCATTCAGGCTCATTCTCCTCTTCCACCCGCTCCGACAGCACATCCAGCATCGCCTCGCTCTCCCCCACGAACTGCAGCTGCCTCGAAGCCCTCAGGGCGTCAATGGCCATATTGACCATGATCCGCCTCATCCAGCCTTCGAACGAACCCCGGAACGTGTAACCGCCCACATTGCGGAACACCTTCAGGAATCCATCCTGCAGAACGTCCAACGCCTCCTGTTCACCGGGAATGTATCTCCTGATGGCCAACAACATCCTGCCGGCATAGGTCTCGTAGATGTGCCTTTGCCCTTCCGATTCGCCGGCTTGGGCGGATTGCACCCAAGCCCGAATCTGTTCGGGGTCCGGAGGATTGGACGGAGAAATGACGAAACGATCCACGATTGGTTGCCCCATTGACCCGGACATTCACAAAAAACCGAAGGTCCCCGGGGCACCGGTCAATATCGAAAGAAGCACGTTCGCCTCCACATGCAGCACACCGTAATTTCGCACCATGCGCGTTGTAGTGGGACTTTCCGGAGGTGTGGACAGCAGTGTGGCTGCTCTGAGGCTCCTGCGGGAAGGCCACGAGGTCATCGGCCTGTTCATGAGAAACTGGGTGGATGACTCCGTGACCCTGGACAACGCCTGCCCTTGGGTCGACGATGCCAATGACGCCCTGCTTGTCGCACAGCATCTGGGCATTCCCTTCCAGGTCATCGACCTGTCCGAGGCCTACCGCGAGCGCATCGTGGAGCACATGTTCGCAGAATATGCCGCCGGAAGGACGCCCAATCCGGATGTCCTGTGCAACCGGGAAATCAAGTTCGACCTGTTCCGGAAAGCCGCGCATCAAATCGGCGCCGATGCGGTGGCCACCGGGCATTATTGCCGGCGAGACACGACATCGGACGGCATGCACCGGCTCCTCGCTGGAGCGGATCCGAACAAGGACCAGAGCTATTTCCTGTGCCAGGTGACCCAGGAGCAGTTGTCGGATGCACTCTTTCCAATCGGCGACCTCGAGAAGCCTGAAGTCAGGAGAATGGCAGCGGAAGCGGCCCTGCCCACCGCCCACAAGAAGGACAGCCAGGGATTGTGTTTCATCGGCAAGGTGAAACTGCCCGAGTTCCTGCAACAACAATTGGAAGTGCAGCATGGTCCCATCCTGGAACTCCCCTCCTCGGCAGTCCAGGCAGGGAGTGCTCCTTGGGACGCCCCGACTTTTCATTCCAGCGAGGCAAGGCAAGTCGGAACCCATCCGGGCGCTCATTTCTTCACGATCGGTCAACGCCGTGGATTGAATGTCGGAGGCCATGTGGAACCCTTGTTCGTGATCGGCAAGGACATGTCCACCAATACCCTCTTCGTTGGAGAATCCGACCGGCATCCCGGCCTTTTCAGGCAGGGATTGGAAATGGCGGCGAATCAAGTGCATTGGATCCGACCGGACTTGATGCCGGAAGCGGCCATCCCCATGCGGGTGAAAGCCCGGTTCCGATATCGGCAGCCTTTGCAGGATGCCCAGCTCATCGTGACGGAAGATGGAACGCGGCTCATTTTCGACCAACCCCAGTCGGGCATTGCACCCGGCCAGTTCGCAGCATGGCACGATGCCGAAACCGGAGAGGAAGTCCTCGGCAGCGGCGTCATATCCTGAATACACCCGATCCGCCATGCCCATGGCAGGGAAGGCGCATCAGAGCTTGTCCTTCAGCAGGTAGATGTTGCGGCCCGGCGCATTGCGCGTGACGAGCTCCGCGACGAAGCCCGCAAGGAACAACTGCAATCCCATGACCATGAAGGCCAGCGCAATGTGAAAGGCGCTGATGTCCGCTATGTTGCGCGCCACAGCACCGTTGACCAGCGCCCAGGCCTTATAGCCTGCAATGCCGGCGAACAAACCGAAACCTCCCATGAACATCAGCGTCCCCAGCACACCGAACAGGTGCATGGGCTTGTGACCGAATCGGCCGATGAATGCGATGGTCAACAGGTCCAGGAATCCGTTCACGAAACGCTCCAACCCGAATTTGGTGGTGCCGTATTTGCGGGCCTGGTGCTGCACCACCTGCTCGCCGATCCTCGAAAAGCCCGCCTGCTTCGCGAGCACGGGAATGTACCGGTGCATCTCCCCATTGACCTCTACGGCCTGAACCACTTCACGGCGATAAGCCTTGAGCCCGCAATTGAAATCATGGAGGTGTATTCCGCTGACCCGCCGGGTGGCCCAGTTGTACAATTTGGTCGGAACCGTCTTGGTGATGGGGTCATGCCGCTTCTTCTTCCATCCACTGACGAGGTCGTAGCCCTCCTCCAAGATGCGGCGCTCCAATTCGGGCACCTCATCCGGACTGTCCTGGAGGTCGGCATCCATGGTGATGACCACCTTCCCCCTCACCACACGGAATCCCGTATGCAGCGCAGCACTCTTCCCCTGGTTGCGGGCGAAACTCAATCCAACCACCCGGTTCGGATATTCCTGGTGCAACCGCTGCACCATGGGCCAGGAGTCATCGGTTGAACCGTCGTCCACGAACACCACCTCATATGCCCTCCCTTCCAAGACGCGGTCAATCCAGGCCATGAGTTCAGGCAGGCTCTCCTCCTCGTTGAACAAGGGCACGACGATGCTCAAATCGAGCTCAGGACGCGTGGGAGAAGTCAATTGAAGGGTATCCATGGATATCGCGATGGGCAGGTCCGGGATTCAGCCGCTGCAAGGTAAGAGGTCAACCATTGAAGCCGCCGGACTGGGGGGGATTGCGCTTCAGGATGGCGGCCACGATCAAAGCCACGAATGCCAGCCATAACAGGCTGCTCATGGCATCGACCGCCTGGCCCGTCAGGGTCAGGGAATAGCGGGTGGAGGTTTCCAGCATGGCACCAAGTCCGCTCTCGCCAGCGCCCAACGCACTCCCTGAAAATGCCACCAGGGCTTCTTCGGCCTTGTCCACGATCAGGTCCACATAGGCATCCTGAAGATCGGGGCGCAGCACATGAAACAACAGGACATTGAACACATTGTAGCCGATCCGGGCCAGGAATCCGGAGAGGATGGCCAAACCGAAAGCCCTCCCGAACAGGAGACTCCCCTCCTGATGCCGCACCGAAATGAGCACCATGACCATCACCGCCACGACCACGGTGAGGACATAGGGCGTGGTCCATGCCCCGAGCAGCGACTCGAAGCGCACGAGGTAGGCCAGCAGGTATCCCATCAGGATCAGGGCAGCACCGGCGAAGGCATGCCCATAGATGAGCGTGGGAATGGATTTGCGTTCCTCTTGCGAAGGGGGCAGGTCGGTGGCGTTCACGTGAATCGATTGGGAAACCGGGAGCAATATCGACATCGCAGGCATACAAGGGCACCCCCCCTGTCCTACCTTTGTCCACGGAGGGCAAGTCTCCCACGGCCAGCTCCCACTGAATCCCCCAGGGCCGGAAGGCAGCAAGGGCAGGTGGTCGTAGCGGCGCGTTGGGAATCGCTTGCCCTCTCTTTTTCCCTTCTTTTGTCCATGCCCGATTCATTCAGCTCCGAAGCCAAGGTCGTCCTCGTCACCGGCGCCACCACGGGAATCGGGGCCGCCATCGCTCGGATCCTGGCACAACATGGCCACCGCGTCTGGGGAACCGGACGCAAGGCCGCCACACTGGAGCCCCAACCGGGACAGCCTGGCACCATTTCCCTCGATGTCACCAAGCCGGCTTCCGTCGATGCCGCCATTGCCACCGTCGTCACACAGGAAGGCCGTCTGGATGCCCTCGTCAACAACGCCGGAATCGGCATGATGGGTGCCATGGGCGACACCACGGAAGAGGAATTGCTCACCGTATACCGCACGAACGTCGTGGGCCTGCACACCGTGAGTCGGGCGGCCACCCCCCACCTCATCGCGTCGCGCGGGCACCTGATTCACGTGGGCAGCGTTGCCGGCGTGGTGGGCCTGCCGTTTCGGGGGGTCTACTGCTCCTCCAAGGCGGCCGTCGAGCTCATGGCCGAGGCACAAAGCATGGAACTGGCCCGACATGGGGTGCGTGTGACCGTGCTGCGGCCGGGAGATTTCAGAACGGCCATCAATGCCAACCGGCTCCGCGTGGCCGCCCCGAACCACGTGGTGAATCCCGGATTCGAAGCCGTTTGCGAAGCTGTGAATGACGAGGTGGCACACGCCCGGGACCCGGAAGACATGGGAATGGCCGTTTTGAAACTGCTGCGCAGCAAAAAGCCGCCGCTCTATGTCACCGTGGCCCCGCCCCTTCAGCGACTCGCCATCCGCCTGAAACGCATCCTGCCCAACCGGATGTTCGAATCGCTCATCGCACGACGCTACCCCTTGCGTTGAATCCCGCATTTTTGTGGAATCCATGCAAGAAAGTGCCCCATCACGCCCCATCACCAAGGTCCTCGTGGCCAACCGTGGTGAAATTGCCCTCCGGATCATGCGCACCATCCGGGCCATGGGTTTGCAAAGTGTGGCGGTGTACTCCGACGTGGACGCCGACATGCCCTTTGCCCGGTATGCGGATGAGGCCGTGCTGATCGGACCGGCTTCTGCCTCCGAATCCTACCTGCTGCCGGAGCGCATCATTGAAGCGGCGCAGGAAACCGGTGCAGATGGCATACACCCCGGCTACGGATTCCTGAGCGAGAATGCCGACTTCGCTGCTGCTGTGGAAGCTGCAGGGATCGCCTTCATCGGCCCTCGGCCCGACAGCATCCGGACCATGGGAGACAAACTCTCCGCAAAAGCCGCAGTAGCCGCCCAGAGTGTGCCCCTCGTGCCGGGATCGGACGGAGAGGTCACCGACCTCGACAAGGCCGAGCGGCTGGCCGGCGAAATCGGTTTCCCCGTCATGGTCAAGGCGAGCGCGGGTGGAGGCGGCAAAGGCATGCGTGTCGTACACGACCCTGCATTGCTCCGCAGCGAGACCGAAAGGGCCATGAGCGAGGCAAAAAGCGCCTTCGGCAACGGTGCGGTCTTCCTCGAACGGTTCGTCACGGAACCCCGGCACATCGAGATCCAGGTGCTGTGCGACACCCACGGCAACGGCATCCACCTGTTCGAACGCGAGTGCAGCATACAAAGGCGACACCAGAAGGTGGTGGAAGAGGCTCCGAGCGCCCTCCTCGACGGGGACCTCCGACAACGCATGGGCCAATGCGCGCTCGATTGCGCCGCCTCATGCGGATACGTCGGTGCAGGGACGGTCGAGTTCCTCGTCGATGCCGACCGGAACTTCTACTTCCTCGAGATGAACACCCGCCTGCAGGTCGAACATCCCGTCACCGAGATGATCACCGGTGTGGACCTGGTGGAGGAGCAAATCCGCATCGCCCGCGGAGAAGTCCTCCGGCTGCAACAGGAGGACCTTCACATCCATGGTCACGCCATCGAACTCCGTGTCTACGCGGAAGATGTACCCGCCGGTTTCCTGCCCTCAACGGGTCACCTGAACGCCCACATCACACCCGAAGGACCGGGAATCCGTGTGGATGCCGGCGTGGAAACGGGGGACGACATCTCCATCCATTATGACCCCATGATCGCCAAACTCTGCGCCCACGGCATGGACCGGATACAGGCCATGGAACGGCTCCGTCGCGCGATTGATGAATACACCATTCACGGCGTGGAGACCACCCTTGAATTCGGACGATTCGTGCTGGATCACGCCGCCTTCACCTCGGGCAAATTCGACACCGGTTTCGTATCCACCCACTTCGATGAAAGACGGTTTTCCTCCTACATCCAATCGCGGAGGGACGAGGGCCATTGGACTGCCGTGACCACGGTACTCGAACACGAAACGGCCACCACGACTTCGGATTCCGTGCGCTCCCCGCGCACGAATTGGCGGACCCGCCACGCCGAGTGAAGGCAACTTTTCGCTCGGATTCACGTTCAAGAGGCGCTATGTTCCTGAAAACCATGAGCGCCTGCCTCGTTCTTGGATTCGCCGTCCCGATGGGCTCGGCGTCAGGTCAATCCGATGTCCAAACCAACACGGACAGCCTTCCCTTGCTGGTTCAGCTCGATGAGGCTGTGGTCATCAACCTCCCCTCCATTCCGAAAGACCACAGGACACAGCCGGGCTCCCGCAGGTACAGCAGGTTGGAAAAAAGGGTACTCAAAGTCTGGCCCTATGCCGCTTTTGCAGGGGAAGCCATGGCCGAGTTGGAAGCTGAACTCCTGGCCATTCCGGAGGAAAAGGCGCGAAAAGCACTGATCAACCGCAAGGAGGACGAGCTCAAGGCCCGATTCGAAGGGGAACTTCGAAGGCTCACCGTGCGGGAAGGGGTCATCCTCATACGGCTGGTCGACCGGGAAGCACAGCGGACCACATATGGAGTCCTGCGCGAACTCAAGGGCAGGTTGAATGCGTTCATGTGGCAGGGGGTCGCCCGGCTGTTCGGTCACGACCTCAAGAGCGAATACGACATGCATGGCGAGGATGCGGCCATCGAGCACATCATACGGGTCCATGGTCTGGACGGTGGATTGACCCTCCAACCCGGCGCTGAAGCGGACTTCTGAACCGTGAGGACCATGCCCTTGCAGGGGCACCTGTGACATCGTCCCCTCAGGCGGGAAGGTTATCTTCGCAGGGTATGGAGAAGGCCTTCATCCTGTATGACCTCGAGGCGACATGTTGGCGGACAAGCCGTCCCAAACGTGTGGAGATCATCGAGGTCGGGGCAGTCAAGGTCAATGCCGATCTTGAAATCGTATCCGAGTTCTGCGCATTCGTGCGCCCGTTGATGCACCCCGTAATCAGCAAATTCTGCACCTCACTGACCTCCATCCGCCAACACGAAATCGATGGCGCACCGCTGTTCGACGAGGTCATGGAAGACTATGAGGATTGGATGGGGGTCGGCCGGAAAGAGGTCATCCCGATGAGCTGGGGAGAGTTCGACAAGCGGCAATTGCTGACGGACGCGCATCTGCACGAAATCCAATTGGACTGGCTCAATTCGCATGTGTGCTTCCAGAAGCACTTTGGAAAATGGAAGGCCTCCAAGAACCAGATCGGCCTGAAGAAAGCGCTCGAAGACGAGGGCATCGATTGGTCCGGAACGGAGCACCGCGCCATTGACGATGCCCGCAACATGGCCGAGCTGTTCTGCAAGGTGGCGCGGAGCATCCCAAGCCTATCCTTGGATTGATGGCCACCTTCAATGACACCATCCGCACCGCAGGCACCATTGCGCTTCTCGAATGGCGCCTCGAATGGCGACAGGGCCACCAATTGGCGGCGGTCGGCCTGTTCGCCATAGCATCGGTTTACGTGGCCTTTCAAGCTGCGGATCATCACACGGATTCCGCTGCGTGGACCGCCATGCTGTGGTTGGTCCACCTCTTCAGCGGATTCACGGCCATCGGCCGACTCTTCGACAGGGAACGCAGCGACATCCGGCGCTATCTGCAATGGACGACAGATCCGTTGGGGCTGATGTTGGGCAAGCTCTTCCACGCCGTCCTGACCACCACGGCCCTGACCGCACTTGTACTCGGGGCCTTCGTACTGTTTCTCGGTTGGCCGCAGGGATTGGATTTGCCCGGCAAACCAGGCCTGCTCATGCTTGGCGCATGGCTGGGAGGCCTTTCCATGACCACGACGCTGGTCTTTGTTTCCGCCGTCGCATCCCAGGTGCGCGATGGAAGCGGTGCCTTGGGAGCAGTGCTCGGGCTGCCCCTGCTCCTGCCCCAACTCATCCTGGCGACAAGGCTGACCCGAGGGGCGCTCACCGACGAACCCTGGACCATGCTGGTCGAATACCCATTGTTCCTGGGGGCATTGGGAGCCGGGACCTCAGCCATTGCGTGCATCCTCTTCCCCTACATTTGGCGGGCATGAAGGGCACACTGAACTCGATTTGGAAGTGGGGCAGCATCCTGTTGCTCGCCTACGTCTTTCTGTGGGGTTTCTCCACACCGCTCCAACCGGGCCTCGTCTCCTGCAGCCCATCGCAACTGGACCTGCAAGAGGAGACCATCACCCTGTCGGCCGCAGGCCAGCCCTTCGCTTTGGAGGGTGCGGAGACGAGCGGATTCACCGTCATCCTCCGTTCCGCCGACCAACTGCTGAGGACCGATGTCACGTCGGTATCCCCGCATGGCATCGAGGCCCGGTTCGATGTCCCGGACAACCTTCCATCGCGCGCACTCGATGCCTTCGTCTTCACCCCGAAAGCCGGTACCCTGTTCCTCGGCAACGCCTGTTTCGTGGAGGATGCCGCCAAGGGGGACATTCCCGAGGAGTACAGGGCCACGGCACCCGATGACCTGCACCCGCAATTGGGATTCAGCTTCCCCTTCCAGCCGAACATCATGGAGAGCATCCGCAACCTCCTGCTGCATGTTCCCATGTGGTTTGCGATGTTCTTCGTCATGGGCATTGGATTCGTCGCCTCGCTGGCCCAACTGCGCACGGACCGGGTGTTGTGGGACCAGCGGGCTGAGGCTGCGGTGCGCACGGGATTGGTGTTCGGACTGCTCGGACTGACTACGGGATCCCTATGGGCGCGTTGGACCTGGGGTGCCTGGTGGGTTTCCGATCCGCAATTGAACGGTGCTCTCGTGACGGTACTCCTGTATTCAGGCTACCTCATCCTGCGGGCCGCCATGGGCGATGACGATCGGGTCGGCAGGCTTTCAGCGGTATACAATGTCTTTGCATTCGTGATGTTGGTCATCCTGCTGATGGTCCTGCCGCGCTACACGGAAAGCCTGCATCCGGGCAAGGATGGAAATCCCGGGTTCAACAGCTACGATCTGGACAACAGCTTGCGGGCCGTGTTCTATCCGGCCGTGATCGGATGGGGCGCCCTGTGCTACTGGATGTACACCCTGCGCCTGAGGATGAACCGGCTTGCCCATGCCCTGTTGACGCAATGAAATGGAAATGATGAATATGATCCTCCTGAACAGTTTGGAAGGCTTCTTCTTTGGAAGCGGGAAGGCCCATGTGGTCACCGGAGTCGCCTTGATCATCCTCGGTGGCCTGGCCATGGCCATGTGGCGCATGGACCGCAAGCTGAGCCGCTTGGAGGAAGAGGTCCGTTCATCCGGAAAATGAGGAAAACATCGCCATGAGCCGTTTCAACATCGTTGTCATCCTTCTCGTCGCAGTGCTGCTCGGAACGCTGTTCAGTGTCTTCACCCAGAACAGCGAGTCCGTCGTCTTTGCCCGTGCCTTCGCCGAACCCGGTGTCGAATTCAAAGTCTCCGGAACACTCGACACCGACCACCCGGTGGTGTACGATCCTGAAACCGCAGTCGCGGAAACCCGATTCCACATGCGCGACAGAGACGGACATGTACATGAAGTTCTACTCCAAGAAGCTAAGCCTACCGGACTGGAGCAGAGCGAGTCAATTGACCTTTACGGAAAGGTCGAGGACGGTCGTTTCATCGCCACCGAGATGCTGATGAAATGTCCGAGCAAATACAACGAGGAAAGCCACAGCCTCGCTGAGGCTGCTCCGTCCGGGAACTGAACCTCACCGTGGACATCATCTACAACGGAGAGTGGACATGGGCGGCATCACTGGGCCGCCTCCTCATCGCATCGGCCTTTGCGGGAGGCCTGGCTTCCACCATCGGCTACATCCGCTCCACCCGATCGGAAAATCCCGTTTGGACCACCATGGGCCGATGGGGGTTCAAAGTGCTGGGCGCAGGCATCTTTGGAGCGTCCGCTTTGCTTTACCTCCTCATTTTTTCGCACCGTTACGAATTCGAGTACATCTGGAAACACCTCAATGACGCCATGCCCCTCGGCTACATGCTGAGCAGCTTCTGGGGCGGGCAAGAAGGGGGATTCCTCATCTGGATGTGCTGGATCCTCGTACTGGCGATCGTCTTTCTGAGACGCGGTCCCGGCAAGCTCGAAGCACCGGTCATGGCCATCCACGGCGGAATTCTGACAGCATTGAGTTCCATGCTCCTCGGCCTGTGGTTCGGAGATTTCCAGTTCGGTCTGGACCCGTTCCTGCTCATGCGGGAAGCACCCCAGAATGCAGGACTGCCATGGACCCTCAACCCGGACTACCTGCAAGCCATCCCGCAATTCGCAGATGGACAGGGACTCAACCCATTGCTCCAGAATTACTGGATGGTCATCCACCCGCCCACATTGTTCCTGGGCTTCGCAAGCACACTCATGCCGTTTGCGCTTGCGGTCTCCGGACTCTGGCAGCAAGACCACAAATTGTGGATGGGCAAGGCCATTTCGTGGGCCTTTTTCGGTGTGGCCATTCTGGGCGCGGGAATCCTGATGGGGGGTGCTTGGGCATACGAAGCATTGAGTTTCGGAGGGTTCTGGGACTGGGATCCGGTGGAGAACAGTTCACTCGTGCCTTGGCTCGTGTTGGTGGCTGGGGCCCACCTGCTGCTGATCAACAAGGCCAAGCCCGGAACGGCCATCACGGCCACCTACCTCATGGTGGCCCTGTCGTTCCTGCTCGTGGTGTATTCCACATTCCTCACGAAAAGCGGCATCCTCGGAGACACGAGCGTCCACAGCTTCGTCGACAGTGGCATTCTTCCGCAACTGCTGGCTTTCCTGCTCGGCTGTTGCGGCCTGTTCTGCACATTGATGCTGGCACCGGGCCGGGACCGCATCCTCTTCGGGGGACTGCAGGCCGCCCTCGCCGTCGGGATTGCCGTCCTCGACCCAGCCCTGTGTACCCTTGGATTGTTGCTGGTCATGGCCGCAGCCGTCCTGCGCGGTCATCTGCGCCATTTGCCGCGAACCGACGGGGAGAGTCCGATCTGGACCCGGGAATTCTGGATGTTCGTCGGCGGCATGCTGATGTTCGCCTCCGCAGTCCACATCACCTTCCAGACCAGCCTGCCGGTGCTCAACCATTTCCTTGAGCCCTTCAGCGGATGGTTTGAGCGGATCCATCAATCCACCGGAAGTGCCCTCGCACGGAAGCTGGCCACCCACGACCTCGCTCCGGGCACTGATTTCGACGCGACCTATCACGCCATCCAGGTCCCACTGGCTTTTCTTTTCATCAGCATCACCGCATTCACCCAATTCCTGCGGTACCGGTCGGACAGCGGCAAAGGGCTGTTCATGAAGTTGCTCCGGAGCCTGATGACCGCAGCCGTATTCACGGCACTGTTCACCTTCAGCTATGGCTTCGAAGGTTGGGAAGCACCCCGGGTGGCACTCATCTTCGCCTGCCTGTGGTCTGCAGCAGCCAACTTTGACTACATCATCCAGGTGCTCAAGGGCCGATACGACCAGGCAGGAGCCAGCATCGCCCACATCGGATTCGCGCTCGTGATTTTCGGAGCCGTGTTGTCCAACGCGAAAAAGGACATCGTCAGCCAGAACCGGTTCGGTGACCTGGCCATGCTCAATGAGAGCCTATCCAACGAGGAGGACCTGCTGCTGCTGCAAGAAGACACCATGGCCATGGGGGCCTATTACGTGAGCTACCGCCAACGGCGACAGGAAGGCCACCACGCCAAGTTCGCCGTGGACTATTTCGAAACGGTCCCGGCTGAATACAGCGCGGAAGACGTGGTTTCGAACGAAGGCTTCCTGTTCCAGTGCATCGGGGACCACACCGCGTCGCCGCGGTTCACGGACGACCTGCAGGAACACTGGACCTTCATCCCCATTCCCAATGACCGACAGAAGAAAGAAGCCCGCCCCTGGTCCGCAGGCAAGCCCGGTCCGTTCGCATTCACCCTGGAACCCCGCATCCAGCTCAATGAGCGGATGGGCAATGCGCCCGAGCCCGATACGAAGCGGTTCTGGAATCGGGACCTCTACACCCACATCAAATGGGGCCGCGTCAGTGATCCGGAATCCGACGAGGACGGCTGGATGAACGGGCGGAAGCACGACCTCATGCGACGGGACAGCTTGGTCATCGGAAGGTCCATACTCGCCCTCGACTCCGTATCGGCGGTGACCAGCGGAGAGAAACCCGGATATGGCCTTCTCGACAAGGACCTCGCCGTGGCGGCCCATTTCCGCCTCACCGGCAATGGTCCGGACACCAATTTCACGGCGCTCTACATCGTCAGGGACAGCCTTTTGATTCCCGACATGGTCACATTGGAGGACCGGGGCGTCAAACTGCGCATCGATGGTTTCCGTCCGGCTGAAGCCACGTTTGAAACCGTGGTCTGGGAAAACATATCCATCCGACGGGATTTCATCGTCATGCAGGCCATCGTGTTTCCTCAGATCAACCTGCTCTGGCTGGGTTGCATCATCATGACCGGAGGCGCCCTCATGGCGGTCCGTCAGCGGAGAAAACAGGCATTGCGTCACGGCAAAAAAGCGGCCGCATGATCGAATCCGCCCACGTCATCGGCATGGGCCGGCTGGGTCGCCACTGGGCGGACCGTCTGGAGTCCCTCGATATTTCCGTTGACCGTTGGAGCCGTCATGCTTCCGCAGGCGTCCGTGCCATGGAGAACTGGCCTAAAGCGGAACCGGCCCAGGCGATTTTTCTGGCCGTTCCCGATCGCGAGATCGCCAGCGTGGCAGATCAAGTCCTCTCGAAAGCGTCAACGGATGCCTTGCTCGTTCACCACGCCGGTGCGGTATCCATCGATGTCCTGCCCGTGGAAGCGGACCGGAGGGTGGTCATGTGGCCACCGATGACCTTCATTCGCGAATCCGCGCCGGATTGGGCGTCCATGCCGCTCGGTGTGGAATCGACGCAGACGGAATGGTTGGCGCTGGCGCGGAAAATTGCACCCCACGCTTTCAGCCTGACCGCTGAATCGAGGCCCATCCTGCACATGGGCGCCGTACTGGCAGGCAACTTGTCCGCATCGTGGCTGGGAATCGTGGAGTCCTTTCTCGATCAGCATGAGCTCCCGCTTGCCGTGCTCAGACCCCTGGTGATCGAAAGCGTCAAACTCGCCCTCGAAGGCCGCGCACTGGACACCGTTTCCGGACCGGCTTCCAGAAACGACACCGAAACCCTCAAGCGGCAATGCAGCAGGCTCGAAGGCGGCGATGCCGATCTTGCGCTGCTCCACCGCATACTGACCAACCGCATACTGCATCACCATGGCCACAACGGACTCCCCTCCATTCAAGCAACGCCTCGCCGGGATTGAAGGCTTCGTCTTTGACAACGATGGCGTGTTCACCAACGGCACGGTGTACCTCATGCCGGGCGGCGAACAGGTCCGGACGGCGAGCACACGGGACGGCTATGCCGTGCAACATGCGGTGAAATGCGGGGTGCGCATCGCCATGATCACAGGCGGCTACAGCGATGAGGTCGTCAACCGCATGAATGGCCTCGGGGTAACGGAAGTCATCACCGGAGCCTCACTGAAACTTGGTGAGTTCGAACAGCTGTGCACACGGTGGGGACTCGGCCCGGCACAGGTCTGCTACATGGGCGATGACATCCCCGACCTGCCTGTCCTGCAGGCTGCGGGTCTCGCCTGCTGCCCGCATGATGCAGCCCCTGAGATCCGTGCGGTATGCGATTACGTCAGCCCCATTCGAGGAGGAGAAGGATGCGTTCGCGATGTACTCGAACAGGCCATGAAATTGAAGGGCCTCTGGATGAATGACCGCGCGCTCGCGTGGTGAACTAAGTTTGCCGCCCCATGGATCGCAACACCATTACTGGTTTCGTGCTGATTTTCGCGATGGTCATCGTGTACCAGATGTACTTCGTGCCCGTCCCCGAAGCCACGGTATCACAGGAAGTCCAGACCACTTCGACCACTGAATCAGCACAGGACATCATCGCCCTGCCCACCAACACGGCAGCACCTGATGCGGACAGCACCTATGTGGCCAGAACGGCCGTGCTGCGTTCCGAGGTGCTTGAAGTGAAGATCTCCACCGATGGGGGCAACATCGAGCAGGCCGAACTGCAGGACGGCTTTCTTTCCTATTGGTCGCAGGCGCCCATTCGGTTCTGGACCGATGGGGGGTCCGACATGAACTGGGTTGCACGCGGCGTCGCCTCGTACAACCAACGGTTCGACATCGTGGAAGCCTCCAACGAATCGGTCGTCCTGGCCAACCGGAGCGATGGCCCCCTGAGGGAAATCGCCTATCGTCTGGACGGCTATCTGCTCGACGTGCAAGCCAAATTCGAGGATGCACGCGGGGAAGTGGGATTCCAATGGCAGGCCGATGGCGCCCACAACGAAAAGGGCATCGAGTGGGAACGTCAGCACAGCAGCATCTACTACAGGGAGCAAGGTCGCGGGCGCGACTACCTGTATGAGGGTCGGGATGACGACGCCGACATCGAGGACCCCGTGGAGTGGGTGGCGTTCAAGCAGAACTACTTCTCGGCCATCGTGGGCAGCGATGTCGGATTCACAGGGGGCAAACTGCGCAGCATGCCTCCGGTCGATGAACAGGACACCCTCATCAACATGCGGTTCGGGATGGATGTCTCCCTCCCCACTGAAAACGTGGACGGTCGGGAAGTGGCGGACCTCAGGTTTTATTTCGGCCCCAATGATGCCCACAAACTGAAGACGACGGGATGGGATGAAATCGGCAGGGTGATCGATTTCGGCTGGTGGATCTTCGGCTGGATCAACCGGAACATCATTTTCAACGTTTACGCCTTTCTCGCGAAATACATCGGATCGGCAGGCCTCCTCGTGCTTGCGATCACATTGCTGATCAAATCCGTCCTCTTCCCCATCACCTGGAAGAACTACATCAGTTCCGCCAAGATGAAGGTGCTCAAGCCCGATCTGGAGGCCATCAATGCCAAGTTCCCGGATCAGGAGGATGCCATGCAACGGCAGCAGGAGACCATGAAGCTCTATCGGGACAGTGGCGTCAACCCCATAGCAGGTTGCATCCCACAACTCATACAGGCGCCCCTGCTGTATGCCATGTTCCGGTTCTTCCCGGCCAACATCGCCTTGCGCGGCGAGTCCTTCCTCTGGGCCGATGATCTCGCTGCCTACGACAGCATTCTGGACCTCCCCTTCGAAATCCCTTTCTACGGTGCCCATGTGTCCGGATTCACATTGCTGATGGCAGGCTCCATGTTCTTCTACATGAACCAGACCATGCAGCAACAGGCCGCGCCTACCCAGCCCGGCATGCCCGACATGCGCATCATCATGAGGATCATGCCCCTCTTCATGTTGTTCTTCTTCAACCGCTACTCGAGCGGGCTCAGTCTCTATTACTTCACGGCCAACATCATCACCATCGGACAGGTCGCGACCGTCAAGAAATTCTTCATAGACGAGGAGAAGATCCGTGAGAAGATCAAGGCCAACCAGGCGGCCCCGAAGGATGAAAAGAAGAAAGGC
The DNA here is from genome assembly GCA_964223495.1 of Candidatus Nitrosopumilus sp. Lineage (GTDB taxonomy): Bacteria > Bacteroidota > Bacteroidia > Flavobacteriales_D > Sanyastnellaceae > UBA8752. The sequence continues at coordinate 26,123 of CAXQGL010000037.1, read as the reverse complement.
GGATTCGCGGAGCGGCTGGAGGCCATGCAGAAAGAACAGCAAAAGCGCGCCGAGGAGATGAAGAAGCAGCGCGACCAGGCACGCAAGACCCGCAACCAGAAGCGCAAGAAATGAAACGCGGGATGCCCAAGGCCTTCACATCCTGGATCGGGGTGTCCATGACGCTGATCGCATGGGTCGGATTGACGGCTTGTCATGGCCCGCAGGCCTATCTCAAAGCCGACCGGCAACCGATGCTCAGCTACGAGCGTACCATGTGCTTCGGCCCTTGCCCCTCCTTTAGACTCGAGGTGGACCGGAGCGGCGCAGCGCGCTTCAATGGCCGCGCCCATGTGGAGCCACTCGGAGCCCACACGGCCACGTGGTCGGAGGCAGACATCAGGACCGCAGCGGCCTTGGCCGCGGAAACCCGCTTGGACCAAAAGGCCGGCACCTATGACAACCCCATGATCATGGACCTCCCGGCTACGCGCCTTTCATTCGGAGACTTCAAGGTCATGGACCGGATCGACGGACCGAATCTGGAAAGCCTGTATGCCCTGTTGGACAGCCTGATTGCCGCCACGGATTGGACGCCAGAAACCCAGGGAGACCCCTCCGGACAGCGCTGAATCGGTTCGGCTCCTATTTTCGCGCCGCTCCCGTCCTGTACGTTGGACACGCGCAAACGACAAACAACATCATGAAGCAACGCATCTTCCTGCTGCTCCTCGCAGCCTTCCACATTGTCGGAAACACCGCCCGAGCCGATGAAGGCATGTGGCTACTCCACATGCTCCAGCGGATCAACGAAGCCGAAATGCAACAGATGGGACTGAACCTGTCCGCCGAGGACATCTACTCCCTCAATCAGGCTTGCCTGAAAGATGCCGTCATCACCCTCAACGGCGGCAGCTGCACGGCGGAGATCATCTCGGACCAGGGCCTTGTCCTGACCAACCACCACTGCGCATATGGCGCCATCCAAGGATTCAGCACAGTGGAGGACGACATTCTGACCAATGGATTCTGGGCCATGTCCTTCGAGGAGGAAAAGCCCATCGAGAATTTCAGTGTGACCTTCCTCCAACGCATCGAAGACGTCACCGAGCGCGTGCTTGCGGAAGTGACTTCCGACATGGACGAGAGCACACGCGGGCAGGCCATCCAGGCGGTCATCGGCCAGATCGAAGAAGAGGAGAAGGGCATCAATCCCGACTTCCGACCCCAGATCAAGAGCTTTTACCACGGAAACGAGTTCTACCTGTTCGTCTACCGCGACTATTCAGACATCCGTCTGGTCGGCAACCCTCCCGAGAGCATCGGCAAATTCGGCGGAGACACCGACAACTGGATGTGGCCCCGCCACACCGGCGACTTCTCCCTGCTCCGCATTTACGCCGACGAAGACGGCAATCCCGCGGACTACAGTGAGGACAACATTCCCTACGAACCCAAGCGCCACCTCAGGGTATCCCTCGAGGGCGTCCAGAATGGTGACTTCACCATGATCATGGGCTACCCGGGCAGCACGGACCGTTTCCTCAGCAGTTACGGCGTCCAACAGGCGCTCGACCTCTACAACCCCAGCGTGGTCGAAGTGCGCGACCTCAAGCTGAAGACCATGAAGACCCACATGGACGCCGACCCGGCCGTCCGCATCCAATATGCCGCCAAATATGCCCAGACGGCCAATTACTGGAAGTACTACATCGGACAATCCAAGGGCCTCCGTGCCCTCGATGTCTACAGCAAGAAAAAGGCATTGGAGGATGAATTCACCGCGTGGATCGGCAACTCGGTCGAACGCAAGGACGAGTACGGAAGGGCCATCAACCTGTTGAAGACCTACTACGAGAACACCGATGCCTCCGTCAAGGGACAGGTGTACTCCCTGGAGGCGGGACTCATCGGATGCGACTTGATGCTCTTCGCGTTCCGCGTAGGCATGGGGGCGCAAGGGCTCTTCAGTGAAGACGCGGACCGCGCGGCAGCAGCAGCTGCCAGCCTTCGTGGACGTGCGGATGGTTTCTTCAAGGACTACGATCAGGACACCGACCGTGACCTGTTCATCCAATTGATGACCAAATACATGAACGACATCGCCCCGGACCAGCAGCCGTCGTTCTTCGCAACGGTCCGCGACAAGTACAAGGGCGATTTCGCGCGCTATGCGGACAAGATGTATCCCAAGAGTTTCCTCACCGACCCGGACCGCTTCGAAGCCTTCATCAACGCACCCGACGAAAAGGCCCTGGAAAAGGACCTGGCCGTGGCGGCGGCGATGAGCCTGATCGAAACCTATCGGGGCTACTTCGCCTCTCCCGAGCAGTCCAAATACGACGAGGGATACCGCCTGCTCACCGCTGGGCTGCGTGAAATGAACCCCGACAGGATGTGGTACCCTGACGCCAACTCCACCATGAGGCTCACCTACGGAAAGGTGGGGGACTACGACCCCGCGGATGCCGTGCACTACGATTTCGTCACCACGTCGGATGGCATCCTCCAGAAAAAGGACAACACCAACCCCGAATTCATTGTCGACGGCCAATTGGAGTCCCTCCTGCGCCAGCGCGACTTCGGGCGCTATGCCGACGAAGACGGGAACCTCGTCCTGTGCTTCATCTCGAACAACGACATCACGGGAGGAAATTCCGGAAGCCCCGTACTCAATGGCAACGGTGACCTCATCGGCCTCGCATTCGACGGCAACTGGGAAGCCATGAGCGGTGACATCGCCTTCGAACCGGAATTGCAGCGCACCATCAGTGTGGACATCCGTTATGTCATGTGGGTCATCGACAAGATGGCCGGTGCACGGAACCTCATCGACGAGATTGACTTCGTGGTGGCCAGGCCAGAACCCGCCAAGGATGAAGCCAAGGACCCCATGCAGGACCCACCCAAGGACCAGGCAAGGCCCCAGGACACCAAGGGGCGTTGATCCCCTGCCGAACCCATCAGAAATGCCCTGCCTCTTCGGCGGGGCTTTTCATGTCTGCCCGGACCTGAGGAAAAGGTGGGTCAAACCGCGTTGCGTCCGGCATTGACGATGCCGAACATGCTCCTCACCACCAGTTTCTCGAGCACCTCCGGCGGAGCCGGAGCGTCGCCCTGACCATCGATCCACTGCAGCGCGGCCTGTTGGATGACAAGCAAGGGCAGGATGATGGACTCGCGCAAATCGATCGAAGCCGCAATGTCCGGGGACCTTTCCATGAGCTGCTGCTGACCGGTAATCTCGAGGAGCAGGCGGTGGGTCCGCACGTACTCATCCCGCACCGTGCGCCAGAGCGCACCGAATTCCGGGTGGGACTCCAGATGCGCGGTCAGATTGAAATTGCACTTCCGCATGCTCTGCATGCTGTTCTCCACCAAGGCGGCGAACAGCGGCTGCTCTCTGTAGAGTGCGGCCGCTTCCTCCAGCCTTCCCTCCTTTTCGAGCTGTTCCAATGCGGTGCCGATTCCGAAGAACCCCGGTACGTTCTGCTTGAGCTGGCTCCATGAACCAACGAAGGGAATGGCCCTCAAGTCGTCGAGGGTCAACGGTCCGCTCTTCTTCCTGCTCGTGGGCCGGCTCGCGATGTTCGTCTCCCCGTAATACTTGAGCGTACCATAGGTGGAGAGGTAATCCATGAACTCCGGCCGTGCCTTGAGCGCATTGTACTCGGCATAACTGCGCTCCGCAAGCTGGTCCATCAATGCGCGCTGGTCCGCTGTCCACCGGGCCTCCTCGGGATCGATGAGGCGATGCTGCAACCCTGCGGTGTAGAGCAGCTCCAGGTTGTATCCGGCACTCAGGGGCGTGCCGAAATTGGAACTGATGGACTGGCCCTGGATGGTCGTCTGTACTTCGCGGGTGGCGACATCAGGACCCAGTGAGGCGTAGAAGCGGTGGGTATTTCCCCCACCCCGCGCCGGCGGACCTCCGCGGCCGTCGAAAAACACGACCTCGACACCCGCTTCGGCACAGGCCTTGGATACGGTCTCCTTCGCCTGGTGGATGGACCAGTTCGCCCTGAGGTAACCACCATCCTTGGTGCCGTCACTGAAGCCCAGCATGACGGTCTGCCGGTCCCCGCGCCCGGCCACGTGGGCGCGATAGGCAGGGTTCGAAAGCAACTGGCGCATGGCTTCCGGCGCCGCGGCGAGGTCATCCACCGTCTCGAACAGGGGCACCAGGTCCAGCGGGACATGGCCATCCTTGAACGTCGTACGCGCCATGGCGTAGAGCCGGGCGATATCGGAAGCCCCGCGGCAATTGCTGATGATGAAACGATGGCAACCCGCCTCCCCGTTCGACGCCTGGATGTCCTGAATGGAGGACATCACCTCGAGCGCATCGCGTTCGACCTCATCCTCGATGCCCGCCCTCGACCCGACCGATTCGGTGGCCATCAATCGGGCCACATCATCTCCCTGGATGCCCATGGCTTCTGCCGCACGACGCAGCACCCGGCTGTCCTGTCTGACATCCAAGGATGCGAAGTGACGCCCGAAGAGCACGAAAGCGACCTGCAAACGCTCGACCTCGGCGACATGGAGGCCGCCATAATCCCCACGCACACGCCGCACCACTTCTTGAAGTGCCAACAAGGCGCCCTCGACATCGAACACCACATCGGAGGAGAGGAGCGCGCCCTCCACCTGTGACTGCACGGCATCCAGCATACCCTCCACACCCTTGAAGGTGATCCGGCGACGCAATGCCCTCAATTCCCTGCGGTAGCACCGAAGGAGCATCAGCCTCAATCGGGAGGCCACCCTCAGGGTCGTGGACGCATCCACATAGGGATTGCCATCGCGGTCGCCACCGGGCCAGAATCCGATATCGAAAGCCTCGGCCACCTTGAGCGGCTCCACCTCGGAAGCAGAGGCAATCCGCATCACGAGTGACGGAAGTGCCGGATAGAATACGTGCTCGAGGTACCAACCCTGGCGCACCGCCTCGTCATACGGCGTAGGAGACTGCGCCTGGAAGAATGGCGTGAGTCCGAGCTGGTGCAACAGATCACCTGCTGCTTCGAGGTCTCCATGGCGCACTTCCTGTGTGAGATCCGTAATGATGCCCAATGCCGAACCGGGGTAGAATTGGGTCGGATGTGCGGTGAGCACAATGCGGACGCGCTGCTCCCTCATGGCCTGCTTCAGGGCATCACCGAGGCCACGCCGCCGGATGCGGGGCAACAGCCCTGTGAGTGACTCCGGGCCGTGCAGATCATTGAGGCGTTCATACCGCGCATCCTCGAGGGCGTCCACGAGCACGACCTGACGCTCGATATACTGGATGAGCCTGAACAGAAACCCGACCCTGCCCTCGCCTTTGAGGTTCAACTGGCTGAAATGGCGCTCCACGATCTCCATGGGGGAGCCTCCTGCCTCCAATGCCCGGCGGCACTCCTCCTGAAAAACCGGCACCTGCACGCCCGTTCGGCGGATGCCATCGAGGGGCAGTGTCAGAAAAATGCTGTTGTAGACCTCGAACGGCCGGGCCACGGCCGAGGTGTAAGGCGTGTTGTCCATGGGGCGGAAAGTGATGGGGAGCCGGAGCATTGCCGGCCCGCCCAAGTTACAGTTTCTGAGCCCCCCATGTTCCATAATCGTGCCCCGTAACTTCGCCGCCATGGAATACCGCAGGCTCGGCAACAGCGGATTGCAACTCTCCGAACTTTCCTTTGGCAGTTGGATCACATTCGGCAATCAAATCGAAGACGGCACCAGTGGTCGCCTGCTCGACATGGCCTACGATGCCGGCATCAACTTTTTCGACAATGCGGAGACCTACGCCGACGGGGCTTCAGAAGAGGTCATGGGCCGGTTGCTGGCCCAGCGCGACTGGCCGCGCGACACCTGGTGCGTGTCCTCCAAGGTGTTCTTCGGTGCCGGCGGCAAGCTGCCCACCCAGCGCGGCCTGCACCGCAAGCACGTGGTCGAGGCCTGCCATGATGCACTCAAGCGCTTGCGGGTGGACTACCTCGACCTGTACTTCTGTCATCGGCCGGACAAGCAGACCCCCATGGAGGAGACGGTCTGGACGATGCACCAACTGATTCAGCAGGGCAAGGTCCTGTACTGGGGCACCAGCGAATGGAGCGCTGCGGAAATCATGGACGCCCACCGCATTGCGGAGCGGCACAACCTCATCGGACCTGTGATGGAGCAACCGCAGTACAACATGTTCGTGCGCCGCAAGGTGGAGGCCGAATTCCAGGACGTCTACCGCACGGTGGGCCTGGGCACCACCATCTGGAGCCCCCTCGCGTCCGGCCTGCTGACCGGCAAATACAACCGGGGCGCCGGCGCCGATGTGCGCCTGAAGCGCGAAGAGCTGAGCTGGCTGGCCGACATCGTGCTCAACGAAAAGAACCTCGCCAAGGTGGAGCGCCTGGGCGACCTCGCCGGAGACCTCGGCACCACCCTGCCCAAGCTGGCCTTGGCCTGGTGCCTCAAGAATCCGGACGTCTCCACGGTCCTACTCGGGGCCTCCAAACCCGAGCAACTCGAGGAGAACCTCGGCGCACCAGCGGTCGTTCCATTGCTGACGGAAGACGTCATGGCCCGCATCGAAGAAATCCTCGACAACGCGCCCGCCCATCCCCAGTACTGATCCGATGCGCATCGACATCCTTTCCGCCGTGCCCGACCTGCTCCATGGCCCCTTCAGCGAAAGCATCGTGGGGCGCGCCCGGAAGGCAGGGGTCGTGGAGGTCGAGGTCCACGACATCCGCAAGTGGACCACCGACAAGCACGGAAAGATCGACGACACGCCGTTCGGCGGGGGCGCCGGAATGGTCATGGCCATCCAACCCATTGTCGACGCCATCGCCGACCTCAAGTCCCAACGCGACTACGACGAGGTCATCTACCTCACACCAGACGGGGAGCGACTGGGCCAAGCACGGGTCAACCAGCTGAGCCTATCCGGCAATCTGCTCATGCTGTGCGGCCACTACAAGGGCATCGACCAGCGCATCCGCGACCACGTGATCACCCTCGAGCTCAGCATCGGCGACTACGTCCTGAGCGGCGGGGAACTCGCCGCCGCGGTCCTGGCCGATGCCATCGTCCGCCTCGTCCCGGGCGCCATCGGGGATGGAGAGAGCGCCCTGACCGACAGTTTCCAGGATGGGCTACTCGCGCCCCCGGTGTACACACGGCCCGCAGAATGGAACGGTCACACCGTCCCGGAGGTCCTGCTCGGAGGCCATCATGCGGAAATCGACCAATGGAGGATGGAACAGGCCTTGGAGCGCACAAAACGACTTCGCCCCGACCTGTTGGACGAGGCGTGAAATGTCGTAATATTGCACCCCGTTTCAACGGACCTATTTCATCCCCACGCGTCATGGACCGTCTTCGTCAAATTGCCCAGCAGCTCGTCCCCGTTCAGGAATGGCCCGAGTTCAAGGCTGGTGATACCATCAAGGTGAGCTACAAGATCAAGGAGGGCTCCAAGGAGCGCACGCAGGTGTTCCAGGGCGCCGTCATCCAGCGCCGAGGCGAGGGACCTACCGCCACGTTCACCGTTCGGAAGATGGCTTCCGGTGTGGGTGTGGAACGCGTGTTCCCCATCGCCAGCCCCTTCCTCGAAGGCATCGAGGTCATGAAGGTGGGCAAGGTGCGCCGTGCACGGATTTACTACCTCCGCGGCCTGACCGGAAAGTCGGCCCGCATCAAGGAGAAGCGCTCCTATCAGGCAGCCAAGTAATCCATGTTGCACACCACGACGAAGCCGGCCATACAGCCGGCTTCGTCGTTTCCGGAGGTTCCCCCCCTATCTTTGCAACACCTGAATGGAGCAACCTTTCGATCTTCAAATCATCTGCAGCACACCCGGTGATGTGTCCCGCGCGCAAAGGGGTGGTGCGACCAGAATCGAAATCGCGGGATGCTACACGACAGGGGGCGTCACCCCCTCTCCCGGCACCATCAAACACTGCATTGAAGCCACGGACCTGCCCGTGATCGTATCCCTGCGCCCGCGCGAAGGACATCTCGTCTACAGTGCCTCGGAAAGGGAAATCATCCTTCACGACGCCGAATGGTGCATTGCACAAGGCGCTTCACAGGTACTCATCGGAGGTTTGGACGGCCATCTCAATTTCGACATCGACCTCATTGAAACCGCCATCCATCGGTTCGGTGGCGGGCACATCATGGTGAACCGGGCCCTCGACAGCGCCCGGAAACCGGACATGGATTTCGAAAATATCGCCGCCCTGCCCATCGCCTCATTGGCTTCCAGCGCAGGCGCAAGCAATGCCATCAAAGGCCATGAAAAGCTGGTGGCATGGCAGGCCTCGGCGGACTTCGACATTTACGCTTCGGGCGCAGTATTGCCCAGCGGGGCGGGCCGCATGTGGACCGCGGGACTGTCCTGCTTCCGCGCATCGGCAAGGCACAGTGCAGGTGTGGCCCACGAGGGGCGATGGTTCGAGGGCGAAATCTACCCCGTCGACGCGCGCCGCGTAGAACAACTCGCCAAGGCCATCAACAAGGCCATCAACGCCGAACAGGAGGAAACGGAGGCCTGAAGGCTTCCCGTACCCATCGCATCAGCCTGCCAGCACGGCCGCAACCCGGTCGCGCACCATCCGCTCCTGACGCTCCGCCTCGGTCTCCAACTCGGCACATCGCGCCAACATGGCATCCGCCTTTTCTCGATCCGCAAGGTCTGCGGCATTGACCCTGACGTTCATGACCGCACCCAGCACCGCAGTCCGGGCACACAGGGCACCGACCCCCGCATCTGTCACGCTGTTGGGGTTTCCGTGCGCTGCCATTTCCGCCATGATCGCCATGGACTCCAAGGCCCTTTCCGCCACTTCCAGCGGCGTCTCCATCGCCCCCAGGGTCGCGGACTGAATGGCGGCTTTGCGCTCCGCCTTCTGCGCCTCATTCCCCTTCGGCATCCCGAATGCCGCCATGATGGCATCGAAGGCTGCGGTGTCCTCGTCGACCAGGGCGAGCAGGCGGCGCTGCAGCACCATACCACGCTCGGCCACATCACTGAAAGTGGACCAGCGGTCATCCCATCCCCGTTTGTGCGCACTGAGATTGGCGACCATGGTGCCCAGCGACACCCCGAGTGCCCCCACATAAGCCGCGATGGAACCTCCTCCGGGCGCCGGCGACTCACGCGAAGTCTCCTCGGCAAATCCGGTCAGGGTCATCCCGGCCAAGGGAGCCGTATCTCCCCCTGCATCCTCGAGCAGATATTCGATGACCCGCTTCCGGGCATCGAACGGTGCGAGGTCATCGAGCCCCAAAGACTTGACCGCCACCTTGACCTTCTCCGATTCGGAAATGCCGAGGCTCCGCTCCTGCTTCCGCAGGTAATGATCCGCAGCATTCATCAGCACCCGCTTCGGAATCAACCCCACGATCTCACTACCCGTCACCCGCATCCCCCGTGCAATGGCCCGTTCACAGGCCGCATCGAATGCCGTATGGACCGCAGTGACTGAAATGTTGGTCAGATTGAGCGACAACTGTGCAATGCCGTATTCCTCGATGTACCAACCGATGCCCTTGACGCATTTGAGCATGCCCGGTTCACGTACGGGGTTTCCATCCGCGTCCTCGACGACCTTTCCGGTCAGTCCCCCCTCCCGCTTCACCCTTCCATTTTCCCGCAAATCGAAAGCGACAGCATTGGCCCGGCGGGTGGACGTGGTATTCAGGTTGATGTTGTAGGCGACGAGGAAGTCCCGCGCTCCGATGGCCGTGGCGCCGGTGCGCCGGGCCCCATCATTGAATTCCGCCGGACCGAAATCGGGCTTCCATTCGGGCGAAGACAACTTCTCCAGCCCTTCGTACTCCCCTTTCCTGCAGTGGGCCAGGTTCCGACGCTCCGGCGTCATGGCGGCCTCCTCGTAGAAATAGCCGGGAATGCCCAACTCCTCCCCGACACGTTTACCCAGCGCATGGGCAGCGGCCTTGCAATCCTCCATCGTGACACCCGCCACAGGCACGAACGGGCAGACATCGGTGGCCCCCATCCTCGGGTGCTCCCCTTGGTGCTTGGACATGTCGATGAGTTCGGACGCCTTGCGGATGAGCCTGAAAGCAGCCTCCACGATGGTCTCGGGGGGGCCAACGAAGGTGATGACCGTGCGGTGGGTCGAACTTCCCGGGTCGACGTCCAGGAGTCGGACCCCCTCCACCGTCTCGACGATGGCAGCAATGGCGTTGATTTTTGCGCGGTCACGACCCTCGGAAATATTCGGGACGCACTCGATCAGGCGAACGGACATGATTCAGGTGTTTACGTCCGGAAAACTAAGCCGATTTCACTCGCAGACACTGCCCCATGCGGCAAGCAATGTCAACAAATCCGGCGCCCCGATCTGGCCATCGCCATTGGCGTCGTTGGTGCATTGTACGGCACAGCTGCCGTCGTCTATGACTGCATCCGGGTTGTAGTTGATTGCAGTGGGGTCCAGACACCCTGCCAGAAAGCAACTCCCATCATCCAGTGAAGCCGAGGGATCGTAGTTCGCAGCAAATGCATAAGTGCAGCCGGGAATGACATCCACCACTTCCACGAGGGCTGCGACAGGATTACTCTCGCACTCAAGCGGTTGGGAAGAGACCACCCAGTCATAGAAAAAGTAGTAGTAGCCCAGGCCGGCGGCGTTGGGAATCGTGGTCCCCGTGATGGTCCCGATCGATCCGAGCGCATAGGGATAGGCCAATTCCCCGGCGACGTTGTCTCTCCACAGGTTGACATTCGACCCTTCTGCCATGAGGCGGTAACCCTCGCCTTCCGGCACGGCAAATCCCAACTCCACCGTATTCCAACCCTGAGACAGCATGACCGTTGCTTCCGCCAACACATCGGCCTGTATGGACATCAATCGGATGACCCTCAAACCCGGCATTTCAGCCCTGACCTTGACACTCTCCACAACCATGTCCTCGTGGGCGTCGAATGCCAGTCCATATGTATCCGAAGCGATGAACCCCCCCGAGGAACTTGTTTCCTTTCCACCCTGGGCGGTCCTCACATCCCTGCGGCCCATGGCACGCACCCACCATCCGGTGGTCGCACCGAGTGGTGCGGTCGTCAGCGTAGGCCCTTCGAGTATGAACGGTCCGACCTGATTTGTCGTGCCCGCCAACAGATCGGCCATTGCCGTGACCCCGTACGGTGCATACCAACGCAGGGGTTCTCCCTCGAGCTGAATGGGTTCGAAGGTGTAGGTCGTTCCCGTCACGGCCAGGCCGACCGGCACGATGGGTTCGGAAGGGGTTTCGAATCCGCGCAGTATGACGGGATCACTGGTGTCGATGTGCCCGCAAATGTTCGTGGTCGTCACGGTCAATGTATCGCTCGATGCCGCATACAGGGTGTCGGCCGCGATGCCATTGGACCATTGGATGTCCACCTGCGGTCCGGGAACGGTCAATTGCCTCAAAGTTCCTGAGCAGAACCGCTCGGGACCATCGAGTTCGATGACCGGAGGTACGGCATCCACGACGACGACCTCAACCGCTGGGGACAGCACGGTACAACCACCATTGGTGAGCAAGGCTTGCGCCACCCCTGAAGTGGTGAAGGCCCGACCCAGCGGGTGGTCTTCACCCGAAGTCCAACTGGATGCCTCCCAACCATCAGGCACCTGCAGGAAGATGGAATCTCCCGGGCAAAGCAGGGCCTCCTCCGGCCAATCCAGTGTGGGATCCAGGCCAAAGCACGGGGTCTCCAGCAGGATGTGATACGCATCGATCGCCGGGTTCAGTTCCACGGTGCGGATGCCGCTCGGCCAGAAGACCTCCACCGAATCCACTTCGGTCCGGTCACCCAGACCGAAGTTGAATGTCAAAGGTCCACTGGAGCTGTAGCTGTATCCTATGAAAGAGGCATCCGTGCGATGGAAGTCCGGTCCCGAATGCACCACCACCCGGGCACCTGCCGCGTCCCTTGGCGACACCACACCCTCCAGTTCGAAGCCAATCCAATGGTGCACCGTATCCATGTTCAGGAAGAGCTGACAACCGGGGTTGGCCCCGACCAGCGTATTCACGACCAGCAGATCCTCCGTACCGTTGACATCGAAGTCGGCCACCACCGTGGCGTATCCGCTGTACGGACTCTCGACAGCATCTCCAGGGGCGATGTCGGTAAAGGTCAAGTCCCCGTTGTTGTGATACAGGAGGTTCGGGTACGGCGAGAAGAAATACTCGTTGGCCACGTACAGGTCGCGCTCCCCATCGTGGTCATGGTCGATGAAGGCGGTGCCCCAACCCATGCCGAAATCACCCACGTCCGCAGTCTCCGTGATGTTCGTGAACATCAAGGGATTCGCAGGATCAGGCTGGGCACCAGGATTGATGAAGAGGTCGTTCGGCAGGTTGTTCGAGATGTACAGATCGAGATATCCATCGTGGTCCAGGTCGGTCGCGTCCACCCCCATGCCCTGTGCGGCCAGGTCCAACCCCCACGCTTCGGCCTCATTGGTGAAGTTGCCCACACCGTCATTGATGTACAGCTTGTTCGGCTGATTGGCATCGTGCGTGAGGTACAGATCGAGGTCGCCGTCATTCTCGATGTCCAGGAACAGGGCCCCCATCCCGATGAGATTGTCGGTCGCTCCTGAAGACAGGTATCCATCGGTAAAACCACCTTCACCATCCGAAAGCCAGAAGGCATTGGGCTCGTTCATATTGACGATGTAGAGGTCCAGCCAGCCGTCTAGGTTGATGTCTGCCGCATGGGCACTCCTGCATTGGGATTCCTGGCCCAGACCGAGTTCATCGGTCACATCCGTAAAGCTGCCGCCATCGTTGCGCCAGAACCGGTTGACATCGCCGGTGTTGCAACTCAGCAGGTCGGGATCGCCATCATTGTCATAATCAAAGAATAACGTGGTCATGGTGAAACCGCCGTCTTCCACACCGGCCACGACCGGGACGAACACGGCATTGCCTTCATTGCGGTACAGCGTATTGGGCGCGAGACGGCTTCCGATGTACACGTCCAGGTCCCCATCGAGGTCATAATCCGCAACGGAAGCCGAATGGTTCAGGTAATTCCCGAGGATTCCGGCCTCGTCGCTGTGATCCACGAATTGGGGCTCTTGCCCCGGCGACGCGGCACACAGCGCCATCAAGACGGCAAAGCTGATGCTATGGCGGACGGTGTGTTTCACTGAAGGCGGTTTTGGCCCATTTCGGACGCAACAGAGCAACCCTTGAAGATACGAAGGGTTCATTTCACCCAATGTCCACGCAGCAAAATGCGTTCGGCAATGGGATCTCCAAAGGCATAAATGGCCTCTTCCACGGAGCGCAGGGGGCGCGTGACGATCAGACTCGCTTCCTGGCCAACCCCCAATCCACCCACCTGGTCCTCAATCCCGAGCGCCGCAGCACCGTTGGTCGTGGCAGCCGCCAAGGCCTCGACCGGCTCCAACCCCATCCTCATCGACCCCAATGATGCTGCCAAATGCATGTTCCCGGAAGGCGCGGAGCCCGGATTGAAGTCGGTCGCAATGGCCAAAGCGCATCCAGCGTCCACAAGGGCCCTGCCCTCGGTGAAAGGCAGATCCAGGAAGAGCGAACACAGGGGAAGCGCAACCGGCATCGTGGATCCTGTGGCAAGTTCCGCCACATCCTCCGCACGCAGCACCTCGAGGTGATCGACGCTCAAGGCGTCGTATTCCACGCACAGGGCAACGCCACCAGAGGCCTTGAACTGGTTCACGTGGACTTTCGCGGGCAAGCCCCGCAGCCTGGCCTCCTCCAGCAGCAATCGGGTCTCATCGATGCCGAAATACCCTTCCTCGCAGAAGATGTCCACGTGATCGGCGAGACCCTCCTCCACCACGGCCGGAAGGACCTCCTTGACCATGTACCGGGCGTACGACATGGTGTCGGGCCATCCTTCGGGGACAGCATGGCAACCGAGAAAAGTCGTCTTGACCGGAATGCGTTCGAGTGCCCCGAGCCGCCGTGCGACGCGCAGCATCTTCAGTTCACTGTCCAGGTCAAGTCCATAGCCCGATTTGATCTCGATGGCCCCCGTCCCCATCTCCATCATCCGCTCGAACCGCTCGAGCGAAACGTCGAACAGCGCATCCTCGGACATTTCCCTCAGGGCCTTGGCGCTGTTGAGGATGCCCCCGCCCCGGGCCGCAATCTCCTGGTAACTGAGCCCCCGGATGCGGTCCACAAATTCCGTTTCCCTCGAGGCCGCATGGACAAGGTGGGTATGGCTGTCCACCCACGCAGGCAGTACACAGCGTCCTGCTGCCTCCAGGACCTCAAGACCATTCCAATCGGTGATGCCGGGGAAACCCGACATCGGTCCCCCGTCGAGCACGCGGCCATCCTCGATGGCGAGCCAGGCATCCTCCATCACCGGCAACCTCCGCATGTCATCCCCCGCCAGTTTGCCCGGGGCGGAAGCGCCAAATCCGACAAGGCAGCCGATGTCCTTGATCAGCAACCGGCCCTTTGCAAAACCACCTTCCATGCGCCCCAAGGTCGCACATCGGAACGGACTGTCCACCCGTACCTTTGCAACATGCCTGGAAGCGCATTCGGACAAGCCCTCAGACTCACCACTTTCGGCGAATCCCATGGCCCCGCCCTCGGCGGCGTTCTCGAAGGGGTTCCCGCAGGGGTCGCCATCGACCTGGACCGCATCCAGCAGGAATTGGACCGCCGGAAGCCAGGCCAGTCCAAGCTGACCACCGCACGGAAGGAGGCAGACCGGGTGCAGCTGCTCTCTGGCCTCTTCGAGGCCAGGACCACGGGCACCCCCATCGGGTTCACCATCCCGAACGACGACGCCCGCAGCGCAGATTACAGCCACAATCAGGACCGCTACCGGCCGAGCCATGCGGACTTCACCTACGATGCCAAGTATGGATTCCGCGACCACCGCGGTGGAGGCCGGGCAAGTGCAAGGGAAACCGCTGCACGCGTGGTGGCCGGAGCCATAGCCCGCCAATTCCTCGAGCAACGGTCTCCTGCCGAACCCACACCGGGAGTATCGGCCTATGTGGAACGGGTGCAGGACATCGCCGTCCCCCATCCACCAGCCTATCATGAACCGGAAGCCGTTGACGCGCATCCCGTACGCTGCCCGGATCCGGAGACGGCCCGGCGGATGGAGGAGCGCATCCTCGAGGTCAAGAAGGCGGGCGACACCATCGGCGGCAGCGTCGTCGTCGTGGCCCGGAACATCCCCGCAGGATGGGGCGAGCCCGTATTCGACAAACTGCACGCCGACCTCGCCAAGGCGCTCTGGAGCCTGCCCGCCGTCAAAGGCCTCGAACTCGGCAGCGGATTCAGCGGCACCCTAATGCGCGGATCCGAACACAACGACCGCTTCACCAATGAGGCGGGCAAGGTGCGGACGGCGACCAACCACAGCGGCGGAATCCAGGGCGGCATCAGCAACGGAGAAGACATCGTCCTGCGGATCGGTTTCAAGCCGGTGGCCACCATCGTCGCGGAGCAGGACACGGTGGACCGCGACGGCAACCCGACCACCATGTCCGGCAAGGGCCGACATGATCCCTGCGTACTGCCCCGCGCCGTCCCCATGGTGGAAGCCATGGTCCTGCTGGTCCTGGCCGACCACGCCTTGAGACAGCGGAGCGCGCGCCTCTGAACCTTAGCTTGCGGCTCCGAACCGATCGCAACAAACACCCCCGTACCCCATGCGCCTCGCCCTGCATTGGCAAGTCCTCATCGGCCTCGCGGTCGGTGTACTCTACGCCTGGATGTCCATCACATTCGGATGGAATGATTTCACCGTCGACTACATCAAACCCTTTGGCGATATATTCATCAATGTACTGAAGCTCATAGCAGTACCCCTTGTTCTCTTCAGTATCATTTCAGGTGTGGCGAGCCTCGGGGACCCGGCCAAACTGGGCCGGCTGGGCGTCAAGACCATCGTCACCTACCTCCTGACCACGATGACGGCCGTCGTGGTCGGACTCGTACTGGTCAACCTCTTCCAACCGGGGGCGAGGGTATCGGACGACCTCCTCGAATCCAACCGGATCCGTTATGAACTGTGGCGGGACGCCAATGGCATCCAGGTGCTCGATGACATCTCGCTGCGCACCGATCCCACCCTTGCGGACGAGGTGGCGCGCATCACCGGAGAACAGGTCGACATGAATGACTGGGTCAAGGACAAATTGACCAAGGCGGAGCGCACCAAATCCTCCGGCCCACTGCAACCGCTCGTCGATGTCGTGCCCACGAACATCTTCAGGTCGCTGGCCGACATGTCCATGCTACAGATCATCTTCTTCGCCGTGTTCTTCGGCGTGGTGCTGGTGGGCATGCCGAAAGAACAGGCGGCCCCGTTGATGAAGGCGGTGGATGGACTCAACGAAGTCTTCGTGCGCATGGTCTGGGTGGTCATGAAAGCCATGCCCATCTTCGTTTTTGCCTTGATGGCAGGCCAGATCGTGAACGCCGCGGGAAGCGATCCGGAAATGTTCCGCCAATTGCTCGAATACCTGCTCCAATACAGCCTGGTCGTGGTTCTCGGCTTGGCCATCATGGTCTTCCTGTTCTACCCCTCGCTGGTCGCAATGCTGGTCAAGCCGTTGGGCTACAAGCAATTCATGTCAGGCATGCGGGACGCCCAGATCACGGCATTCTCCACTTCGAGCTCCGTGGCCACCCTCCCCGTCACCATGGATTGCGTCCGCAACAAAATCGGCGTCTCGGAAAGGACCACCAGCTTCGTCCTGCCCATCGGAGCGACGGTCAACATGGACGGCACGTCGTTGTATCAGGCGGTCGCCGTCGTTTCATTAGCCCAATTCCACATGGTGGACCTCAGCCTGGCCCAACAAGCCGTCATCGTCCTGACCGCCACGCTCGCATCCATTGGTGCGGCCGCCGTACCCAGTGCCGGTCTGGTCCTGATGATCATCGTCCTCGAGAGTGTAGGCCTGAATCCCGCATGGATCGCCCTGATCTTCCCCGTGGACCGCATCCTGGACATGTGCCGTACCGTGGTCAATGTCACCGGCGACGGGGCCGTCTCAACCCTCATCGCACACAGCGAACAGGAACTGGAAGTCCCAGCAGAAGCCGCCTGATCCATGCCACGGTTCGTCATCATGCTCGGTGCACTCGTCATCCTGTGGACACCCCATGCGTGTGCTCAGGACGAGGACCCCTGCAATCCCGAGCTGGATGCCAAAACCGTGAAGCTCATCGAGCGGGGCACGGACAAGCGCAAATACGACCAGGAGAAGCGCCGGGGTTTCCTCGAATCCGCCCTCGATGAACAGGAGGAGGCCATTTCCGCCAGATTCGAACTCGGCCTGCTGGTCTTCAATCAGGCACGACGCGGTTCCGGTTCAATGTCGGAAGCCGGCAGCCTGTTGGAAGCGGTGCACGACGCCTGTCCGGCATTCAATGAGGAACTGCCGTACACATTGGGATCGATCGCATTCGCCCGCGGGGAGTTTGAGGATGCGCTGCATTGGTTCGACCGGTTTACCCGGTGGGAGTACTTCACGGGACGTCCCCTTTCCCCGAGGTCGAACAGAAGGCTCGAAGAGGTCCGGTCGAGAATGCCCGAAATCCAGTTCCTGGTCGAATACAACGCCCATGCCGACAGCCCGGCACCGCGCGTGCTGGAAAGCGTCGCAACCAAGGACCAGGAATACCTGCCCGCATTGTCCCCCGACGGCACACTGCTCTTCTTCACCCGCGCTGGGGAGCGAAAGGCGAAGGGAGACCTCGTCAGCAAACCTTTTGAGCATTTCACCTGGTCACGCAGACCCGGTCCTTCGGAACCGTTCGAAGCAGGGGAATCCATGGAGGATCCATTCAACAGAAGCACGGGCTATGGCGGGGCATCCATCTCGGTGGACAACCGGCTGCTCTTGCTTGCCATCAAGACCCCCACACCCGGCAACCCCGAGAACATCGATCTGTTCGCTGCACGGTACGAATTGCTGGATGACACGGGCGATGAGAAGATCTACCTCTGGAGCGAGCCGGAACCCTTGAGCGCACTCAACACACCGGATGGCTGGGAATCACAACCTGCCATCAGTCCCGACGGCCAGTGGCTGTACTTCGCTGCAGTCCGACCCGGAACCACCGAAGACACGCAAGGCAACCCGTCCATCGACATCCTCGTCAGCCGGATGCAGGAGGACGGCACCTGGAGCGCCGCCGAACTCCTGCCCCACCCGGTCAACACACCGTACAGCGACAAGGCGCCCTACCTCCATCCCGATGGACACACCCTCTATTTCGCCTCCAACCGCAATCCAGGTGGTGGAGGCTACGACATCTGGATGAGCCGAAAGGACAGCGCGGCGGCTCCGACGGATGAAGACGCATGGTCGAGACCCGTCAACCTGGGCACGCCCCTGAACACCACTGGGGACGAGCACGGCCTGATCACGGCAGCGGACGGACGCACGGCCTATTTCTCCAGCCGCAGACCCGGGACTCAGGGCCTGGACATCATGACCTGGACCCTGCCGGATCCGGTGCGCGCCCGCGCGTCCGTCGTGGTCCGCGGACAACTCGAAGTCAGCAGTGATCTTTCGGGCAAACCCGTAGAACTGGAGTTGCGTTACGCACAGAGTCGCAGGGCACAGGCCATCGATGTCGGCAATGATGGCGGTTTTGCTGCGGTGGTCGACCTTGCCGCGAAAGAAGACGTCATGCTCGTTGCCAAGGCCGATGGTGCCGCGTTCAATGCGGGACTTGTGGTCGACAAAGACGAGGAGGAACCCGCCCTCGTGGAAGCGGACCTGACCGTGCGCTCCATCGATGAAGTCAATGCCGCATTCGAGATCGAGGACATCCATTACGCTTCCGGATCCGCCGAAATCGGTCGCGCCAGTCTGCTGCTCCTCGATCTTTTTGCGGAATACCTGTCGGACACGGGACTGTCCGTGGAGATTGGAGGGCACACCGACGACGTGGGCAGCGACGATGACAACTTGGAACTCAGTGAGGCAAGGGCACAAGCCGTCAGGAAATACCTGATCCAACAGGGCGTTCCCGATGGAAACATCACGGCGCGGGGGTACGGGGAAACCCGTCCGCGCGCAAACAATGACAATGAGTCGGGCCGGGCACGAAACCGCAGGACAGAGTTCAGGGTGACCGGCTGAGCCGCCCGTTCGCATTTACGGTCGGTCCAACGTTTATAATTAGGCGGGGTACCTCCTGAAACAGGGCAAGGTGCGGACGATTTTCACGTTGTCCATGCACGTTCCCATGCCGTTTCCGCATCCCCTCGCCCCATTCAAGTCCCGGCACGTCTTCGCAGGCGCTTTCCTGCTGATGGTCGCGCTGTCACCCACCGAATGTTGCAAAGCCCAAGGCCCTGCCCTCGTGGGGGGTGAGGTCATCACAGGGGACCAAAGACGCGATCCGGCCGCCTTCGAACGTGCACTGCACCATTTCGACCACCACCAATACGCCGCGGCGCTGGAACTGTTCGACCGCTGGGTCCATGACCGCAGTGCGGCGGACGGGTCGGCGGGCGAGCGCGAAGCCCTCATGACGGTGGAGGCCGAGTACCGCGCCGCCCTCTGCGCCATTTTCCTGTACCACAAGGATGCCGACTGGCGGATCGAGCGGTTTGTCAAGTCGCATCCGGAATCCACCTGGGTTCCGAAGCTGCAATGGGAATTGGGGAACTACCAGTACCGGCGGGAGCGGTGGAAGAATGCCATCGCCGCATTCGAGGAACTCAATCCCCGCAGGCTGTCGAAGGCCATGCGCACCGAATACCACTTCAAGCTCGGACACGCCCGTTTCGAGCAGGAGGACCTTGAAGGCGCCCGGGGAGAACTGCTCCGGGTCATCGAGGATACCGAAGCACAACCGACCTATCTGTCGGCAGCCCGGTACTACCTGGCCCACATCTCATTCTCGGAAGGACGGTTGACGACGGCCCTCGCCTCATTCGAGGAATTGGGCCAGGTCAATGCCTTCCAAGATGCCGTCCCCCTGTACATAGGGCAGATCCTCTACGGATTGGAACGTCACGAGGAACTGGCGGAGCGCGGAGCGGCATGGCTCGAGGAAGACAACAACCTCTCGAAGCAGGACCGCAAGGAATTGACGCGCATCGTCGGCGAAGCGATGTTCCACATAGGAGACTGCACGGGGGCCGCTCCCCTGCTGGAATCCGCATGGAAGTCGGCGGAAGCAGAGGAACGCACCCCGGGGTTCAGCTACATCGTGGGCACCTGCCGCCTGCAGGGAGGCGACCCCGATGGCGCCATCACCGCATTGATGCGGGCCACGGGAGGTGGAACGGCTTTGGACCAGTACGCCACGCACACCATGGGACGGGCCTACCTCGCCATGGATGAGAAGCCCAAGGCACAGGCTGCCTTCGCCAAGGCCGCCACCATGGAACACGATCTCGAAGTCCGCGAGGATGCCTTGTTCAACCACGCCAAACTCGCCTTCGAGACGGATTTCAACCCATTCAACGATGCCATCGCCGCCTTCGAGCAGTTTCTCGAGGAATACCCCGACAGCCCTCGGCGTGACGAGGCCTACGGTTTCCTGCTCGATGTCTATCTGACCACGCGGAACCACGTCCGCGCACTCGACGCCCTCGACCGCATCCAACGGAAATCACCGCGGGAGAAGATGGCGTACCAGAAACTGGCCTTCAATCACGCGGTTGACCTCTTCCAAGCCCAGGATCTGGAAGAAGCCGATGCCTTCCTGAGGCGCAGCCGGACCTTTCCCGAGGATGCGACCCTCGCCGCTGAAAGCCACTACTGGCAGGGAGAAATCGCCATGAAGGAAAATCGGGATGCCCAGGCCTTGAGCCATTACCGCACCTTCCTGAACGCGCCCGGAGCCTTCAATTCGAGCAAGTACAACGAGGGAGAATACGGTGCCGGCTATGCCCTGTTCCGCCAGAGGAAATACCGGGACGCGCAGGTCTCATTCCGCAAGTATGCCGATACGGGAGCTGGTGCAGGGCCGGGAGGCCATCGATCCGATGCCCTCCTCCGCATCGGCGATTGCTTCTACATCGACAAGGATTACGCACGGGCCGTCACAGCGTATGACAACGCCCTGGAGGCCGGAACCACCCAGCAGCAATACACACAATTCCAGCGGGCCAGATGCTTGGGTCTGGATGGCGACCAGGCCGGTGAGGTGGCCGGCATGACCGCCTTGATCGACGCCCACCCTGAAACGACCTTCAAGGGGGATGCCCTGACCGCCATCGGCAAGGCGGAGATCGAACGGAACCGCATGGCCGATGCCAAAGCCGCATTCGAACGCGTCCGCAGTGAATTGCCGGGCAGTCCCTTTGCCAAACAGGCCCTGGTGGACCTCGCACTCATCGCGGTCAAACAGGGCAAAGAGGACGAAGCGCTCGCCCTCTGGCAGGAAATCAGCACGCGCTATCCGGAAGACGAGGTCACCAAGGATGCCTTCCTGCTCGTCGAGCCACTCCTGGTGGCGCGGGGCCAATTGGATGACCTTCCCGATGTGGTGGGCCTCTCCGAGGATGACATCGCCGAGCGCACCTATGCCGCCGCACAGGACCTGGCACTGCTGGGCGAGTGCGATGCGGCCATTTCCAAATTGGAACAGTTCATCGACAAGTACCCCTCCAGCATCCGAATCCTGCCCGCACGGTTCCACCTCGGACAGTGCAGGTTCGACACCGGCGATGAGGAAGGTGCGCTGCAAGCGCTGGAAAGCGTGATCGAGGCACCGTTGAGTGACTATCATGAACCGGCACTGGTGCTGGCGGCCACAATGCGTTTCAATCGGGAAGACATCGAGAAAGCACTCGGGCACTATCAGCAACTGGAACAGGTGGCCGTGCTGAAACGCCACGTGCTCGAGTCGCGCATCGGCATCATGCGCTGCAGCAGGATCCTCGGCGATGGTGAAACCGTCCTCGAATATGTGGGGCCCATCATCGAGGACAGCGAGACGCCACAAGACATCAGGACGGCAGCGCACTACAACCGGGCACTCATCCTGCTCGACGCCGGCGACCCCGCGGCAAGGGCGGACCTGGACATCCTCGCCGAGGGTGGGCCGCATGCCGAAGAAGCCACACACCACTTGGCCGCCCTGGCCCTGGCCGATGGAGATGCCGAGGGCTGCCAGGCGCAGGTGTTCGCCCAACTCAATCGTTTCGGAGGTGGGAGCGACTGGTCTTTCCACAGCTTTCTCCTGCTTGCTGAATCCTACATCGCACAGGAGGACTATTTCCAGGCGCGGAGTTCCGTGGAACAACTCCAGTCCAACATCCAGATCGACTGGGTGCAGGAGGCCTGCATGGACCTCCTCGACCGCATCGTACAACTCGAGCAGCCGAGTCCATCTCCCACGGACACCACATCCAGCGGCAACAACACCAATCCCGACAGCGAATGAACCACAGGGATCTCCTCGGCACGCGCTTGATGGCGTGCGCATTCACCAGCATCCTGGTACTTCCGGCCCTGACCGTCAAGACCCACGGGCAGGACAGCCTTCAGGTCACCTTCGTCGGTGATCGGGAACTGTATCTGAGGGAGGTGGACAAACCCGGCGATGCACCGCGTTCCATCGACCTGGGCATCGACAAGCCGGTGATCGACTACGCCCCCATCGCCAAACGCACGGCGCCGGCCCCACTCTCGCGCACCATTGCCCCCGTGGCGGTCAAGATGGATGCGCCATTGCCCCGCCTGTATGCGGGTCATGTGAGGAGCGGTTTCGGTATTTACTCTTCTCCCCTGCTCGAGGTCCACCTCGGAGATACCCGCAGCCGGCAAGGCGCGTGGGGTGTGTCACTCCGCCACAGAAGTTCGGCGGGATCGACGGGACAATTGGACAGCCTGTCCGCGGATGAAGGCTGGTCCAAGAATGCGTTGAGCGGCTATTTCCGAAGGTTCGTCAAGCGGAGCAGCATCACGGCGGCCGGTTTTCTAGAACGCGATGCGTGGGGCCTGCACGGCCTCGACCTATCGGCGGCCTCGGATGGTCTCTTCCAGGTCCCGGCGGAACGCCAGACATACAGACGCATGGGGGCCTCCGTCCAATTGCAGAACCATGAACGCGACAGCAGCAAGGTCCACCGGGACCTTTCCATTTCATATTCCCGGCTCTCCATGGGACCCGCTCCCCTGCCCGGCCATCTCCTCCAACCGGAAATCCTGAGAGAACCCGGTCGGGAGAACCTCTTCGAACTCCATGGAGACCTCCACACCTGGCGGGAAGGGGCGCGCTATGATTTCGATTATGAAGCCCATTTCATGGGGTCGCGCATGGACGCATATGGTGATTCCACCGCTGCTGCCGTCAGCCGCTCTTCGGCACTGGTCGGCATCAGGCCATCGGTGACGAAGGAAAGGGGCGCCTACATGGTCAAGGCCGGTGCCGGATTGTGGGTTGACGCCCGGGGTGCCCAGGCCTTCCATTTCTATCCCATGGCGGAAGTGCGCTTCAGACTGTTGGATGATGTCTTCGTTCCCTATGGTGGTGTCGACGGTGGCATGCAGCGGAACGCCTTCCATGACATCGTTGCGGCCAACCCCTTCTTCAATGCCGCCTACCACGCCGGTCCCGAGGCAGCCAATGGCGCCCTGATGAACACGAACCGGGCCATGGAACTCTATGGAGGCGTGCGCGGCAAACTCACACGCGATCTGGCCTTCAATGCCCAGGCGCGCACGACACGCTACCGTGAATTCCAGTATTGGGTCAATGAAGCCGGACCGGACAGCGCCGGACAACGGTTCGGAGTCACTTACGATTCTCTGACGGTGGCCAGTGTCATCGGGGAGGCCACCTACCGAGGCCAGAGTCCGCTGGAATTGACCGCACGTGCAGAATTCCACACATACGGCACCGGAACACAACCCTACGCATGGTACCAACCCAGGACCCGCGTCTCGGCATCGGGACGATGGAACCTCGAAGAGATGCTCTTCCTCGAGGCCGGCGTTGAAATCGTGGGCGCCCGATATGCCCCATCCAAGGTGGCGTTCGACCAGATCGGCGATCCGGACGACCCCATCCAGTCCGGTGCGGAGGACGTGGGGGCCGTGTTTGGCGGGTCCGAGACCATCAGCGCGAGGAAACTGCCCGCCTACACCGCCTTGGACATCGGAGTGGAATACCGTTACAACGCCCGACTTTCCTTGGGTTTGGATGCCAGAGGCCCCCTGGGAACAACCCAGATCTTCAACGGATATGGCGCCCAACGTCTCATGGTGATGATGATGGCATCGTATCGTTTCTGATCGCGTCCGAAAAAGCCGTATTCCTCTCCATGGGGACAGGGTGTGGAAAACACCCTAGAACAGCTGCAAAAGTGTTGAAAACACTGACGTTTTGGCGGGGTTGAAACACCCCGTTTCAGCGGCCTGTGGGCTATTTTCGTGGGACGTAGAAAAACGCGGAGATGAGCGACGAGCAGAAGCACAATTATGGCGCGGACAGCATTCAGGCCCTCGAAGGCATGGAACACGTCCGCAAGCGTCCTTCGATGTACATCGGAGACGTGGGCACACGGGGACTCCACCACCTCGTTTATGAGGTGGTCGACAACTCCATCGACGAGGCCCTCGCAGGCCACTGTGACACCATTGATGTGGCCATCACGGAGACCAATGGGGTGACCGTGCACGACAATGGCCGTGGCATCCCCGTCGCCATGCACAAGAAGGAAGGCGTGAGCGCCCTGGAGGTCGTGATGACCAAGATTGGCGCCGGCGGAAAATTCGACAAGGACAGCTACAAGGTTTCCGGTGGCCTGCACGGCGTGGGTGTGAGTTGCGTGAATGCGCTGTCCGTGCACCTCAGGGCCGTGGTTCACCGCGATGGCAAGGAATGGGAACAGGAATACGAGCGTGGAAAGTCCCTCTACCCCACCCGTGAAATCGGTTCCACGGATCGGACCGGGACTTCCGTCACCTTCCAGCCCGACCCTGAGATTTTCACGGACAACCTCGAGTACTCTTACGATACGCTCGCGCGACGGCTCCGGGAACTGGCTTTCCTCAACAAGGGCATCACCTTGACCCTGACGGATGAGCGCACCACGGACGAGGAGGGCAACCACCCCACCGAGAAGTTCCACAGTGAAACAGGCTTGAAGGAGTTCGTCACCTACATCGACCAGAACCGCGAACAGCTCATCGAGGAGGTCATCCACATGGAGGGTGAAGTCGAGGAGATCCCCGTCGAGGTGGCGATGATCTACAACACCTCCTTCAACGAGAGCCTGCACAGCTACGTCAACAACATCAACACCCACGAGGGCGGTACCCACCTCAGTGGTTTCCGCCGCGGCTTGACGGATACGCTGAAGAAGTATGCCGATTCCTCGGGCATGCTTGACAAGCTGAAGTTCGAAATCAGCGGTGATGACTTCCGCGAAGGCTTGACCGCCATCGTCAGCGTGAAAGTCATGGAGCCCCAGTTCGAGGGGCAGACCAAGACCAAGCTGGGCAACAAGGAAGTCACCAAGGCGGTCTCCCAGGCCGTCCGGAACATGCTCACGGACTACCTCGAAGAGCATCCACACGACGCCAAGACCATCGTTCAGAAGGTCATCCTCGCCGCCCAGGCGCGCCACGCGGCCCGCAAGGCCCGCGAAATGGTCCAGCGCAAGACGGTCATGGGCGGATCCGGACTGCCGGGCAAGCTCGCCGACTGTTCCGAGAAGGATCCGGGCTTGTGCGAGCTCTTCCTGGTCGAGGGTGACTCCGCTGGTGGAACGGCCAAGCAAGGCCGCGACCGACTCTTCCAGGCCATCCTGCCTTTGAGGGGTAAGATCCTCAACGTTGAGAAGGCCATGCACCACAAGATCTTCGAGAACGAAGAGATCAAGAACATCTACACGGCCCTTGGTGTGACAGTGGGCACGGAAGAGGACGAGCGAGCACTCAACATCAGCAAGCTTCGCTACCACAAAATCGTCATCATGTGTGACGCTGACGTGGACGGCAGCCACATCGAGACGCTCATCCTGACCTTCTTCTTCCGTCACATGAAGGAGCTGATTGAGAACGGGTACATCTACATCGCTACACCGCCACTTTACCTCGTCAAGCGGGGCTCCAAGTCCAGCTATGCTTGGGACGACGACCAGCGCGACCGCCTGATCATGGAGTTCAAAGGCAAGAGCGACGCGACTG